>LFST01000019.1:17049-26162 GCA_001513185.1 Candidatus Fermentithermobacillaceae bacterium DTU015
GCTACCTTCAGCCTGCGTCCGGCTATGCCCAGCCCACGACCGGCCACCGGCCCGGTAATTCCGGGCTTAGATTCATCTTCCAACGCCTAGCCCACCACTTGGAAGCAAAGATTGACGCGATATTTCCCGGAAATCTAACCCAGGGAGAAACGGGGGTTATCAAGGCGCTGCTCCTGGGTGACAGAGGTGATCTTTCGCCCCAAGATTCAGAGCACTTCCGTGCCGCAGGACTTTACAGGTTCATCGCCATAGCAGGCTTCCATGTGCAACTTGCGGCGGGGGTGGTAGAGCGTGTTGTCAGGCGGCTGACAAAACACAGGAACATCTCAATGTTCGCAGGGCTCCTTGCCGCGTTCTTGCTTGCAGGCCTGTCAGGGTGGGCTGTGGGCCCCTTGAGGGCTTTTTTGTGCGTGCTGCTTAAGCATTTGGCATTTTGGTGCCGCAGAAAGTACGATACCTTGACTGGGTTTGCAGTTTGCAGTTTCATCATAGGATGGCGTGTCCCGTATCCTCTGGCCGATGTGTCGTTTCAGCTTAGCTTCGCGGGGATGCTTGCCGGTTGGGTAACCTGGGAGTACACCCAGGCGCTTACACGCAAGTACGAACTGGGATTGGTGCGGCACTACCTGGTTCAATCCACGCTTGTGGGGATGCTTCTGCTCCCCCTCTTGGCGGTTCATTTTCAAGATGTTTCAATCGCCGGATTCTTGTTCGGCGGGCTTTGGGGACTGCTTTCGGTGGCGGTCAGCCTTGCTACGCTTCCTGTAGTGTGCATCCCCTTGGCAGCCGGGAGGTGGCTGAGCTGGTGCCCGTTCCTTGTGATACGGGGATTAAGACAAGTGGGGGCATTTGCAGCCAGACTGCCTCTTGTCTCCCTTGCTTTCCCAAGCCCTAAATTGCCGGAGTTGGTGGCATACTATTGCCTAGTGTTTATGCTGCTGGATGGCGGGCAGGACTTTAGGCAGGCAACGGCCACTGGCTTTTCAAAGGACCTTACGGCCGGCAGCTTATACGAAGATACACGCGCCGGATGGCGGGCCGAGACCCGTGTCTCTCCGGAATCTCCACCTAAGCTGATGCCGCGCAGGTTTGAGAACCCTACCCTCAAGCATCGGATTTGCAGCATTATTCCGGATAAGCGGGTACCACGCAAGTTCATCATGCTAGGCTTGTGTTGTGTGCTGTGCGTTTCAGTAGGCCTCAGGTACTACTGTGTGTGGCCTCAGGTGGTTTTCCTAAGCGTGGGCCAGGCTGACACTGCAGTTATCCGCACAAAAGGTACAGTTATCGTCGTGGATACCGGCACTGAGACATCTGCAAGACGGGTGTTGGTTCCTTATCTCAAGCACGAAGGGATAAGGAAGATCGACTTGTGCATTATCTCCCATTTGCATGCAGACCACGCAGGCGGGCTGGGGGAGGTCTGCCGGAACTTCAAAGTAAACACCGTGATGACCTGCCCCGGGAGCAAACAAGCGGTCTATCAAATACTAAAGCAGGACGCCCTAGGCCTGGCATCAGGAACCCGGACTGCCACGGACCTTGATGAACTTGTCATCCTTGAAGCCGGTGCCGGGGATGTGTATGCCATCGGAGGTGCAGTGCTCACCGTCATCCATCCGCCGGGGGTGGGGAACAACACCCAGGCTTGGCGAAGCGATGGGGTCCAGGCTGACGCGCTAATGCCGGCCGCTCAGGAGGCATTTTCGGAATTCGGCAACGAACACTCTCTGGTAATCGGGGTAAGTTTTGGACGCCTCCCTGCATACATTGAGTTTTGGGGCGATGTTCCAGGAAATGTGGTGATGGGGCTACTAAGGGGCGGAGGTACAACCAGCCCAGCCAGCCATTTAGGCAATCTGGCAGGTCAATGGTCAGAGGGCCAGGCAAGTGGACAGGCAAGTAACGAGGTCGACAAGCTGACAGGAGAGCAAGCCGGAAAGCAGGCAGGAATGGAACCAAAACCACCGCCCGGCGTCGTTTCTATTATAAAAGTCCCTCATCACGGAAGCCCCGATTCTTTGGTGTATGGGTTCTATCAGAGGGTGTGGGGAGGAGTGGCGGTAATTTCAGTGGGCCCTAACTCATACGGGCATCCTTCGCCCGATGTGATCCGTGAGGCTGAGCAGAGCGGACTTACAGTGTTCCGCACAGATAAGGACGGCGCGGTTACGGTAAAGATATATCCCGGAAGGGTGCGGGTGTCCAGATTTGTGAAGTAACCTCCCACAAGGCACCAGCGATTCATGATAAAATTATGCAGGCTACAGAACGGAGTGTAATCGGAGTGGTAGATGATGAACATTAACCGGGATAAGCATAAGCATAACCATAAGGGTAAGCACAAGAATGATAAGCAGAAAATTGTAATCTTTGTGGCAGTGGTGGCACTGGCGGCAGTGTTTCTGGCTTCATGCATGAAAGAAGACGTAGTGAGCGGAAATGTTTGGGCTTTTGGGGTGCCCCTAGGTGGGCTCCGTGTGGAAGAAGCAGTTGCCCTTATCGAGGAGAAAGTCAACGAAATCCGCCGGGGTCCCTTAGTGTTTAAAGCAGGGGACCTGTCTTACCAGGTGTCACCTGAGGAATTGGAAGTTGCGCTTGATCTCGGACAGATAACCAGCCGGCTTGAAGAGTATATAGATTCTAAGCCGGTGTTCCTGCCGGATAGCGTTTTCAGGAAAGGGCCTAAGACGGTTGTAGAAGGCGACGCAAAGATCGTTTCGCCGGCGCTAAACGAGGTGGCCCAGAAGATAGCAGACAACTTGTCAAAGGAACCCCTCCCTGAGAGGTATGGGTTTTCCGGGCGCGACCTGGTGATTCTTCCGGCTGAAAACGGTCAGGAGGTGACCCCGGAGGATGTCCTCGCAGCCCTCAAGCACATCGAAGACACCACAGTGGAAGTTGCCTACGAGGTGCTCCAGCCCGAGACGGTAGACTTGGAGCCTTTGGAGCTTGTGGCTGATTGTGAAACCAACTACGACATAGAGGAGACCGATAGGAACGTAAATCTGGCTCTTGCTGCAAAAGCCGTCCACGGTCAGGTGCTGATGCCCGGTGAAGTTTACAGCTTCAACAGGGCTGCCGGGGAAAGATCCGAAGCAAGGGGCTACCGGTATGCAAACGTAGTGGTGGGGAACACCTTGGTGCCCGACATAGGCGGAGGAATCTGCCAGGTTACAACCACCTTGTTTATAGCCGCGGCAGAGGCGGGTTTGGATTTCCCTGAAATCCACAACCACGGCATACCCGTGGACTATGCGCCTCCAGGGTTGGATGCCGCTGTGGCGTGGAATTACCTTGACCTTAAGGTGAAGAACAACTTCCAGCATCCGGTTGTGTTCGGAGCTTGGGTGGAAGACGGAGTAGTACAGGTGAGGGTGTTCGGCAAGCCTTCGGAAAGCACGTACGAGCTTGAGCCTGTTATCCTGGAAGAGTATCCCCAGGAAGGCATGAATCCAGGGTTGCTGGTTGAGACCTACCGCATCGAAAAGCAAGGCGGCGAGGTCATAAAGCGAGAGCTTATAGTCCGGTCGTACTACTTGCCCAGCTATCCCAATCCAAGGTGATCCGGCGGGGAAGAACACTGAACCCTGATAGACCCTGTTAAAGCCTATTGGTTTGATTGGTCTTGTTGATTTGGATTTGATTTGTTTTGAGTTGTCTTATTTTGTCTTGTTTGGAGTGAGTTGCTACGTTAGTCACTGAGGTTGAAAAGCAAATCCGGTCGGGTAAAATTGCACCGGCATACTATATCTACGGTGATGAAGCCTACTGGCACGACAGGCTCATAAGCCTGTTGTCTGACGCATTTCCAGACGGCACGGAGCATGTATCCGGCGACGAAACCACCTGGCAGGAACTACAGGAACTCCTGGCCCAGCCTTCGTTTTTCGGCCCCAGGCTATGGGTTGTGAGGGGAGCAAAACATCTCTTTGACCAAAAGCCCGAGACATGGCATATCTCAGTGGCTCCTGGCAACTGCCTGCTGCTCTCAGCCATAACCAAGAACAATCCTGCTCCCAAAGCGTTAACCCAGGCAATTTCCAACGCCGGAGGAGTGGTTATCAAAGTGGCGGAGCCTTCATGGCGAGAGGCGGCAAACTGGGTGCGGGAAAGGTTGAGGTCCGACGGGTACACTATCACAAGGGATGCAGTGGAAACCCTCATCCTAGTGGCCGGGAGGAGTATTGAGCGTCTGGATAAGGAAATCGAGAAACTAGAGCTTTTCGTCCATCCTGACAACCGGATCACCGCAGACCATGTCCTGACTGTGGTCGCACCTGATCCCCAGATGAATACCTTTGCGTTTGTGGATGCGGTTGCGACCAGGGATAGAGTCAAAGCATTCTCAGAGGTGGAGGAATTGGTTACCCGTGGAGTGAGCCCGATTTTCATGATAGCGGTGCTCGGTTCTCATTTCGGGCTCATGTGGAGGGCCAAGGAATCCTCCAACAAAGGGATTACCCAGGATTCTTTGGGAAAAGCCCTGGGAGTTCATCCGTACGCCGCGAGAAAGGCCCTGGAGCAGTCCAGACGATGGACTTTTGCCCAACTGGAGAAAGCCATCCGCCTGCTGTGTGATGTCGATGAATCCCTCAAGACAGGGAAGATAGACCCGGTTTCCGCCATGGACTACGTGCTTGTAAACCTCTTAGCAGAATANNTCTTAGCAGAATATCAGTCTTAGCAGAATAGCTGCCGACCCCATTTCGTTACACTGGTCAGGGATGGTAAAGGTAGTACCGGAATTTGGCCGAATAGCCGTCGATCCCATTTCAGCCCGATATGCATGGTCCCAAATGACCATACCATTTACCGAAATGTGCCCAAAACCGAAAAGCCCCACAGCATATGCCCTGGGGCGACGGTACACGGTATCGGGAATACAGGAACACAGCAAACTGCTAAGTTCCTCAAACTTGTTTAACGCATAGATGCCAGATGGATGTCTAATACGAATTCGTCAGTCAATCAGAAACCATCTTTCTCAGTCAATCAGAAAACATCTGATGGCATAATTTGTTCCATAACTAACAAATTGCCAACAGATAACCTGCAAGTACATGTAACCTGCAAGTACACTTAACCTGCGAGCACATGTTGCCAGCAAGCGCTGGTAAGGCAGCCGATAATGCCGGTAATGCCGGTTATGCCGGTAATAGCCCTAAACAGTCTTGCCTATGACTCAATCATTTCCAGCAGGCAGCCATCCGGCTTCAGGTAATCGATTTCTCAGGCCTGAACAAAGGAAAGAATTTGGCGCAAACAGCCCAGGAAAATAGGCAAACCAAATGAATCGCTACGGAATACGCAAAGAATACGCCGTATCAGCCGGTGCAAACCGTCCAAGACACGGCGTATCCTTTACATCGCCATAAGTCTTGCAGCCAGTCTTGACTTGTAGCGTGAGCCAGTGTTGCGCTTGAGTACGCCCTTAGATACAGCCCTGTCAATCTGTGACTGAGCTGCCTTGTAGGCTTCCATAGCCAGTTGCTTGTCGCCTGATTCGACAGCTTCCCTGAACTTGCGGATGTAGGTCCTGACTCTGGACTTGATGGCTCTGTTCCTCATCCGGCGTTTTCTGTTGCGTTCTATGTCTTTTATGCTGGACTTGATATTAGCCAAAAACGGCACCTCCACCAAAACTTCTCGTGACATCATTAGATGTTACCATCAAAGCCGCTGCAAGACAAGATGGGACGCTGCTTTGTGTTATCGGCCAGTGATATTGTCACCCTGTAAGCGGTACAGGGGGATGACGGCTAGTGGTGGAACAGCGCAATGGTGCACTACGTGCACAGGTCTTTGTGTTGATCAGCGGCCAGAAGGCTGAAATGGTGCACTGCATGTACCAATCCAGCGGGCTGTGTAGGCTAGAACAATGGAAATGGTGCACGGAGTGCACCATTATCCTTAATCTTCTAAGAGATTTGGATGCAAATGGTGCATTAGATGCACCATTTGCCTTGGCTTTCGCCACAAGTAGCGCAAGAGTGGTGCATCACGTGCACCATTCTTTACATTGTTCTCTGCTATCTCTGAAAAAATGGTACGCCTGATGCACCAATATCAGCGGTTTCCACTCAGGTTCTATGGACACACCTACTGAAGCGCCTTCAGTTCGTTGGCGTATGCATCAATTATCTTGATGACCGAAGTCATCCCCTCAATTTCACCGCTGCTGTCACCGCCCTGAGCCTCTATCGCCGCGGATATAGCAGTTTCCAGTTCAGTAGCCAAGGCAAGCGCAAGCCCGTGGGCGGTTTGTGTGCCTGAATCAGGAGAGATTCCAGCCAAACTTGCTCTTACCGCAGCAATATCTGATTTCATGGAAGACAGGTTCACGGTGATCTGCTGCTCAAGGTAATATTGATCCCAGAACCCTATTAAAGACGCTATTGCATTATCTATGGTGGAGAACGCCTTCTGAATCTCAGTCACCACATTTTCGCTGCCCGTAAGTGAAAAGGTGCAAGAATCGATCTCCATGGTGGCGACATAAAGATTATCGTCTTCCCCCACGATACCTGATAGTTTGGGAAGTGCATCCTGTGCCAGTTTCTGGGCAGCTTCCTTGGAACTTGTCACACCGCAGTAAACTTTATGAAGCGGGTCAGGGCTCATTACTCCGGCAGGGACCCCTTTGTCGATGGCCATTTGTGCGGTGTTTTCAGCCCTCTCCTTGGTGGAAAACGCTCCTATCTGCACCCTGTAAAGGGTCAGAGGTTTTGTGCTGATTTGAACTGTGGTCGTGGATCCGTCCCCGGTTGGGAGCTTGGGCTCATCCCCCGACACAGGCTGCCCTTCAGGCGGGCGCTGGAGCAAAGACGCGAGCAAGTACTTGCCTATCAGATAACCTGAACCCACAAATACCACGGCGAGTATCAAGAACGTAACAAGGCCCGATAATGTGCGGTTCCTTGCCATGCGGGTCCGTCTCATCCTCTACACCCCCTCTTATTTGCCGAATTCGGGTATGCGCTCTGCCAATATGGTTCCATCGGCAGAGCGGAAGCGGAATACCGGCGGTTTGTGTTCTCCTGCCGGGCGGGGAACCGTGAGAAACGCCGTCGGGGTGGTCATGGCCAGCGTGACCATGTCGTCAGGTGCAGGTTCCTCAAAATCCACCGTGATTTCAACAAGGTCTTTGTACCGTATGACATCTTGCACATGGACCCGGTAGCCTCCGGTGGGGCACAGCCCCTGGTGAATTCCCACAAGATAGGACTTGTCAAAGTCTACGGCAGACAGGGTTTCCGGTTCAGATTGCAAGCCATAGGTTTCCATGAAACTCTGCTTGTCTCCAAACACAAAAAATCCCCGCTGCTCCAGTACTTTGGTGCAACATTCCATGTCCGCTGGCAGAGGAAGCAACCGGCCCACGCTATTCCTTCTCGCCAAGAAGTTCCCCAGACCGGAAAGCACTAATACTCCTCCATAGAAATTTTCACTCTACCAATTGTTATTCTCCACCATATGGTGAAATACCAAACCTCTTCCGAATGTATGTCCTTGCCGCCCCAACGAGGTACAAAGAACCGCAACACAGCACTACATCGTTAGACGTTGCCTTGTTTATCGCCAGTTCCATGGCTTTGTCTGAGTCCTCTTGGATGGTCACCTTGGGTGTGTACTTCCGTGCTTCCCGGGCAAGGATTTCCGGATCCAGCGCCCTGGGAGAATGGGGGCGGGTGACGATGATTTCATCGCACAACGGCGCGATATACGAGGTCGGGGCTTTGTAGCATTTATCGCTCAGGATTCCGAATACACAGATAATCTTCCGCCCAGAGAGCTCCTGCTTGACGAAATCGGCGAGCACCCTGGCCCCCTGGGGATTATGGGCCCCGTCCAAGATTATCATAGGTGCCTGGTGGATGAGCTCTAGCCTCCCTGGCCACACGGCCTTGCTAAGGCCTGATTTGACTGCCTGCTCATCCAAGGGGATGCCGCGGTTTTGTGGATTGGCTTTGGTCTGTGCAGGAGGCGTCTTGTACGATGTGTCCGCTGCTTTAGCCACCGGCGACGTACTTAACCTGCATGCGGGCGAATCAGCCGGTGCGTGCGATGCCAGCGCCGTCGACGCCAGCGGAGGCACTTTGGCTGCCCGGAGCGCCGCTACAGCCAGGGCAGCATTGAGCTGCTGGTGTTTGCCGGCCAGGGACAAGATGAGGTTTTCGTAAGCGAAACCGGGGCCGTAAATGCTCAAAGATTGGGAGAACGGGTAGGCAGTGGTTGTTCGATAATCGGCCAGCCGGTTACCGGTCCCTCGACAACCCGTTGTGTTTCCTTGAGCATCCAGCCCGCCAATCTGCTTCCACGTGATGTCCGCGAAGGGTACCTGACCTACGATGATGAGGTCAGCGTCACACTCGGCGGCGCGTTCCCTAATCACCTGGAGGATTTCTTCCTGGGTTACCCCTGTGACCACGGGCACCCCTGGCTTTATGATACCTGCCTTTTCAAAGGCGATTTGAGGCAGGGTGTCGCCCAGCCTGTCCATGTGGTCGAAATCTATGGTGGTAATCACCGAGACTACGGGGGTGACCACATTGGTGGCATCGAAGCGGCCGCCTAGCCCCACCTCGAGGGCCACGTAGTCGCACCGCTGCCGTGCAAAGTACTCAAAGGCGATGGCAGTGTTTATCTCAAACTCGGTTGGATGGTCGAACCCCTCGTCTACCAGGCGTTCCACCGCTTGGCGCACGTAGGCTGCAACCTCGACCAAGTGCTGCTTGGGGATTTTCTTTCCGTTGAGCATTATCCGCTCGCGGAAGTCCTCAAGGTACGGCGAGGTAAACATCCCAGTGCGATAACCTGCCTCTTTCAAGATAGACGCCACCATTGCCGTCACAGAACCTTTGCCGTTGGTCCCGGTTATGTGTATGAATTTTGTGTGCTCGTGCGGATTCTCCAGCAGTTCAAGCAACCTGGAGATGCGCTCTAGGCCCAACCTTGAACCGAACCGCATGGTGGAATGGATCCACTTGAGCGTATTTTGGTAAGCCGTTTCAACATCCGGACGATTGCCGTTATCGCTACACTGCCACGTCATATGTCTTGCCCCTCGCTTTGCGGTCAAACCAAGCTCCGTATACCAACCTCGCACACGG
>LFST01000019.1:26218-32881 GCA_001513185.1 Candidatus Fermentithermobacillaceae bacterium DTU015
GCACACGGGGCGGTTTGGACTGTTAGTTTTTCTATGAGCCAGCTCGGCACGGTCAATTTTGTCTTCAAGTCAGCCCTTAAGCCTTGCAGGCAGTCCTGATTGCCCCGTGTGCGTTGCGCCCTCTTGTTACTCCTTTATCTTCCGGAGCAATTCTACCCTGTTTCTAAGAGCCTGGAGTTTTTCCTGGTTGTCCTGATGCCGCTTCTGGTGCTTCTCCACGATGTGCTTGGGAGCCTTTGCCAGGAACTCCTTATCTGCCAACCGCTTCGCGGTCTTATCCAGTTCTGACTGAAGTTCTCCAATGGATTTCTCCAGTCTCGATATTTCTTTGTCGATGTCGATTACCCCTGCGAGGGGTAGGAACACTTCGGCGCCTTTCGCCACAGATGTCAGGGCTTGCCTGGGCCGCTTGGATTCAATATCAGGATCGTTGAGATCCAGGATCTCCAAGGGCTCAGTCCACGACAGCCGCTTGATATACGGGGCGAAACCTTCCCACAGCTGAGGGTCCTCTGCCAGGATAATGGCTTTTTCCCGCTTGCCCGTGGGGATGTTTACTTCAGCCCGCATGTTGCGGATACCTTTGATTACCTCGATAAGGTTGCCGATGAGTTCTTCCGCTTCAGCATCGGCCGAGAGTTTGCCCGGTACCGGGTAATCGGATACGATAAGCGGGCGGTCTTCTGAACCGGCCGGCTTTGGCAGGTAAGACCAGAGCTCTTCGGTGATAAAGGGCGCAAACGGATGCAGTAGCGCCAGGGATTGTCTGAGCACCAACCAAAGTACCAGCTGGGTTTCTTCCCGGGTGTCGGGGTTAGCCAAGGATTCCTTGGAGAACTCGATGTACCAGTCGCAAAACTGGTTCCACACAAAGTCAATTATGGTGTCGATGGCCTCGCCCGGCTCAAACCGCTTGAGGGCATCGTCTACTGTTTCGATGGTGCGCTCGAGCCTGGACAGGATCCACCTGGCGGTCATGGTTGACAGTTCGGATTGCTTGGGCTTGCTGCCTGACGCAGCAGCTGCAGGTGGCGTCCAGCCTTCCAAGTTGGACAGGCTGTAGCGGGTGGCGTTCCACAGCTTGTTACAGAAATTCCTGGCGCCTTCGACTTTTTCATCGTAGAAGCGCATGTCGCTGCCCATGGCCACGCCGCTTACCAGGGAAATCCTGAGCGCATCGGCGCCGTACTTATCGATGACCTCCAAGGGGTCGATGCCGTTGCCCAAGCTCTTGGACATCTTCCTGCCTAAGGCGTCCCTTACCAGCCCGTGGATGAGCACGTACCGGAAGGGCGGCTGCTTCATGAACTCCATGGATGAAAAGATCATCCGCGCCACCCAGAAGAAGATGATGTCGTACCCGGTCACCAGGATGTCGGTGGGGAAGAAGTACCTGAGATCCTCAGTGTCATCAGGCCAGCCCATGGTTGAGAAGGGCCAGAGTGCAGATGAGAACCAAGTGTCAAGCACATCTTCATCTTGGTGTACCGGGCCGCCGCACTTGGTGCACTTGTCCGGGGCGGTGCGGGCTACGATGCTCTCGCCGCAGTCATCGCAGTACCACGCAGGTATCCTGTGGCCCCACCAGAGCTGCCTGGAGATGCACCAGTCCCTGATGTTTTCCATCCAGTGTTCGTAGATCTTGGTGAACCTCTCGGGCACAAACTCAACCTTGCCTTGGCGGACCACTTCCAGGGCCGGCTCTGCCATGGGTTTCATCTTGACGAACCACTGCTCGGAGATGAGGGGTTCTACGGTAGAATCGCATCTGCTGCAGTGGCCCACTGAGTGCCTGTGGTTTTCGACCTTGAGCAGGTAACCCAGCTCTTCCAGGTCTTCAAGCACCTTATTCCGGCATTCATACCTTTCGAGCCCGGCATACTTACCTGCTTCTTCAGTCATATTGCCTTGGGTGTCGATCACCGACACGAAATCCAGCCCGTGCCTGAGCCCCATTTCAAAGTCGTTAGGGTCATGGGCCGGGGTGATCTTGACTGCGCCTGTGCCGAACTCGGGGTCTACGTGTTTGTCTGCAATTATCGGTATGATCCGGCCCACCAGAGGCAACACGGCATACCTGCCTACGAGATGGCCGTATCTCGGGTCTTCTGGGTTTACCGCGATGGCTGTGTCGCCCAGCATGGTTTCAGGCCGTGTGGTGGCCACTGTGATGAACTCCTCATAGCCACCGGCAGGCGTATTGGTGTGGATCTTGGACTTAAAGGAGCGCAAGGCTTGGGCCGGTGCGGCGTTGTCAGTGGCTTGACCGGCTCCGGCACCTTGGCAGGCTCCGTTTGTGCCGAGGCCGGCGTCGGCACGGGCCTTAGTCAGGTCTTCATCGGACAAAACGGGGTATTGGATGTAATACAGGTGTCCGTCGGTGTCCTGGTGCTCTACCTCGATGTCCGAGATCACCGTGCGGCATCCGGGGCAGAAGTTCACCATGTACTTGCCGCGGTAGATGAGGCCTTTTTCATACAGCCTCACGAACACCTCGATTACCGCCCTGGAGCATACCTCGTCCATGGTGAACCGTTCCCGGGACCAGTCGCACGATGCGCCCAGGGTCTTAAGCTGATCGGTAATGATGTGCCCGTACTTGTCTTTCCATTCCCATGCCCGTTCCAGGAACTTCTCCCTTCCAAGTTCCCACCGGGATGTGCCCTCTTCTGCCAGCATCTCTTCGATCCTGGCGTGGGTAGCGATGGAAGCGTGGTCGGTTCCGGGCAGCCAGAGGGTCTCATACCCCAGCATCCGGTTGTACCTCACAAAGATGTCCTGAAGGGTGGTATCCAGGGCATGCCCCATGTGAAGCGCTCCGGTGATGTTGGGCGGCGGAATCACAATGGAGAACCTGGGTTTGCCCGGGACAACGTGGGCTTTAAACAGATCGTTATCCATCCAATATTTGTACCATTTGCTCTCGAAACTCTTGGGCTCATAAGCCTTGGGCAAGGTTCTGGAGCCCTGGTCTTGGCTGTTTGCCATGATGCTCACCTCTTTACCTCTTGAAAGAATTCTTGTCGCAAAAACCCTCTATACTCCTGAAAACCTTAGACCTGAAAACCTTAGAAGCCTAACGGCGGGCTGAATACCGCCCGTAAAGTTATGGCCCCTCCGACACAAGGACGAAGGGGCCTAATTCGCGGTACCACCTTGTTTCCTGCACGTCCTGGGTGGTTGGCTGGTTATGATGGACAGCGGCTCTGGCCGGTTTGCTGGTTGCCTTGACTGGCAGCTCCGGCCGGCTTGCTAGCTGGTTCGGCTGGCAGATTTGGTCAGTTTGCCAAGCTGTTTTGGCTGACTTCCTCGGCTGGCGGCTCTAGCCGGTTTACAGGCTACCTCGGCTGGTTGGTTGGCCAGAGGGCGAGAAATCACCTGCTGAAATGAGTCAGCCTGCTCTGACAATCACACCCCGCCAAAAAACCACCGGCGGCAGGCACTCTTGGCTGTAACGGGCTTTCCCGGTCAGGCTTATTGGCCTGAATGTGAATGTTCAGGGTTTTCAGCCTGACTCCTCAGGGGCGACCTTCGGCAAGACCTTTTCCAAGGGCTCTCAGCCAACGGCCCTTTTCTCTGTAGGAAGTGTTTTGCCTACTCCTCCCCGTCATCGAATCTGCAGCTATATCGGATTGTATGCTTTGTACTGCAACTTATGTTTTTGCTGGGTCTAGCTTCTATACCGGATCATGTCTTATACCGGGTTAACATGTTCACCGAGTTTCTGGCTTTGAGCATTNNTTTGAGCATTATAGCCTGTGTAGCGAATATTATACTAATTTCGCTTGCATAATGGAAGTGTGCTATGGAATATATTACCGGACAGGGTTCTGTTGCCTTGCGGCGGGCGGATTGAGACTTGATGGCTGTCTCCGGCTTATACCAAGTGCTTGTTCCACCTCACGCGAAACCGCAGGATTCCTTCCTCAAAACCTTCATATGACCGTCCCACTGCCCATATCATTCTTCTGAACCCCTAGATGGAGGAATTGCCCATGCGGAAGCCGCTTGTCGTCATGTCTCTGAGACGGAAAAAGCGCTTAGGCGGACCCCTGCGACCCCTGCGTATGGCGGTTTCCCCAAGACAGGCCTCACCGCTTAGCGAAAAACCCGCCATGGCAAGCCGCCGGCGGCTTGCCGCTTCCCGGGGGTTCTTGCTACTTATTATCTTCCTACTTATCCTCAGCTTCATTTTGTACCGCGCCGGCTACCTTTCGGTTGGACTTGATGGAATTCATCAGTCCCGGCTGGTCCGCGGGGTGAAGTTGTTCATCGCCTCGAAACTTGATTCCGAACAGGCTGAAGCCCTGAGATTTGTCCAGCAGGCTCTGGAGCAACGAACCGCACTGCTGCCAGGCGGTGACTTTGAGGCAATCAAGGCTAACTACGATTTGGAATGTCCGTCTGGTGAATGGGCGTATGAGAACGAAGTCAAGCGGGCGGCCTACTTGAGAAAATGGGCGGAGGCTAGGAACGTGCGGATGGTAGAGGCGATAAGTACGTTTGAGGTGGATTCGGTCAACAAAGAGGGCGAGGGATGCTACTGGATTGAGATTACCGAGCATACACGGTACGCCTACGAGTATCCCGAAAGGGAGCTGCTTGAACCTACATGGGCCGTGTCATGGAAAATGTCATGGGCTATGGGAGCAGGTCTCACGCCGAATCCGGTCACACCGAATTCGGGCACACCGGATCCGGACACACTAAGTCCGGGCACACCGGATCCGGCGCCGGGCCCGTTTTCAGCGGCTGTATCCGATGTGGGGATGTCTTCGGATTACCATGAGTTTGGGTCAAGGACGGTACATGTGATCGAAGTGATGAAGGCCGATGGCGAATGGAAGATACGCAAGGATTGGTACATGGATCCTTTGGGTAACAATGTGTTTGAGCCCGGGCAGGGGGCAGGGGCCGTTGGCCTTCTTTCTGGGGCTGGTCAGTGGATGGGAGAGACAGGCGCTGCCGTACCTGGGCACTACGATACAGGAAGTCGGTTTGATGTGGTGGGCCAGATTTGGGCAGGCAGCCCGTTTGACGCAGCAAGCGGGATCGATATGGCAAACCGGTTCGGTGCGGCGAACCAGGGCGACGTAACAAGCCAGTACGATAGAGGCAGCCATCTCCACGCGGCAAGCCAGATCGATGGGGAAAGCCAGTTTGACAGGGAGAAAGCGCTGAAATATGCGGTTAAGCACTCAGGAGTCAGGGCGTTGCCTGAGGGCGGGAAGTACAATCCCAAGTACAAAATCTATACCTTTACCGGAGGGGATTGCGCCAACTTCGCGTCCCAGGTGCTGCATGCAGGCGGCATCCCTATGGGCGGTGGATGGCATTACACCAAGGAAGGAAGTACTGCGTGGGTCCAAAGCGAGAGCTTGGTTTGGCACCTGCTTTCCAGCGGTATGGGCCGCCGGCTGTTCAGAGGTACGTTCAGCGAGGCAGGTTCAGGTATCCACCCGGATTCAGTAGCCAGCCAACTGGAACCAGGCGATGTCATCGCCTACGAGATAAAAGGGCAACTGTACCACGTGGCAGTGGTGGCAGGTAGAGATCCGCGGGGTTACATCACCATCGTGAGCCATACCGCCGACAGGCTGTATTTCCCTTGGGACCTTGGATGGGATGACAGCACGGTGTTTTGGTTCATCAAGATAACTTACTGAATCAGGGTTGCTTGAAGAGGAGTTGCTCAAATAGGAGTTGCTTAAACCGACCACCTGCCTACGAAAAAGTTTGTATCAAAGTGTTGCTTGATAGATGTTGTTTAGGTAGGAGTCGCTTAAACGGGTGTTGCTTGAACAGGTGTTGTCTTGGTAGAAGTCGCTTAACCAGGAGTTGCTTGAATAGGTGTTGTTTGAATGGGACTTATGCCTGGAAAAGGTTTTGTACTCGAGAAGATCTTGTAGATGTAAGTACTCAAGTACTCCCCAGAGGTTGTTCCGAAGTTTCCCCAAAATAAAACTGGTGGCCCCAACGGGACTCGAACCCGTGTCTCCGCCTTGAAAGGGCGGTATCTTAACCACTTGACCATGGGGCCACTTAAAATTGGTGCGCCCGGGGTGGTTCGAACACCCGACCAATCGGTTATGAGCCGACCGCTCTACCACTGAGCTACAGGCGCATATAATGGCTCCTCGAGCAGGATTCGAACCTGCAACCCTCCGGTTAACAGCCGGATGCTCTACCGTTGAGCTATCGAGGAGCGGTACAACGATAGTATACCTGCTTGAGGGCATCGCGTCAAGGCGCAAGAAGCTGAATATTGCTCCGCCTGATGCAAAAGCAACTTCCCTTAAGCTTCCCTTACTCCGGCTTCCACTTAGACTTTCCCTATTAGAAAGACTGCCTCTAGCAGAAAGATTGCCTCGATAAGCAATCGCATAAAACGAGAAGTTACTCTTGCTAAGATGCCGATCTCAATTGTAAAAGAACAGCTGCTTATTATTTATCTACTACCACGGGACTGTTGTCAAGCCTGGCGTGTACTGTGGGGCTGTTGTAATCAGATTCTGATTATATTGTATACGGGGAACCTAAGAATTTGAGCATTTCCGGGCGGTGGGCGGTCAAGACTTGAGTACGTCTTATCCTTGGATTCTCACAGTTTGATGATTTCTTGGCGGAGGACTCACAGAGTTTGAGTATGCTGTACCGTGATAT
>LFST01000019.1:32894-34146 GCA_001513185.1 Candidatus Fermentithermobacillaceae bacterium DTU015
CATCTCCCGGTTGGGAATCATCATAGGCTGAGCATAGCACGTCCGGCATCTGCACAATTTGAGCACCCTCCGATGGGAAGCGAGCGAAGTTTGAGCATGCAGTATCGTCACATCCTCAAAACCTGAGCGTTCCCCGCCTGGCCGTCTTCAAAGCTTGAGCATTGCTTGAGCATTTCGGGCGTGAGAAAAACCGGGGTGCGCCCTGGATTTAGTCCATGCATAAGTTGCCTTTTCTGGGGTAACCATAGAACGTGCGTCTAGTGCCTATGATCTAGTGGCTATGTTGGATATGGAGGTGAACAGGTTGGACAACAGAAACGGAAGTACCTGGATGGGTGTTATCATCAGATTCGTAGTATCAGCCATTGTCCTGCTTGTCTTGGGAATGGCTTTGCCGGGCTTTTCAGTATTCGGTTTTAGGAACGCGCTCTTAGCTGCGGTAGTGATAGCGGCAATTGGCTGGGCAGTGGAAGCCGTCTTGGGTGAGAGGATATCGCCACAATCCAGGGGCATCGTAGGATTCATAGTAGCAGCCATTGTAATCTACGTCGCTCAATACCTGGTTCCGGGTATGAGTGTATCAGTCTTAGGCGCATTCCTGGCTTCACTGGTAATCGGCATCATCGATGCATTTGTACCTACGGTAATAAGATAGAGGTTATTGATAGATTGCACCGACATGGACTGACATCAAGACGGAAACTGATCGTTTAACTCAGTGCGGACACAGTTCGGCAGACATGCCACAATTCGGCAGTACATAATGATGATAGGTCATCCGGGCGTGGGGCCATAGCGGTTAAGCTAGCACGTGACCGTCAGGGTATCTGTTCAGGGTGTCTGTTGCGTAACCGCATGGACGCGCCCGGTTTTGTTTGGCCCGTCCTAATCTGCAATTTACATCCGCTGGCCCTGCTTAGCATGCATCATCCGCAGATTGTGATCATATCCAAGATAAAAGGTGGAGCTAATCCAGGTTCAAGCATCCGATGTTCAAGCATCCGAAGTGACCATACCAGGTTCACCAAGCCGGTCGCACGGCTTTGGGAGGTGGAGGCGGGCTGATGGAGTTTAGGAGGCGGACAGGCGGAACTCAGTCCGGTAGGAAGAGCACAGGCTGGGCAAGAATTGGCGGATCCGATACTTACCCGGCACAAAAGCGAAGAGCAAAGATAAGCAAAACATGCGCTCACAATTCGCAGGCTGATTGGACGGATACGGGTGATTGGGCAGATAGGAGTAATCGGACAGA
>LFST01000019.1:34177-35615 GCA_001513185.1 Candidatus Fermentithermobacillaceae bacterium DTU015
GAGTAATCGGGCAGATACGAATAATTGGACACACACGAGCAAGATGAGTGTCAGCTGGGTGGAAGCCGGCCGGGCTCAGGCCAGGATGACAGCGGGCGGACATATGCCCAAAAGGATCCCGCGGCTTAAGGCAATCCTGTCCCAGGCGCTGGTCATAATCTTCCTTATTATGTTTTGCCTGTCGTTTCAGAAGGACATCTCGGTGCCGGCTTTTACCGGCGAACAGGCTCAGGTTGACGACGGCCCGCTGCTTAGCCCTTCCATATTCGATATCCTGTGGCAGCGCCGGGGTTTTTCCAAAATACTTCTCAAGGCCGGGTTTCCGATGCTAGGTTACATGGAAGAGCTCAGGAAAGACTACCCCATGCCGGGTATATCGCTTCAGATTTTCGGGTGGTTCCTTGGGTTTACGCCCCGCGGGGTTCAGGATGTAGTTGCCAGCAGTTTCCCCAGGTTTGTTGAGGATTACATGCTTGTGTGGTCAGGTGACGATACAGGCGACCCTACTAAGGATTGGGGTGTAAGTCCTGTGCTGTTCTCACTGCCTCCTGGCGATGGGGTGATCCCCGCTACGATTCTTTCGAGCAACAGCCCTGTGGTAGCCATATATCATACTCATGCCACTGAATCATACCTGCCTGAACTCAATAAAACCAAGCCGTCGGACGCATTTACGACCGATCTGTCTAAGAGCGTGGTGAGGGTAGGGGAGATGCTGGCAGAGGAACTGGAGCGTACCTACAGGATTCCGGTTTTGCACTCCAAGACCGTGCACGACGCTGAGTCCAGGGTAGGGGCGTATTACCGTTCCGAGGCTACTGTCACTGCCATACGTGAGAAGTATCCCGACTGCAAGATTCTGATAGACATCCACCGTGACAGCCAGCCCAAGAGCCTCACCGCCGTCACCATAGGCGGAAAACCTTATGCGAGGATGCTCCTGGTTGTAGGCACCGAAAACCCGAACTGGGTGGCAAACTACAACTTCTCCCGGCAGATTATCAACAAGCTAGAGGAGCGGTACCCTGGGATTACCCGGGGAATCCTATATGCGTCTGCTGTGTACAACCAAAGGTACTCGCCTATGGCTATTTTGGTTGAAGTAGGCGGGGTGGACAATACTCTTGTCGAATGCAGAAACAGTATGCAGGCGCTTGCGTGGGCGCTGGCGTCGGTGATTGCGGGAAGCGAATAAACGGCCTCAGGTGGTTCCCATTAATATCCGCTAAAATGCCGTAAAACAGACATTTGTGTTGATTTACTTCTGGCTTTCATAAGGATGCTTGCAATTTTGTTCTTGTCTAAGAAGGATTTTCGCAGACTGCGGCGAAAAAATAGAACAAAGAAAAAAAAGAGTTTTGTCCCAATTTTGATGCGCAAACGGATGTTCCCGACTCTCTGTGCCGGATCGGATCAGGTAACATGCAGATGAGGTAAG
>LFST01000013.1 GCA_001513185.1 Candidatus Fermentithermobacillaceae bacterium DTU015
GTGTTGGGCACTTGCGTCCCTGTACAAATTTTGAGCTAGCGCAGCGACCATATCTCTGATATCCTCAGATATGGTGTGTTTGGGTGTTCAGCCTCTGTTGCCATGCATGAGGGCCGCAACACCTTTTTCTTTCATCCCTTTCTTCAACCGTTTCACCTGTCGCTCGCTAAGCCCCAAGAGTTCAGCTGCCAGTTTGATTGTCAGTTTCCCGTCCAGTACTTGTTCCATGACGTAAACTCTTCGTGCTTCTTTTGCGCTCAAGGAAAAGTGTTCTCCTCTCATGGTGACATTTTCTCTGTCCGCTTACAGGGTGACAATATCACTGGCCGATAACAGTATCACCATGGGACAAAGATCCGAGTTTCTTGTGTTTCGCTATAGAGTTCAAAAGATTCGTCTCGCTTGTCCGCAGTTTCGTCTACTGCATCAAGCGAGATAGACTCCGTTTCGTTACTTGGTAGCAATCACTAACACAGTTGTTTGATAGGCGAAAAGAAAAACCCCGTCGGGAACTATCCCGTACGGGGCGTTCTGCTGTTCTCTACCCTGCCATCAATCACGCACGGCACGCCGTTCTTCTTGCTACCTTGCGCTGGCTATCATTCAAGTACTGGATATCTGGCCACTTCCACATTGTTGAACGTGCAACCATCGACCGTCAGTTCCATCTGATTATTGGTTCTGTAATCCAGTATTCCGCAGGCCTCCACGTCATCCGGGCTGAAATGCAGATTTTCAAATACCACGTCTTTGATTTCTCCGCCGAGTGAGCCGCCGCCACGGTCCCAGAATACTATCCCATTCTGCGCGATTACATCTGTTTTGCCTGCACCTCTAATTGTGCCACCGTAAACATTGACTGTTATCGTACCAGCGGCATCGCTTACACCGTTGCCGTCAACCACGTCTATACCGTTCTTGTTGAAACCACTTATGTCGGTATTGACTACGTTCAGTTCGGTAGTCTGTCCAGCCCCAGCGTCAACCGCAATACCGTGCCCTGTTTGATTGCCCCTCAGTGGCGAGGTTCCGACTATTTCTACATCTTTAATCGTACCGCTTGATGCATTCCAGAAGACTACCGCGTCGGGGCTAAGGCCGTTGTCCTCTACCCGTAAGCCTTCAATCGTTATACCTGTAGAGTTGTTTACAAATATTACCACCTTCAGGTTGCTGATGTACTTATGGCCGGTATTAGTTGTTATGAGGGCAGAAGGTCTAATGACCGTTCCAGCTTTTCCTAGCCCTCTTATGGTAAGGTTCTTCTTCCCATCGATCGTGAAGCCGTCAAATCCGCGTTCAATGCTTCTCAGTTGGATTACATCGCCTTCTTCCGCTTCAGCTATCGCTTCCTGAATGCTGTTGTACGACTTCCATTTTGTGACGTTGACTATCGGAGCGTAGCTGTAAACCCCGGTTCCCTCAGCAAACTTGCCGCCTCCGCCTGTTATATTGACTGTCTCCATTGGCACTCTTGGCGTGTTGGGAGAACCGCCGGTTAGGGCGACATGGCCGTCAAAGCAGCCGCCTGTGATGGTTATCTCGGTCTTGGCGAAGCTATCACCAAAGGAGTAGCTGTATACAGCAAGGTTATACCCGTCTTTGTCCGTAGACCTCAGGGTTCCGCCGTTTACCGTGAGTTTAGCTAGTTTCGCCTCACCTGAGGAGCCGGGAAGCTGTATCCAGACAGCTCTGGTTCCTTCGACCACCCCGCTATCTATGGTGACGGAGTTCTCGTGCTGTGTGCTGTTGGCATACTGTCGGATGGCGACATTGTGGGGGTTGAAAAGGTAACCGCCCTTGACTTCCAGAATCGCGCGCCTGAGAGTAGAGTTGTTGTCGACGACATAGCTGGCTCCGCCGGGTTCAGTTACGTTTTCAATGCGGCCTCCCTCGATGACCAACTCGCCTTGGTTCGTGATAGTGTTGTTGGCGTAAGCCGGGAAGCCTGGCTCCCATTCCGTGTCAGGATTGAGTGCCTGGTTGGTAATTTTCCCGGTTCCACCAGTGTCGATGATCGTCAGCGTACCGTGGTTGGTTATAAGAGCGGAACTTCCTTCGTTGTCGAAGACCCCGGATAGCACATGTCCTGCCAAATCCAAGGTTACGTTCTTCTCC
>LFST01000032.1:0-12310 GCA_001513185.1 Candidatus Fermentithermobacillaceae bacterium DTU015
CTGGTTGACGGTGGCCTTGCGGACAGCATCCCTATCGGCATTCTGGATAAGCATGGCGCGACCTTTACAGTCGGCGTCGATGTGTCAAACACCAATGATATGTGGGACCGGGCAAAACTAAGTTTTTTGGCATACGCCAAGACAGCCGATCAACTGTGGGACAAGGTTAAGCAGGTTTCAACTGGTGCAGCGAACGCCGGTTCACGCCAATGGGAGAAATACCAAGAAGCGGTGCGGCGTTTTGTGGCCGGCACGTTGGGTGTTTCATCGGCAGAAGCGCCGGACGTTTCNNGATTGGGAAATGAGTAACAGGGACGCAGCAGCATCACAGCAGGTGGCATCGGACTCTGGTGGGACCGGCACCAATGACACCTCCGAAGCCTCCACCCGAGATATAAGTCGTGCTGAAGACAACGGATCCTCCCAGGACTGGGTAGGCATAAGAGCCATCCTTCAATCTACAAGCATACTGACGCGGAAGCTTGATGTTGAGCAGCAAGGTTGTGGGAGCATTCCCAAAGCTGACATCCTGCTCAAACCCGACATCCGTCCCTATCACGCCCACCAGTTCTACAAGGCCAAGGAATTGATTGAGGCCGGCAGAAGGGCAGCGGAACAAGCGTTCAACCTGGATTTCCCTGTTTGTTTCAAGTAGATTTGATGTTCTCTAGTCATAGAATCACTGCCTATTGACATAGCCCGTCATGTTCTCTCTAATCAGCTCTATATGAGCCAAGACAGCTTTTTCGGCTTCTTCCGGAGAGCTTCTGGACAGGGCGTCCACAATGTCGCGATGCTGGCGGTTGATTATGTCCTCTTTTGAACTATCCTTGAGTATGCTTGCCCTGGCATCATGCACATGTTCTGAAATCAGCGTCTCTACGGCGTTTAGAAGCACAATCAGAAGCGGATTACCTGATGCCCTGGCAATTTCCCTGTGAAACTGGAAGTCATACCTGGCTTTCTCGTTTTCGTCGGTGCTGGCTTCGATGCAATCACACAACGCCCGCAGACGTGCCAGCTCCGTCTCCTCTATATTTCTCGCGGCAGAGCCTGCCGCTGCAAACTCTATCGCCCTTCTCAGTTCGAGAGTGTGGCCGGGATGTCCGCCTTCCAACATAAACATAATGCTAAGCGGCTCCGTCAGGCTGTTACTCAGATTGCTTGATATGTAGTTTCCTGACCCGTGACTGCACTCGATTATTCCCAGGGTGTTGAGCGCCTTGATGGCCTCGCGGATGGTGGCCCTTGACAAGCCAAACATCTCGCTCATCTGGCGTTCGCTCGGCAGCTTGTCTCCCTTTTTAAGGTTTCCGCTGGCGATATTCTGTTTAACTTGGTCCACAATCTTCCGCAAGAGCCCCGGAGGTTCTATCTTAGTGAACATGGGATCACCCCTCTGGTCTGCCCATAGGCCTCCTGCATGATGCTACACTCCCTATGGCCCCTCCTCATTCCCAAACATGAGAACCCGTTAGTATTTCATTTGCTGCTCAGCCCCTGCTCAGCCCCACTTAGTCAAAGACCTTGTACGGGTTCAGGATGCCGTTAGGGTCAAATGCCTGCTTGATGCGGCGCATCAGCTCTATCTGGGTGGATCCGAGGCTTTTTGCGAGATACTCCTTCTTGGCGAAACCGATCCCGTGTTCGCCTGAGACCATACCTCCCAGTTCATAAGCCTTAGAGTACAGGAAATCAAACCCCTCCTGAAGCTTTTGTTCCCAGACATCCTCCTCCAGCTCGTCGCGGCAGAAATACACATGCATGTTGCCGTCTCCGGCGTGCCCGAAGTACGGGATCCTGATACCTAGCCTGCATGCGAGCCCGTTTATGCACTTGGCGAAATCAACGATTTTGCTCCGGGGGACCACCACATCGCATTCGTCGAACTCGCTAGTTGAAGCTTTGATTGCCTCCAGAAAGACCTTTCGTGTGCCCCAAACGGACTCCTTACGCTCTTCGGTATCCACGATGTAGACATCGTAGGCGCCTCTGTCAACGCACAATTGGGAAGCCATGTCCGCCCGCCCTGATACGTCTTGGGCCGAAAACCCGTCATACGTGAGCAACAGCGCTGCATCTCCTTGGATTCGAGGGAAAGACTTACCCTGATACTCTTCCGCCAGTGAAATCACTTCCCGGGTCAAAAACTCGACGGCTGTGGGGTCAGTGCCTGAGCGGATAAGCTCGGGTACAGCCGAGATAGCAGCTTCAAATGTCGGGAACGGCGCAAGCAGGCTCACGCTTTCCTTGGGTAAAGGCACAATCCGGAGCGTGGCCGCTACGATGACGGCCAAGGTGCCTTCGGAACCGATCAGCAAGTCTTTGATACTGAAGCCCGAACTGTTCTTGACTGCTTTCGAACCAAATGTCTCTATCTCGCCTGTAGGCAACACCGCGGTAAGTGATAACACATAGTCCCGGGTTACCCCGTACTTCACCGCCCGCATGCCTCCGGCGTTGGTACTGATATTGCCTCCGATGGTGGCCGACGTCTCTCCTGGATCCGGAGGATACATGTATCCCCGCTCTTCGACGTACTTGGCCAGATCCATTAACAACACGCCGGGCTCCACGGTGACCGTCATGTTGTCTTCGTCCAGTTCAATAATCCGGTTCATGAGGGTAGTGTCGAGCATGATCCCGCCGGTCACCGCCACGGCTCCTCCGACAAGCCCGGTCCCTGCACCCCGGGTGACCACAGGTAGCAGCCTCTTATTGGCGTATGAAAGAATCTTCGACACTTCTTGTGCCGATTGGACGCGGACTACTACATCTGGAGCGCTCTTTATGCGCCCGAGTTCGTCATGGGCGTAATCCGGGCTGATATCGGTCCCAACCAGAACGCGATTGCTCGGCAGAAAGCTCCTCAAGTATTCCAGGTCCGCTGGTGCGATTCGGTTCACCGTACTAGCCCCTCCCTTTCGATCTTTTCTATGAACGCAGGCAACACCTCATACAAATCACCCACAAGGCCCACGTGGGAGATATTGAAGATGCTTGCTTCCGGGTCGCTGTTTATCGAGATTATGTACTCCGACTTGTCCATGCCCGCAGCAAACTGCACAGCGCCAGAGACACCTATGGTGACGATGAGCTTGGGCTTGACGGTCCTGCCTGAAAGCCCTATCTGCCTCCTGGGATCGAACCTGCCATTTTCCACCATCGGCCTGGTACAAGCAAGTTGGGCGCCAAGGATGTCAGCCAGCTTCTTAGCGAGACGAAGTCCCGCTTCATCTTTGACACCCCGCCCTACGGCCACGATCACCTCAGCCTCAGAAATGTCCAGTTCTTCCGGCTTGGCTAACACGTCTAACACCTGTGCGCCTACGTTCGCCAGCCCATGCGGAACCGCCATGACTTCCACCTGGGCAGTTGGGTTCTCCCGCCTAGGAGCTGCATCAAACACCCGGTACCTTACCGTACACATCTGCGGCCTGGTGTGAGGGGTTACAATCTGAGCCATGATGTTGCCGCCGAAAGCAGGCCTGGTCTGGACCAGGTTGCCATTATCACGGAGGGCCAAGCCTGTGCAGTCAGCGGTGATGCCCGTCCTAAAACGCGCAGCTATTCTGGGAGCCAGCGAACGGCCCATGCTTGTGGCGCCTGCCAGGACCACAGACGGCCTGACCTTTTCGATGAAATCAGCTGCGCACATGGCATAGCGTAAGGGCTCGAAATGCTCGAGGTGCCTGTCGTCGTACACGTAGATCTTATCCGCGCCGTAATACTTAAGACTCTCAGCTGCGGAAGTCACCTGCCAGCCGATCACAACCGCGAAAACCGGTGTGCCGGCAGGCGCAGCCATCTCAAGCGCCTTACCCAGAAGTTCCAGGGTTATAGGGTGAAGTCGGTTACCCACGCATTCAGCAAGTATGGCTATCCCTTGCCATCGGCTCTTATCCACTGAAGTCTCGGGCTTGTCTTCCACCAAGGTAAGTACACCGTCTTGGTCGGCCTCAAGACACAGCCTGCACAACCTGCAGCCCGCCTCGATGGAGAGGCCCGCCTCACTTACGACTATGGCGCCGAAAGGACACACGGAAGCCAGTCTTTCCGCAATTTCTGGTGTCACCTTTTCTTGATTGACCTTAATATGTGCCATAACATCACCTTAGATCCTCTTTTTCTCACGTAACAACGAGTAAAGCCGGCCGGCCAACTCTTCACCGGTCCCTGTGAAACATACCCGGTCGTCGTGGGCCTCCGGCGGGAAAACCCTCTCCACCTGGGTCGGAGAACCCGTCAGCCCGTAGTGGGATTCATCTTGATCGGGCAGGTCACCCATGCTCCACACTGATATCTGGGCATTTCCTACCGTCTTTTTGCGGAGATACGACGGCAGGCGGGGGGTGTTTATGTCCTTGTCTACCGTGATTAGGCAAGGTGCTTGAATCTTGACAGTGTAGATGCTGTGGTCCATGTTGACCTTGACGATGAAAGCCCCTTCTCCTTCCGAGAAGCTTTCGACTGCGGTCACATTGCACGCGTGGGGAATCTCCAACCACTCGGCCATCTCCGGTCCCACTTGCCCTGTGTCCCCATCGGTGGTTTGCTTTCCGCAGATGATTAGGTCATACTCGCCGATCTTGCGGACGCACTGCGCGAGGGTGTAGCTGGTAGTCAGAACGTCAGCCCCTGCAAACCGCCGGTCGCTGGCAAGCACCGCCGAATCCGCCCCCATATACAAAGCTTCATAAAGGACGTCCATGGCTTGGTTTGGACCCATGCTCAGGACAGCCACGGTTCCCCCGTACCGCTCCCTCAACAAAAAAGCCTGTTCCAAAGCGAACAGGTCGTACGGGTTCATCTTGCTTTTTGTGCCTTCGCGTTTGAGGACGCCGGTAACCGGATCTACTTCAACGTTTGACGTGCTCGGAACCTGTTTGATGCACACTATGATGTTCAACCAACAGACATCCTTTCTGTGGTGTTGTCTGGATAGTGTGACCCACGCCAGGTATAGGTCCAGGTATCACACTAAGTCACAAGCAACAGGTTGTTCCCAACTGGCAGGTCATTCCTAACTGGTCAGACCAGTTCATTCACTTTTTATGCCCTTTGGCCTTTTGAGCGTTCGCCAGGGCTGATCTTCCAGGCACAACTTATTAGATCTCTCCGGAGACTGTTCTACGGAGTTCTACGCTGGAATTCTACGCTGACATTCAAAATCCTTCCTTAGCCATCAGAAGCCATCAGAACATGCAGGCAACTGTTACCCAAGTAGAGAAGCGGATTTGAAGGAGCCGTCTGCTTCTTCGCCGCCAGGTCAAGGCACAGCTTCATAGCCCCAAGCCGGAGGTTGTATGTGGCTGGAGTCTTTGCAGTCGCTAATATGGTTGCCTAAATATCATGGTCGGGGCGACTGGATTTGAACCAGCGGCCTCATGGTCCCGAACCATGCGCGCTACCAAGCTGCGCTACGCCCCGACACGCCTTGTATTATACCACCTGCTGGCATGCACGGCAAATGCACTCTCGTGGATTGCTGTCGGAGGTTCACGCCCCTACAAATGTTTGTTGGCATTACAACAATCTGTTTGCCGTCCCCGTTGTACGTCAGTGAAGCTTCCTGTACCCCTGAAAGATCCGTTCAACCGGTGCCCATCCTATGTATCTTGGTTTGGTCCAGCCTGGGGCAGGCACAAGTTTTTCTACCTCCAGGTAATTATCCATCCTCACCTTATCCCAAGCATGTATCACATTGCCGTCACCTGTAGACAAACCAACATGCCCCCAATTCTTGTGACGGCCTTTGAGCGTGCCCCAGCAATCATAAAACACAAACACACCTATTGGAGGAATATCTTCTTGCATTGTTACACCATACATATCGGCCGATTCCTTTGCAGTATCCCCACCGAAAATCTCGACGTTGTTGCTTATCTCATAAGCATCTTCAACAAACGCGAGGCATCTAAACCGATACTCCTGAGAACCCAACCGTTCTTTTGCCCACTTGACGGCGTTTTCAATGTATCGGGATATCTCATCCATTTTCAGGGAATCTTTCTCCATTGTCCGTCATCTCCCCTATTGGATTTGGAGCGCTCAAAGCGGCACGTATGGATAAATCCAGGCTTGCATGGTTGCCACTGCATAATTTCTCCGTGGCGCTCAGTATAACCTTTATGCCTTAGAACAAAATGAGAGAATTGCTTGATAACTCGCGATTCTCGCACAATCGCATGTACACTCAGCCTGCCTGACTTCCGACCAGCCCCAATTGGACCAGTTCCAGTGCACACCTGATCTGAAATCAGCCACTTACCCATGTCGCAAACTGCCACCGCCCCCTGTCTGGCCCCGAGTTAGCCACATCTGCACCGCTTCTGGTCAGACATTAACCGGCTTTGCCGCAAACCTGGCTAAGAATTGACCGGTTCTGCTTTCTGAGGGCAGGAGATGGTCAAGGATCTGTCAAGCGCAAAGCACATATGGTCTAGAATTGACCAGCGCCTAGGGAACCTGGTCTAAGATTTGCCACTCATCCCGCCCATCTGGTCAAAGACTTGCCATCCCGCTTGCATGGAAGCCCATACTGGTTCCGATTTGACCGGTTCGGGACCTGAGCTGGTCACACACTTACCAGTTCACGCCGGCACCTGGTCCACAATTGATCAGTTCCCTTTCATAGAGGCTCAGCCTGGTTCCAAATCATCCAGTTCCGAGTCTGGCCTGGTCTGCCATCGACCGCTTCCGCCGTAAACCTGGGTTAAAATCGACCAATCTGGCCCTCGGCAAAACGGAGCTGGCCTGGGATTGCCCACTTCGACTTAAGAGGTGGTCTGAAACTGACCACTTAGCGACCAAGCCTGGTTTCAAATCGACCAATCCGGCCCTCGGCGAAACGGAGCTGGACTGGGATTGCCCAGTTCGACTCAAGAGGTGGTCTGAAACTAACCACTTCGGGACCAAACCTGGTTTCAAACCGACCAACCCGGCCTTGAGCAAACCGGAGCCGGTCTCGAAATAACCCGATTGGGCCTCGAAACCTGGTCCGAACTGACCGGTTCCCGCGAAAATCCGGTAAGGGATGTTAATTGCATGGACTAGACTAGCATTTCCGAGCCCAGGTTGACTTTGACACCGTATAACGGCAAGAATATCATTATAGAAACCATAGAGAAACTATGGAAAAAGCATGGAAGGTATTCCGTTACTTTTGAGAGGTGTATAAGATGACCCGCTACCTGATCACAAGCGCGTTACCGTACATAAACGGCATGAAACATCTGGGAAACCTGGTGGGCTCCATGCTACCGGCCGACGTATACGCAAGGTTTCTACGGCTTGAAGGTGAAGAAGTGCTCTATATTTGTGCCACTGATGAACACGGCACCCCGGCAGAAATCGCAGCTATGGAAGAAGGCTTGGACGTCAAGACCTACTGCGATATCCAATACCAGAGGCAGAAGGACGTATACATGCGCTTCGGGTTGTCTTTCGATTATTTCGGCCGCACTTCCTCCCCGCAAAACCATGAACTCACACAGCATTTTTACAAGATGCTGAACAAGAACGGTTTCATCGAGGAACGCGGCATACAGCAAATATATTCACTAGACGATCAGCGTTTTCTTCCCGACAGGTACGTTACAGGCACGTGCCCGAAATGCGGCTACGAACGGGCCAGGGGCGATCAGTGCGAAAACTGCGCTAGTTTGCTCAACCCCTCGGACCTGATTGAGCCTAAGTCAACCATATCCGGCAGCCGCAACCTGGAATTACGTGAATCCAAACACCTATTTCTAAAGCTGGATACCCTGAGCCCTGAAATCGAAGCGTGGGTGAAAACTAACACCCACTGGCCTAATCTCACATACTCAGTGGCTATGAAGTGGCTAAACGAAGGATTGCAGCCCCGTTGCATCACCAGGGATCTTTCCTGGGGTGTTCCCGTTCCACGGGAAGGGTATGAGAACAAGGTGTTCTACGTGTGGTTCGATGCCCCCATCGGCTACGTAGGTGCTACTAAAGAATGGGCTGACCAGGATCCTGCCAACCGGGATTGGAAGGCATGGTGGTACGACGCCGACGACGTGTATTACGCCCAGTTCATGGCCAAAGATAACCTGCCCTTCCACACCATTGTGTGGCCTGCCACAATTCTGGGTACCCGGGAGCCCTGGACCATGGCCAACTACATCAAAGGATTCAACTGGCTCACCTACTACGGCGGCAAGTTTTCCACCAGCCAGGGACGGGGCGTATTCATGGACGATGCCTTGGAGATCCTCCCCCCGGACTACTGGAGGTACTTCCTGATGTCCATCGCTCCCGAATCTGACGACTCGGACTTCACATGGGACCTATTTGCGACGGTAGTCAACAAGGACCTGGCAGGTACCCTGGGCAACTTCGTCAACCGTACCCTCAAGCTTGTATCATCCAGGCTAGGGAATACAATACCCGAAGGTGGCGAGTGGGGCGAACACGAAGACAAGCTGCTTGCCCAGTGCAAGGAAAGCATCCAAGAGTACCGGACCGCCTTGCGGAATTTTGAATTCCGGAAAGCTGCCCTTGCCCTGAAGAAACTATGGACCCATGGCAACGTGTACATTGACGCCCGTGCTCCTTGGAATCTGTTGAAAGAGAATCCTGGAGAAGGTGCACTGGTGCTTCGCACCTGCATCAACTTAATCAGGACGTACGCCATTGCGTCATCGCCCTTTATACCCTTCACATCCGAAACCTTGTTTGACGCACTTGGCATGACTGAAGAAGAGCGCAAAGCCGGGCTCGATGACGCCCTCAATCTCAGGGCGCTGGAAGCCGGCAGGGCTTTCAAAGTACCCCCTATCTTGTTCAGGCGGTTGGACCAGGACGAGATCGAGACATACCGCCGGCGCTTTGCAGGGGTGGAAGAATAAGGCGGTATATAGACGAGTTGAAACCCGGGTTTGTTCAAAACCTGGGTTTCAACTTATCTAACTGGAGTTTTGGCTTGTCCCCAGCTTGGGAAGATACAAANNTTTGGAGAATGAGGTGTTTCTGCGCCAACAAATCATCGCATGCATTTCGCAATCTCCAGCACGAGCTTTGTCCCTACCGCAACACCTATCGAGTAGGGCGTGTGTTTGGCTCTAGGACACCAAGAAGTGAATTTTGGGTCAAGAGGTGTCTCAAATATCTAATCTGACAGGCGACAGGCTCACTTTGAACGGAACCATAGAAGGAACGGAGCAGGCACAAAGGTCAGGCCCGTATAAGCCGTCTAACCGGCTGATTAAAACTCGTCTTAAGGGCAGGGATGCCTTGCGTCAAGCCCTATATTTCCTGGCTTTTGCCGCTTTGGGTTTGCCTCTGTGTTTTGAACTGCTGGCAACTAAGCCCCTGCCTGAACCTAAGACTGCGGTGCTTCTTACCGTACTGGGGCTAATCTCCTACCATCTTCCCGTAACCATGCCGTCCAACGTCCGATTTAACCCCGGATTCCCTTTACTTATGAGCGCGCTTTACTATCACGGCATCTCGGCCGCTCTGCTTGTGGTAATCCCTTCTATGTTACTGTTTTTCTTTACTAAGAAACACGGGTTGCTTAATTGCTTGTGCAATGCAGGCCAGTTTACCATATGCTTGTATGCCGCCGACATGATTGGCCGATATGTTGGCTGGCAGCAAGGAGTACCCGCAAACAACAAAGCGGTCTTTATAGTTTGCCTTATGTATTTTACCGCCGACGTGCTCAACATCCTGATAGTGTCCGGGTCAGTTGCCATGGAGGCTAAACGGCCTTTCTGGGAGTGCTTTACACGGAACTTTTTCTTCGAGAGGAGAGCAATCATCGCCCAACGCACCTTTGTGACTGTTGTAGCAATGCTGCTTACCTCTTACATGGGAGACATAGCTTTTTGCATCGTATTTATCGGTGTAATATCTCTACGTGTACAGAATCTGTTCCAAAAAGAGCTGGCAGTTAGAACCGAAGAAGCGGAGACCGACCCCCTCACCAATGTCTACAACATGCGCTACCTGCGCAGATGGCTCAAGCACGAGCTCAAGTCCGCAAGCGGCACCCAGGCCCATTATGCTTTCATCTTTGCTGATGTAGACGGCCTTAAAGCGGTAAACGATAAGTACGGCCATGAAACAGGCAACAGCCTGCTCATCCATGTAGCTGACCTGCTAGTGTCCAATGTGAGGAGCCAGGACCGGGTGGCCAGGTATGGCGGGGACGAGTTCCTCATAGCGTGTCCCAACACAAACCTCTCCCAAGCCATGTCAATGGCAAACAGGATCCTTAACACCATAACCGAGAAGCCTTTCATGCTAAACGATATGGAAATTCCCATTGGCATGAGCATGGGTATAGCTTCTTGGCCTGACCACGGTGAGACGGTGTTCGATGCAATCCGCATGGCTGACAAGGCGATGTATCTAGCCAAGAAAAGCGGCGGAAGCAGGATACGTTCAGCGGCAAGTATATCATAGTCCCGTATGATGTGCCCGCGATTCAATCATAATACCCCATGCAGGATATATAATTCTTTGCAGAGAATAAAACGGTTATTCGACACTCTGGACCGTAAAGCGTAGGTGAAACATTGTGAAAATCATCGTGGCTTCTGATTATGATGAAATCAGCCGGCTGGCTGCAGATCGTGTAGCTGAGCTGGTAAGACAAGATCCCGGTGCGGTATTGGGACTGCCAACAGGCAGCACTCCCCTGGGTATGTACCGCAACCTTATCAGGATGCACAGGGAAAGCGGTTTATCTTTCAAGAATGTCACCACTTTCAACCTCGACGAATATGTGGGGCTATCGCCCGATGACGAAAACAGCTATAGGTATTATATGTACCAGAATTTCTTCAACCACATAGATATCCAAAAGCAAAACATCAACATCCCAGATGGAACCGCTGAAGATTTGGAGCAGGAGTGCGTTGACTACGAAAACAAGATCCTTAGCGCAGGCGGCATCGACCTTATGGTCTTGGGCTTGGGAAACAACGGGCACATAGGATTCAACGAACCTTCTGACCATTTTCCCAATGCTACCCACGTGACTGAACTTGATGACAGCACGATACAGGCCAACGCCAGATTTTTTGAAAGCATTGACCAGGTGCCCAGGTATGCCATTACCATGGGCATAGGCAGCATCATGCGTTGCCGGAAAATACTCCTGCTTGCCAGTGGAAACGCAAAGGCCCGGGCTATACGCGGTGCCCTTGAAGGCCCGGTTACCCCATTGCTTCCAGCATCTATCCTCCAGTTTCATCCCGACGTTACGGTGATACTCGATACAGATGCTGCATCTGAGCTCACAAGGGGCGTATAACCTCCGTTCAAACGTTTCCTGTGGAATCTGCTTCAACTAAGCAGGAATTAAGCCTGCCTATTTAGAATCGTGTAAGGTGCGACACGACACCAAACAACAGGTGTCGGCTTGCACCGCTTCTGATGCAGGCATCTTGTAAGCATTCAAAGATACGGAGGTATATGATAAATGAACATACTAGCTATTTCTGGTAGTCCCAGACCCGCCAGAAATACCGCAAGCCTTATGAAACTAGTCATTGAATGCGCTAAGACATATGCTTCAGAGGTAAACACAATGTGGTGCAACCTCAATGATATGACGTACTCCGGATGCCAGTCGTGTCTGGCTTGTAAAGACCCTGCCGCAAAATCATGCGTCCGCAAAGACTCCCTCGCCTTTGTGCTCGACGTCATGCTGGCAAGCCAGGCGTGGGTTATTGGTACCCCGGTTTACATGGGCCATGTGAGCGGCCAGCTCAAACTACTCTTGGACAGGATGTACGGCTTCACCGGGCCCAACGGAGAAAAGCGGCTGCCCGCCGGCAAGAAAGTAGTCGTTGCCATAACGCAAGAGGCAGACGAAGAATGCCATACAGACCTCGGAGAACAAATCGCTTCGTGGCTTAGCCGCTGGGGCCTGGAAACCAGGATAATACGGGCTTGTAGTATGCCTGTAGCAGCTCCCGCACCCGAATTTAGTCAAGCGGTCAAAGAGCAGGCTGACGTCCTGGGCAAATGGCTGGTCACCCCCTAGCCAATCCATCTGATACCCGGATTTGACTGAGACAGCTAGCATTATCCTGGCCATTTGGCCGGTTGGGCTGGCTTTTCCATTTGAATCACTTGCAGCTTTCATAAAGATTGCAATTTTCTAATAATCATAAGAAGGACTTTTGTGACTCACCTCGAATACATATTATGAAAAGTTGCTCAGAATTGATGAGCAGCTCAGCTACCGCAATTTGGATACACAGTGAACACATAGGAAGCATGAGCCAACTTCATCTACGCAAGTCGGCCAATTAGCGTGTGCGGAGGTGAT
>LFST01000032.1:12330-14056 GCA_001513185.1 Candidatus Fermentithermobacillaceae bacterium DTU015
ATTGTGCCAGTCTTCGCTACCAGCCCGCTTTCGGCAACATCCGAGGGGGCCACCCAGAAGCAACTCTCCAACACACGCACCACCCGAAATGTCACCCTTAACCGTCACCGTTATCAGGCATTCTAAGCACACCTTGGAGGTGACTCTAATTGACGTTGACTCTCTTGGCGGAAGAAGCGCCGAAAGGTATCCTCTTTTTCGCCCCTGAGATGTTCTGGGACTTCATTCTCGTAGCGTCTTTGTTCGTTCTGGTGTTCTGGATGATCCAAAGAGCAAGGGCTGGCCTCCCCATCCCTCAGATCAGGCGTATTGCAGGATTGGAAGCTATAGACGAAGCTTTGGGGCGCGCCACAGAGATGGGCAAACCAATACACTTCTCCCCTGGAATGAGCACCTTTGGGTCTGAGATGTACGCAGGCCTTGCAGTGCTCTCCTATGTAGCCAAAATGGCAGCCCAATACGACACCAAAATGATAGTCACCACCCGAAGGCCTCAGATTCACCCCGTGGCTGCAGAAATCGTCAAACAAGCCTACCTTGAGGCAGGAAGGCCTGACGCTTACAACCCCGATGACATCCGGTTCGTATCAGAATGGCAGTTCAGCTACACAGCCGCTGTAATGGGAATTTTCCAGCGTGAACAGCCTGCTGCCAACCTGATGATAGGTTACTGGATGGCCGAAGCTCTCGTCCTGGCCGAGGCAGGTGCCCAGGCAGGATGCATTCAGATCGGGGCGAACACCAATATATTCCAGATCCACTTCTTCATTGTAACCTGCGACTACACCCTGATCGGTGAAGAGCTGTTTGCTGCATCTGCCTACCTGTCGAAAGACCCGATGCTCACCGGAACAGTGGTCGCTCAAGACATCGTGAAAATGGCTGTAGGGATATTGGTGGTTATCGGTACTATTTTGGCAACGGTCACAGGCAGTGCCCAAGGCCTGATTGACTTCTTGTCGCTCTAGGGGAGGGAAACTGATGAGACGTCAACTGCCACTGCTGTTAGTAGCTATCACTGCCTTCTTTGTGATGGCTATGAAGTTCTTCAACTTCGGTGAAGTAGGTGCAGCAGCCATTCAAGAAGCAGACATATGGATCCAGGTGACATATGAATTCGCATTCCTACTCGGCGCCATCAACTTCACCAGGCTGCATTACGGAAACGTAGCCAGAAAAAGACCGAAATGGGTGTACAGCGTCGTGGCCCTGATAGCCATGGTGCTTACTTGCATAATCACTTTAGTTGACGGTGTTAACGGCGAAATTGCAATGTTCTTGTACGAAAACGTTGCCAACAGGATAGACAGCGCCATCTACGCCCTCTTGGGGTTCTACGTGTGTTCAGCGGCATACCGTTCGTTCAAGCTCAAGAACCTCGAAGCCGGCATCTTGCTGGTTTCTGCAGTGCTTCTCATGCTTGCCCAAGCTCCCATCGGTGACGCCATCTTCCCGGGCATATCCAAAGTGGGCGAATGGATCTTGAACGTGCCCAACTCGGCAGGCATGCGTGGAATCCGTCTGGGTGCAGGAATTGGAGCTTATGCTGCGTCCATCAGGGTTATCCTCGGACTTGAACGAAGCTGGACCGGCTCTGGTTCATAACGAAAGGAGGGCGCGACATGGATTGGGAGAAACTGCAATACATAGACATACGGATCCTGTATGTGATTATCTTGCTCTGCATGATAATCCCGATGTTTAAGCCTATCGGCTTGCCTGTGGC
>LFST01000036.1:0-17855 GCA_001513185.1 Candidatus Fermentithermobacillaceae bacterium DTU015
CTTGAAACGCTATACCCTGAACATGGAAACGGTTTGCGGGGGAACTCTTCGGAGTTGAGAAAGGTAAGACCTGACCCTTTGAACCTGTTGGTTAAGACCATCGTAGGGAAGCAAACCAGACACAAACAGGATGTTTGACGGGTGCCTCCTGCGATGGGGCACTTGTTGAATTTTAGGGCCTCTGGTTGCATGGCCGGGTCTCCTTCCAGGGAACTATTCCCGCTGGCATTCCAACATTCCCCCCAAAGCAAACTGACAGGAGAGTCTATACAGCATACCGGGAACCAATACATCGGAACCTGGTCGAGAAGGTGGAAAGGACGTGCAACAATGATCAAAAAAGCCCTCACTATCGCCGGATCAGACTGCAGCGGAGGTGCGGGTATACAGGCCGACCTCAAGACTTTCTCAGCCCATGGGGTATACGGGATGAGCGTGATCGTGTCGGTGGTCGCGGAGAATACCTTCAGGGTGATCGACATTGAGGACGTCAGCCCTCCGATGATAGAAAAGCAGATCGATGCGATTTTCGAAGACATAGGGACTGACGCAGTCAAAGTAGGCATGCTTTCACGGGCTGAGTGCATGCTGGCTGTAGCCCGGAAGCTCAGAGAGTACAAACCCGAGAACGTGGTGGTCGATCCTGTCATGGTTGCCAAGAACGGCCATCCTCTAATGGATCCCGATTCAGCAGACACACTCATCCGCGAAATCCTCCCCTTGGCAGATGTGCTCACGCCTAACATCCCCGAGGCTGAGAAAATCACGGCGATGAAGATAGGGTCTGTGGCAGACATGGAAGCAGCGGCCAAGCGCATCCACGAGATGGGAGTCAAGTATCCCTTGGTCAAAGGCGGCCATGCCATGGGAGATGCTCTGGATGTGTTGTACGACGGCAAGCAGATGTGGCATTTTTCCTCAGAACGCATAGAAACCAAGAACACTCACGGCACTGGGTGCACCTTTTCCTCCGCTATAGCCGCAAACCTGGCATTAGGTTTTGACCTGTACGAAGCAGTTAAGCGGGCTAAAGACTACGTTACCACTGCAATCAAGCATTCACTGGACATAGGAAAAGGCCACGGGCCAACACATCACTTCTATGATTTGTACCGCCGGGGATTGGTGATTACAACCGAAAGGGAGGATTCATAGCCGATACTCTGCCGGCTGATCCTGCCCGGAACACACAGGAGGGAGCCTGTTAAAATGTCACGAGAAGTAATACACCAGATAATCGGCATGATGGAAGATATTCGTGCCAAAAAGCCGCTTGTCCACCATATTACCAATTACGTGACCGTCAACGACTGTGCCAACATCGTGCTTGCCATAGGCGCCTCGCCCATTATGGCAGATGACATCGATGAAGTGGAAACCATTACTTCTATTTCGTCTGCGTTGGTGATAAACATCGGGACGCTTAACCGCAGGACTATCGAATCCATGGTCGCTGCAGGCAAGAAGGCAAATGAACTGGGCATCCCTGTGGTGCTAGACCCCGTAGGGGCGGGAGCTTCTGCTCTCAGGAATGAGACCACTGAGAGGCTGTTGGCTGAAGTAAAGGTTACCGTACTGCGGGGGAACATGTCTGAAATCAGGTTTACCGCAGGCCTGGAGGCTGATACTAAGGGTGTAGAGGTGTCCGAGGCAGACCAGAAGATTGGTACTGACGAGGGCACCCAGGTGGCACAAAACGTTGCCAGGAAGTTCGGCTGCGTAGTTGCCATCACCGGGCCCACCGACATTATTACAGACGGGAAGCGTACTATCTATATAGAAAACGGGACCAAGCATATGTCGAACGTTACCGGCACAGGTTGTATGTGCAGTTCCCTGGTGGGGGCTTTCTGCGGGGTACTAGATGGCGAACGCTACAGCCCTTTGATTGCAGCGGCAGGCGGTGTGCTGGTAATGGGGCTGTCAGGTGAACTTGCTTACGAAGCCACAAAACACCTGGGGTACGGAAGCTTCCGGACGGGTATCATCGATGCGGTAAGCAAGATGGATGGTGACACCCTTATCCAGAAGGCAAGGGTTTATGAATCCTAAATCATGAAATCGTCAATCACGCTCTAGATGGGACCACAGGTTCCGGTTGCCCGGATCAAACAGGGGAGTGTTAGGTAGAGGGTCGGGGAGATTGGCAAGGTTGGGCAGGCCGGAAGGCTGGGAATTGGGAAAGCGGCAGATTGGGAAGCCGGTGGATTCGGACACTGGGCACCGGGTCCCTTGTGCTTTGAAGAGTACAACATGAGGGAAGCATGTGGAGCAAGAGGAAAAAGGAGATGAACACCTACCATGAAACCTAGCGTCGACTACACCTTGTATCTGGTAACAGACAGGGACCTTATGAGCACGCCTACCCTGGAGGAAGCCGTGGAGCAGGCAATCAGGGGGGGAGTGACCCTGGTCCAGCTGCGGGAGAAACACGCATCTTCCCTTGAGTTCTACCAGACTGCCCTGAGAGTAAAGAAGATAACGGATTCCTACAATGTGCCGCTAATCATAAACGACCGTGTGGATGTCGCGCTGGCAGTAGATGCCGACGGTGTGCACGTAGGGCAAAGCGACTTACCGGCGGCCCGTGTGCGGGAAATCCTTGGTCCTGACAAAATCCTCGGGGTGTCTGCTTCATCGCTCAAAGAAGCTCTCAAAGCGGTGGAGGACGGTGCAGATTACCTGGGTGTAGGTGCTATGTTTGCCACAGGCACCAAAACAGATGCAGACATAACGACTATCGAGGAACTCAAACGTATCAGGCAAGCGGTATCTGTGCCCATCGTGGTAATTGGAGGTATCAACAAGCAGACCCTTCCCCTCTTTGCCGGCACAGGCATTGACGGGATTGCGGTGGTTTCAGCTATAATTGCAGCAGCCGATGTAGAAAAGGCGGCGCGGGAACTGAAAGAATTGTTCAAACAGATCACATGAGACAAAAGGAGAAGTGCCGGTGCTTGACTTTGAAGCAGCAATTTTTGATTTGGACGGAACATTGCTCGATTCCATGGATGTGTGGCGTCAAATAGACATCGATTTTCTGGGCCGGCGGGGTTTTGACGTGCCGGCTGATTATATTGCCGCGATTTGCTCAATGAGTTTTAGGGAAACCGCAGAATACACCGTTGAGTATTTCAACTTGGATGAAACCCCTGAGGATCTAATGGAAGAATGGTTCCAAATGGCCATAGACAGGTACAGTACGGAGGTACGCCTCAAGCCTTATGCCAAGGAATACTTGTTGTTCCTTAAAGAGCGCGGCATCAAGCTTGGAACCGCAACCTCTTTGCCTAGGAGCCTGGCTGAACCTGCCCTAAAGAATAACGGAGTCTACCACCTTTTTGATGCTTTCACCACCACAGAGGAAGCCGGCAGGAGCAAAGAATACCCCGATGTGTACCTGCTGGCTGCCCGCAAGCTCGGCGTTGAGCCTGGAAACTGCATTGTGTTCGAAGATATTCTGCCTGGAATAAAGGCGATAAGGGCGGCGGGAATGCGTCCCTACGGTGTGTACGACAAGTCGTCAGAGCACCATCAGGCAGAAATCAAAGCCATGTCGGAAGTGTATGTCCGGGATTTCGGCCAGCTCCTTCGGATGCATCAGATGCAAGGCGATACCTGAAAAACAGATGATACAGATGACGGCAGGCATAACCACCTAACTCAGAATAATCTCCTCACAAATCCGGCCTCTCGGCAACCTTATGCCTCTGCTTTTCCAAGTACATGGTAACTCACTTTTGTGTATACAAGCCGGTTGACAATAACTCGATATCGTTATATTACAAAAGCCGTCGTAAGCAGGGTCTATTAATGACCCAAGTTTCATTCGTTCAAAATTCTTCTCAAAACAAGTAGGAATTTTGGCACTCTGCATCGAAGAGATCATTACAGGCTGATACCGGTAATAACAACTGGTTCGGTGTAGGCGTTTCTTAACCGGAAACGGAAGTGAATAATCAGTGCTAGACGACTGGGCCATTACAGACACCCTGCAGTGTTATACAGGTAATGGCTCAGCTTATGATGTGCATCGGACGGTAAGCCGAAAGGAGTGGTCACTTGAGTACCCAACCCAAGAAAAAGATCCTGATTACCGGGGGCAAAGTGGTAGACGGATCCGGTAATCCATGGTTCTACTCAGATGTGCTTATCGATGGCGACACTATTGCAGAAGTGTCCCGGAACTTGAAAGACAAGATCGGAAAAGACAATCAGTCAGAATATGAAGTAATCGATGCTACCGGTAAAATTGTGTGTCCTGGTTTTGTAGATATCCATAGCCATTCCGATGCCGAGGTCTACATCGACGGGACCGCCAGAAGCTCTGTGATGCAGGGCATCACTACGGAGATTGCAGGCAACTGCGGCGACTCCGCATTTCCTTTGGTTGGTTACTTCCCTGAAAGATATGCCAAGCATATGTACGAGTTGTACGGTTGGGAAGAGGAGTTCCCCTGGAAAACCCTGGACGAATACGTAGATGTGGTAAATTCCCAGGGGGTTTCGGTCAATATCGGCTTGCTGGCCGGACATGCATCCATAAGGACTGCCGTGTCTGATTATGCTGACCGTGACCTTACTGAAGAGGAGTATAAGGAAGCCGAGAGGTTGCTCAGGGAAGCTCTCGAGCAAGGCGCTTTCGGTATGTCTATGGGCCTTTACTATGCGCCGGGCAGCTATGCCACTACAGAGGAAGCCATCAGGTTTTCCAAGATAGTCGCTGAGTACGATGGCTTTGTTTCATGCCACTTGAGGGACGAAGCCGACTACAACATTGGCATACTGGCAGCATATCAGGAGATGCTGACCGTGGCCAGGGAAAGCGGCGCCAGGGTACAGATCTCCCACATGAAGTGTGTGGGGCCTTCAACATGGGGATATGCCGATATCCTCGTTAGGATGGTCGAAGATGCCAGGAAGAGAGGCTTTGATGTGGCCGGCGACCAATATCCTTACCTGGCGGCGTGTTCCAGCATCATCGGGTCTCTGATCCCCCGTTGGGCCCAGGCCGGAACCAAACAGGATTTCCTGGACAGGCTCAGAGATCCTGAAACCCGCGAGAAGATCAAGCGGGAAGTCATCCGCAACCTCCGCCGGAGAGGCGGGGCAGAACGGCTGTTCATCGGCCGGTATCCGCCTGAGCCGGAGTATGCAGGCAAGTCTATAGCTCAAATCTCAGAAATGATGGGGCTTGATTACGCTGAAACGACTTTAAGGCTAGTGGAGCCTTTCAATCCTCAGTTGGTTACCTACTCCATGCAGGAAGACGATCTGAAGGTCATAATGCAAGCCCCGTTTGTAATGGTAGGTTCTGACGGGCGTGCACTCAGGCCTGAAGGTATTTTGGCATCAGGGCCTCCGCATCCAAGAAGCTACGGCTCATTCCCGAGGGTTCTCTCGAAATATGCCATCAACGGCAACGTGCTTAGCCTCGAAGAGGCCGTGAGGAAAATGACATCCTTACCTGCAGCGCGCGCGAACCTAAAAGACAGGGGACTGGTCAGACGCGGGTTTAAGGCAGACATTGTAGTGTTCGACCCGGTCACGATCAACGATAACGCTACCTTTGATAACCCGAGGTTGTACCCGACAGGTATAGATTATGTCCTGGTCAATGGCGTGCCTGTTGTGGCTGAAGGCAAACATACAGAAGCCAAGCCAGGCACAGTATTGCGGCACAATGCCTAGGAGGTGATACATGTCATTGGCCGTCAGCTTCACTGCTTATTTGCATACGCAAATCTAAGGAGGTGCACATGAACAAATGTTACCTGAAGGCAGACTGTTTGAATTCCTGTACTTGATAATCATCGGATTCACAATGTTTTACTACAGCAATCAAGCCAAAAAGGGCAAAGTGCCAAAGATTGCAAGGCTTCCAGCACTTGATGCAGTAGATGAGGCTGTTGGTAGATGTGCGGAGATGGGTAAACCCCTGTTCTTCACAGTAGGTAGTAGTGAAATTACCGACGCCAGTACCGCTCAGACACTGGCAGGTCTCACTCTGATGAAATATGTTGCTACCTTGGCTGCCAGGTACGACGTACCTATGTGGGTTGTCAACAGGTACGGAGCTACCCACGTCGTAGCTATGGACGTAGTCAAGCAAGGTTACCTCGAAGCAGGTAGGCCGGAAGCATTTAAGCCTGAGCAGGTCCTGTTCTTCTCATCCGAGCAGTTTGCTTATGCCGCCGGTTGTGCAGGTATCATGCACCGCGAGCAGGTTGGGGCTGCATTCATGGTAGGACAGTTTATGGCTGAAGCACTCTACCTGGCCGAGTCGGCTGCAGCCTTGGATTGTATCTCGATTGCCGGTACCGCCAGGGCTACCCAGCTTCACTTCTTTGTTGCAGCTTGCGACTACACCCTTATTGCTGAAGAGATCTTCGTTATCTCAGCTTACCTGACCCAGGATCCAGCTCAGCTTGGCATGGTGCGGGGCGGCGATATTTGTAAAGTTATCGCAACTATACTCATTGCAGTAGGTGCAATATCTGCTTCATTGGGATCGGACATTATCAGCTCCATCATCAGCAAGTAGTGTGAGGTGAGAACGCGCGATGCGTACGGAAGTACCAGTAGCAATAGCAGTCATAAGTGGGTTTATCATCCTGATAGCTCACTTCTTCAACATAGCTCCAATTCAGGCTGCTGCAACCCATTTGCAGGACTGGGGGATTTTGATCGCAGCCTTCGCAATCGTAGTCAGCGCAGCTAACCTGTTGATGGTGCACATCGGCAGGCTGTCAAACCAGCGGGAAGAGGCATGGAAAAAAGTCAACAGCGTGATAGTGATCGGGCTGTTCCTGGCTACTGCAGTTACCGGTGTGATTAGCAGGGATCATCATGTGTTTAACTGGCTGTACGACAGGATCATGCTGCCCTTGGGGGTCACCTTCGTATCAATGAACATGTTCTACCTGGTAACCGCAGCATTTAGGGCATTTAGGGCTCAATCCCTCGAAGCTTCCTTGCTGCTGGGAGCAGGTATCATCGTTCTGCTGGGTAACGCTCCGGTAGTTGAGGCATTCGTGCCCTGGTTCTCCAAGGCAGCTACCTGGGTTATGGGAGCACCTAACATGGCAGCTCAGCGCGGCCTTATGATAGGAGCAGCAATTGGAGCCGTCCAAACCGGGTTGAGAGTGATTTGCGGTCTTGACAGAAGCTATCTGTAAACCTGCGCATGGCTCGAGTTTAAGGTAAGGAGGGTTTTTTGTGGGCGCAGCACCAAACGATAACACCGGCAAGAAAGGTATTAGCAGACAGTTTATGTATCTGTTAACCGTTCTGGCAATCCTGTTGCCGTTGGTATTCCCTGTCGGTATGCCTGTGTCTGTAACCCCCTGGGTAGAGAAAGGCTATCAGCACGTAGAAAAACTCAATCCAGGGGATAAGGTTCTGATTTCGTTCGACTATTCAGCATCAGGAGCTGCTGACATCCATCCGGCAGCAGAAGCTATCTTCAAGCACCTGATGGATAAGGACGTTAAAGTGATTACCGTGGCATTTGTTGCCGAAGGCAACAGGTTCCCCGGAATGCTCATGTCTGCCTGGGAAGAGCAGGGCAAAGTTTATGGTGAGGACTTTATACATCTAGGTTTCTTGTCTGGGCACGAAACCGGGTTAGCAGCTTTGTTTGCAGATATTCCTGGAGCAGCCCCTGTCGATTCCAGAGGCAATCCTGTGACCTCGTATCCGATTATGGACGGGGTAAAGACAGTGGCTGACTGCAAGATGTTCATCGGACTTTCCGGTGGTAACCCTGGCCCCCAGCAGTACGTGAGACAGCTGGAGCCATACCAGGGAGTGGAAATCTTCACTGCCTGCACAGCGGCGATTGCTCCCACTGTCGAGCCTTACCTGGCTTCAGGCCAGATTGTGGGCCTCGTAGGCGGACTCAAGGGCGCTGCTGAATACGAGACGGTTATGGGTTACGCAGGTAAAGCATCAGCTAACATGGATGCACAGTCCTTTGCCCACTTGCTCGTCATCGGATTTATCGTTGCAGGCAACATTATTCACTTCACCAGCAAGAAGAATGAGGGGAATTGACGGGAATCAGAGTGCATAGGAGGGTTTTGCATGTCTACTGACCTTGGTATATGGCTCTCGGCTTTGTTGTCCCTTGCAGCATTCTCGTTCCTTATCAAAGAGAACAAGTTCTATAACATAGCAGAGAGTGCATTTATCGGAGTGGGAACAGGCTACGCGTTCGTCATGGCTTGGTCCAATATCCAGTCCAAAGGCTTCGGGCAGATTGCTCAGGGCGACTACCTTACCATAGTCCCCGTGTTACTGGGGCTCTGCCTGTTCGGAAAGATGTCCAAGTCCACGGCATGGATTGGACGCTATCCGGCTGCGATGCTCATGGGTATGGGTTCCGCCATTGCCATCCGCGGTGCCGTGCAGTCGGAACTTGTGCGCCAGATCGCAGCCACATGTGTACCGCTTAACAGCGTAAACAACATCATAGTAGTAGTAGGTACCTTGGCCACGGTGAGCTACTTCCTATTCTCAATGAAGAGCACAGGTTCCCAGCTGTCAGGCGGGATAAATGCCTTGTCCAAGCTGGGACGCTGGGTAATGATGGTGTCCTTTGGTGCCGCGTTCGCCAACGCCACCATGCAGCGCTGTGCACAGCTCATCGACAGGCTGAGATTCCTGTTCGAAGAGTGGATTTACCTAATTCGTTAATGGCACAAAACAATACGGCTTGTTGGCCAAGTAACGGAGTATTCGGGTAAGAAGCGAGAGGTAGGTAAAGCGGGGTAAGGGTTGCTCATGGTGGGCAACCCTTATCGTTTAATGCCTCACAAGCGGGAATAGGTGCCTGATATCCGGATAGGAGGTAACACACGGTGTTTGATTTGGTAATAAAGAACGGGGAGATTATCGACGGAACAGGCAAGCAGGGTTTTGTAGGGGACATTGGTATTAAGGATGGCAAGATAAAGGCCATCGGCAAGCTGGATGCCCAAGACCGTCCTACGATTGACGCCGAGGGTTTAGTGGTATCACCTGGGTTTATCGACATTCACTCCCATTCTGACTTTACCCTTTTTGTCAACCGGCGGGGCGAGAGCAAGATAAGGCAGGGTATTACCACCGAAGTTACCGGGAACTGCGGCTTTACTGCTGCGCCTGTGACAGAAGAGCACTTTGATGATCTGATCCAGTACTTGGCTAACACAGTAATCCTAAGTGATGAAGAAAAAGCGAAGTGGAAATGGCCCTCCCAAGCAGATTTCCTGCAGGAGATACAAGGTGACGAAGGGTTCTCATTTAACCTTGCGCCTCTGGTAGGGCATGGCACCATAAAAGTCGGCGTCATGGGATTTGACAAGTCCAAGCCCGCTTCTGAGGTCATGGACAGGATGCTGGGACTCCTCCAGGCAGAAATGGACCGCGGGCTCTTCGGGCTGTCTACAGGGCTCCAGTACGAGCCTTGCCTGTATTCTGACACCCAAGAGCTGATTGAGTTGGCTAAGAAGGTCAAAGAATACGGTGGAATATTTTCCTTCCATCTGGAGAGCGAAAGCGAGGGGCTTGTCCGCTGCATCTCACAAGCCCTGGAGGTTGCTGAAAAGTCCGGCGTTTCACTTCAAATTTCTCATCTAAAGGCAGCTTTCCGTCCCAACTGGGGCATGAGCACCACAGTGCTGGACATGATCGACGACGCCAAGCAAGCCGGTATCAATGTGGACTTTGATGTGTACCCGTACGTAGCTTACGGCAGTGGGCTCATTGACCTTATGCCGCCTTGGGTCCGCGAGCAAGGCGCAGGTAAGATGGTGGAACTGCTCAAGGATGACTCCATTAGGACCCGGGTGATAAGGGAGATGGACAATCCCGGTGAAGACTGGGAGAACCCCGCCCATGGCTGCGGTTGGGACAACATAAGGATAGCCATGCTCAAGACTGAGGCCAACCGGAAGTATGAGGGGATGAGCGTGCAGCAAATCGCCGACCACATGGGATTGAGCCCGGCAGAGGCTACAGTAAAACTAATGATTGAGGAAGAAGCGGCCATCAAGGCAATCTACTTTGCCATGTCTGAAGAAGATCTGATCAACATAATGAAGCACCCTGATGCAATTTTCGCTACAGACGGCAGGGCGGTGGCACCTTATGGCCCCTTAGGGCGTGGCTCAGTGCATCCTAGGTATTACGGCACTTATCCGCGGATACTCGGCAGGTACGTGCGTGAGAAGCAAATCATCCCGCTTGAAGAAGCCATCAAGAAGATGACCTATCTGCCTGCTAAGAAGGTGGGCCTCAAGCAGAGGGGACTGCTCAAGGAAGGTTATTGGGCGGACATTACAATTTTCGACAAGCATAATGTGATCGATGTGGCAACTTTCGACAATCCCCACCAGTATCCGGTCGGGATCGAGTACGTATTGGTAAGCGGCCAGCTAGTCATCGAAAAAGGCGAACATACAGGCAAACTACCTGGCAGGGTGCTAAAGAGAGGTCAGGCGTAGACTCTGTGTACCGGTGTGGCGGCAGTCAGGCGGTATACCGGCGTGCCGCCACACCTAGTCAGCATGTAGTTTTGTATTATCAGCTTTGTATATCAATAAGATAATTGTTACTATGGTTTTGTACAAATAATCAAGTGTCCGGTTTTGCTTAAGAGTTCATACTTTAACTCCGATAGCTCCATGAGGACAGTTGGATTTCTTGCCGGACGTTAGTTATAATAAAATGTCAGCTTATGGCAGTCCTAAATGGCAGGCGATGAATATGTTGCATGAGATGGGGAGTAGTGCCACAGGGTCCAAGAGGGACGTAGAGAAAGGGGGGGGAATGGATGTTAAACAAGGAAGGGCATGTTCCGCTTTACATACAGTTGAAAGACCTGATCCAGCAGCAGATCGAATCCGGAGTTTATCCTGAAGGAACTGCCATTCCGTCTGAACGGGAACTTTGTAACATGTACAACGTAAGCAGGATAACCGTAAGGCAGGCTATTGACAGGGCAGTTTCAGAGGGTTTTTTGGTGAAGAGGCCGGGCAAGGGTACTTACGTGTCCAGCCGGAAGATCCAGCAATCTCTCGAACGCATTACCTCCTTTGGGACGACCATGACCGGACAAGGGCTTATTGCCCAGACATCAGTGCTTGAAGTACGAAACGTCTATGCAAGTGACAGAATCTACGATATTCTGCAAGCCAACAAGCAGGTGCCTGTTTTGAGACTTGTGCTCTTGGGAACTGCTAACGCACAACCCCTGGCCATATACACATCGTATTTTAGGCCTGAGATCGGCCAGCGTATCGCAGACATAGCTTTGGATTGGGCTTCTCAGGGAAGGGCCTTTTCCTCATTTGACCTTTATGAGAGTATTGATCATGAACTAAGGCCGGTTGTGGCGAGGCAGACGTTTGAGGCAGGGTTGGCATCGGGCAAAGTGGCACGTTACCTGAAGCTAGAAGATCCCGCTGTAGTGTTTATTGTGGAATCGGTAGCTGAATCTGAAACGGGAGTTCCCGTAGAGTACAAGATTGCCCATTACCGTGCGGATCGTTACAAGTTCTCCATCTCTCGCAAGATCGGGACATAAGAATTTGTCTAATTTGATCAAATTCCTCGAAATTTAATCAAACCAAGGAAGGAATTTCAGGTGCCGATGTGGTAATAACCTATTATGACCGCCTATCTACTAATAGGTCTTGAGGAGGGCACAAAGCAGTGTCAAAGAAAGAACAACTCAAAATTCTATGTCCTAACGGGCACCTGGGATTTGCTCCTTCCAAAGAAGAGAGCTTCTGGATTGGAGTAGAGGAGAAGCCCGATTACTATTGCTGCGACTCGGGAAGCAACGATATCGGGCCCACACCCCTTGGTGCGGATCAGTCTGTCAGCCCTTACGAGTGGCAGGTACACGACCTTGAAATGCTGCTGGTAGCATCCAGGAAGCAGGGCGTGCCCATGCTCATAGGTTCATCAGGCGACACAGGAAGCAACAGCCGTGTCGACATGTATGTGGATATCATTAAGAAGCTGGCAGAGAAGCACAACATCCCTAAGTTCAAGCTGGGTTACTTCTACTCTGAGGTACCCGTTGAATATGTTATCCAAAAACTCAAGGAAGGCGTTGTCATCGAAGGACTGGACGGAAGGCCCAACCTTACCATTGAAGAGGCAGAGGCAACCGATAGGATCGTAGCAGTGGCCGGCGTTCATCCCTTCATGAAGCTGCTCGACATGGGAGCCGACGTCATCATCGGAGGACGTTCAAGCGACCCATGCATTTTCGCAGCCCCGGCATTGAGGGAAGGATTCCCTGAGGCCCTTTCATACTATCTCGGCAAGGTCATGGAATGCGCCTCCTTCTGTGCTGAGCCCTACGGTGCAAAGGAAACCATTATCGGCACCATCACCCACGATGAAGTAAGAGTCACTGCCATGCACCCCAAACAGAGGTGCACTGTAGAATCAGTTGCTGCCCACGCCATGTACGAAAGGTCCAACCCCTTCTACGAACACGTGGCAGGCGGTCTCCTGGACATGACCAATTGTAGCTACAGGCAGTACGATGAGAAGACTTGCGCGATCACCGGACCCAAGTTCATCCCCACTGAAGGCCAGATCAAGATCAAGCTGGAAGGCGCCGGCAAGATCGGTGAGCGCTATATAGGTATCGCCGGTATAAGGGATCCTTATCTTGTGGCAAATGTGGACAAGGTTATTGAATGGGCAAAGAGCCAGGTTGAGGAAAGGTTCAAGGGCCGCGAGCATCAGGTTCACTTCCATGTATACGGCAAGAACGGAGTCATGGGTGACCTTGAACCTATGAACAACGCCCAGCCTCATGAGCTGTGCATCGTGGTTGAAGGTATTGCCCCAACCAAGGAAGAGGCCTATGAAGTGGCTATGATAGGTTCAAGGCAGCTGTTCTACGCACGCTTGCCCGAAGTCAAAGGTACTGCAGGCACTGCTGCGTTTATCATAGACGAAGTATTCCCTGCTTCACCCGCTTACAGGTGGACACTCAACCACGTGATTCCTGTTAACGACCCGCTGGAGCTGTTCCAAATCCATATGACTGAAGCAGGAGTATAAGGGAGGGCTATGGAGATGAAGACCGTCAAGCTTGTGGACCTTGCCAAGGTAATAAGAAGCAAGAACGCAGGGCCTGACAAAATCACATTCGACATTATCTTCAACAGCCGGGAAAACTACGAGGCTGTCAAGGCAAGCAAGGCATTGACACCCGAGACTGTGACCAAGCTGTTCAACGTGCCCATGGAGAGGCTCAGCGACTTTGTGGAGTTCGACCCTGCGTGTGCCATTAAGTTCACCTTCTACAGGACCAGTCCCAGCGGCAGCCCTGGAGACGGAGACGTTTTCGGTTGCCAGCAGTATGCACCTCTTATGGACGTGGAAATCCCCATCCAGGAGTAGGGTGAGTATAAAAGTCACGGGGGAGGCTCCATGGCCTCCCCCGTGACTGATTACTTGACTGATTATTTGGCCGTTTGTTCAAACCAATCTCTTCACAAGCAGGAGGAATCCTACATAATAGATCTCAGGTTCCCGGCTGTCCGGGTAAAATTCGCACCGTATGTTGTCGATCACAAGCTTCATCCGCAGGTTGGGACTTTGAACTTCAAACACCATATCTTCAGGCTTAAAGGTTCCGTCAGCCGCCCTGTCTCCGGGCTTAAGATTCTCATTGGGCTCAAGGCGCTGGCCGTCTGAAACTACGTACTTGTCTTGGATGGATGCCATTAAGTCCGTAATCGAGCCCTCCCATTCGGGGATGCCATTTAAAGTGACGGATATGCGCTTATCTTCATCGTCATAAGCTACGGTAATGCCGTCTTCGAGGAGGAGCAGGGCGTCTTCGTAGTATGTGCGGGTAAAATCAAACAAGTAATCAAACTCGCTTATGTTCACGCTCCAGTTTTGGGCCTCGTAGAAGAACCAGTGGACGGGGCTTGGGATATCTGCGCTCATGTATGGGAATCCGAACACTTCTTCGAAATCTGCCAGAGTGAAGCCCGCAGGCAACAAGGTTACATCTGACAGGTCATGATAGTTGTCAAAATACCTGATGATGGCGGTTATTTCCTGACGATCTTCCTGGGAAAGCTGGGGTGATGGTTGGATAGCCCCGTCTATTAGCATACCGTACCGGGCACAAATCCCTTCGAGCCTGCGGTTCTGGCTCCATTTGGACACGGCAAAACTGCTCCATGGCCCTATCACAGACATTAGCGCCACTACAGCCAGGGTAACAGGGATCACAATGCTTCGCTTGGCCTTGGACAGGTTAAGGTAGAGCATGATGCCAAGCAGCCACAGCCCCAGCACCAGCACGTAGTACCGGTTTTCGGTGATCCCGTAATGCTTGATCCTGATGCCCAGGGATGCAAACATCATACCAAGCAGGGGGATTACCCCAATCGGGAAGTACCGGGAAAAGGCGTTTGACCACCGGTTAGAGTGTGCCAGGGGCCGGGTAAACAGCAATATGGCCGTGGTGAACGCCGCATACCACAACACCAGGTGGGACACCAGCCCAACAGGCCACTTCCGGGTTAGAAGGATCTTGGTGAAGTACAGGTACAGAATAAAGGTGTATGCTGCCAGTACCGGCGTGATTACGTACATCACAAGATTGCTGAGGGTTTTCGGATAGTCGCTTTCCGGAACACTTGAACCGGGCTCAGGTATGCCTGCCATGAACAAGAAGGGAGCTACCACACCGGCCATGACGAACCAGGTATGCAGGTAAATCCGGTGGGAGAGATCCAGGGAAAACAGGTAATCTACCGTAGCGGTAATGGCCGTGAGCCCTATGAACAGCACTGCAGCAAACAATACGGCAATCACTGCCTGGGTGAAAAGCCTGACCACATACATCTCAAGGCTGCGGCCCTTTTTCCAATTAGGTATTACGAAGAACATAAGAAACAGGAAGATGCATATACCTACATGCCTGCTTACTGCCACGAAGGTGAGTCCATTGAGCATTGCGAACCCGGCCCAGCTGATCCCACAACCCAAGCCCAAGGCAAGCAGGTTACCTACAAGTGTAGAGTCCGGCCTGGGGGCAGCGTCCCGGAAGCTCCACGACTCCCACAGCAGAACCCCGCACCACGATGCCAGTATCCCTGCTACGAGGGCCATGGACAGCCTGGCTAGGTCTTCTTCTGGTTGTGGATAGAGCACCGATGTGTTCACGATCAATGTGACAGTGAGCGCGACCGTAAACCCTACAGACGCCCAAAACCGCTTCAATGTGGGGCCTGCAGCCGCCACCATCCTTCCGGCAAAGGCTTGCAATTTGTGCTTCATAGCTGTCTCCCCCCTGATTCAGATTGAGCGGCCATGGCCCCGCAGCAGGTTCACCATACCCGTATGCTCGTGAGACGGTCCCAAGGCCGGGATTGGCTAATGCCGGTATAGCCTGCCCTGCCTAGAAGCTATTCACTACTTCGTCCACTAATTCGCCGACGAAGGCCACGGCTTCACGGATTGGATCGGGTTTAGTCATATCCACTCCTGCCATCCTAGACAGTTCCAGCGGTTTCTTGGTTCCCCCTAGCTTAAGCACTTCTATCCATCTTTCAGCTGCAGGTGCCCCTTGCTCCTTGATGGCTTTGGCCACTGCCGTGCCGATGGTGAGCCCAGCCGAATAGGTGTAGGGGTACAATCCACGGTAGTAGTGGATCTGCCGCATCCAAACCAGCCTGGCGCCCTCGTCGATTTCCACCTCGCCGCCCCAGAACTCATCCAGGATTTCGCCTTGGATCTTGTTGAGCAGATTGGCTGTTATGGGCCGGCCCTGTTCTGCCAGGGGATATATACGGCGCTGCAGCTCGCCTTCAATCAAATGACGCACGAAGTTGTGGTGATAAGTCTTGAGGAGCTGCATGATGAGCCACCGGCGCCTGCGCACATCTGTATCCTGTGAAAGGATGTAGTTGGCCACCAGTATTTCGTTTATCGTAGACGGTGCTTCAATGAAGAACATGGTCGGCCTGGTGTTGTTGAAACTCTGGTAGCGCTGGGCAAGCACTCCCTGTCCGGCATGGCCCAACTCGTGGGCCAGGGTAAGCGCCTCCCTCAGGCTGTTATCCCACCTGAGGCAGATATACGGATGGACACCATACACCGATGAGCAAAATGCTCCGGTTCGCTTGCCTAAGTTGTTAGCCCAGTCCACCCAGCGGTTGTTTAGGGCATCTTCCATGATCTCAGTGTACTCCGGGCCCAACACCGAAAGGCCGCTTAATATGATTTGTTTTGCTTCTTCCCAGGTGGTCTCAGGCTCATATTCGGGCTCCAGCGGGGCTTCTATGTCGCAATACAGTATCTTGTCGAGTCCTAGCACTTCTTTTCTCAACCTGACATACCTGCGCATATGGGGCGCCAGTTCCGTGAGGATGATGTCGTGCAGGTTGTTGTATATGTCGATGGTAACTTCCTGCTGGTGTAAGAGCATGTGTATGGCTGATTCGTAGCCTCTGAGCCTTGCCAGAGCCACGTTCTTCTTGACTTCAGTGGCCCATGTGGCTGCGTAGGTATTCTGGTAGGCCTTCATTGCCCTGGTGGTTTCTGCGTAAGCATTGCGCCTGAGCACGGTATCGGGGTGATCTTCGTGGTCGCCGAAGGCCATGGGGTGGAGCGTACCCTTGCTGTCAGCTACAGGGTTGCACGACAAATCGGCGGTCCTGGATCTTTCGTAAATCATGGCAGGCGCTCCTAGCACTTCACCAAGGGCTGCCAAGGCTGCTTCAGTGTCAGGGTGAAGCTGGTAAGGTTTGCGTTCAATCATTTTCTCTATGGTGATGCGGAAAGGTTCAAGCCCCGGTTCTTCAGCCAGGTACTTCTCAAGGGTTCCTTCGGGCAGGCTTAACGCTTCTGATGTGACGAATGACGTTTCAGTTCCGATGGTGGTGGCGATGGACATGGCACGTGCGGCCATTTCCTGGTATTCAGGATTGGTGCCGTCGCTTGCCAGATGCAACGAAGCATAAGAGACTACCTTTACAACCCTTTTCATCAGGGCTTCTAGTGCCTCACAGCATGCCAAAAAAGTTTTTGCGCCTTCCCCGAGCCTGCCTTTGAACTTGGTGACCGAGCCGACCAAAGAAGCTACTTCTTTAAGTTCTGCTTCCCATGCTTCTTTAGTTGGGAAAATGTCGGCCAGGTTCCAGGTCTGCTCTACAGGCACCTCGGACCGTTTAGGCAGTGTGACCATAATATCCCTCCTGTTAAATGGTTTCAGGCCCCCTGAATGTACCAGCGAAGCCGGGAGAATATTTCCAGACACTAAGTGTCAAACCCTTCAAGATCCTTGAAGATCTGACGTACAATTGGGACATCTGATGGCATTGATATGGATCTCCGTTTGACAGAAGGGACAGGTCTTGGTGTCAGGAGGAGCCGGCTGCTGAGGTTCAGGCTTAGGTGCTGCAATTGACCTTAGCTTGTTCACTTGTCTTACCAAGAGGAACAAGGCAAACGCGATTATCACGAAGTCGACAACTGTTGTGATGAAGTTGCCGTAATTTAGTGTCGCGGCGCCTGCCGTTCTTGCTTCCTCCAGGGTTTGATACACCTTTCCATCCAAGGCCAAGAACAGATTGGAGAAATCCACTTTGCCCGTAAGCAGCGATACCAGGGGCATGATCAGGTCGTTGACCAAAGAAGTTACTATTTTGCTGAATGCGCCGCCGATGATCACGCCCACTGCGAGGTCGATCACATTACCTTTCATGGCAAATTCTTTAAATTCTTTCCACATGGCTTGCGCCTCCTGTTCAGATATGGTTTTGATACAGGCTGGGGACAATCCCGCCTTGGTATGATAATAGGTGGTCTCGGCCGGCAGG
>LFST01000036.1:17947-23321 GCA_001513185.1 Candidatus Fermentithermobacillaceae bacterium DTU015
AAGAATATCGTGGATGCAGTCAGGGAGACCCGTTCGGACTTTCTGGTGATTGCAGGTGATTTGTTCGACAGCAACGCAGTTTCCCTGGATATGGCACGATATGTGCTGGATTGCTTCGCTTCTCTGGCTCCGGTTCCGGTGTACATCCTGCCAGGTAACCACGATGTGCTGGACTCTGCGTCGATCTACCACACTATCACCCGCTTGGGCAGGTTGCCGTCTAACGTTACAGTACTTGTCGAAGCAGCCCAAGAAGTCACGCCTTGCCCCGGTGTGGCTGTGTTTGCGGCGGCCTGCACAGCCAAACAGGGAGGGGACCGCCCATTGAGGCGGCTTATGTCTCTGGCGTCACAGAGCGATGCCAAGTACAAGCTTGCGGTGGTCCACGCTTCTGTGGATGTGCCAGGGCTGTCCATAGACCCCTTAGAGTCTTTGGTAAGTCGCGAGGATATTGAATCGTGCCCGTTCCACTACATAGCCATGGGACACTGGCATAGCCGGCAAGTGTGGTCTCAAGGGAGCATCCAAGCCCTTTATCCGGGGACACCCGAAACTTTGGGATTCGGTGAAACCCCATCTCCTGGTACAGTTACTCTGGTTTCCCTCGGGGATACCCTGCGTATCCAAGAGATACCCGTGGGAGTCTACAAATGGGTGAAGCTTACTTTGGATCTGAGCCTTATGCCTGATCTTGATGCCGTGATCCAGAGGGTAATGCAGGAAGCGGGAGACAAAACCCTTTTGCGGTTAGAATTTGAGGGCAGTCTGACCGGTGAAGCCGATTGGGCTCATGATCTGGATATTTCCCGGCTTGAGGAAGAGATAGCCCGGCATTTCTTCTACGTGGAAATCGATGCAAGCCGCGTGGCCTTCCACGAGCCGGATCCAGGCGAGTTTGCTCCCAACTCTGTGGGCAGGGCGTTTTGTGAAATAATGGCTGAGCGGATTGCCGGGACCCAGGACTCGGCTGAGAAGCAGCTCCTCGAGGAGGCCCTACGGCGCGGTGTGCTGTATCTTTCAGGGAAAGCGGTGATAAGGCCATGAGCACTGAAGTGCGCGGTTTGTGTGCTGATGCAGAATTTGTCCGTATCAAGCGGATAAGGATGGTAGGGTTTAGGTCCTTCCAGGACTATGTCCTAGAGCTTCCCCCTGGCTTGGTGTTTGTGTGCGGCCCAAACGAGTCCGGCAAGACAGGTATCATGAAAGCAGTACAGCTGGGGTTTTTCACCGATGCAGCCACTACCCGGCAAGACGTGCGCCGGCTGGCCAGCTGGGGAAGCGAGCAGGGGTTCAGGATTGAACTTACGCTGGATACCCAGGACGGTGAGTGGGAAATCGTAAGGGACTTTGAAGCAGGCAGCAATATCCTGATAAGGCCTGACGGGACCAGGGTACGGGACAAGTATAGGATCTTGGAAATAGTTTCAGGGCTGTTAGGACTCCCCCAACAAGGCCCCGAAGCTGCATATACCGCCAGCTTGTGCGTGCCTCAGGATGAACTGGCCACAGGGCCTGAGGGCCTGCAGAAACTCATAGAGACCCGGGTCTTGGGCGGCGGAGTGGATGTGGTCAGACTAGCTAACGATGCCGCCAGGAGGATCAGCGATCTCAGGGCAGGGCTGAGGGGAGGCTCCCGCCTAGGCGAACTTACCCTTGCCCTCAACCGCGTAGAGGAACTGGAGACAAGGCTGAAGCAAGTCACAGACAAGGTACAGCAGGGACAACACGCCAGGGCCAAGCTGCTAAGCCTCACGGAAGAGGTGGAACAACTAGAGCGGGAGATTAAGTTACTCGAGCGAAAACTGGAAAACGCCAAGATTTACGCCCAGGCGAAGACAGCCTATGAACGTGAACGTGGGGAATTCATGAAAGTCTACAACCTGAAACAGAAACGCGAGCAACTGGTTAAGCAGCTGGAGCAACTAGAACCTGACATAAAGTGCTTGTCTGAGAGAAAAGCCGTGCTCCACCAAGAAGCTTCGAGGAAATTCCGGTTGGAACAACTCCATCGTGACATTAGTGAGGTTCAACGGGAGGTATCCAGGCTTTCGGAAATCCGGGACAAGGCCGCGGCCCTGTTAGTCCAGGCACGACAAGCTGAAGTAGAGATACAGAAGTTTGGGCCTATAGACCCAGCGGAGGCAGATGAGGCTGTTAGACTCAACCAGCTCCTGGCTCACCAGAAAGAGTCTCTAAGACGGGCAGAACAAGACTGCAAGGAGTATGAGCGGCAGTTAGAGACCTGTCAAGAAGATCTGAAACGCAAATCCCAGCTGGAAGCCCGGCTGTCCCTCATGCTTGAAACCCGAAAACATGTTGAAAGAGTTAATTCCCTAGCCCGCCGTGCCCATGCCCTAGAACAAGCTATCAGACAGCACGAGAATGCCAAGTCGGAGTTTTCGGTGCTTATGCCTGTATCGGCAGAAGATGTAAATAAAGCCATGGCCCTGGCGGCTGAGATCGCGGCAATGAGCCAAATGCCGGCTGGGCTTGATGTTGAGATTATCCCTGAGCCTGGAGTTTACGCTAGCCTCAGTATTGACGGAGGTCCCCTTGAGGCGGTTGAACCTGGAGCCACGAGGGTTTCCGCTCTTAAACAGGCGGAAGTAGTGGTGCCCGACATCATTGGCTTAAGGGTAATGGCAGCTGATGCAGAACAGTTTTTGGCTAAGCTCCAACAGTCCCGGGAAAACCTAGCCCAAATACTTGACCGCTACGGTGTGGCCACTCCACAAGCCCTGTCGGAAGCATTCCAAAAATACAGGGACTCCGAGGCCCAGGTTCAGGCGGCTTGTGGGCGGCTGCGTGATCTGGTATCTGCCGCAGGCGCGGACGTATGTGAGGCAGACCTTAGCACAGTGGCCAAGAAGCTTGCGCAAGACTTGCGCACCCAAGCTCAACAGGCCCAACAGGCTGTAGTTGCCGGTCTTAAGGAACTGGCCATGGACCAAGAGGAATTGGAAAAACTAGAGGTATCAGACGTTGAAGAGGAACTTCAAACCCTAAGGCGGGAAATTGAGGAATTGACCCGGACAAGCTCGAGGCTGCGAGGCGGGATCGAAGGCCTCAGAATCGGAGAGATACAAGAGACCGTTAAATCAATCACGCGCTCCATTGATTCCATTTTCAAGCAGGCAGGATGTACGTGTCTTGAGGATTTGATTGATAAAGCTGAGAAGCTTCAAGAGCTCCAAGGCAAAGCCAAAGACTTGCGGTCAAGGGCCCAGGATTTGTTGGGAGACTGGACCATGGAGGTGCTGGAAGCAGAGATTTCAGCCCTTAGTCAAGACATTTCAAGATTGGAGGAAGAGCGCCAGGATATCTTAGCACTAGGGCCGGTTTCCGAAGACTTGGAGGAACAATTGGAGCGCATAGAACAGGAACTCAGTGCAAAACAAAGGGAACGGGACCAAGTTGAGGGGCAGATAAGGGCCTTGGATGAAGCAGACTTGGACCGCAGGGAGTCTGATATTGCCTTAAGATTGGCCGTTGCACAGAGGGAAATGAACGAAAATATTGAGTACAAAATGTCTCCTGAAGGGATAGGTCAAACAGAAATAGCATTGGATGAAAAAAGGCAGCTATTCCAAGAACTTGTCCGGGAGAAAGACCGGGCTGAAGGTGCACTCGAAGGGATCACCGAAGGGATCGAAGATGTTGCCCGGGTGGAGGAACAGCTTGACTCCGCCAAGCGACAGCTGGAGCGCATTGAACGGGAGATCAAAATCCTTGAAATACTCAGGGACACTTTCCCGGAAGCGCGTTCCAGGGCTGTTTCGGGCGTACTCCATCTCCTGTCAGAGGCTTCGTCGAGATACATCAGGCACATGACCAAAGGCAGATACACCAAGATGGAGATATCCCAGGACCTAAGCCCACTCTTGTATTCTGAGTCCCGGGGCAAACCAATAAACGGGACCACGGAAAAGGAGTTGCTCTCGTCGGGAACGGCAGATCAGGTGCTTCTTGCCGTGCGGCTGGCTATAGCCGATCTTATGTCCCAGGGCAAGTGCCCGCCTATAATCATGGATGACCCGTTTATCCATTTTGATGCTGCCCGCAGGCAGGCAGCCATTGAGATACTGAGAGAGGTGTCCGGCAGGTTTCAGGTTATAGTGTTCACCTGCCATGACTATCCTGAAATTGCCGTGGAACAAAAGGTTAGGCTGAACCCGTATTTTATGTGACAGGCTACAATTAAACAGGAAGGGGTGAATGTGCCATCGCGGTGCCCAAACTTAGCCGGGTATCTGGGTGATGGCTTTACACTGCATCCATGAAGACATTTGTGGTGAAGCCGGGGCCTCCGGCATACTTATCCCTCACTGACAGCCAGTGGAAGCAAAAGATCGAGAGAAGCAAAGAGCTTATGTCGCCGTGTGTATTGTGCGCGAGACGCTGCGGAGTGACGCGGAGGCCGTCTGAAGAGCAATTATCCGGATCTGATGACAGGGGTAAACGCGGCACGCGCCCAAGAGATTACGCTGCCGGCGTTTGCCGGACCGGAGATAAAGCCAAAGTTTCAAGTTTTGGCCCCCATTTCGGAGAAGAGCCGCCGTTGGTGGGCAGGCGGGGTTCAGGTACTATTTTCTTTGCCGGCTGCAACCTCAAATGCATCTTTTGCCAAAACTATGACATTGCCCACCTGGACCGGGGATGGGAAGTTACCGACGAGGAGTTAAGCCGCATCATGCTGAGGCTTCAGGAGATAGGCTGCCACAACGTCAACTTGGTATCTCCCACCCACGTGGTACCCAATATCCTGGCTGCCTTAAGGTTGGCTGCCTGCAGGGGGCTCAAGATCCCCATAGTGTACAACACCGGAGGTTACGACTCCCTGGAGACCCTCCAGGTGCTTGACGGGGTAGTGGACATCTACATGCCTGACATGAAGTACGGAGAAGCTGAGCCGGCCCAGGAGTTTTCCATGGCGCCTGACTACCCTGAGGTCAACTTCAGAGCAGTTAAGGAGATGCACAGGCAGGTAGGGGACTTGGTGACCGACGACCGGGGTGTGGCAGTAAGGGGCCTGTTGGTGAGGCACCTGGTGTTGCCTAGGGGGAAGGCGGGTACCCAAAAGGTCATGGAGTTTATCGCCGAGCACATCTCCAAAGATACTTACGTGAACATTATGGACCAGTACCGGCCGTGTTACAGAGCCGTGGGGAACCCTGTGATCGGCAGAAGGATTACATGGAACGAGTACAGGCAGGCGCTTGAGATTGCACAGCGGGCTGGGCTGACCAGGGTTCATGCCCTGTAAGTCCCCATACCTTAAGCGTGAACCCCTGTCCCAGCCCTGCCCGTCTATCTCTTTGCGGTCTTCTTTGCGAGTTTCCGGTGAATCAGGTGGCGGGCAAGTCCAATCCACTCC
>LFST01000060.1:0-2438 GCA_001513185.1 Candidatus Fermentithermobacillaceae bacterium DTU015
ATAAGCTGGTTTTGTCACTATCCCGGAGGTGAGGCAGATGGATTTAGCGATAACTAACGTAACGGTGTTTGACGGTACAGGCAAAGCCCCGTGGGGGCCTGCCACTGTGCTCATAGAAGGTGACAAGATCGAAGAGGTTGGGCCTTCCGATGCGGTAGATGTACCGGAAAACTTGGAAGCAGCAGGCAAGGTTATAGACGGCACGGGTATGTTCCTCATGCCCGGGCTTGTGGACTGCCACGTACATATCACCAATACCTGGGAACCTGACCACTTAAAACGTATGAAGCAGCTCGTTCCCTACATTGCCATACGTTCTACCATCAATGCGAAAAACACCTTGGAGGCCGGCATTACAGCCGTCAGGGATGCGGGTGCTCCGTTCCTGCTCGATGTTGCCCTCAAACAGGCAATTGAAAGAGGGATCGTGCCGGGCCCGAGGCTAAAGGTGGCATGCAGGGGGTTGTCCATAACCGGAGGCCACGGGGACAGCCAGAATGGGTGGCCGCCTGAGATTGAGTTCAAGGGCCGTTACGTGGTGGACAGCCCCGATGAGGCGAGAAGAGCAGCGAGGGAGCAGCTCAGGGACGGTGCCGACCACCTCAAACTCCACGCAACAGGCGGAGTTATGTCCGAAGGCGACGTTCCCACAGCCAGGGGGCTCACTTTCGAAGAAATGCGGGCAGCCATTGAAGAGGCCCACAACGTAGGCAAGAAGACCATGGCCCACGCCCAAGGTTCAGTGGGCATCAAGAACGCGATTTTGGCAGGCATATCATCGATCGAGCACGGGTTTTACCTGACCGATGAAATAATCGAGCTTATGCTCAAGCGGGATGTGTTCCTAGTGCCCACATTGTCAGCAGTACACCACATAGTTGAAAAAGGTACAGAAGCGGGGATCCCGCCTTACGGCGTCGAGAAAGCCAAGGAAGCTCAGGAAGCCCATCTCAAGAGCTTCTACGAGGCGTACAAAGCCGGAGTCAAAATCGCCATGGGTACTGACGCCGCAACTCCTTTCAACTACCACGGCAACAATGCCCTGGAACTGGAGCTCATGGTCAATGCAGGTATGAAGCCCATAGATGCCCTGGTTTCCGCCACAAGACGTGGTGCGGAACTTATGGGCTGGGGCGACAGGATGGGGCAGGTGAAGCCTGGCTTCTGGGCCGATCTTATCTTGGTGGACGGCAGCCCTGTCGACGATGTGCGGGTACTGCAAGACAAGCAGAAAATCAAGGTGGTCATAAAAGGCGGCGTAGTGGTGGTTGATAGGCGGGGGCAAACCGGGGCCTGGAAGTAAGGCAGGCAAGATTGGAACTAAAGCCAGAATCGGAGCAGTTGAGAGGTTTGACAACATGCCTTACTCAACTGCTCCGTTTTTCCTTCCATTGCTTAGCTTTCGTTGTTTCCTCCTCAAACCTGACCTGGTAGTATATGGCGCGCAACCCAATGTTATTGGGATGAGTAGTTTTTGCCAGCGCCGACACTCTGTGTCGGATCCCCATTCGGCGGCTTAGGAAACGATGCCTTGCAAAATGCTTAGATTGATCGTAACGGGGTGGTTAGCACTTAACGAGCCTGCTAGGAAGGGAGGAGATGTCACAAAATAAAAATGGTCGGGCCGACAGGATTTGAACCTGCGACCTCTTGAACCCCATTCAAGCGCGCTCCCAAACTGCGCCACGGCCCGACACAAGCAAGTATTATTTTAACGCTTTAGTGCGCATTTGTCTAGGACTCTGCTGAAATTGTGTTACCGGGGCTCATTTGTAAGATTAACTTCCAGCCATTTTGAGAAAAGCAGAAGTCACTCTTACAAGTCCACCTGAAGTAGAATATCAGAAACCCATTTCCGGTCCGCCGCCCTTTTGACCTGACTTTGTTCGAAAACTCACTTTTTGAGAAGGAATCTTTAATCACTCTGGCGAATATGTAACCTGAATGATGTACAGAAAATTGATCATGTGTTCAACGTATTACTGTACCACCATCTGTTCAGTGTTCATCGGAACGGAGAACAAACCGTCGGGAAACCAACGACCTGAAGATGAAGTAGGCAAACCGCTAAGAGACGGTTGTATAGCACAAGGAGACAGTCGTGGAACACAAGATGCTCTCGACGAACATTGCGGAATATTTGCAGCACGGCCATAGTGGTGGACAATTTGATACCTCACCTGCACGTTACCTCTTATTTTTTGCCCAATTACAGAAGGAAAACTCTCGGCGAGCTGTTTGCTTGATTCCAAAGCTCAACGGCCGTCCTGTTGTCTTCACAATATCCGGCTTTGGGGTGCTTGTTTGCTGATGTAGTAAGTCGGCGTGTAAGGTTCCCGTTTATTAGATGGTCGCAAACAGGACCACAGCACAACAGAATATCGGCGTAGAACACAACATAGAAGTAGCTATCTACGCAGCACATAATAGCTAATCTA
>LFST01000060.1:2473-10919 GCA_001513185.1 Candidatus Fermentithermobacillaceae bacterium DTU015
TAGTGAAGTCGCACGGGACCAAGATCCGGATGCGTGCCTCTGACACTTCTGACGGCATGCTGCGGCTTGGAGCGTATCAGGACCTGTGTCTGGAGTCCGGGATTTGACGCTGGTACCCGAGAGAGGGGGTGGGACAAACCAGGGTAGCGGACGAGAACGGTAAGCAAGTGTTACGGCAAGCAACCGCAAGATGTCAACCAAACGTTACTTCAAAAGATGTTCTCCAAGCTAAAGGAGGAATGAGAGAGTGTTCAAAGCAGAAACCTCTTTAACGCTGGTCGTGTTCCTCGGTTTGGTAACCATCTCAATTTACCTCATAAGCAAGGGTAAGAAAGGCTATCTCCCGTATGTGCGCCCCATCGCCGCCGTTGAATCGCTTGAAGAGGCCGTGGGAAGGGCAGCTGAAATGGGAAGGCCTGTTCACTTCGCCCCGGGTTCAGGGGAGCTTGACTCTGAATACGCCTCTCAGACTATCGCAGGTCTTCAGATTCTAGCGGAAGTAGCCCGGCTTTGCGCCAGGTACGACGTGGAACTCATCGTAACCCTGTGGAAATCGGTGAGCGTGCCCATCTGCCAGGAAGTAGTGAGGCAGTCCTACCTTGAAGAAGGCAAGATAGATGCATACACCCCTGAAATCGTAAGGTTCCTGTCAGATGACCAGATGGCCTATACCGCAAATGCCATGGGGCTTATCCAGCAGCGGGAAGTAGCTTCAAACATCCTCATCGGGCCCTTCTACATGGAGTCATTGATGCTTGCCGAAGCGGCTCACCAGGTTGGTTCCATCCAGATCGCGGGCACTGCAAGGATGTACCAGTTGCCCTTCTTTGTGGCCGCGTGTGATTACACACTGCTGGGCGAAGAAATGTACGCTGCGGGCTCGTATATCGGCAAAGACGCCATCCGCCTGGCCAGCATACAGGCTATAGACTGGGCGAAGATAGTGTTTCTTGCAGTGATCATCCTGGGAGCTGTGCTGGAGACAGCAGGTGTAAGCATCATCGGTGACTTCATAAAGGCTTACGGTAACTGAGGAGGAGGGACGAACATGAGAAACAGGCTTCCGTCATACATCGTTACCATCGTCGGAATCATTCTCATAGCAGAGTACTTCATCGATGCCCCGTTCTTGACCACCTTGGCGTCGGAACTAAAGAACTGGGGCGTTATTCTCGGTGCTGCTGCTATAGTGCTTGGAATCGTAAACATTGTGCTTGTTAACATCCGTGCAGTGAGAAATAAGAGGGCGGATATAGCTTCAACCAGCTTGCTTTTTGTCGCCCTCATCGTGTTCGGGGCGCTGGGTGTTTTCGGTGGCACAGAGCATCCCCTGTACCAGAAGATGTACACAAATATGTACATCCCTATGGCTACCACCATCTTCAGTATGAAGATCTTCTATATGCTCAGCGCAGCATACAGAAGCTTCGTGGCTAAGCGGGGAGAAGCTGCCGTAATGCTGGCGATATCCCTCATAACCCTCATTACCATCGTGCCTGTAGGGGAGCAGATATTCCCGGCTGCGCCTGTAATCCTCGACTGGCTTCAGAAGGTACCCAACGTAGCCGGCCAGCGCGGGATTTTGCTTGGCGCCGCCCTGGGTTCCTTTGCAACGGCTTTGAGGACAATTTTGGGCTATGAACGCAGCAACGTGGGCCTGTAAGAAGGAGGATTGCCGGTATGATTTTTGATAAACTGCGCAACATAGACCGTTCATGGCTGTATGCAGGGTTCCTCCTGGTGACCCTGTTCCCGCTGGTTTTTCCCATACCCTTGCCGGTTACCGTTTCATCCACCACCCAGCAGGTATATGACGTAATAGAGTCCCTTAAGCCCGGCGACGCGGTGCTGCTTTCTGTGGAATTTGCCGCCGACATGTCAGCAGAGCTATATCCCGGGCTTGAAGCAGTGTACAAACACATTGTGAGCAAGCCAGGAGTCAAGGTCGTCATGATTGCAACTTCCACCGACGGCCCCATGTTTGTGCAGAGACTGCTGGACACCATTGATGCCGGTGACAAGCAGTACGGCACGGACATTGTAAACCTGGGTTACTTGCCCGGCGGCGAAAGCGCCATTGCCGCCCTATGCCAGGACGTTCACAAGACCTTCCCCAGGGACTACTATGGGACCGATATAAAGTCCCTGCCGGCTATGGCTGACCTTAGAAGCGCCAGCGATTTTGCCCTGATCATCAACGACTCGTCAGGTGGCCTGGGACCTGTAGGCTGGATACGCCAAGCCCATACCAACTACGGCACCACAGTAGCTACGATTTTGGGCCAGGACATGGCACTGTCAGCCCTACCCTACATCAACTCCAGGCAGCTGTCAGGGCTGGTGGCTGGGCTCAGGGGCGCCGCCGAGTACGAAAAACTCCTTGATACTGTAGGCAGCGGCACAGCAGGCATGGGCGCCCAGTCCTTTGCAGCCATATACTTCCTGGTGCTGCTGGTAGTGGCAAACATCGGGTTTTTGGGACAGTCCTGGGCCCAGAAGAAACACGCCGGAGGTGGAAATAAATGAGCACTGATATCTGGGTATGGATTTCATCGATTTTGAGCCTGTGCATATTCTCGTTCTTGTGGAAGGATTCATTGGCTTACAGGATGGCCCAGAACATATTCCTGGGTATTGGGGCGGGCCACGGTTTGGCGATTGCCTTCAGGAGTCTGCGCAACTCCTTGTTCTACCCGTTGTTCTACGAAAAACGGCTCACTTTGATTATTCCTCTGATCCTGGTGGTCTTGCTCTACACCAAACTCATACCCAAACTGGAGTACCTGAGCCGTATTTCCCTGGCGTTCCCCATCGGGTTGGGAGCGGGGATAATCCTCAGGAGCACCATCAGCGGCCAGCTTTTCCCGCAGGTCGCTGCTACCTTGCTCCCCCTCAATTCCATAAACAACATCATAATCGTGGTGGGCACGTTCTGTGTGACGTATTACTTCCTGTTTACCATCAAACCCAGGAGGAATACTCAGCCCATTAGCAAAATCGGGATATATCTCATGATGGTCACTTTCGGCTTGTCGTTTGCCACGTCGGTTGCGGCAAACACTGCAATTTACCTTGGGTTCCTTCAGAACATCTTCGGAACCTGGCTTGGGATTATCAAGTAACGGCAGTTGGCTTCGGTGAAAGGGGCGTTAGTTGACAATGAACCAGATCAAGACTGCACGCAGTGTTCTATTAGAAAACCTGATAATCTACGACGGCACAGGCGCTCCACCTGTATCAGGCGATGTATTGATATCCGATGGCAAGCTTGTTGCCGTGGGACAAGTGGACAGTTCCCTTGTCCCCGCTGATGCCGTCAGGCAGGATTGTAAAGGGCTTTGCGCATCGCCGGGATTCATAGATATCCACAGCCATTCTGATGGGGGTATAATCTTGCATCCCGAGGCGGAGTGCCTCATAAGGCAGGGGATTACCACATCGGTGGGCGGCAACTGCGGAGGCAGTGCCGGCGGGACCTCGTTCTGGACCGAAAAGAACCGGGATAAGTACCTTGCCCTGGGAGTACGCTGGGAAGACTTTGCCGGCTTCTTGCAGGCAGTTGAAAAGGTGGAGCCGGCAGTCAACCTTGCCATGCTGTTTGGGCATGGAGATGTAAGGGTTACAGTGCTGGGGAACTCAGGCCGGAAACCCACCCCAGAGGAGAAGCAGAAGATGCTTGGGGTAGCCCGGGCGCACATGGAAGCGGGCGCGTTTGGCATATCAAGCGGGCTTGAGTACGTGCCGGGCAGGTTTGCCGATGTGGATGAGATGGTGACCGTGTCGAAGCCGGTTGCGGAGCAGGCCGGTATCCATTCCATGCACATGCGCAACGAAGGCCCCATGCTGTTTGAAGCCGTCGGGGAAGCCATGGAGATAGCGGAGAAGAGCGGCGTGAGGTTCGAGATCTCCCACCTCAAGGCAGTGGGGGAGGACAACTGGGGCAAGCTTCCCAAAGTACTTGAAATGCTAGATGAAGCCAAGGCCAGGGGGGTAGACATCTCAGCCGATGTGTACCCATATCTGGCATCAAGCACCGAACTTGCCATCGTGCTGCCTGACTGGGTGTTGGAAAACGGCAAGGCTGCTGCGGTAGGGTTGCTGGTGGAAGGCAGCCCTGTGCGGGAGCGGATAGCTGCCGAGTCTCACCAACGTACCGAGAGGCAGGGCGGATGGGACAAGATCGTGGTCATCTCCGTTGAAAACCCCGATGACAAATGGATGGAAGGGCTCAATTTGGACCAAATCGCCCGCAGGTGCGGCAAACCGCCACAGGAACAAGCCTTGGACATCCTGATAAGCAGCAGGATGAAGGTGTCTATAATCAGGCATTCCATGAGTGAGGACGACCTCGTAGCTGCGATGAAGCATCCCAGAGTATGCTTTGTCACCGATGGCCATGTAGCGGTCGAGGCTGAGGGCAACATCCACCCCAGGAGCATCGGGACTTACCCCCGGATACTAGGGCGTTATGTAAGGGAGAAGCAGGTGTTGGCCATGGAAGAGGCGATCAGGAAGATGACCTCGCTGCCTGCTTCGAAGATGCAGATCCGGGATAGGGGTGCCCTCAAGCCAGGCATGGCCGCCGACGTGGTGCTCTTCGACAGGGAGACCATTATCGATAACAGCACCTATCAGAAACCCTGGCAGTTCCCGTCGGGGATTTTCGGGGTGTTTGTCAACGGCCGCCCGGTCATCTGGGAAGGTGAAGTCACAGGCATCAGGCCCGGCAAGGTGCTGAGAAAGCGTTAGAGAGGTGACAGCAGGCCGAGCCTCCAAAGCTTGGCCTGCTAAGATACGAAGTGCTGCTTGACAGGATGATTCCAAAGCACTGAGCGGGTGTGGAAAGCAGGGCGTGCACTGAGGTGGCTGCTGTCGGCATACCGGCGTGTTTGAGAAAGCTGCGCAGCGTGTCGGCAGCAGCCCGCTTTTTGTAAGCCTGAACTTGTACAATTACGGACATACCCGATGGAGGCCTTTTGGATGACATATCAATGCAAACCCTGGGAAGGCCTGCATCTGCAGAAACCTATCTGATTTGCCCTGTGCCTTCCACCACATACTTGTAGGTCATGAGTTCATTTATGCCCATGGGACCTCTGGCGTGAAGTTTTTGAGTGGAGATGCCCATTTCAGCGCCAAAGCCGAACTCCCCGCCGTCGGTGAATCGGGTGCTGGCGTTTACGTAAACCGTGGCAGCATCTACCGAACGGGTGAACATAGCAGCCGCTTTAGGGTCTTCTGTGACAATCGCTTCTGAATGGCCGGTTCCGTACTTGGCAATGTGTTCTATGGCTACCTCAATGCTCGATACCACCCTGACGGCCAGCACAAGGTCCAGGTATTCTTCATGCCAGTCGTCTTCAGTGGCAGGTTCCACCCAAGGCACTATGTCCCGGCTTCTGGCGCATCCCCTAAGCTCCACCCCCTGATCGGCCAAGTCATGCGCTAGCTTGGGCAGGAACTTGTGTGCAATGCTGTGGTGGACCAACAAGGTCTCCATGGCGTTGCACACGGCAGGGTTGCTCAGTTTGGCGTTTACCGCAATAGAATAGGCCATGTCCAGGTCGGCCGCGGCGTCTACGTAGATATGGCAATTGCCTACACCGGTCTCAATCACTGGTACGCTGGCATTCTCCAAGGTTGCCTTAATCAAGCCAGGGCCTCCCCGGGGGATGAGGAGGTCGATGAGGCCCCTCAGGTTCATCATGGTGTGGGCTTCTAAGCGGCTGGGGTTGTCTACGAACTGGATGCATTCAGGGGTGATGCCTGCTTTGTTCAGCCCTATGCGCAGGCTTTGGGCGATGGCGGTGTTGGTCCTCAGAGCTTCTTTCCCTCCCCGGAGTATTACCGCGTTGCCTGACTTGATGCACAGCCCGGCGGCATCAGCGGTGACGTTGGGCCGGGATTCGTAGATTATGCCTATCACTCCGAAAGGCACTTTTACCTTCTTGATGGTAAGCCCGTTTGGGCGGGTTATAAGCTGAACCGTCTTACCCACGGTGTCTTGGAGCAGGCCGATTTGTCTGAGAGCCTGCGCCATCTGGCCGATCTTGGCCTCCGACAGGGCAAGCCGCTTCAGCATGGCGCCGGTAATCCCTGCGTTTTCTGCAGCATCCAGGTCCTCTTGGTTGGCTGCGAGTATCTGGGATTGGCCTGCTTCCAGCTCATCTGCCATGTACATGAGGCCTTTAGCCCGCTCTTCCGGCGTCAGGTTTGCCAGTATCTTCGATGCTTGCTTGGCGCGTCTTGCTTTCTCTATCACTGTCATGTGCTTCTCCTCCTGCTGCTAATCGGTTTTCGTGACAAACAGGGTGCCTATCAGGTGGCCTTCAAGTATCAGGGTAAGCACCTCGGGCTTACTGCCGTTGGCGATCACCGTGGGGATCCCGTGCTGGAGGGCCATGTTAGCGGCCCAAACCTTAGTTATCATCCCTCCGGTGCCTACATCTACGTTGTGAGACCCTTGTGCCATGGCCAGTATCTCAGGATCGATATCTCTAATGGTAGTGATAAGCCGGGCATCGGGGAGGAGGCGGGGATCTTTGTCGTAAAATCCGTCTGTGTCTGTGAGCATTATGAGCAGGTCAGCGCCGATGAGCACGGCCACCCTGGCCGACAAGGTGTCGTTGTCCCCGAACCTGATTTCTTCTACCGCAACAGTATCGTTTTCGTTGATGATGGGGATGATCCCACGCTTGAGCATTGCTTCCAAGGTGTCTTTGCAAAGGGCGGAACGCTTAGGGCTTCCCAAGTCGTCCCGGGTGAGCAGTACCTGGCCTACAGTGAGCCCATATTCTTCGAACAAGCTTTCATAGCTCCTCATGAGAAGCCCTTGGCCTACTGCCGCCAGTACCTGCTTTTCAGTAATGGAAAATCCCTTTTCCCGGCCTATCCGGCCCCTGCCGGCTGCCATGGCACCCGACGACACGATTACCACTTCCCGGACTTCTGCCATGAGGGATGACACTTGCTTTACAATACCCCTGAGCAGTCTTTCATTGAACATCCCGTTTTCGTCGGTGACCGTGGATGAACCGATTTTGACCACGATTCGCCTTGCTCTGGTGATGGCAGCCCGTTTCCGGGTCTCGTATTCTGCATAAGCCGCTGAAATCTCTTCTGACCTGCGGAGGGCTTTGCCCATAGCTTCTTCTACCAAGAGCCCCAGGCCGTTTGACTCGAAAACCCTGAGCGCTGCCTCAGTGGTGCCGTTAGGTGAGGCGATTTGGTCAATGAGCTGTTTGAGGGTGAGGTCAGTGCTTTTCAGGAGGCAGCCGGCCCCTATGAGGGTTTGACGGGACAGCTCTTCAGCCACCTGCCTGTCCAGTCCCATTTCTACCGCTACCTCGGTCATCTCTTGAGCCAAGCGGTAGAAATAGGCGGGGCCGCTTCCCGACAGAGCCGTAACCGCATCCATGTAGATCTCATCCAGCCAAACCACCTTCCCAATTGCAGAAAACACACCGTCTGCGTGAGCCTTGTGCTCATCTGTAACCCGGTGGCTTCCGCAGAGCACCGACACTCCTGCGCCTACCTGGGCCGGGGTGTTGGGCATGGCCCGTATTACCGGCACATCTTGATTCAAGCTGTTTTCAATGGTTTTTATGGTAACGCCTGCAGCAACTGAAATAATGAGATGGTTTGCAGTTACCAGTGGCGATATGGCATCCAACACTTCACCCATCTGATCAGGCTTTACCGCGAGTACGACAATCTTTGATTGTTTGATGAGCTCCTCATAGTCCTTAGCCGCCCTGACGCCGTAGGCGCTGCAAAGGTGCATGAGCCGCTTGCGGTTGTGCTTGTTTATCACGGTTATTCTTGGGCCTGGTGCGGTCTTATTGGTAGTAAGCCCTTTGATGATCGCCGTGGCCATATTGCCTGCGCCTATAAACCCTACTGGAGCGCCGTTAATCGCGCCGGGCCCACAAGTTCCGCCAAGGTAGTCAATGGTTTTCGCCGACTGTTGGCTGTTCATTGAGAAAAACCACCTCCAACCATCAAAAAAACCTCCGTCCCTTTAAGGACGGAGGTTCATCTCCGTGGTACCACCTTAATTCGGGCATTAGCCCCTCAAACGATGGCCAATCAGCCACCTCCCCGTGTAACGGCGGGGTTCCGATAGGCTCGTCGCCTATAGCCTCGTGAGCGGGTTCGAAGAGAGTGGAAGGTAAACCTTTCAGCTACCGGTTTACTCTCTGTGCATCCCTTGCTCTTCTACTATTCTCAGTCATAGGCCATGTAATCTATTTAGGATATGTTCGTGTCACTCAAGTACTGTGGCTAATCTGCTTGAATATACTTGATTATGTATTAGAGGGCGAGGATTGTCAACTAGACACACCGGTCCGACCATGTCCGCACCTGTCTATACTCCATTGCATAGAATGCCATAAAATGTTTATTCGGAAAGGAGGATTTTTTCATTCAAGACAGAATAAACAGA
>LFST01000025.1:0-49898 GCA_001513185.1 Candidatus Fermentithermobacillaceae bacterium DTU015
CGTGACGAACTTAACCGGCAATAAGCCAATATCATCCTAAGTAAGGGGTGTGGGATATGATTTCAGAAGAATTAAGGAGGCACGATCTTGTCAGCCAAGGTTTGGAGTATTTGGAGAATTGCCTGGAGGAGTATATTGACCTGATTACGGAGATAACCCAGGTGCCTGCTCCCAGCAACCAAGAGGAGCAGAGGACCGGGTTTGTAAAATCCAAAATGGAATCCATGGGGTTCCCTGCGGTTCAGGTGGACGAAGTAGGGAATGTGATTGGGTTCTTTCCCGGAACAGACGCGTCGAGAGTGATTGTGAGCATGGCTCACATAGATACTGTGTTCCCAATGGATACTGACCTTACTGTCAGGCGTGAGGGCAACATCCTTGCTGCGCCGGGGGTGAGCGACAATTCGGCCTCAGTTGCATGCATGCTGCTCCTGGGCAAAGTGTTTCTAAGCCACCTTCCCCTGCCTCACCCGGTAGTACTGGTGGCAACAGTAGGCGAGGAAGGTTTGGGGGATCTAAGAGGAGCCAGGTATTTTTGCGATCATGTGGAAGACTATGATTTTGACGGGTTCAGGCTTGAACCGGAAAAGCTAATATTTCTCAACATAGACGGAGACATGCAACAAATCACAAGCCAGGCTGTGGGAAGCCGGCGGCTTAGGATCGAGTTCAAAGGCCAGGGCGGACATAGTTGGGCGGATTTCGGTAATTCCAGCGCTATCCACGGGCTGGGTACTGTCATTGCCGGGATCGCCAAGATCCAGGTACCTGATCGCCCCAAGACGACCTATAACGTAGGTGTGATTGAAGGCGGCCATTCGGTCAATTCAATAGCCCAGACCGCAAGCATGCTCTTGGACATGAGGTCTGTGTCCTCGGATCGGTTGGCACGCTTGGAGAGTCAGGTAATGAAAATCCTGGATAAGGCCGCTGAGGAGACCGGCACAAGCTATGACATCCAGGTGGTGGGAGACAGGCCTGCGGGCAGCCTGCCGGAGGATTCCGGCTATTTGCGAGGGCTTTTGGCCTTGGGCAAAGAATTAGGCCACGAACTCCGGGTGGGTGCTGCCAGCACTGACTCAAATATCCCCCTTTCCAGAGGGTGGCCTGCGGTGACCATGGGGTTCAAACGGTCCGGCGACGGACACAAGACCAGCGAGTTCCTGTATGTCGACTCCCTCATACCTGGGATAAAGTTCGCCCTTATGTGCTTTGCGGCGCTGCTGTACGACAAGTTATAAGTCGGTCCACCAGTTTTCCGGGAGCAACCCAAGACGCCAAATCGCTACGCCGCTTATGCCATATCTCTGTGCCATCCTTATCCGGACTTTCAAGGAGAGGGAGTCTTCGAGGTAGGCCTTGTACGATCCGTCTATGCCTTCCCACTCGGCGTAGTTGCAAAGGAATTGGGGCACAAATACGGGAACCGGCCCATCCCCGAGGCGGCCGGCACTCAGGGTTGAGATGCCTGGATACTCAGGGAAAGTTGCAAGCTTGTCTCTTGCCGGGGGCAATGCAATCGCAGATGCCTCCCCTTCGTAGGGGACCTTATAAAGCACACCGTACGCAGGGATCCCGAGGATGATCTTGTCAGGGCTCACAAGCTCACATTCTTGCCTTATGGCGTCATCCACCCGGCTAAAAGGCGCTACAGGTGACGGCGAGCCGGGGTCCTGGAAGTTGTAAGCCATAAGCACGATGAAGTCGGCGATATCCCCTATGTACGCGTGGTCGTAACCCTTATACGGGCTGCTTAGAGGAGGGAGGGCTACTGCAAGGGTCTTTTTGCCGAGGAAATCCCTTAACAGGGCCAGGAATTCGTTGAAATTTGTCTTGTCCCTCTCGGCGGTAGCTTCATCTAACCCCAAGCCCTCAAAGTCAATGAGTACCCCGTCGTAGTCAGCCGATGAACTGGCAATGTCCAACGCAAGCCTGCGCCTTAGCACCGGGTCATCCAGAATTGAGCCTATGTCTGAGGTGCTGTCAGCAAAATACATGGACATGAGCTTTAGACCGTGTAGTCTCGCCTCCAAGATCACGGAAGGCCAGCCGTCAGGCTTATGAAACCCGGTGGGGTTGTATCCTGATGTGACTTTTCCATGCTTGTCTACTGCATACCATCCGAGAAACAGGCCTTCCATCTTGGTGGCTGCGCAGTCCTTTTCAGAGTAGGGGTACCTGGCGCCAAACACGTCTACCCAGCTTGAGTATGTGACCGAACCCAGGGCATAAAATCCCCATAGGCCAGGCAATGTGCCAGTTGATGTGCTACCTTCCGGGGAGGATATGTATACGGTTCGGGTAGCTTCATCCCACCTTACATGATACCCAAGGATTTCGATAAACAGCCTCAAGGGTACCATGGTGTGCCCGTCCAGCAATACGGCAGGTTTAGGCATGGGGACCGGTTGTCCGTCTGAGGTGCTAATTGTGGTTTGCCCGATCTGGATAACCAGAGTGATGCCATCCTTGGAATAGGTGGCGGCTTGGCGGGTACCATCCCATCCGATTTTGGCACCTACAGCTTCGCCCAGCGCCCTTAGGGGTACCATAGTAGTCCCGTCTTCCACGTAAGGCGTGACCGGAAACCTTACCGGTGCCAAGTCTAGGAGTACGTTTACATAAGGCGGTTCTGCAGCGGCTATGCGGACAAGAGTCTCTGAGGCACGTTGTGCCTGGACGGGCAGGGCAGGGCCTGCAAAACACGCTGTTACAAAACAGCTGATGAGCAGCACGATTTTAGGCAAGGGCACGCGGTTTGGTAGCTGGGCCATAAAGATTCTCCTTTCCCCGTTGCTTGGCATGTATCTTGTTTCGGAACATGGTAACAAAATCCTTCTTGTGTTTCCATGAACTGAATTCCGGCTGGTCGGTTGAGCCCCGGATGGGATGGGGATCTTACTCACAAGAGCGGGCCACTATGCGCCGCTTATACATTTATAGCAGATAGCCTATGGGTCAAGGAAGGGCAAAGCGCTTCACCNNCACGGGGATTGAGAAGTTCAACTTGGTTCCTGGCTGCCAGTTCGGATTGAGGTAATCACGAGGGTCATGGGAAATCAGCCTCACGATTTGGGCCTGCCCGTTTACCAGTTCTATCACAAAAACCCTGCTGTCCACCTCTACGGTCAAGAAGTCCCGCTGCTCGTCAACTTGAAAAACTACCTCATGCGGGTAGATGGTGTAAAGTACCATGGCTTGGCCATCTCCTTCCTTAACTGCCGTCAAAACCGACAATCTGAAGCCTCTTATGGCGTCCGTCATCATTTGTGCTATTCCAGCCCCGGTGGCCTCTGGTCAGACGGGGCATTGGGCATTTGCCCGACGGGGCCGTGTTCCGTGGGAGATTCAGGCCGGCAGCGGCTGCCGTCCTGGCTGTCCTGCCCTCCGTTTGCCATTTGCTTGAGCTTTTCCACCGCCTCGTGCAGCCCACCTATACCGTCGATAAGGCCCACATTGACTGCTTCTTGTCCGACCAGGATAGTGCCTATGTCCCGGGCCAACTCACCTGTCCGGAACATAAGTTCCCTGAAAACCGGTTCAGGTATACTTGAATTGTTGACCACGAACTTAATCACCCGGTCCTGCATTTTCTCCAGGTACTCATACGTTTGGGGAACCCCCAGGACGGTGCCGGCGAGCCTGATTGGATGTATGGTCATAGTTGCGGTTTCTGTAATCAACGAGTATTGGGCCGCAACGGCTATAGGCACCCCGATGCTGTGTCCTCCGCCAAGCACCAGCGATACTGTAGGTTTGGACATGCTCCTTATGAGCTCTGCTATTGCCAGCCCCGCTTCGACATCTCCGCCAACGGTGTTTAGAAGTACCAGGAGCCCGGCGGTATCCGGATCTTCTTCAATGGCCACCAGCTGGGGCAGCACGTGTTCGTATTTTGTGGTTTTGTTCTGGGAGGGCAGCACAATATGCCCTTCAATTTGTCCGATTATGGGGAGGCAGAAGATCTTCCCTTTCCCGTATGACATGCTTACGGTGCCAAATTCCTTAATGCTCCCGGCGTTGTTGGCTTGAGTCTGCTCTTGGGTTGTCACACCATCAGCCCTTTCTCATGTACTTATGCGTACTTACGCGAACATTCCATGCTGCCGGTGCGTCACACCAAGCCGCCCACGCGTGCCTATGGTCTGCATGGTGCCTCGGTGTGTTTGTGCCGGAGTATTCATGGGACAAGCAACCAAACGGCCAGGGCCGGCAGCGGTCCTGTGGCTACTGCGCTCAGGCTAGGATACCTTTTCTGTATCTCGAAAACCTGCTGTAAAGTCCCTGAAATCCATGTCCGGAAATATTGTGTCTGTTCGCTCAAGGTGTCTTAGAAACCCCGGGTCTACAGTACCTGCTTCCAGCTGCCTGGCGAGTTTGAGAAACCTTCCTACATGAGTTACAAACCGGTTGACTGCATATTGATAAACGGTGCCGGAATTCATTATGAACGGCCAGTCAGAGGCTTGAGCAAGCATCAACTCCCGGGCTGCCTGGTTTAGTGCCCTTTCCATAAGCCCCGTGGCACTCTTGAACTTCTCCGCCAGCCGGGACATAAGCATTTCGCAGGCATGCAGATGCCTGTAAATCCAATGGTTTGACCGTTCCAGCCATACCTGGTGATAGCCCTTATACCCCCAGCCTGATACCGATGGTTCCGCAGGCTGGTTTACAGGGTAGTACTCACGGTATTGGCACAAGGTTATAGGCCTTACATGTTGTCTTTCTTGCGCCATCCGTCGCAGCAGGTTTTCCAAGAATAGAGGGCCTTCGTACCACCAGTGCCCAAAAAGCTCAGCATCGTACGGGGCGACCATAAGCGGCCTCCTGCCGTATAGATCCTTCCAAAACTCGGCTTCTTTGTTGCGCCAGAACATGAAGTTGCCAGCATGTTCCCAGGCTCTGGCCTTAGCGATGTCAGGCCGGTAGAAGTCCTTGTAGTTGCTCTTCCTATCTGTTACCCTGTGGTACTTGATCCCCAAAGGCACCCTGGTGTTTCCCGGAAGGGCCTTGCCCAGGTATTCTAAGGGCAGGTCGTAGCCAATGTCCCTGTAGTATTCCCTGTACCACGGGTCCCCGGGATAACCTTCGTCAGCGCTCCACACCTGCTTAGAGCAGTCAGGATCCCTTGCGAAAGCCAATAGCCCATGGGGGGTAACCACAGGGGCGTGGTACCCGAACCTCGGCCTGGGGGTAGAGAAGAGCACTCCGTGGGTTTCCAGGATGAAATATTGGACACCTTCGTGTTTGAGTACAGGTTCGACGTCTGGTGTGTATGCACATTCAGGGAGCCAGAAGCCTTTGGGAGTATGGCCGAAATGGCGCCTGAAGGTGTTCAGTCCTGTGATTATCTGGGCTTTGATAGACCCCTTGGTGAGCATGAGGGGCAGATACGCGTGGGTAGCGGCAGATGTGCATAGCTCCACGTATCCTTCAGATTCCAAGGCCGCCCATGGCTGTATCAGGTTACACTTGAATCTATCTACATAATCTATATAAGCCTGTCTGAACTTGCTGAGGTACATGCGTGCCAGAGGTTCTAAAGTGATGTCGCCCTTAAGCCTCACAGTTTCTTTTTCAGCCAATTCTATAAGATTCTCAAGGTGTCCTATGTAACGCTTTTGGAGCAGCGTGTCATCTAGCATCTCGAGCAATGGAGGGGACAAGGATACTGTAACCCTGCCCGGTAAGCCGTCTTCTGCCAGCCGGAACATGGTGTTGAGCAGAGGAATATATGTCTCGGTAATCGCCTGAAACAGCCATCTTTGTTCCAAGCAGTCCGGAGTGTCAACGTGTCTTACAAAGGGCAGGTGTGCGTGGAGCACAACGCTCAGGAAACCTTTAGGCATTTGCGTCTTTCCCCCAAGTCATAGGTGAACTGGTCCCAATCTTGGCCCGGAAATCAAGATATTGCTCCGGCCAGCCTACAGGCGGCCATTCCAGGCAGATCTTGTCTGATACAGTATCTGCGGGAAGGGTGATTATGTTAGATGTGAGCATTTTCACAAATACACCTTCAGGAAAAAGCCTCCCCAATTCAGCCATCAGGGTTTGACGTGGTTTTGAAATATTTATGTACCAGTTGTCTGTGTGGTCATCTACGAATATATCCATTTCTTTATGACGTCCTTGGCCCGGAGTGAGCTCATATATCCTGAGCACAGGACGGGAAAGCCCCCAATCACGCAAGTGCTTCTCGTACATCTGCCTGTACTTTTCGTGGGTGATCTCCCAGTAGGCGTAAACCCAGTTGGGATCCCTTGCCATCAGCACCAGCCTGTCAATTCCGTAACGCTCAGGCAGGGTATATGTTTCCTCAGCAATTGAGGAGGGCGTGCGTTCCTCTTGGTCGGTTTCTTCATGTTCAGAGGGATCTTTTGCAACTGCCCAGGCTCCCTTCTGGAATTCAATCAGCCCGCCGGCCTCCCAAGCCAGTTCTACCTCTTTAGGCAGGTCGATCTTGCGTAGTCTACGTGATGCCAGCGCCCCGTCATCTTCGCGTTGCTGGGGAGGGGGAATACGGGGCAGGGCAACTCCTGCTTGCCGGTCAGCTTGGCCGGCTTGGCTTGCATCGATAGCCTCAGGCGGTATGCCGATGCCCGAAGACACCTCCATGTGGGTCTGCGGCTTTTCAACAGGCGTACCGGTACTCCTTCTGAAGCGGACAAGTGCAAGCACAAGCACTAAGATGGCGATTGCCGTTGCAAAAATCCACATGGTGAATAGTATTCCTCCCGTCAGGCTAAAATCGGAAAAAGCCAATGGTTCAAATGACCGGCTCTAACTAAATATGAGGAATAACCTTGGATTTTATTCGACGGGATCTGATGGGAGTCATTACATGAGACTGTGTGTGCTTGGAAACGGCAGCTTGTTTTTGGGATTTGACCCTGAGGCAAGGACGAGAGAGATATTCTGGCCTGTGGTAGGACTTGCCAACCATGTGGGCGATGGTGCTGATAACGCCTGCTTGATCTGGTATGAGGGCGCTTTTTACCAGTTGGGCGGCCCGTCCTGGCACACTCAGGCAAGGTACGGAAAGGGTATGAGTTTTGACTGGGTGTTCAGGCACAAGCGGCTGCCGCTATCAGTAGATATGTCAGATTGCGTAGACCCTTACCGGCCTGTGTGGGCCCGGACCGTCAAAGTAGCTTTTAGACCTGCAGCAAAGGTAGGACTCTATTTCAGACAACACTACCACCTGGGCGAGAACACCGTAGGCGAATGCGGGTTTTACGATGTAAGTGCCGGACGGTTATACCACTACAAGGGCAATATCTGGGTAGCTGTAGCCGTAATCTTGGGAGATAAGGTAGATGGAGGCCACTTACTGCATAAAACAGACGTGGCAGTCGCCAAAATGCGCGACGGCGGGGTAAAATTGGTTCCCCAAACCGGCGGGATTCAAGGAAGGCCCATTGAACACGGGTTGATTGAAAGCATATACAGTGTGAGGCGTGAAGCCCAAGGGGAACCCACCTTAAGTACCCTCCAAGCCACCTACTTTGCGGCATTTGGTTCTACCAGGCAGGAAGCCGACTTTGGGCTGGACAGGGCCCTTGAATCAGGGTTTGAGGGCATCCGCACCCGGTCAGCAAAATACTGGGCCGGCAAGCTGGGCTGCGACAGGCCCCGCTGCTTCTATACCACTTCGGTCAAGGTGGTTGTTAGCCACTGTGACTCAGGCGGCGGCATCTTAGCTTCTTGTGACACAGGGATTATGGGGGATTTCAGGGACCATTACCGCTACGTATGGCCCAGGGACGCAGCCATGTGTGCCAGTGCCTTGCTCAGATGCGGGCTGCCCGAATATGCCAGACGCTACCTTGCGTTTTGCTCCAAGACCTTGTCCGAACACGGGTGCTTTTGGCAAAGATACCGGGCCGACGGCACAAGGGGCTCCGGGTGGCACACCCCTGACTTGCCCCGCGGCGAACTGCCGGTTCAAGCAGATGAGACAGCCTTGTCCCTTATCACGGTGGTTGAATATCTCGAACATACCCGGGATTTCGACTTTGTGCATGACATTTACCATACGTTTGTGGCAAAGGCTGCAAGGTTCCTCCAAAGCTACCGTACCCAAGGCGGGCTGCTGGTGAGACCGTCATTTGACCTGTGGGAGGAGCGGCGGGGAATCTTCACGTTTACCCAGGCAGTCTCGGCAGCAGCTCTAATGGGCTCGGCAAAGCTTGCGTGGATGTTGCACCAGGGGGACTACACCGGGTTTTGCGAAGCCGGCTGTGAGCTCTTAGAAGGGCTTTACTCCCAGCTATCCAACGAGGAGCTGGGTTTTTGCCGGGGGCTTACGGTGCCGGATCTTACCCAGGATTGGACTGAAGATGCAAGCTTGTTCATGGTGCCTGTGATGCTTGACAAGATAGAACAGTGGTGCCGGAAGGCGCCGGCACCGGTATTTGCAAGAACTATAGGACCACTGGCAAAGCGGCTTAAGTCCAGAAGTGCAATCAGCTGGAGGCGGTTGAAACAGGCGCTAATGGTGTACGCAGGCCCGGAGCCTAGCGGAATTGCTAGGTATAAGGGGGACTGGTACTGGCGGCCTGAAGGCTCCCACGGGCTTCCCGGCAACCCTTGGTTGGTCACAACCGCGTGGTACCTGATCTCAGGGTACCAATTAAGATTGCTGGATAAGGCCGAAATCACCGCGTGGCTCAGCTGGTTTCGCAAGCACAGTCTGGAGTCGGGGATATTGCCTGAGCAGATCGACGGGTTCACCCAAGAGCCTAGATCAGTGGCGCCTCTTACATGGTCCCATGCCGCCTACATTGACTTGGTCAACCTTATACAGGCCAAAAGATGGGAAAACACTAAACCTGAAGGGCCAAAAATTCGACGAAAAAGGAGGAATTCTGCTATCCAGGGCGAATATCGCCCAGAGTGAACCCGTTTCCGGACGTTTTTACAGATAACGCAAGGTTCAAGATAAGGAGGGAGAATGGTATGCTTCCGACCCTGACTGCAGATGAGAAAAGGAAAGCGTTGGAAAAAGCCCAGGCTATGAGGAAAGCCAGAGCTGATCTGAGAGAGCAGCTCAAAAAGGGCGAAGTCACGCTTGAGGAAGTCCTCAACAGGGACGACCCGGTGGTGGCGCGGATGAAAGTTTCTTATCTGCTTAGGTCCTTGCCCAGAGTCGGCAAAGTCAAGGCTGAGAGGATTATGCAGGAGATTGGAATCAATGAATCCAGACGGGTACAGGGCCTAGGTACAAGGCAGAAGCAGGCACTTTTGGCCCGGTTTATGGACAAGTAGTTGGGAGTAGGCTACAAGTTGTCTCGATTGGCGTTGTAGGGAGAGGTAGTCAGTATTACAAATGGATAGAGGTATTTTGTTTGTCATAACTGCTCCTTCTGGTTGCGGCAAAGGCACCTTGAGGAGGGCTCTCCTGGAAGAGTTGCCTGATATCAAGTTCTGTCCTTCAATTACAACCAGGCCCCCTAGGCCAGGCGAAGTTGACGGAGTTGACTACATATTCGTGTCTGTGGAAGAATTTATGGAGAGGAAACAGGGCAACCAGCTTGTAGAGTGGGCAGAGGTATACGGCAATTGCTACGGGACACCGAAGCAGGAATTGGAGCAAGCTCTTGAGCAGGGCTGTATGGTTTTGGTTGAGAAGGACGTTCAAGGCGCTCGGACCTTACGGCAAGTCTACCCTGAAGGTATCTTCATCTTCATACTTCCACCTTCCTTTGAGGAGCTCGAACGGCGGATTAGAACTCGCGGGACTGAAAATGCTAGGGAACAGCGTATCAGGCTTGAAAGCGCACGCCGGGAAATTGCCGATCTTGCTGATTTCGATTATGTTATTATCAATGACGACATAGAAAGAGCCACACACAGACTGGTTGCGATAGCTTTAGGTGAAAAGGCAAGGCGTGAGCTTATTGCCAGTAAGGTTCATAGGGGGGCGAGGGATGGCAAACACATCGTTGAGGGATGTGATCAAGAAAGCCGGTTCCAAGTACGACCTGGTGCTCGCAGTGGCCAAACGTGCGAGGCAGATAGTCGACGAGCAGCAGGGGGACGTACTTGCGACAGAAAAACCGGTGACCATTGCGATAGAAGAGATCTTGGACGGTAGAGTAAAATATCGGTGGAATTCTGATCTCGCAGGTTGATGCCAAGGCACCCGGGCTAGGGTGCCTTGGAGTTTTAAGAAAAGATTCGATAGGGGTGGCGGGCCATGTTGTCAGGATACACTATAGTCGTCGGCGTAACAGGCGGGATAGCTGCCTACAAGACCCTCGAAGTTATATCAAAACTTAGAAAACTCGGTGCTGAAACCCGGGTGGTAATGACAGAAAACGCCACCAAGATGGTGGCTCCCATAACATTTCAAACTATATCCAACAATCCTGTAATTGTACGTATGTTTGAGGAACCCAAGCAGTGGAACGTAGAACATGTGGCTCTGGCTGAGGTTGCTGATCTGTACTTGGTATGCCCTGCAACTGCTAACGTGATAGGCAAGATATACAACGGGATTGCAGATGATTTCCTTACCACGTCAATCATGGCCTGTACCGCTCCTAAGCTGATCTGTCCGGCCATGAACCACAATATGTATGTTAACCCGGTTGTCCAGCGGAACCTGGCAGGCTTGCGGGAACTCGGGTACCACATATTAGAGCCTGATTCGGGCCGGCTGGCGTCAGGGATAACCGGCAAAGGCAGGCTACCTGAGCCTGACAGGGTTGTCCAGGAAGTGGTATCGATCTTGGTGCCCCGGCGCGATTTGGAAGGTCTCAATATCCTCATAACTGCCGGCCCCACAAGGGAATGGATAGACCCGGTAAGGTATATATCTAACCCTTCCACAGGCAAGATGGGTTACGCCCTGGCGGCTGCCGCTAAGAAGCGGGGTGCTAACGTGTACCTTGTGTCAGGACCCGTTGCGCTTGAGCCGCCCCTCGGAGTTACCGTGAAGCAGGTTGAAACTGCTCAGGAAATGCTCGACGCGTGCCTGGAATTCTACCCTGAAGCCCATGTGGTGATAGGGGCTGCGGCACCCGGAGATTTCCAGCCTGAGGGTGTATCCGAACAGAAGATAAAAAAATCAGGGGACGGACTCCGGCTGACCTTCCGGGAAACACCTGACATATTGAAGACCTTGGGCCGGGACAAGGGTAACAGGATCCTTGTGGGATTTGCCGCAGAAACCGAAAATATCCTGGAAAACGCGGTAGAGAAGGCGCGGCAGAAAAACCTTGACTTGGTGTGCGCCAACCAGGTAGGGCTTGCCGACAGGGGCTTCGGGTCGGATACCAACGCTATCAGCATCGTTATGCCTGATGGCAGCCATGAGGAGTTTGGCCCGGCTCCCAAGTATGAGATTGCCATGGCCATCCTTGACAAGGTGAAGAGTCTCATTGGTTGACCCGGACAAGTCTGGATATGTCGAAGTTGTAGTTGATATCCCTGCTTTGGGGGACCGCAGGTTTACCTACGAGGTTCCCGGGGGATGTCATTTGCCTTACGGTGCTAAAGTTGAGGTGCCTTTTGGTGGGAGGCAAGCCGAAGCATATGTGGTGGGCCACTCTACCCACAAACCTGATCTTGACCTTAAGCCCGTGGCGGCAGCTTACGACCTGAGGTTCTTGCCTCCTCATGGGCTTTTGAGCTTGGGAGAGGTACTCAAAGATTACTACCTTGCCTCAACTGCGTCTTTCTGGCGGTACCTGTGGCCTCCTTCGGTACGGAAGCAACGCTTGAAATCTGATACCAAGTTTGGCCATGCAGAACAGAAAGGCCCTGACAAGCCGGTGGATGTTCCGCTTGAGATTCCGGACCTGGAAAGTTTTGAGGAAGCCTCATTCGTACAAGGCCCTGCCTCACTAAGGTGGGATTATTATTTTGCCCAGATCCAGGATACCCTGGACTCAGGCAAGGGCGTCATAGTGTTGGTACCGGAAATCCGCAAACTGGACAGGGTGGCGCGGGACTTGGAGGCGCGGTTTGGCCCTGTGTGTATCCTCCACTCAGACCTCAAAGGGACGGTCAGGCGCGAAAACTGGCTGAAACTCCTAAGGGGCGACGTAATGCTTGGGGTGGGCACCAGAGGTGCTGTTTTCGGCCCCGTAAGGGACTTAGGGCTTATCATTGTAGATGAAGAAGAATCTCATTCATACAAATCCGAGGAGTTTCCCGGCTACAATGCAGTGACCGTCGCCAGGATACGGGCCAGACTCCAGAACTGCAAGGTGCTCCTTGGATCTTTTGCGCCGTCGGTAAGAACCCGCTATTTCCTGGAGCAGGGCAGGCTCAACCAAGCAGCACAGGTATCCCCGGAAGACGGAACTATTACGGTCAACCATCAAATCATAAGCATGCTGGGCAGGAAGCGGGGGCTTGCCATCAGCAAGGAGCTTCACCTTGCCTTGAGGGATATCTTTGCTCAAGGCGAAAGGGCGGTACTTTTTCTGAACAGGCGGGGTACTTCGTCAGGACTCATGTGTTGCGATTGCGGCAACATCATTATGTGCCCCAGATGCTCAGTATCCCTTGCTTATCACGCCCGGGAAACCCTGATGGTATGCCATACCTGCGGCCTGAGACAAAAGCCACCCTTGGAATGTCCCGTGTGCCGTGGGTTTACCTGGCGGCAGATAGGATACGGGATCGACCGGGTTGCATCGGAGTTTTCCAAGCGTTTCCCCAGGGTACCCATACTAAAACTGGATCAGGATACCGAGGCGCCTGACCATGTGATCGCCCAATTTGCGTCCCTCACACCCTCATGCCTCTTATGTACACAGATGGTGCTTGGGTTTGAGGTGCCTCCGGTTACGGGCGTTGGCGTGGTTTCGTGCGACAATCTGCTGAGTTTTCCCGATTACAGCGCACCGGAACAGGTGTTCAGGCTGCTCATGGACCTGATGCACCTGCTTAAGAGTTCAGGGGGAAATCCTCACAAGCAGTTCATTGTCCAAACCTTAAATCCTGAACACCATGCAATCAAGGGTATCCAAAATCCTGAGATTTTCTACACCACTGAGGCTGATAACAGGGCAATCCTGGGATATCCCCCCTTCGGTGCCCTGTTTAAGATTGAGTTTTCCGGGGAAAAGCAGGATAGGGTGAAACAGCTAGCTGAGGAATTCGCCGCCCAAGTAGAAAATTGTGCCGCCGGTATCCGGGTACTTGGGCCGGGGCCTGCGCCAAAGCCCAGGGTACGGGGCCGTTACAGGTGGATTCTTATACTCAAGGCTGCCAAGCGGGAAACTTTGTCCCAAGTTGTGACACAGCTTTGGCCCGGAGTCTCCCACCCTCAGGTAAGGATGACCGTTGATACCGAAGAGCCTTTTGGAATCGGGTGACCGGCATCGCCCCCTGGATGTTATAATCAAGTATGTGGCAGTGTGGATTTGACAAAGGTGGTGTTTTGTTGTCACAGTTTGAGATATATACCTTCGATGCGCCGGTGCTGAGGAAGAAGGCCAGGCCGGTGCGGAGGATCAATAAAAGGATTCGCGCACAGCTTGACGCCATGCTCGAGACTATGAGGGCTGCCAATGGGGTTGGGCTTGCAGCGCCTCAGGTTGGTATTTCAAAGCGTATGGTGGTAATCGACGTGGGCGAGGGCCCTTATTTCCTCATCAACCCAGAAATCGTGTCCCAGTCGGAAGAAACCGAAACCATGTGGGAAGGTTGCCTAAGCTGGCCGGGTTACCTGGGACAAGTTGAACGCCCTGTGAGGGTGTGCGTGAAAGCCTTGGATCGCGACGGCCGTGAGATCTGGGTAGAAGGTGAAGGGCTGCTGGCCAGGGCATTGTGCCATGAATTGGATCACCTGGACGGAGTGCTGTTCATAGATAGGGCTAAGTCCATCATCGAAATCGAAGAGGAAATCTCACTATCGGGACTCACATGTATCTTCATGGGGAGCCCTGAATTTGCGCTGCCGTCATTGGAACGTCTGGTGGAAGCCGGGGCCGATATACGGCTGGTTGTGACCCAGCCTGACCGTCCCTACGGTAGAAAGCAGGTGCTTATGCCTACACCGGTCAAGCAGAGGGCGCTGGAACTAGGTCTAGAAGTGTTTGCGCCTGAAAAGATAAGCTCGCCTGACGCTATTGAACGGCTGAAACGCGTGGAACCTGATTTCATAGCTGTGGCCGCTTACGGCCAGAAAATCCCAGCTCAGGTACTCCAGCTTCCTAAGTATGCATGTCTCAACGTGCATCCGTCGATCTTGCCCAAGTACCGGGGTGGCAACCCTGTGCAAAGGCAAGTCATGGCGGGAGAACAAAAGAGCGGGGTCACAATCATATACATGAGTGAGCGTATGGATGCAGGTGATATCTGTCTGCAAAAGACCGTGGACATAGGTCCCAATGAGACTTACGGGGAACTTGAGCAGCGTCTCGCAGTTCTGGGAGCTGAAGCCCTGGCTGAGGCGATGGCTTCGGTATATGAAGGCACTGCCGGCAGGACGCCCCAGAATGAGGAGGAGAGCAGCTATGCGCCTCACCTCAAACCGGGGGAGGAGATAATCGATTGGGAAGCGCCCGCAGAACAGATTCATAACCTTGTGAGAGCCCTTTCTCCTGTGCCAGGCGCTGTTACTTTCTTCGGGGCTGAGCGTACGAAGATATGGAAGACCAAGCTTCTGCCCTCAGAAGGGTTTTCATTTTCAGACGACACTGTCCCGGGCACAATACTCAAAATTGATGATACAATGGCAGTAGTTAGGTGCGGCCAAGGTGTAATCGGAGTATTGGAAGTACAACCGGCAGGCAAAAACCCGATGACTGCCAGGGCTTTCTTGGTAGGCAGGCAAGGCAAGGCTGAGAAATTTGGCTGAGAATCTTTGGTGAAGGAGGGAGCTTAGGTGTATTTCTTTGATCCAGGCTATATCATTTTCGTGCTACCGGCGATGATGTTCGCCCTCTGGGCCCAAGCTAAGGTCCGCGCTGCTTACGAACAGTATTCTAGGATGTACGCCAAAGCAGGACAACCGGCGTATGTTGTAGCTGCAGCTCTGCTACGCGATGCAGGACTTGAGGATGTGAGGATAGAGCGGGCTCCTGGGTATCTTACAGACCACTACGATCCTAGGTCGAAAGTACTGCGCCTGTCTGCCGGCGTATACGATAGCAGTTCAGTGGCTGCGCTGGGAATTGCTGCCCACGAGGTGGGCCACGCTGTGCAGCATGGGGTGGGTTACGCCCCGCTAGCCATAAGGAACAGCTTGGTGCCTGTTGCACAGTTTACGTCAAACGCGGCCATCCCTCTGTTCCTCATCGGGTTTTTCATGAGGTCAGGCACGCTGATGGACCTGGGGCTCCTGTTCTTCCTCGGAGCCGTGCTGTTTCAGGTAATTACGCTGCCTGTAGAATATGACGCATCCAAGCGTGCCCTCAACATGTTGGAGTCATCAGGGTTTATATCCCCCAGTGAAACGGTGCCTGTTGGCAATATGCTAAATGCCGCAGCTCTTACTTACGTAGGCGCCACCGCAGTGGCTCTCGGCCAATTCTTTAGGCTCCTTATGCTGCGGGGAAGGCGTGATTAGAATTGTCGCAAAGCGCCCGGAGGATCACTCTCGATATTTTGGCAAAAAGGATACCTCCGGGTGCTCATGGTGGTTTCGTACGGTTGGATGAACGGGACAGGGCGCTGGTAACAGAGCTGGTGTCCGGTACACAGAGATGGAAACGCTTTCTGGACTTCTACATCGCTGGTTTTTCCCACAGACCCCTAGACAAGGTTTCGCCTGAAGTGTTAAACGCTCTCAGGCTCGGGACTTATCAGCTTTTGTTTATGGGGCTTCCCGATTATGCTGCCGTGAGCTCTGTAGTCGGAACCCTTAGGGCCAGATCCCACCGCGGATTTGTAAACGGTGTGCTCAGGGCTATGGCCAGAAATCTGGGCCACGTAGAACTGCCTTCTTTGGATGACTGCCCGGAGAAATACGCCGGCATCCGGTATTCCTTTCCTGATTGGATTGTACGCCGCTACTTTGAGCGTTTCGGGATGGAAGCTGCCCTTTCACTGCTTAAGGTTCAGAATCATCCCCCTCCTGTCACCTTACGGATAAACGGGGCTAAGACAGAACGCGGCCTCTTGCTTGAAAAACTACGGGATGCGGGGCTTCCGGCCGAGCCGGGAAAGCTTGGGATTTCCATCAAGGTAGCCGGCGGGAGGAGGGTAAGCGAGTTTCCGGGTTACACCGAGGGCTTGTTTGCGGTGCAGAATGAAGCGGCGATGATCGCCACCATGGTGCTCGGCCCTGAGCACGGGGATGTTGTCTGGGACATGTGCGCTGCCCCTGGCGGGAAGACCATGCATATTGCTGAACTGGTATCAGGTACCGGGTTTGTAGTCGCGTCGGACATAGATGAGCACCGTACCGGATTGATTGGTGAATCTAAGCAAAGGCTTGGGTTTGACAATGTGTCCACCGTGGTGCTTGATGCTACTCATGCGGATAAGGCCGCCCAAGCGCTTAGGTCGGCAGGGCTTCCTGTATGTTTTGACAAAGTGCTGGTAGATGCACCTTGTTCAGGGCTCGGGGTTATAGGCAAACATCCTGACATTAAGTGGATGCGAAGAGAGTCTGACATCCCAGCCATGGCCATAAGACAGAGCTTGTTGCTTGATACGGCCGCCCGTTTCCTGAAGCCCGGAGGTGCTCTGGTTTACAGTACCTGTACCCTTACCCGCGAAGAGAATGAAGAGGTATGGCGCCGCTTTCTGGATACCCACAAGGGGTTTGTTCCGGCAAACGAGGCTATAACCTTCGATGACGGAGTCACGGTGTTTGAGATGGAAAACGGCTGTGGCTACCTGTTGCCCCACATCCATGGCACCGACGGCTTTTTCATAGCCAAAGCGTTGAAAGGGCAAGGTTAAATTGCTAGGATTTGAAAGGGATGTTGGAAACGGGTGAATCTGGATCTGATGGAACCTAGCCTGAGCGGTGATGCGTCTCATAGTAAGACGTAGATGGGACGGGAGCTCGAGTTGACGCAGCAGGGTCATGGCTGTTTAGCAGGAGGAGGAAATCACCTTGGAGTGGAGAGCTGAAACATCCCGGGGCTTGGTCAGGCCAAAGAATGAGGATTCATGGTCAGTGGTTGATCTCCCCACGGGCTGGCTTGCCATGGTGGCAGACGGGCTTGGCGGCCACGATGGGGGTGAGATCGCATCAGCTTTGGCCGTAAGTTCCATCCAGGAGTACGTTAAAGAACATTTTGCCGATGACGATCCAGCAAACGTCCTCAAACAAGCTATCTTGTACGGCAATGGCAAGATCCGGGAAAGTGCCGCCGGTGATCAGGGGTTTCCCGGCATGGGAACCACTGTCACCTGTGTTATGATCACCTGTGACAGGTCCAAGGTTTTTGTCGGCCATGTAGGAGACAGCAGGGCATACATCGTCTCCAATGGAGAGATAAGGCGTATTACAGAAGACCATTCTGTATCAGGCGAACTGGTCAGAAACGGCACTATATCTGAAGAAGATGCAATGCGGCATCCTGGGAGGAATGTGCTCACCATGGCGCTGGGGACTCAAGAGACCGTAGATGTAGATATCTATGAAGAGGAACTTAACCCAGACGATATAGTGGTGTTATGCACCGATGGCCTTACCAGCCTTGTGTCTCCCCAGGAGATTTACCAGGTGTTGGTTATGTGCGACAAAGACCAAGTTGCCCGTAAGCTTGTGGACCTTGCTAATGAACGGGGCGGCCACGACAACATAACAGTGATTGTACTATGGCCCCAGGCAGCATCCAGCTAGGGGGTGGAAGCAAGTTGGACTCGAAGCACATGATAGGCCGGAAGATCCTAGGCAGGTACAAGATTGTCGAACGTCTTGGCGGCGGAGGCATGGGCGTTGTGTGGAGGGCCAATGACCTGGTGCTGGACAGGCATGTGGCGCTTAAGGTATTAAGGCCTGAGATGAGCGAAGATGACGATTTTGTGCAAAGGTTCAGGCGGGAGGCAAAAGCCGCTGCTTCGTTGTCCCATCCCAACGTGGTGAGCATTTATGACGTGGGAGAAGACCAGGGTCTGCATTTCATTGTGATGGAACTGGTCGAGGGAGAGACGTTAAGAGATAAACTCAACAGGGAGGGCAGGCTGGATCCGGCGGAAGCATTGGACATTGCGGCCCAGATATGCCGCGGGCTAGCCCACGCCCACAATAATCAAATAATCCACCGAGACATTAAACCCCAAAATATCCTGCTGACTGACCTTGGCCACGCGAAAGTGGCTGATTTCGGCATTGCCAGGGCCTTAGGAAGGGCCTCGACTACGTCCACAGACGTTGTGGTAGGTTCTGTTTCGTATCTGTCTCCTGAACAAGCCAGGAACGGAAAGGTTTCAGCGCGGTCAGACCTGTATTCACTGGGCGTTGTATTGTACGAAATGATCACTGGAAAACTCCCGTTTACAGGTGACACCCCGGTGGCGGTAGCGCTTCAACATGTGGAAGCCAGGGTGCCGTCTGTACGGGAGGCGGTTCCTGACATACATGAAGAAATAGAAAAACTCATAACGAAAGCTCTGGCCAAGGATCCCAGTGAGCGCTTCCAGTCTGCAGAAGAGATGCTACAGGCTATAAGAAGGTGCAGGTCAGCCTTGTTGTACAGGACGGAGCCGGAGTTTTCTGCAAAAGGTGATGAAGCAATGGATAGGCGCAGTAGGAGGAAGCAATCAAGCTCGACGGCTGTCAAGTTGCTGATAGCGTTCATCCTGGTGGGGCTAGCGATAGGCGGTTATGCGATCTATTCGTTTTACCAGTGGATGGCGGTGCCTATTGTCGAGGTGCCTGACATCGTGGGGATGCCTCATATCCAAGCCCAAGCTGCATTGCGTGAAAAAGGGTTGGTCCCCAGGCTTTCGGCGGAAAAATACGACAAGAATTTCCCTGCAGGTACAGTGATATCCCAAAGCCCTCTCGGCGGTGAAAAGGTGAAGGTAGGCCGGGAAATATATTATACCCTCTCCAAGGGAGAAGAATATGTAGAGGTACCGGATGTCCGCAGGCTTACTTTAAGAGAGGCCCAACTGGAACTTGAAAACCATCAGCTTCAGCTGGGGAACGTGGATCAAATCTCCGATCCTACAGTGCCCAAGGATCACGTTATATCTCAAAACCCCAGGGAGGGCACGTCAGTATCCATTGGCACCAGGGTAGACCTGGTAGTGTCCAAGGGAGCTGAGCCCGAGACGGCCATAGTGCCTGACCTCCTAGGACTCACGGAAGCTCAAGCGGCAGCGGTGCTTGCCGACAATTTGCTCGACTTAGGTGAAGTAACGGGGGCACCCTCCCAAGCTCCTACCGGGACTGTGATTGCCCAAATCCCCCAAGCAGGTGAGGAAGTTCCCGTAAGGACCAAGGTGGATATCACCGTGTCAATGGGTACCCAGGGTGGGGTACATTCCCATACCCTCAAAATCGAAGTGCCCGATAAGGGACGCCCGGTCCACGTAAGGCTTACAGTAACAGACCTTGACGGGGAATCAGTGCGCCATAACAGGAATGAAGCGCCGGGCGACACGCTGACCATATCTTTTCAGTACAAAGGCGAGTTTGCAATAATAAAGGTGTACTTCGATGGAGAACTGGCAGATCAACGCAGGATCGTACCGTAGAAGCAGAAAGCGTTAAGGCGGTGATACACAGTATTGATCGGCAGAGTACTAAGCGTGCATTCTTCTGAATGTAAGGTTGCCGTTGGGGAAGAAGTGGTTTCCTGCTCTTTCCGGGGGCGGCTCAGGTTGGAGGATGCCCAGATTTACGCAGGAGACATGGTCCATGTATTCCGGTCGGCAGATTCTTACCTAATTGAAAGGGTTAACCAGAGGAAAAATTTGCTTGTCCGCCCGCCGGTTGCCAATGTAGACCAAGCCATAGTTGTGACTGCGATCACTCAGCCGCCATTGGATCTGGCTTACATAGACCGGATACTGATCCAGCTGGAATATGAAGAAATCGAAGGTATCCTGTGTATCAACAAGCAGGACCTGGAAGATCAAAACGAGATCGATAGGGTAAAGCGGATCTATTCTGATGCCGGGTATAAGTGCGTGGTTACGTCAGCGGCCACCGGTTATGGCTTGGACGAGCTGGCTGACTTGTTCCGGGGCAAAGTCACAGTGTTCGCCGGGCAGAGCGGTGTGGGCAAGTCCAAACTGATATCTGCCCTCTTGGGAGTTGAACTTCTTACAGGTGAGCTGTCCCAGGCTTTGCGGCGCGGGCGTCACACCACAAGGTGGGTGAGTCTGCTGCGTACCCCCGGAGACGGCTACGTAGCCGATACGCCTGGGTTTTCCCGGATCGATCTTGTCGATGTGGAGCCCCATGAGCTGAGCTTCTTGTATCCTGAGTTCAGGGAACATGCCGTCTTGTGCCACTTCCCCAGGTGCCTCCATAAGACCGAACGCAGGTGCGCAGTGTTGGAAGCGCTGGACAGGGGTGAGATCCCCCGGGAACGTCATGACAATTACCTCATGTTCTTGGAAGAACTGATAGAAAGGGCGAAGCGGAAATATGAGTAATCCTGTGACCATACCCGTGAAGGTGGCACCGTCTATTCTATCGGCCGATCTATTAGATCTAGGAAACCAGGTGCGCCAGGTGATGGATGCAGGGGCCGATCTGATTCACCTTGACATAATGGACGGGCATTTTGTGCCCAACCTCACTTTTGGGCCTGATCTGGCAAGCAAACTCCACCAATCGGGGATTCCCCTGGATATTCACCTTATGGTTTCAAATCCTGCTTGGGCAATAGAGGCGTTTGCCGATTATGCAGAATATTTAACCATTCATGTTGAAGCAACCCCTCATTTGGACAGGCTGCTCAGGCTAATCAGAGAAAAAGGCTGCAAGAGCGGGGTGGCCATGAACCCTTCTACTCCGCCTGATTTCCTCAAGTATGTGATCGAAAACGTCGACTTGGTGTTGGTCATGACAGTGAACCCCGGGTGGGGCGGGCAATCATTTATTCCGGCTATGCTCCGCAAAATCGAGGAAGTAAGCAAGGTCATCTCCCAGTCGGGGCTTGCCGTGGAGATCGCAGTGGACGGCGGCATAACCGGGGACAATGCCCAGGCTGTGGCTGACATGGGAGCAAACATCCTTGTTTCAGGCAGTTATATATTCTCCAGCGACGATATGGCTGCTGCCATCCAGAGCCTCCGCAGACGCACACTTTTGAGCTGCTGAATATACTATTGTAGCGACGTGGCAAAGAGTTTTGTGCGAGAGGGGTTCACGGTGAGGCTACGTTCCCGCAACCGCAGGCATCGATGGGTTTCCCTGGCTTTGGGAGCTTGTGGGCTGGCCATCCTCATTATGGCCTTGCCGTCTTGGATGCTTTGGGCGTTGTTGGGGACGCTGCTCTTGGCCGGCGGAACTGTGATGTACTTGACAAATAAGTGAGCTGCGGAGGGATATATCAGGTGACTGTACGGGTCATTAAGGTACCCAGGTTGTTTTCAGGTTTGATAAGAGCAATCATGAGCATATTCGGCTACCGGCCCTGACGGCCGGGAGCAAGCAAAAATCAAAACACCTCTCAAAACAGGATACGACCTTTGAGAGGTGTGTTATTTCAGCCATCCTGATACACCTATATTGCAGGGCGCTTAACCTTTCCGCTCCGCAGGCATCCGGTACACACATGTATCCGCTTGACGGTGTTGCCCACCACTGCCCTTACCTTTTGAACGTTAGGCCTCCACTGCCGCTTGGTTTTCCTGTTTGAATGGCTGACCTGGTTTCCTACTCTCCTTGTCTTGCCGCATACATCGCACTTGGGCACGTTGCGCAACCTCCTTCCCAACTCATAACGAATCTATCCTACCACATAATGTTCGTCAAGGGGAAGTGCCTGACAGGGAAAACCAGGCACAAAAGTGAAAAAGGGATTTGCCTATCCAGCCGCTAACTATAAAATGACTCTGACAGTCTTGAAAAGGGGAGCAAAGCTTCCCTCAAACGGATTGTTGTGGCAATATATATGAAGTCCTAACTGAACTGGAGTGTTTCAGTTGACCGGGAAAGAAATCAGGACTGAAATGGGAAAATTGGTTTTGTCTGAAGAAGCCATTGCTACCATTGCCGGTGCTGCTGCCATAGAATGCTACGGTGTTGTTGGTATGGCAGGCCGCAAGATGACAGACGGGTTATCGGAACTTCTAGGTATGGAAAATTTAGCCAAGGGTGTTTCGGTGTCAATAGACGGCGATGAGCTCAACATCGAACTGTTTGTTATACTTGGGTACGGGGTAAAAATTTCTGAAGTAGCCAGGATGATCATAGACAAGGTCCGCTACACCGTAGAGAAGGTCACCGGGCTTAAGGTGAACAAGGTAACGGTAAGCGTGGAAAGCATCAGGCTTCAGGAAAACTCGGGGAGTTGACAATGGATCGTAGCTCGTTGTTAGATGGCGATAGGTTTAGAGAACTTGTATTTGCGGCGCAAAGGTACCTTTCACAACGTAAGCAGGAAGTTGATTCGCTTAACGTGTTTCCTGTCCCGGACGGAGACACAGGTACAAATATGTATCTTACCCTTTCTTCAGCCGCCGAAAGCCTCAAGGGAAAGCAGGGGCTCTCATTGAGCCAAGCTGCCGATGCTGCAAGCATGGGAGCTCTTATGGGCGCCAGGGGAAACTCAGGTGTGATCTTATCCCAGATATTCAGGGGTATTGCCAAGGGCTTCGCAGGCAAACAAACTGCAGATGCGAAGGACCTGGCCCAGGCCTTCGAGGAGGCGGTATCCACTGCGTATAAGGCAGTGATGAGGCCCGTAGAAGGTACTATCCTAACAGTATTGCGGGGGATGCGGGATGCCGCCCGGGTGGCAGCAGCGGTTCCCGGGGCAACGATTCCGGAGTTGTTCCGTGAGTGTGTTACCAAAGGCCGGGAAGTGCTGGACAAGACTCCTGAGATGCTTCCTGAACTAAAGCAAGCCGGAGTGGTCGATGCAGGTGGAAAGGGTTTGGTTTACATCGTAGAGGGATTCCTCCATTGCTACGAAGCCGGTGCAGGTATGCTCTTGGATGATGTCCCTTCAGATGATGAACTTCCTGCTGTCCAAGTGGATGATGAAGAAATAGCCGGGATTGAGAACCCTTATGATACCCAGCTGCTCATATTAGGGGGCGGGCTTCCCATAGATGAGATAAGGGCAGACTTAGAGCCGTTGGGGGATTCCCTGTTGGTCGTAGGGGCGGGTGATGTAGTTAGGGTGCACATCCATACCGATGCCCCCCATAAGGTGCTGGACATATGTCTGAAGTACGGCGACCTTTCCCAGATCACCATAGACAATATGATAGAGCAGTCAAGACAAGCCCGGCTAGACAGAAGCAGCCATGGACATGTCCAACGGCAAGATGCCGGCGTCCAGCCTGAGCAGGCAAAACCCTTAAAGGAGCTGGGCATCATATCAGTAGCTACAGGGGACGGCTTGCAGGAAATCATGAAAAGCTTAGGGTGCGATCTGGTGATGGACGGCGGAATTACCATGAACCCGTCAACCAGCGACTTGGTGGAAGCGGTCAAGTCCGTGGGCGCAAAGAAAGTGATATTCTTGCCAAATAACGGTAATATCTTCCTGGCCGCAAAACAAGCCAAGAAGCTTACAGGCAGGAACATGTATATAGTGCCGTCAAAGACTGTGCCCCAAGGCATTTCTGCTTTGCTTGCGCTAAATCCCAATGAGAGTATCAGGGAGAACCTAAAGAAGGCAGGTAAGGCCGTGCGCAGCGTAAAGACAGGGGAAGTGACCTTTGCTGCCAGAAACGGCAAGTTTGGAAAGCACGTAATGCGCGAGGGAGACATCATCGGACTGGTAGATGGCAAAGTGGAAGCAGTGGGGCAGAATTCTGAGCAAGTGCTCGGGGAAATAGTCAAGAAAATGGTTGGCAAGAACCATTCTGTGGTGACGGTGTATTACGGGGAAGACATTGAGCCCGCCACCGCCGAGGCCTTGCCCGGGTTGCTCGAAAACTTCATCGGCAGCGGTTATGAGATAGAGGTTTACCGTGGTGGACAGCCCTTATACTATTACCTAGTGTCAGTGGAATGATGTTAAGGCGCCTGTCTCTACAAGATGATGTAAGGTACATAAAAGGTGTGGGCCCAAGAAGGGCAAAGATGCTGGCAGCATTGGGAGTCAAGACGGTCCAGGACCTGCTTGACTTCTTTCCTTTCCGCATCGACGATTTTTCCCGGGTCCAGAAGTTAAAGGATCTCAGGCCGGGGGAAAAGGTCACTGTAGCGGGCAGGGTGGTTTCTGTTTCAATCGTCCCCAGTATCCGCGGGCGTGCGTTGCGCGTGGGTATATCGGACGGAACCGGTACCTGCTATCTGGTATGGTACAACATGGTCTACATGGCGAAGCAGTTTTATCGCGGCCAGCAGCTAGTGGCTTCCGGCAAAGTCGAGTGGAGGCGCCGCAGCTGGGAGCTTGCCCATCCGCGCTGGGAACAAACCGGTGAATTTTCCGGGCAAGGGCTGATCGTCCCAATCTACCACGCTACAGCAGGGCTCAACTCGTCCATGATCTCCAGGATCGTCCGTGAGGCCCTAGACACCTACGGCCATCTCATAGATGAATGTCTCCCTGAACCAATCCGCCGCAGGCAAGGGCTTCTAAGCCAGAAACAGGCGTATGTCAACATCCACTGCCCGCGTGATACCCAAATGTGGGAAAAAGCCAGGAGGACCCTGGCGTTCAGGGAAGTGTTTTTTCTGCAGTTTGCATTGCTTCTCATGAAAAGCCAGAATGAAAGGGCCAAACCTGTGGCGCCTTATACAGACTTCAGCCTGCCCCAGGCGTTCATTGAAAGTCTGCCGTTTAAGCTCACCGGCGCCCAACAGCGGACTATAGACGAGATCCGGGAGGATTTGCGTTCTGGGAGGACCATGAACCGGCTGCTCCAGGGTGATGTCGGCAGCGGAAAAACTGTGGTGGCGGTATGGTCCCTCCTAGCGGCTGTAGCCAACGGGTATCAAGCAGCCTTCTTAGCCCCCACTGAGGTGCTGGCAAGGCAGCACTACAAGACGGTGGTGGGGTTTACCAGGGGCATGGCCAGGGTAGGGCTTTTGTCCGGCAGCCAGAGTGCACAGGAAAAGCGCATTACGCTTGAGCGGCTTGCCGAGGGGTTAATTGACATCCTGGTGGGTACCCACGCCATGCTTGAGCCTGATGTAAGGTGGGCACGGCTTGGGCTGGTGGTGACCGACGAACAACACAGGTTTGGCGTAAGGCAGCGTTTGAGGCTTTCGTACGAGAGCAATGCCCCTCACATGCTGGTGATGAGTGCTACCCCCATACCCAGGTCTTTGGCCATCACCCTTTTTGGCGATCTGGATCTGTCGGTGATTGACGAGCTGCCCCAAGGCAGGAAACGGGTATACACCAAAGTGTTTGAGGAGCGGTCCAGGCATTTGGCTTATGAGAGGGTCAAGAAGGAAGTGGCCATGGGCCACCAAGCTTATGTGGTGTGCCCCGTGATCCGCCAAAGCAAGTCCGGACGCAGGTCGGTAGAACAAGTTTATGAGGAGCTAAAGACAGGGTACCTGCGGGGCGTGAACGTGGGCCTGGCTCACGGGGACATGCCCAGGGAAGACCTGGCCAAAGCGATGCAGGAGTTTGTAGAGGGCAAAGTCCAGGTACTTGTGGCGACTACCGTCATCGAAGTAGGGGTTGATGTGGAAAATGCCACCTGCATTGTGATTGAAGGGGCTGAGTCATTCGGGTTGGCGACGCTGCACCAGCTAAGAGGCAGGGTGGGCCGGGGCAGCAAGCAATCTTACTGCTTCATGATTTTTTCAGGTGAATCAGCCGAATCTGCTGCCAGGCTCAAAGCCCTGGAAAACCTACATGACGGGTTCTCCGTTGCAGAACTGGACCTCCGCCAGAGGGGGCCAGGCCAGTTTTTCGGGCTTAAGCAACACGGGGTAAGCGAAATCAATATCCAAGACTTGGGTGTGACTCAGGATATCTTGTATTCGGCGAGGCAGGAAGCCAAGGCTTTGGTCGACGCCATTGAAGCAAGCGGCCAGCTCCCCCTCGAACTATCACCCCTTTTGTCTATAGTCAACGCCAGGTTCGGAAACCTCCTACAGCACGCACGGTCAAGGTAATAAGTTTGCCCTGATTTTCACAAAATAAATTTTCATTTTTTCAAACTTATGTTACCTCACCTCATATCTGTATATCCCCAGTTAGAACCCTTATTTTTCGTCATGCACCAAGGTGGCTTGCGTAGGACCGCTAAAACATACCAGCATACAAGAGTTTCTGGTGAACATAATAACTCGTGAAAAGGAGGTGAAAAGCGAATGGGTCAAGGACAGCGCAGGAACATCGCAGTTGTACCGCAAGCCCGGCCCGCGTTGGATGCCTTTAGGAATGAAATAGCCAACGAGTTGGGAATACAGCCTCCTGGTGATTACTGGGGAGATATCCCATCCAGGACCTGTGGGGCAGTCGGCGGTCACATGGTAAGACGGATGATTGAGTTTGCCCAGCATAACATGGCCCAGGGAAGATTCCCGACAGGCCTGCAGCAGCAACAGCAGCAGAGGCTACAGTAAGTAACAACTGAATATGGAGGGGCAACCGCTGAGGTTGCCCCTTAACTAAGCTGCTACTGCAGGTAATCGAGCATTTCTTCTTCTGTTATTGCCGGCTGGGTCGCTTTGTTGATAGCGCTGGCCAGCAGTTTGGATATTTCCATAATTTGCATGTCAACATCTTTATGGGTAACCATGAGTTCGAGGAGGTCCTGGGACAAGAAATCATGTACCGAGTCAATGGTCGGCCTGGCGTGGGGATTGAACCTGGAGAAATAATCTTGCAGTACGTCAACGGCGATTGAAGCGCCTGATACTACAGTGGGCACTCCAATCGCAATCACAGGTACGCCCAGGCTTTCTGTATTAAGGCCTGGCCTGTTGTTTCCCACCCCTGAACCGGGTTGTATGCCTGTGTCGGCGATTTGGATGGTGGAAAACAGCCTGGATGGCGATCTTGCTGCCAAGGCATCTACTGTTATCACCAATTCCGGTTTTATCTGCTGGACGATGCCCCTCACTATGTCTGCAGTTTCCATTCCGGTTATCCCTAATACACCAGGGGAGATGGCAGCCACGGGATATAGGCGCCCGCCCAAGTCTTGGGAGATATACTCCCTGATGTGCCTAGTAACCATGAGTTGTGACACTACCCTAGGCCCAAGGGCGTCGGGGGTTGCCTGCCAGTTGCCCAGGCCTACTACAAGGATATCATTTTGCCTGGGTAGTCCGGCCAAGGCAGTCAGTTCTTCGGCAATTATCTGTGCCACGTTCTTAAGCAGGGTTCTGTTCCTGTACTTAAGCTCGGGGCACTCCAGGGTGAAGTAACGGCCAGGCGGCTTGCCTACGCGGCTTGCTGCATACGCATGGGTTACCTGTACTCTTGTTATAGTGATCCCATTTATCTGTTCCTGTGAACTTTCCAAGCCGGGGATCTCGCCTGTGCGCTCCCTCACAATGGCTGCCCGTTCTACCGCCAGATCTGTTCTGTCCCAGTTTGACCAATGCATCGCCATCACCTGTCTGCTCAAGATTTGATTTAGCACTCTGGTGCTATACTACCCAAAGGATAAGCGGGCTTATGTATAACCACTGCCTGGAGGTGGTGCTTTGAACATTTGGCCTCTGATCATAGCGGGGCTTGCCGGAGGCTCCATGGCGGTTCAAGGGGTGCTCAATTCCATCCTTGGTGAGAAGATCGGCGAAATTGAAGCCACGTTTGTGGTACACGTGATAGCCACTGCTCTCTTGGGGCTGGTGCTCGTGTCCGGCCTTAGCGGAGGAAACCTGAGAAACATCGGCACTGCGCCGTGGTTTGGGTTTCTTGGCGGTCCCTTAAGTGTTATCATCGTATGGGGAGTGCTTACCAGTATCGCCAAAGTCGGGGCTGCGTCGGCCACTACCGCGATACTGACGGTACAGATCCTCACAGCCCTGGCCCTGGATTATTTTGGGGTAACCGGGCAGAAAGCGGATATAGGCATTACCAAAGCAGTAGGAGTGGTAGTGTTCATAGTCGGAGCGTACTTGCTGCTCAGGGAGGCATAAGCCGGCATAGCTACGAGCAGCAGCACAAAAAATGCCGCTCCGTGTAGGAAGCGGCATTGGGAGAGGAGAAACCGGAGGAAGAGCCTGTTAGGGGCAATCTCGCGACTGCACCCTGACTCTCATCAGTAACATGGACAAAATATTGCCGAATTATACACCAGAGGCTGAATTTGACGTATTATATTGCCCAAAGACAGGGGGTTTGTTTGTTGCTAATCGCAGCTTATCCAGGTAGTTTCGATCCGATAACTTACGGCCACATGGACATAATTAAACGCAGTGCCCGTTGTTTCGACAAACTGTATGTAGCCGTATTCGAAAACCCGGCTAAGCAGCCGCTGTTTACTGTTGAAGAACGGGTAGCAATGATCATGGAAGAGTGTAAAGATTTGCCAAATGTTGAAGTGACCTCTTCCCAGGGCCTGCTTGTGAACTTTGCCAGGGAGAAAGGAATAAGGGTGCTCATTAAAGGCTTGCGAGCGGTTTCTGACTTCGACTATGAGTTTAAGATGGCTCTCATGAACAAGAAACTTGCTCCTGAAATCGAGACTATGTTCATGATGACATCGTCAGAGTATCTTTACCTTAGTTCAAGTTTGGTAAAAGAAGTGGCATCGTACGGCGGTTGCATCAAGGACTTGGTTCCGCCAAGTGTCGAACGGAGACTCCTAAAGAAGTTTCAGAAATAAGTTTGGGTTTTGATTATGTCACAAATGGGGGCTCTCACAATGGATGTGCTGACTTTGCTTGAACGTCTTGATACATACTTGCAGGAATGCTCGCGTTTACCTCTGGTTGGTAAGATCGTCGTAGACGAAGATGAAGTATTTGACCTGATCGACGCACTTCAAGCTGCGATTCCCGAGGAAATCGAACGTGCTAACTGGGTGCTCAAAGAACGGGAGCAGATACTCCAGGAAGCCCGCAAGGAAGCCCAGGAAATGATCAGGGATGCCCAGAGCCAGATAGCGGCCAGGGCTTCTGAACATGTGATCGCCAAAGAAGCTAGGGTCCAGGCTGAGCAACTTATTGCTCAAGCTAAGGCGGTGGCGGAGGAGATTCACCTTGGCGCCCGAGAGTATGCAGATGACTTGATGAAAACCGTGGAAGACCTTTTGGTTGAACTGCTGGAAAGAGTAAGGAGCAACAGGAAAGAGCTGGGTGTGAGCAGGCCGCAAGCAGGGCAAACCCCCGAGGCCGAAACTGAAGAGCTTGGATACGAAGATGGGGCACATCTTGCCGATGAATGGGATGACGACGGGGACGACGAGCCTGTGCCTTCCCGCAAGTTCCCGTGGAGCCAAGGAAAGGATTAAGTTTTTCGGCGATGATACCAATGCCCCTTAAGCTGGCTGCCTGCAGCAAGAGCTAAGCACACTAGTGCCATCAATGCAATCCCAGACAGGCAAGCCTTGGTGGCGGCGCCAAGGCTGTGGAGCCAGCTTGCCTTTGGATATACGGCTTGGAAGGCGGGCAATGTCCATCTGTGTTGGTCGAGTTTCATGAGCCCGACGGTATAAGCGGCTGCCAAAACCCCTTGTACAAACCTGGTTACAGAATAGGGCCAGATGGAGAGGCCTGACGGTTGTATTACTGCTGCCACCTGGGCATGCACCGACAATCCGCTCCATGCAATGATTCCGCTGCATACCGCTACTCTTGCGATGAGGGGCGCGTCGGCTTGGGCGGCAAGGGAGCTGGCTATTGTGATCTCAAAAAGCCCGCTTACTACCGATTGATGCAAGCTTCTGGGCAAGAGCCACTCGGGTACCGCTTTGGAGATAATCCGGGAGATATAGCTTGTGGCTCCGGCCAGGGTAAGTATCTCAAATATCACCGAGAACAGCACCATAAAACCAAGTACCAAGAGCAGAGTATCTATCGAACGCTTGACTGCTTCGCCCAGGAGTTCTCCGAGGCTCTTGTTGGCTTCTTGTTGTGCTTTGCGCATCGCCCTGAACGCACGGGCAAGGGGTGAACCCGCATCATGATGTCTGGGGCTCTCAGAAAGTCTCTTGTCTTTGTTCCTCCGCCAAAATCTCATCAGAATCCCTACTGAAAGCCCTGATAGGTAATGGGCAGCTATGATTATGCCGGCCAGGTCAGCCCGCTTAAACATACCCACTGCAACTGCCCCCGTCATAAAGAGCGGGTCAGAGGTATTGCAGAAGCACATGAGTCTTTCAGCTTCGGTCTTGGTGGCCAGGCCGTCGTCTTTTAGCCTAGCGGCAAGCGCTGCTCCTAGGGGATATCCAGAGGCTATGCCCATGGCCAGCACAAATGCCCCTGTGCCAGGGACATTGAACAAAGGCCTCATGAGAGGTTCCATCAAGACGCCGATAAAGTGGACAACTCCCATACCCATGAGAAGCTCAGCAGCTATAAAAAAGGGAAGCAGCGCCGGAAGCACTATGTTCCACCATACGGTCAATCCCCTTTCGGCAGCTTTGAAAGAAGGCTCAGGAAAGAGTATCATAGAAGCAGCGAGCAGTACCATCAATAGTGCAGGTATTACGGATATGAATGCGTCTTTGTGCGGCCTCCATAGTCTGATACATGCAACGAGAATAATAGCAGGGATGATTATCAGGTAAGCCATACAGGGATGCCTCCTTTACTCACCATCAATCTATATTGATGATCTGAGAGGGGTATTCGGATTTGGCCGGGCAAAAAGGTCTCAAGTGGAAACGGATTGGCGCCACGGCCCTTTTTGTGGCAATAGTCTGTAGTCTGCGATATGTGCCTTCAGGATATCTCGTGATTTCCCCGGGGCCTGTGATCGAACTCTCCCAAGTGGTGGAAATACAGGGTTATCCTCCTGTGGGCGGTTCGTTCTACATGGTATCAATCCTGGCAAGGGAAGCCAGCATATTACAGGCCCTCAGGGCCGCCGCTGATCCAAATCTTAGCTTGTGGTCCAAGCAGCAAGTGCTTGGCGGAAAAAGCATGGAGGAATACTTGGAGGCCAACCGTGAACTAATGGAGCAGAGCCAGCTGACCGCTACTTACGTCGCCCTGACGGTCCAAGGGATGTCCGTGCCTGAAGCAGGCCCGTTCCCTGTACAAGTGAGCATAAGACCCGGACAGGTAGCCGGCCCGTCAGCGGGGCTTGTTTTTGCCCTTGAAATCATCTCCCGGATGGAACAGGATATAGTTATGGGCCGGAAGATTGCAGGTACAGGCATGCTTTCTGCTGACGGCAGAGTGCTTCCGGTAGGAGGGGTGGCACAAAAGACTATCGCCTGCAGGGAGGAAGGGGTAGAGGTATTTCTGGTACCCAGGCAAAACCTTAAAGAAGCTTTACGTTTTGCCGGGGATATGAAGGTGTACGGTGTGGATACCCTTGAGGAGGCCATAACGCTGCTTGCCTCAGGTAGCAATTCTTGACACCGTGTTCTATGTGCGGATATAATCCGTTTGTGTCAATGGAGGGTCAGAGTTTGAAAATAGATGTTACTGAGATAATCGACCAACCCGGTGCCAGCATCTCGTTTTCCGAGACAGGCCGCATAGCTCTGGGTGAGGGAAACGAAGATATCGCGACGCCTGCTCCCTTTACGGTAAAGGGTGTAGCCACGTCTACCGGTGAAGGGATATATGTCCAAGCCAACATCAGGGGAACTGTGGGCCTTACATGCTCCAGGTGCCTTAGGGAGTTTGAGATGCCCATCGAGTTTGACTGCGAAGGTAGGTTCGTCGAAGATCCTGAGGAACTGGAATTGGACGATGACGAAGATGACGTGGAAACATTTGCAATGACTGACGGTTATTGTGTCTTAGACGATCTGGTGCAGCACGGCCTGGTCTTAAACATCCCTATGAAGCCATTGTGTGATGAGGAATGTAAAGGGCTGTGTGACACTTGCGGGGTTAACTTGAATGAGACCACGTGTCAGTGTGGGGGGCCGGGAGCCCAAGCTACATTGTTTGGCAGAAAACTGTTGGAAGCTTTAGAGGAAAGGGGCAAGAAAAATGGCAGTTCCAAAGAGGAGGACTTCTAAGGCAAAGCGGGATTCGAGGAGGGCTTCTGCGTGGAAAAGAAGGCTTTCCGCTCCTAACTTGGTAGAGTGTCCGAGGTGTCACTCATTGCGCTTGCCGCACAGGATTTGTCTTGATTGCGGGTATTACAGGGGCCAAGAAATCATTAAGGTACAGCAGTAGCTGTTAGTTTCCCAAGTGCAGCCAAAAACTCCGATAACCATCGGAGTTTTATTTTTTGTTTGCCAATCTTTTCCCGCTCTTATATACTTCAGTTTAAGACGAAGGTATTAGTACCAGGTGCTAACGGGTAAGGTGAGTTTAAGTGGGCCACGATCCTAAGCAGCGGAGAGAACAGCTTAAAGAAATCCTCACTGCCAACCCGTTCTTGCCTGACAGGCGGTTGGCACGTCATTTCGACGTAAGCGTACAGACCATACGCCTGGACAGACTTGCCCTCGGTATTCCCGGACAGAGGACCCGTACAAAACAGGTTGCCGAAAGGGCTTATCAGAGGCTCAGGGCCATGGGGCAGCGTGAGGTGGTTGGGGAACTCATTGATCTGGAACTGGGCAAATCTGCGATTTCGATAATGGAGATAACCCCTGACATGACATTTGAGCACACGGGTATCGCCAGGAGCCATTACATTTTTGCCCAGGCCGACTCGCTTGCGATTTGCGTGATCGATGCTGACAACGTGGTTACGGGAATAGCCAACCTCAAGTTCAAGAAGCAAGCCCGGGTAGGCGACAGGCTTATCGCTAAAGCGCAGGTGATCAGGCAAAAGGGCCAGAAGTTCGTAGTCCTGGTGGAAACCCGGGTCAAGGGGGAACTCGTGTTCAGAGGTAAGTTCTTGGTGTTCGCGTTAGATGAGAGGGGGAGCCAGGAGTGAATACCGGGGCAACCGCAAGTACCGTCGTGGCAGTTGACCTTATGGGGGGTGACCAAGCCCCTGATGCACCGATCCAAGGATGCATTGCCGCCCTGGAAAAAGGTGTTAGCATTTTGGCCTTAGGAGATGCCGGTGCTTTAGCCCGGTTAAGGAGCCACGGGGACTACCCCAACCTTAAGACCATGGAGTGCAGCGAGGTCATTACCCAGGATGACCCGCCGGTGATGGCGATACGGCGCAAGCAGGATTCCACAATCGTGCGGGGACTTTCTGCGGTGAAGGCAGGGCAGGCAGGGGCTTTTGTCTCGGCAGGGTCTACCGGGGCCCTTGTTGCAGGAGGTGCGCTGATTGTGAGGCGTGCCAAGGGCATCGATCGTCCCTGCTTGGGTATGGTGTTGCCTTCCCGGAACAAGCGGGGTCGGGGTGTGCTTTTTGTGGACTTGGGCGCTTCGTCGGATGTGCGCCCTGAAACCTTGGTTGAATTTGGGCTCATGGGCAAGATATACGCGGAACGGGTCTTGGGATGGGATGACCCTAGGGTAGCCTTACTTAATATCGGGACAGAGAAACAAAAAGGCAGCATGATTGCTAGGAAGGCCTACACCCTGATGGAAAACGCCCCCCTGAATTTTGTCGGGAACATTGAGGCCCGGGATGTGTTCTTTGGAAAAGCCGACGTGGTGGTGACCGACGGGTTTACCGGAAACGTGTTCCTCAAGACCTGTGAGGGGACCGTGTTGTTCCAACTGGAGGCCATAAAGGAGGGAGTCCACCACAGCGGCATAATGTCAAAGTTAGGCGCTTTGCTCATGAAACCTGTATTCCGCAAGGTTCATGAAACACTGGATTATTCCGCCTACGGGGGCGCCCCCCTGTTGGGTTTGGAAGGTTGTGTGGTTAAATGTCACGGTTCCTCAGATGGCAGGGCCATTGCTAATGGGATAGGCCAGGCCCTCAAATTTGTGTCCAATGATGTGGCTGCTATCATTTCTGAAACCATAGCGCAGATCCATGAACAAAATGCCTGATCCGGCTTGGACGGATCAGCTTGGGAAAGGAGCATATAGATGGCTCAAGTTAAGATCGTGACCGACAGTGCCCAGGACTTTGAACCTAAGTTGCTAGAGAGTCTGGGGATCACTGTTGTACCTCTAAACGTGCATTTTGGGGATGAGAGTTTCAAAGACGGATACGAACTGCGAGGCAAAGCTTTCTATGAGAAACTCGAGTCTTCTACAGAAATCGCCCGTACCTCACAACCGTCTCCTTGGGACTTTGAACAGGTTTTTGCCAGGCTGACTGAAGACGGATCAGCTGTGCTGGCAATCACCCTTTCATCGGCCCTGAGCGGTACTTATCAATCTGCAATCATAGCAAGGCAAGCGCTGCCTGACAGGCAGATTGAAGTAATCGACTCCAAGAGCGCGTCGGGAATGTACGGTATGATGGCGATCCTTGCCCAGGAGATGGCTGATCAGGGCAAATCCCTCGCTGAAATCGCGGCGTCGGTCAAACGTATGAGCGAAAATGCAGTTACGGTTTTCTGCGTAGATACCCTGGATTACCTGGCGAGGAACGGCAGGATTGGAAAAGCGGCGCATTTTCTGGGCACCCTGCTTAACATGAAGCCCGTGCTGTCCCTTGACAAGGAAGGATACGTGACTGCATTGGAAAGAGTAAGGGGCAAGGAAAAGGACAGGGTGATCCGGAGGATGGTTGAAATAACCAAGGAGTGGCTGGCAGGAGAAGACGAGATTTACCTTGGCATTTCCCATGCCAACGCCCCCAATGAAGCTGCTGTCCTCAAGGAGCAGGCTCAAAGCGCGTTTAGAGTCGCCAGGTTGTTTGAAACCGAAATCGGAGCAGTAATCGGTACCCATACCGGCCCTGGCACCCTTGCAGTATTTGCCATCCCTGTAAGGTGCCTGTGACTACGGAAGCAGGGGTGTAAGCGTTGTCCAGGGTTGCTTGGGTGTTTCCAGGACAGGGCTGCCAGTATCCGGGGATGGGTAAGCAGCTTTACGACAATTACGCAGTTGCAAGAGAAACCTTTGAGACTGCAGATGAGGTCTTAGGGTTTAGACTGTCCGAACTGATCTTCAGTGGCCCTGCAGACGAACTTATACTTACTCATAACGCCCAACCTGCGATTCTTGTGGTGAGTGTGGCTTGTGCACGAGTGCTCAGGTCTTTGGGACTCCGGCCCCACATGGTGGCCGGCTTCAGCCTAGGTGAATACACGGCCTTGGTCGTGGCAGAAAGCCTGGCTTTTGAGGATGCAGTGGCCCTCACCCGCCGGCGGGGGCTGTACATGCAAGAAGCGTGCCCGCCGGGCACAGGCAGTATGGCGGCGGTTATGGGTATGGCTTATGCTGAGTTGGAAGCCATATGTTTCGCCGCTTCCAAGCATGGTGTGGTTACAAGTGCCAATTACAATTGCCCCGGACAGATCGTGATTTCCGGCGAGACCAATGCTGTAGCCCATGTGTGCAAGACGGTTGCAGAAAGGGGAGGCAGGACGGTTCCGATTCCTGTGAGCGCCCCGTTCCATTCCCCCCTTATGGAACCGGCTGCCAGGAAATTGCAAGCGGACCTGGAGAGGATCCAGATAAGGCCTCCTTCGGTACCGGTGTATACCAACGTAACGGGTAAGACGGTATCTTGTCCGCAGGAGATCAAGCAGACTCTCGTGAGGCAGGTAACATCGCCTGTGCTGTGGCAGGTGGCCGTTGAAAACATGATTGGCGACGGAGCTTCTCTGTTTATCGAAGTGGGTCCGGGTAAAGCGCTTTCGGGGTTCGGCCGGAGGATCGACCCGAAAATCCCGTTTGTAAAGTTCGGCACCCCTGAAGATCTTGATGACGTGCTTGATTCCCACAAGGAGGCTTGGTTAGAATGATGCTCGATCGTCCTGTAGCTCTGATAACAGGAGCGTCCCGGGGTATTGGGAGGGCTTGCGCAGTGGAGCTGGCCAGGAACGGGTTTGACATCGGCGTAAACTANNTGGAGGATGAAGCAGGAGCTTTGGAGACGGTTAGACTGGTCCAGCAAGCGGGAGGAAGGGCGGTGGCCCTAAAGGGTGACGTCTCCATCCACGATGACGCCAAGCGCCTTGTCCAGCGGAGCGAATCAGAGCTGGGCCCCATCGAGGTCCTGGTTGGAAATGCCGGCATAACCCGTGACGCCTTGCTCCTGCGGATGAGGGAGGACGATTGGGATCAAGTGATAGACACCAACCTGAAGGGGGTGTACAACGTCACAAGGTGGGCCGCAAAGTCCATGGCTCGGAGGAGAAGAGGGAGGATAATCAACATCTCTTCGGTTGTGGCTTTGAGAGGTAATCCGGGACAGGCAAACTACGCTGCAGCCAAGGCAGGGATCATCGGTTTCACCTTAAGCCTTGCCAAGGAATTGGCAAGATATGGGGTTACCGCGAATGTAGTGGCACCTGGATACATATCTACAGATATGACAAATAACTTGTCTCAGGATGTGAAAGAGGCGTTCTTAAGACAGATACCCTTAGGCAGGTCTGGCACCCCTGCTGAGGTGGCTTATGCAGTGGCTTTTCTTGCATCACCTAAGGCGGGGTATATTACAGGACAGGTCTTGCCGGTCGACGGAGGTTTGTCTTCCGGGTTCATTATATAAGGTGGTTGGCAAGGAGGTGAATTGGCGTGTCAGACAAGATTTTTGAAAAAGTAAAGAAAATTATCGTAGAACAACTTGGCGTTGATGAGGATCTGGTGACCTTGGACGCTTCGTTCATCGACGACCTGGGTGCCGATTCTCTCGAGATAGTCGATCTGATAATGGCATTTGAGAGCGAGTTTGGAGTTAGCATTTCTGACGAAGATGCCGAAAACATGTCTACTGTGCAAGATGCAGTGGACTACTTGTTAGAACATGCTAAAGAATAAGTGCAGTGTCCAGGGCCTCACTCTGTGGGGCCCTGTTAACCTTTTGAATACAGGCGGGTGGCCGGGAATGGATACCAAGAGAAGAGTGGTTATCACAGGAATGGGTGTGATCAGCCCTATCGGCATCGGGCTCGCCCAATTCTGGGACAGCCTGGTCAAAGGCAAATCGGGCATAAGACAGATCACCAGGTTTGATGCTTCCGGTCTTCCGTCGCGGATTGCAGGGGAAGTAGACTTTGACCCCGAGCTCTACTTAGATCGCAGAGATGCGAGGAAGATGGACAGGTTTACTCAGATGGCCGTTGTAAGCGCCCAAATGGCCATGGAGGATTCGGGAGGTGCCGGCGATTTACGTCCTGAAAGGGGGGGAGTGGTAATAGGTACCGGGCTGGCAGGCATTGACACCATCACAGTCCAGTCCGAGCGCTTTAGAACCATGGGGCCAGGCAGGGTTTCCCCGTTCTTCATCCCCATGATGATCCCAAATATGGCGGCAGGGCAAATATCGATTGTACTTGGGCTTAAAGGCCCAATCAGCACTGTGGCTACCGCTTGCGCTTCGGGTGCTAATGCCATTGGAAAGGCTTTCAGGTTAATCCAGGGCGGTTATGCCGATGTGATGGTTGCGGGTGGTTCTGAAGCCGGAATAGTGCCTCTTGCCATTGCCGGGTTTTGCAGCATGAGGGTGCTATCAACCAAGAATGACTTGGGCCCTAAGGCTTGCCGCCCCTTCGATAAGCACCGGGACGGATTTGTGATTGGCGAAGGTGCAGGGGTCCTGGTTTTGGAGGAACTTACCCATGCTGTGGGCAGGAACGCTAAGATTTATGCCGAGATCATAGGGTATGGCACTGCTTCTGATGCGTATCACATCACTACTCCTGCCCCCGGGGGAGAAGGAGCCCGGCGCGCCATGGAAGCTGCCATCGAGGATGCCCAGGTGACCCCGGAAGAGATAGACTACATTAATGCTCATGGCACCTCCACGCCGTACAACGATGTCAATGAGACCCAGGCGATAAAGGGGGCGCTGGGGGACAAGGCCTACCGGGTGATGATTTCTTCTACCAAGTCTATGATGGGCCATTTGCTTGGCGCGGCGGGAGCAGTGGAAACCATAGCGACCGTGCTGGCGATTGATAAGGGAGTGGTGCCACCGACGATAAACTATGAAACGCCTGACCCAGAGTGCGACCTTGATTATGTGCCCAACACGGCTAGGAATTGTGACATCAAGGTGGCGCTGAAGAATTCTTTTGGTTTTGGAGGGCAGAATACTTGCCTGGTGCTAAGGAAATACGACGGCTGAAGGCTATATTCGATGATGCGGTAAACTCGCTTGAGCCTGGGCTCAAGGCACAGGCTTTTACCCACATTTCCTATTCCAACGAACAAGGCGACACAAGCTCTTCCAATGAGAGGCTGGAGTTCCTGGGAGACGCGGTGATTTCCTTGGCGGTGGGGCTCTATCTTTACGACAACTACCCGGAGGTTTCTGAAGGGGATTTGACCAGGATGAGGGCAAGCCTGGTGTCGGGAGCGTCCTTGGCGGCGATTGCAAAATCTGTGGAGTTAGGACGTTATCTCAGGCTGGGCCGGGGGGAGGAGATTACAGGCGGCAGGGAGCGTCCTAAGATCCTAGCAGGGGCCTTGGAGGCGTTTTTCGGGGCTTACTTCATCCAGCACGGGTGGGAGCAGGTACGCAAGCTGGCGGAAGAGCTGTTGCTGGACGCTGATCTCACAGTTGTACCTGTGGATCCTAAGACCTTGCTGCAGGAAATCGTGCAAAGCCGTCCAGGGTCCAAGTTGGAGTATGTGGTGATCGGCGTGACCGGCCCTGACCACATGCCTGAGTACACCGTTGCCTGCCTAATAGATGGTGCCCAGGTGTCTGTGGGAAAGGGTGCTTCCAAGAAAGAAGCTGAGGAAGATGCGGCACGGAATTGGCTGGTAAGCAACGGATACTCAGATGGCGCGCTTTACAACAAAAACCACCTTGCCGATGACAAAGTCGGGAGATAGCAGCAGGTTTGGATTATTCAGGTCTACGTAAATGGGGGACTTGCCGGCCATATAATACACCCTGGCTTGACTGGCTTTATCTCCGGTGCTCACCAGCACGATGCTTCCCTGGGTGCAAAGAGCTTCAGGATCTATTATGAGTATATCGCCGGACCCGCCGCCCTGGAGCTGTACTGCAAATGACCCGGGCCCCAGATGGGCGTCTAGAAACTCGGAACAGTCCACGCGTCTTAGCTTGTCCCCTGTATACAAGGGTATAGCGGGCCTTGGTGCGTCTTTTGCCAACTGTGCGTCTGGGAGCCTGGCAAACTGGAAACAGCCTGACAGTACTGACTGCTTAAAGTCTTTCAATCCCCGATAACCCGCTTTTTCCAGCCAGTAGTACACTGACTTCTGTTCGGCGTAACCCATCTTTTGTGCAAGTTCCTTAGCTGTTATAGTTGGATTAGCCAGTACAAGCTGGGCCATCTGGTCGATTTTAGACAAAAGGGTTTCACTCCCGGCTAAGTACATAATGGACATCTTATAGCCTTATATCCGAAACCTGATAATCCTTTACATAAACTGTATAAATTTAGATACATGAATGTGGTCAGGGGGCTTTTGGTTTGCTGAAATCAATGACTGTACATGGATTCAAGTCGTTCTGCGACCGGACTGAACTGGTGTTCGGCAAGGGAATAACCGCCATTGTAGGCCCTAACGGTTGTGGCAAATCAAACCTTGCCGATGCCCTAAGGTGGGTCCTGGGGGAGCATAATGCGAGGATGCTAAGGTGCAACAAATTGGATGAGATTGTGTTTTCAGGGACCAAGCGCCGTAAAGCCATGGGCATGGCTGAAGTGAGGCTCCTCCTGGAAGGTGTAATCGGCGAAGGCGAACACGAGCTTATGAGGCGGTTTACCCGTGACGGCACCGGTGAATACAGGATAAATGATAAGGTGTGCCGCTGGAAGGACGTATATGAAAGCCTGCTCGGGACAGGCCTCTCCCACACAGGTTATGTGGTAATCGGACAGGGCACCATTCAGGAACTGGCCGGAGGCAGGCCCGAAGACAGGAGGGTTTGGATCGAGGAAGCTTCAGGGGTATCCCGGTACAGGTTGCAGGAGCGGGAGGTGGAATCCAGGCTCAGGGGGGCGAAGGAAGATATCGTCCGTTTGTCGGACCTCTTGGTTGAACTTGAAGAACGCAAGAAAGCCCTCCGTTCCGATTGGGAGACTGCAAGGGAGTATCACCGCCTTGTGAGCAAGAAAAATGAAATCGAGCTGGCTATGTGGCTCCATCAGGAGCAGGAGGAGTCCCGCCGGGTGCAGAACGCAGCGCGGCGCATTGAAAGGCACATGAAGCAGCTGGAAGAGTGCATCGCCACTGCCGCTGCGCTCAAGGAGCAAATCCAGCCTGCAAAAACCAAACTCGAATCTGCGGAGAAACTATTAAGGTCCCGGATTGCCGAGAGAGAACAGATAGCCTCCAGACTGGTGGCCTTTGAGAAAAACAGGGATTCGATCAGGGGTCAGCTTGCATTGGTGTTGAGGGAGATTGAAACCAGGAGAGTACGCCAAGACGTGCTCCAGCGGGAGCTGGCCTCTTTGGCAGACCGGGAAACTGAACTGGCCCGGCAGCGGGAGGTTATTTCCGGGAAACTAGAGCAAGCCAATGAAGAACTTAGCCGGGTAGAGGACGAAAGACAAGGTTTTGAAACCAAGTGGCGGGCTTTGAGTGAAAAAGTAATCCAGATCAGAGAAAGCATGGCGTCATCAACTGCAGAGCTCAACAAGCTACAGCAGGATAAAGACGAGCTTAGATCCAGGTTTGAGAACAGGCGGCGGGAGACGCTGGAAATCGACGTGAGGCTTACCGCCCTCAACGAGCAGGTGGCAGACCTCCAGCGGGAACTTGCGGAAACCAGGCAAGCCCTTCATGAAAACGCACAAAAGCAGAGCTTGAGCCAGGCGGCCTGCAAAGCCCTTGAGCAACAGGTGCATGAAACAAAGGTCCTGCTGGCGGAGGAAGTTTCAGCCCAAAAGAGGCTCGAGGCCCAGCGCACCAGGTTAGCTACGCGCAAGCGGCTGCTTGAAGAAATGGAGCGGTCTTTTGAAGGTTACGGAAAAGGCCCCCGCACCATCCTTACTGCGAGAGAACAGTCAGCGCTTGAGGGGATCATCGGTTCTGTGGCTGAACTCTTCTCTTGTGATCCCAAGTATTTACCCGCCCTGTCCGCTGCAGTGGGAGGAGCGGCGGAAAACATAGTGGTGACAGATGAAGAAGCGGCTAAGGCGGCGATAGAGTTCCTCAAGAAGCACAAGAGCGGCCGCTGTACTTTTTTGCCCCTTAACTTGCTGAGGCCCGGTAAACTGCATCCCAGGGCAGAAAGGGCACTTACTTATGTGCCAGGCGTGCAACCCCTCATTTCAGTGGTGGAATACAGAGAAGACCTCAAGCCATGTGCCGAGTATTTGTTCGGCAGGGTGGTGCTCGCAGATACAATGGACCACGCCCTGGCGTTTATGAAGCAATCAGGCTGGGTTACCAGGGTGGTTACCCTTGGAGGGGAAAACATCCAGCCCGGAGGTGCTATTACCGGAGGGGAGGCGCCTAGGCATGAATCCATCTTCCTGAGGAAGCGGGAACTGGCTTCGATAGCCCAAGAGCTTAACAAAGTTACCGGTGAATTAAACGGGGCCAGGGGGAGGATTGCTTGCCTGGAGCAGAAACTTTCAGAGCTTACCAAACAGCTGGAGCAGTCCAGGGAAGATGCCCTTTTGGCGGGTACGGCCGTGGCCAGGCTCGAACACAAAGCTTTTCAATTGGAGCAGGCCTTGGAGAAGGCTAAAGCGGAGATCGCCAGCAACCAACGGAAGCTGCAGAGTTTGGCTGCTGCCGAACAAGAACTCATGGAACAAATCGGGAACATTTCCGCATTAGAAAAGCAGCTTTCTGATAGCTTGGCCCGACAAGAAGCAGAACTTAAGGGGTTTGAAACTCAGATAAGGGATTGGCTCGGGATAGACGAGCAATACTCAGAGCGCATCGCCGGGCTAAGCCAGGAGAAACAGGCGTTGGAACAGCGCCTGAGCACACTTGTGAGGCAATTGGAAAACCTAAGAGGAGAGACTGCTTCTACCCGGAAAAACCTAGAGGAAGAGAAGAAGGAACTGGCTAGGCTGGAGGTGCTGAGAGAAGAACTTGCGTCTGAGGAAACTTCCCTGGGAGAGGCTATATCCACGCTCGAGGCGCAAATGAGTGAACTTGGGGATGTGATTTCAGACCTTTCAAGCCAGGCAGAATCGCTGAGGGAGTTTTTGGAGCAATCCCAGGCAAGACTCGAGTCTTTGAACATGGAGCAGACTACCTTAAAGTCCAGGATTGACGATGCCAAACTTGAGCTTGCATCCCTCGAGGCAACCCTGTCTGACACAAGGCGACTGATTGCATCCAAGTACGGCATAGATACTCCTGCCTCTTATGACCATCCCAGGATAGAGCGGCAGGAAGCCCTCACCCAGGTCGAGGGGATTGAGCTGGCGATTAGGTCCCTGGGTACCGTAAACCTCAAGGCGGAACAGGACTACAAAGAGCTGTCGGAACGGATAGACAATATCCGCAATGAAATGAGGGACGTGGAAGAGGCAATCGCTGAGCTTAACCGCGCCCGGGAACTTATCAGACAGGAAATTCGCAAGCGCTTTATTGAAACCTTCGAACAAGTGGACGAGAACTTCCAGGTGATTTTCAGGGAGCTTTTCGGTGGAGGGCGCGGCAAACTTAGCTTGGTTGAAGATACCATGGGGGTCGAAGTGATTGCAGAACCTCCCGGGAGGAGGCACAAACAGTTTAGCCTCCTATCAGGCGGGGAAAGGTCCCTTTGCGGCATAGCGCTTATATTTGCTATCCTTTCGGCAAAGCCTTCGCCGGTAATAGTCCTAGATGAGGTAGACTCGTCGTTGGATGAGGCTAACGTGGTGCGGTTTGCCCAGTTTCTCAAGAGATATTCGGAGCACACCCAGTTTATTGTAATCACTCACCAGGAGTCTACCATGGAAGTGGCCGACATAATATATGGGGTTACCATGGAAGAGCCCGGCGTTTCCAAGGTTTTTAGCATGCGTTTGGAGAACCGTTAAGAGCCGGGAGAAAGGGGAGGTTTGTGGTGAGTCTGTTTCAGAGACTAAAACAAGGTCTAGCCAAGACGTCGAGCAGCATCAGGAACAAGATCCAAAGCATATTCCAGCCGGGAGCCCTCACCGATGAGTTTCTCGAAGAACTGGAAGCTGTGCTCTTACAAGCAGACGTGGGCGTTGAGGCAACCGCAGCCCTAATCGACGCCCTCAGGGACGATAGCCGGAACAAATCCTTTGAAACGGTAGAGGACCTTTACCGGATGATGGCGGAAAAGGTGGTTGATATATTTGCCGCTGTGGATGCTCCTCTTAAGGTAGCAGATGAGGGGCCTACTGTGTACGCCATGGTCGGGGTAAACGGCTCAGGCAAGACTACCACCATTGCCAAACTGGCACACAGGTATACCCAGCAAAACAAGAAGGTGATCCTTGCAGCTGCAGATACGTTCAGGGCTGCTGCCGATGATCAGCTGGCAGTGTGGGCCAAGCGTACCGGCGCCGACCTAGTGAAGCACAGTCACGGTTCTGATCCCGGGGCAGTGGCGTTTGACGCCGCAAGGGCCGCCGTTGCCCGCAAGGCAGACCTGCTCTTGGTTGATACTGCAGGCAGATTGCACACCAAGAAGAACCTCATGGAAGAACTCAAGAAAATAATCAGGGTGCTCGCCAGGGAGATCCCCGGTGCCCCCCATGAGATCATACTGGTCATAGACGGCACCACCGGGCAGAACGGGCTGATCCAGGCCAGGGAATTTGCACAGGCCGTTGACATAACCGGGTTATGTATCACCAAACTAGATGGCTCGTCCAAAGGCGGCATAGCTGTGGCCATAGCCAGTGAGCTGGGTATTCCCGTCAAGCTGGTGGGCGTGGGAGAGCAGGCCGAGGATCTCAGGGATTTTGATGCTCGTAGTTTTGCGTACAGCCTGTTTGGAATTGACCCAGATTGATATTGACCTCGGAAGCATAACTGATATAGAATCGATTCGTGTGTAAAGGTGTTTACCTTGACAGGTGAATGGGCAGTGACGGCATGAGGAAAATTTACGAGTCGCCTGAACGCATCCATGAAATCATAATGCTCCGGGATATATACGAAAGCCTGTTGCCGCCGAGGCAGAGGCAGGTGGCTTACCTTAAGTTTGATGAGGACTTGTCCCTGTCTGAAATAGCCCAGCGGCTGGGGATTTCCAAGCAAGGGTGCGATGATGCGGTAAGACGGTGCGTGAAGGCGCTCCTTTCGTATGAAGATAAGCTTGGTTTCAGAAAACGGTTGGCACACATTGAGCAAGCGGTGGAACTTGCGGAGAGCATTAATGAACACAATTGGCGGGAGATGAAGCAGCGTATCCTGGAAGTCCTAAGAAGTGCCCAGGCAGGGGGTGAGACCGGAGATGGCGTTTGAAAATTTAGCTTCACGGCTTGCTGATACGTTCAAGAAACTCAGGGGCAAAGGCAAGCTTTCTGAAAAAGATATCAACCAAGGTTTGAGAGAGGTCCGCCTTGCGCTCCTGGAAGCAGACGTGAATTTCAGGGTGGTCAAGCAGTTTATCGACAACGTCAGGGAAAGATGCCTGGATGCAGAGGTGATGGAAAGCCTCACTCCGGCACAGCAAGTGATCAAGATCGTGCACCAGGAGCTTATAACTCTTCTGGGTGGCAAGACCCACCCCCTTGACCTTTCAGGTCCCTCGCCTGCGGTAATTGCTCTGTACGGACTCCAGGGTTCAGGTAAGACCACTACCGCCGGCAAGCTCGCGCTGCAGCTCAAGAAGCAAGGCCGCAGGGTGCTGTTGGTGTCTTGCGATGTGTACAGGCCGGCTGCCCAAAAGCAGCTTGAGCTTGTGGCTGACATGGCAGGGGTGTCGTTTTTTACCCTAAGCGACAAAGTTCCACCTGAGGTGATTGCCCAGAGGGGTGTAGAGAAGGCAATAGAATCTGCACACAATGTGGTGATCCTGGACACCGCCGGCAGGCTGCAGATCGACGATGAAATGATGGAGGAGGCACGTAAGATCAAAGAAGCCACCTCCCCGAGGGAGCGCCTGTTAGTGGTCGATGCCATGACAGGCCAGGAAGCTTGCCAGGTGGCCGAAGAGTTTGACCGGGTGGTAGACATTACAGGGGTGATCCTTACCAAGCTGGACTCCGACGCAAGGGGAGGTGCTGCGCTCTCAATTGCGAAGGTTACCGGCAAGCCCATAAAGTTTGCGTCCATGGGCGAGAAACTGGAAGACTTCCAAGTGTTCCACCCGGACCGGATGGCATCCAGGATCCTTGGAATGGGCGATGTGCTTACCCTTATCGAAAAAGCCGAGGCAGCTTTCGATCAAAAGAAAGTTGCCGAGATGGAAGAAAAACTCAGGCGGAAACAGTTCACCCTTGAGGATTTCATGGAGCAGATGAAAGAAGTCAAGAAGATGGGCTCACTGGGGGATATAATGCGGATGCTCCCCGGGTTTGCCAGGGCCAAGATCGATGTGGATGTGGACCCCAAAGAACTGGCCCGGATTGAGGCCATCATAAACTCCATGACCCCGGCTGAGCGTCAAAATCCCGACATAATCACCGGGTCCAGGAGGCGCAGGATTGCAAAGGGGAGCGGTACTTCAGTCCAAGAGGTTAACCGCCTTCTCAAGCAATTTTTCCAGGCAAGGAAGATGTTATATCAGATGAGCAGCCCAGACAAGAAGTTGGGCAGGTTTCGCCTTTTCTAAAGGCATGTTGTTCCACTAAAAGGAAAGGGGATAGGATAGCTTGGCGGTAAAGATCAGACTCAAGAGAATGGGAGCCAAGAAGAGGCCTGCTTACAGAATAGTTGTAGCTGATTCAAGGACACAGCGTGACGGAAGATCCATCGAGGAGATCGGATTTTACGATCCAACCACCGACCCCGTGACCTTCAAGGTTCACGAGGAAAAGGCGATCTCCTGGTTGGATAAAGGGGCGGTCCCTACGGAGACGGTCAAGACCTTGTTCAGGCGGGCCGGAGTGCTTGAGAAGTGGCAGTCTGCCCGGAGTGCTCGGGGACAAAGTCAGGGGAATAACTAGTTTCGAGGAGGGTGCGTATGCTAAGAGAACTTGTGACGTTTATCGCCAAATCCATCGTAGATAACCCTGATCTGGTCGAAGTGAACGAAGTTGAAGGCGAAAGGGCAGTGGTTTTCGAGCTTAGGGTTGCTCCTGAGGACATGGGTAAGGTTATCGGTAAGAAAGGGCGCGTTATCCATGCAGTGAGGGCCCTGGTTCAAGCAGCTGCAGCCAAGGAAGGCAAGAGGGCTACAGTTGAAATCCTTGAGTAATCCGGTGTGAGACTGTAAGGCGGTGCAGGTAGCAAAAGTGTTGCCATGGGTGTGGGTAATCGACGCCTGGGGGAAACCAGGGAGGGCTGACAATTGAATGTATATATACTCACCCTGTTCCCCGAGATGTTCTCGCCTGTGGTGAACACAAGCATAGTCAAGCGGGCGCAGGAGCAAGACCTTGTACGGATCACAACGGTTGATCTTAGGGATTTTGCCCACGACGCCCACAAGACTGTAGATGATTATCCTTACGGCGGAGGGCCGGGGATGGTGCTCAAACCCGAGCCGGTGTTTGAAGCGGTGGACTGGGTCAGGCAGGATTTGGGGAGAGAGCCGTTTGTAGTGTTGCTCACCCCCCAGGGGCAAACCCTTAGTTCCGGCCTGGCCAAAGAACTGGCTCAAAAGCCGGACCTGGTGCTCATAGCCGGGCACTACGAGGGATTCGATGAGCGGATACGCTGCCTGGCCCACATGGAACTTTCCATTGGGGATTATGTCTTGACCGGCGGGGAATTAGCGGCTATGGTGGTGCTTGATGCGTCGATCCGGTTTATCCCCGGGGTGCTTGGTGACAGTGAGTCTGCGCTGCAAGATTCGTTTTCTGACGGGCTGCTTGAGGGCCCTCAGTACACGAGGCCTGCAGAATACCGGGGGCTTAAGGTGCCGGAGATACTGCTTACCGGTCGGCACCAAGACATTAGCAGGTGGCGGCGGAAGGAGTCTATAAGACGGACTTTGCTGAGACGCCCGGATCTGCTCAAAGTTGCGGATCTTACCTTTGAGGATCGGTGTCTCTTAGAACAAGTAATCAACGAAGAAAAGGCCAACAAGGCTAGAGGTGATAACCGTGGATGTAATCAGACAAATTGAGCAGGCCCAGATGAGAAAGGACTTGCCTGATTTTGGGCCAGGAGATACAGTGCGGGTATTTTTCAAGGTGATTGAAGGCGGACGGGAGAGAGTTCAGCCGTTTGACGGCGTGGTGATAAGGCGCCAAAACGGGGGATTGCGTGAAACCTTCACAGTCAGGCGCATTTCCTACGGCGTTGGCGTGGAAAGGACATTCCCGCTTCACTCACCTAGGATAGAAAAAATCCAGGTGCTGCGCAGGGGCAAGGTGAGAAGGGCTAAACTGTTCTATCTGAGAGGATTGTCAGGAAAGGCAGCTAGGATACGGGAAAATAAGAGATGATGGAAACCGTAAGGGACATCATTGAAGTAGTCGTTGTTGCGTTTATAATCGCCATGGTGATAAGGGGCCTGGTAATTGAAACCTTTGTGGTCCATGGCCCCTCAATGGAGCCTACTCTCGTGGACGGGGAGCGGCTCCTGGTTTTCAAGCTTGCCTACAAGTTGGGCAAGCCCAAGCGGGGCGATGTGGTGGTGCTGCGTTACCCCCTTGATCCTTCACGGGACTACATAAAAAGGGTAGTGGCTGTAGAAGGAGACACTGTAGAACTGAGGCTGGGCAGGCTTTATGTTAACGGGATCTTGCAAGAGGAGCCATATGTGCGGTACCCGGGGCTGTACAACATGGCCAGCCTGGTGGTACCACAAGACACCGTGTTTGTGATGGGTGATCACAGGACGGACAGCGAAGACTCACGGTTCTTTGGCCCTGTGCCTGTAGACCTATTGAAAGGAAAGGCGATCTTTATCATATGGCCGCCAAAAGCCATAGGCGCAATAAGGTAGGTTCCAGAGGGAAGAAGCGGCATCCGGGACTGCCCAGCTCAAAGACTCTGAGCATGGTGGACCTGTTCCTCTTCCTTCTGGATTCAAGAATACCTGAAACATCCCTTCAAATTGCTGAGCCGTATCTTTCAAAAACCAACAGGGTGTACGTGTTGACCAAGCCCGATCTTGCCGATCCTGAGGTTACTTATGCATGGCTCAAGCAATTCAGGGAGCAAGGCGCGCCGGCGTTTGCAGTAGAGTGCAATACCGGCCGCGGGGTTTATGAGCTTATGGCCTATCTCAAACGGCAGCAAGCCAGCACCCTGGATAAATCCCATCCTGAACTGCTTTCAAGGCCTTTGCGGGTGATGTTGTTTGGGGTGCCCAACGTGGGCAAATCTTCCCTGGCCAACAGGCTTCTGGGAACTTCTAAGGCAGCTTTTGGCGCAAGGCCTGGGCTTACCAGGGGAAGCCATTGGCTCAGGCGGGGGCAGCTTGAAATCCTGGATACTCCGGGAGTGATCGACACTTCCCAGGCAAAAGGCGATGTATTGTACAAGCTTGCAGCCACCTGGGCGGTGAGGGAAACCCAGTATGACGAAGAGGAAGTTGCGTCTTGGCTCGCAAAGGAAGTGTTTGGAAAAGACGATCCAATTGCCCACATTAACGAATTTGGCAGGAGCAGAGGTTTATTGGGACCTGGCGGAAGGGTAGACTTCAACCAGGCAAGCAAAGCTTTTATCCAAAGTTTCCGCGAGGGCAAGTTCGGAAGGATCTCTATAGAAGCCCCTGATACCCAAACACCCCATGCTGAAAGCCAGGGTCTTGAATGATCCCGTCGGGGTAGTCTGCGCTTTGCCCCAACCATAAAGTTGACTCTCCCATGCACGTTGTTGCAATCTGCTACTGGACATACTAAGACTGCAGCCTATTCTGGCACCTCCGGTACATTAGCTTTGGGAGTGAGCAGTATTGAAAGAACCTTTGAGGTTTTCGTTCAGGCATTGGTGGAATTATGTGCTGCTTGTCATGCTGATTGCCGGGATTTTGCTGTGGCGGCTTGGGAGGTTGGACGGACGCCTGGTTTTGGGGGCGGTTGTGGCTTGGCTGGCTCTGGGCAGGGTTTTTGTGCCCTGGATCGTACACGAGCACATTGGGTTTTTCAACAGGTGGGTGTTCAACGATTATCAGAAGGCCAACAAGAGATATAGGCAAGCAATCAACAGCGGCAGAGCTACCAGCCAGGCTTATTGTGCCTTGGGTAGCCTGGCCTATGCCGAAGGGGACACGTTTGAAGCAGTGAGGCTGCTCCAGGAAGGGGCAGCGAGATTGCCCAAGGATGTGCCGGTCAGGGTGTTGTTGGGCAGGGCGCTCGTCAGGGCGGGCAGGTTGGGCGAGGCGCTTGAGGTAGCCCGGTACTGTGTGAGCATTTCAGAACACAACCCCCTAAGTTACATAGTGCTTGGCGATGTGATGGCCGCAAAAGGGGAATTTGAAGCGGCAGTATCTGCGTATGACAAAGCGTTGGCGCTGGCCCCTCGCCAGTTTGAATGCCACCTCAAGCTCGGCCATGCGTACATCCGGCTGGGCTACATTGACAAGGCTGAGGCAGAATTGCGTAAAGCCATGGACTTATCTCCCAATCACCCTGACGTACTTTACTGGTGGGGCAAGCTCCTGTGGGCCAAAGGCGACAGGCAAACCGCCAAGAAGATATTCCAGAAAGCCCTGGAGCAACGGCCAATCGGCGACCATACATATCAGGTGCCCTACAAAGAAATCGTAGCCGCACTAAGCAGCGCAAACGCTCCTTCCTAAAGGGGAACCAGTCTAGGACAAACGTGCAAGGCAGCGTAGCGG
>LFST01000025.1:50019-56394 GCA_001513185.1 Candidatus Fermentithermobacillaceae bacterium DTU015
CCTGAAGCCGGCCTGCCAAAACCCGTTCGATGGCTCCAGTTCTATCAAGGTGTCAAAAATGCCGGCTGTGACCTTCTCAACGTTGGGTGATGCCTCGCATACCAGCCCGAGGGTCTGGCCGGGGCCTGCAGGATTGGGGACAACCAACGGAGATATCCATAGATCTTCTATTCTGGTGAAATTCAGTGTAATCTGCCTGCTTACCCCGGTAAATTGTGCGGTTATGCTGACCTGCTGAGGGCCTTGGGGCAAGAAGGAGCCCATAACCAGTTTGAGGGTCCAGGTCCGCTTGTCCGACGACGGACTGAGGTGCCTGGCCTTGCCATCGGCAAAAGTTGCAGTTACGTTCTTGGCAGATGGAGTGGTATATGCCTTGACCGTGAGGGTCTGGCCGTCATGGCACGAAGCAGGGCTTACGGAACCGCGGAGTGAGTATATTTCTACGTCCAAAGGTTTTTTCACCGAAAAGAACTGCCTGTTGTTCCTGTCCCGCACCCATGCCTGGTAGTAGTACCTTCCAGGAGACACGGTGTCCCCTTTAGCATCGGTTCCATCCCAGATGATTGTGCCAGGAGGCACGCCTGGCTTGCCCTGAGGGTTGAAGGTGCGCACGGTATTGCCTGAAGCATCTTCAATGGCCATATTCCAGGTGGATATCCCACGGTTCTTGAGGTAAGTCAGGGTAAATTCCACAGTGTCGTGTATGCCGTCACCGTCAGGAGAAAATGCGTCCCGGCCTGCAGTAGCCCGTATGAGGCACGACCGGTAAACCAGCGCTGCTGCCTGGCAACGCCACAACACGATCCCAGGGCGGATGGTCCGGTCCTCAAACCCTTGGATTATCCCGAATTTGATGGCGCAGGCCATTGTGTGCCGCCGGCCGGGACTTACGTCTCGTCCGTCCCTGAAGGTTTCGAGCAGTTCGCTTACTTCAGCGTCGGACATGGACATGGCGTAGTCGTACAGGTCTAGGCAGCGTATGAGTAGATCTACTGCATCTTCCCTGGATATGCCCTGGTCAGGGTAGAAATTCTTGCCTTTTGGCACAGAGGTCAAGCCCTCAGCCACTGCCGCCTCAATCCATCTCCATGCCGGCTTCCCTGGATATATGGTGTAAGACTTGGGTACATCAGGATACGACGGTGTATCGGGAGCTATAGGCGTAAGCCCAAATACTTTCGCGAGCATTACGGTGAGCTGGGCTCTTGTGCAATCGGAATCGGGGAAGAAATACGGGGTGAGCTTGCCGCCCCACTGAAACAGGAAACCGTCGGTAACCCCTTCCTGCCACAACACGTAGATAATTTCCTGGGCCCAGTGGCCGCTCACGTCGCTGTACCACGGATCCCCTTCACAAAACGCCGGCGAAGGGGGCAGTAAGAGTATAAGGCCCAGGGCCAGGTAAATACATAGGGTGGCTTTTGTGAGGCCACCTAGCGGCGAATCTCGCATATATGATGCAACCTCCCATTTGCCACCGGCACCAAGAATATATCATATTTTTGGTCAAATGTCTTTTTATGGAATCTGGTGTTGGAAGGTATTGACAAATGGCAAAGATTGTTATATTCTGGAAGTGCCTGGCAATACTTGTAAGTGGCCGCACCTGGTCATCCACATCATCTTGCCGGAGAAAGGAGGGGAGGATTTCATTTTTCACACGGCATCCCGGCAATGCCAAAAAAACAGTCGCCACCGGCGCCCTTCGCAGTCAGCCCGATGGCCGGGCGCGGCCACGGCTAAGGAGGTAGTTATCTGCTGAAATCGCTGCTTAGAAAGCATAAACCCTTGTTGCTTGCCCTTGCCCTTGGATTGTCAGTATTCGCCGTATCATACAACCTGCTATCCGCCTACATAAAGACAGAAAAAGTGGTTGTAGCCAGCAAGTACTTGGAGCCATACCAGAAGATTTCCGTGTCGGATCTGAAGGTTGTCGAACTTCCTCAAAAGACCGTACACCCAGACAGCATCCGCAGCCCAGAAATGCTCATAGGCTCTTACACCCTTTGTCCGCTGTTTCCGGGCCAAATTGTGCTGGCAGGCCATGTTATGTCGGCGGGTAATCAACCTGGGATAGCCATTGAAATCCCCAGTGAAGAGCGGGCCATATTCGTGCCTGCCGACGCGTCCAGGGCCGTGGGAGGTCTGATTAACCCGGGAGACAGGGTGGACCTTATCTGGTCTCAAAGGGGGACAAGCCTTTATCAACCAGGAGACGGTGCTGTTACCGTCATGGATAATGCCAGGGTAGTAAGGGTGGTCCATGACAATTCAGGAGACTTCAGAGGGGTTGTAATAGCTGCTCCTCCAGATATCTGCCAAGCAATCGCCGGTTATTTGGAAACGGGCAATATTTACCTGGTGCTGGTACCCTGGGACGCTCCAGGGGACGGTGGAACCCTCAATACGGAGGTTTGGCCTGGGAAATGACTCAAAGATCGGTGCTTATCGCAGGAGACTTCCGGTGTGAACAGGCCGTCAAGCGAAAACGGCCCGATGCCAAGATAGTGGGTGTGCTCAAAGATCTGGCCCTGGTGGAATATGTGTCATCTGAAATGATCCTAGATGAGGTTGTGATTGACCCAGGGGTTACCCCGCGGGGCGAAACTCTGGAGGAATGGGTCTCAAGGTTTAAGAAGGCGTTCCCTCATGTTGCAGTAACTGTGCTTGGGGAGAGCACGGGCCGGGCCAAAGCCCAGGTGGCTCCTGCCAACGTGATAACCTCACAAACTGTGGTGATATGGAGTCCTAAAGGCGGGGTAGGCAAGAGCTTTATTTCAGCCAACCTGGCGTGTGCCGCTGCTATGGCTACCCAAGGGCAGGCAGCGCTCATAGATCTGGATGTGTATTCCGGAGATATTGCCACCTATTTGGACCTTTCAGATGGCCCCACTATCATCGAGATGCTGCCTGAACTACCCAGGCTGAGGCCTGACGGATTGGAGCGCTACGCCCAGCTATATGGGCCTTCACGCCTTAACGTGATCTGCAGCCCCAGGAGGCCTGAGCTTTCGACGCTGGTGGGAGTGGACCACGTGAAACAACTGCTGTCCCTGGCTACCCGGAGGTGGGGGCTGCTCTACATTGACACGGCGCCTGATATCACAAGCGACCTCTTAGGTGAAGCCATAGATGCAGCGTCTGCCATAGTGCTTGTGGTTACCCAGGATGTATGCGCCTTAAAGCAAGGCAAGACTGCCTTGGAGATACTAAGGAAACTGGGAATTCCCGACAACTCGGTACACGTGGTCTTAAACAGGTGTTCCAAGGATTCGCCTTTGCCCGAGCACAAGGTTGAGGAATACCTGGAAAAAAGGCTGGCTTCAGCGGTGCCTGATGACCGGAAGGCCGTTGAAAGGTCAGTATTCCAGGGAAAACCCGTGGTGCTGTATCCCAAGACCGAAATCGCCGCTTCAATATGGAAACTGTTATCTCAAGTATCCCCCGGGTTACCTCTGCCTGACGTAGACAAGAGGCAACACAAAACAAGGAGGTTTAAATTCTGGTGAGCATCCTTGAGCGACTTGAGCAAGAGCCCTACGGGCTGCTACCCACCCACAGCGAGGCCAGGGAAATGTCCATCGAGGAAGTGACCCAGAAGGTACGGGAGAAACTGTTGGAAGACTATCCCGACCTTATCATTGAAGCCAGGATGTCCAGGAGCAAGCGGAGCGAAGTGATTACGCTCATATCCAACGTGATCATCTCTTCGGAGTTATATGTGCCAAAACTTACAAGACAGGATCTGGCTGAACGTATAGCCCAAGAAATCTGCGGTTTGGGCCCCCTCGATGAGCTGCTTGATGATGAATCCATAACGGAGATCATGGTCAACGGCCCGGACGAAGTATTTGTAGAAAAACACGGGGTCCTGGTACCTACTTCAGTCAAGTTTCAAAATGACAGGCACCTTTTGGACATAATCAACCGGATCGTCCAGAGCGCAGGAAGAAGGGTGGATGTGTCCATGCCATATGTAGATGCCCGGCTACCTGACGGGTCCAGGGTGAATGCGATAATCCCTCCCCTTGCCCTCAACGGCCCTGTGCTGACTATCAGGCGGTTTCCCCAGAGGTACACCGAGATTTCCCAATTGGTGGAGGGCGGCACCCTTCAGCCTGATGTTGCAAGTTTCCTCAAGAATTGCGTCCAAGCTAAACTAGATATAGTAGTGTCCGGCGGTTCGGGAAGCGGCAAGACCACAACCCTCAACGTCTTGGCCAACGCCGTGCCGCGCAACCAGCGGATCATAGTCATAGAAGACTCGGCTGAAATCAGGATTCCCGACCATCACGTGGTGTACCTCGAAGCCCGCCCCAAGAACATGGAAGGGAGAGGTGAGGTATCCATAAGGGATCTTCTGAGGAATGCCCTCAGAATGAGGCCCGACAGGCTGGTAATAGGCGAATGCAGGGGCAAGGAGACATTCGATCTCATTTCTGCGATGAACACAGGGCATGAAGGATGCCTTTCAACCGTACACGCCAACTCAGCTGCCGACTGCCTGGAGCGGATGGTAGGTATGGCCCTTATGGCAGAAGAAGGCGTGCCGGTAGACATCCTCAGATCGTGGATTGCCATCGGTGTTGACGTGGTCGTGCACATGGAAAAGACCCAGTCAGGCCACAGGGTGGTGTCAGGGGTTGCCCTGGTGGGCAGTCAGCCCGGCCAGGGACTCACCAACTATCCCGTATTTGATCCTGAATACGGGCTCACCTTAGAGTTCCCGCCCTGGTTCGTTGAAAAAGTAGGGGAAAGTCGCTGCAACTTTCTGGTGGAGGGGGTTGGACCTTGAAACTTCTGGTCTCACTTGGGCTGGGGCTCACTGCGGCTTTGATAGGGCTTGACTTCCAGAACACGTCCGGATGGTGGGATTTGCCCCGGGCGCTCGAGCCGAGATATGGCGACAGCGGGGCATCTGCCGCATTGCCCTTTGCAGCCTTAAGGCAGCGCGCTTGGTTTAAACGCCCAAAGCACATGCCGTGGGATGAGATATGCGCTGACCTTGCTTTCCACGTGCGAGCAGGAAATACCTTGGTACAGGCTATACAACTGGTGTCCCAGGAAGGTACATCAGATGCCCACAAAAAGCTCGGTAAAGCCTACACCCTTTATGAAACAGGAGTGCCTATTTTCGAGGCACTGGCAATGGTTTCCCAGGGGGACGGGGAACTGTCCATGGTAGCGGCCATACTTGAAATCGGCTCTATTAGTGGCGGCGATACGGCAGCCTTGCTTTGGCGGGCATCTGAAATACTGAGGAGAAGGCGGGTGTTTCTCGGAGAAGTAAATGCCAAGCTGTCTGAAGCAAGAATCACGTCGTGGCTCCTTATAGCATTGCCGTGGATCATAGGGCTGTTCATGTTCCGCCATGATCCCGGTATGCTGGAGGGGTTTGTGGCATCCCGGGAAGGCAGGTTGCTGCTTGTTGCGGCTGTGATCTTATGGGCCGTGGGAGGGCTTCTGTTACATATATGTGTGCGCTCAGTGTACCCATGGGGCGTGGGTGTCAACCGCCATGCCAAGGGGGAAAGGGGTAGGAAGGTGTCTTGAGAGATGTGCAGCTTATCGCGGGGATGATGGGTTTGTATGCCGGCATTATAGGTGTACTGGCCTTGTTTCCCAAGTCCAGGCGCTTGCCGGGGAAACCGCCAAACATGCGGCGCCCAGGGGGGATCCTGACACGGCTTGTCGGCAAGGACTGGCGGCGTAAGTCTGAAGAAAAAGCTATATTAGCCCAGTGGCCTACGTTACTCGAGAGCATGGCGGTAGCCGTATCTGCAGGTATGGACCCTCTACGCGCATTTGAGATATGCGCCGGCAAGACATACGGCCCTCTGAGACGAGCCCTTGAAAAAGTGATCGTGCGGCTTCACAGCGGGATGTCTCTGCCGGCGGCACTGGCAGTTATGGAAGGGGAGGGTATCCATGTTGCAAGGCGGCTAAGAGCCACCCTCGCCCAAGCCGAAGCCCTGGGGACGCCGGTCGCTAGTGTGCTTGAAGCTTTGGCGGTGGAATACTACACCCTTGAGAAACAACGTCTTGAAGGTACAATCAACTCACTTCCGGTAAAGCTGTCTGTCGTAACCGTGATGTTTCTATTACCTCCTGTGCTCATTATTTCAGTCATGCCCCATGTGCTCATGTTCATCCAGTCCGGATGGTAAGCCGCAGGACAAGTATGCCAGGCGAGCATTTGAACATCTAACAGAGGAGTGGATAAGCGTGTTGGAATTGTACGTGAAGGCGTGGCTTGCTAAGCAAAAAGCCTCAAACTGGTTCCGTGGGCTATTCAGAGATGAGGAAGGAGCTACCATCGCCGAGTACGCAATTTTGTTGGCGGTTGTAGTAGTTGCATTAATCGCAATCTTGGGG
>LFST01000025.1:56440-59523 GCA_001513185.1 Candidatus Fermentithermobacillaceae bacterium DTU015
GGGGGGTGCCCAAATGTCTGGCCCAAAAGCACCGGAAATACCGGGGCTCAATGGTACGACAAGTAGAACCCTGGACCAGTCGGGACAGGTGATTGCCGAATTTGTGCTGGTGCTGTTCACTCTGGTCCTGGTGCTGTTTGCCATCCTTGAACTAGGGCTTGTACTCAACGCCAAGCTGGCCCTTGCGTCGGCAGCCCGGGAAATTGCCAGGATATGTGCGGTTGAAGGTGGCTACACAGGCAAGGCAGTGGAGAGGGCCGAGGCTGTAATCATATCTACCGGGCTTGAGCCTGATCTGATACAACTCAGCGTGGTGCCTAAGCAAGCCATATACGGCACGGACATAAACGTAAGCCTGTCATATGACTACCGGGTAAAGTCGCCTGTGGTGTCGGTGATAACAGGGGCTGAAGTTAGCTTGAAGGCAAAGGCGGTGACCCGGAGTGAGTTTGTGCCAAGATAGGAGAGCGCCAAATCAAGAACAGGCAAGCTCCTACAAGGCAGCATGGTTTGATGCACTAAGGTCCCAGAAAGGCGGAGTGATTGCCCTGGTAGTCTTGTTCCTGCCTGCGGCTGTGTTGAGCATTGGAATAGTTGCGGACCTGGGTGTAGTGTTCGCAGCCAGGCGTCTGGTGCAAGCTGCCTGTGACCTGGGTGCGCTTGCCGGGTGCCAGGAGCTTGACTGGGATCTATTGGCGCAAGGGACTGTGTTCATAGACGAAGCCAGGGGAAAGGCAAAAGCCCTCGAGTACACAATGGCGAACCTGGAAGGTATGGGAAACCTGTTATGCGGGGTCAACGTCACCGCGGTGGTAGACAATTCACGCCGGGACGAACCTTCGATAACGGTTGAGGCCCATCTTGTGGTGCCCACATTCTTCCTAAGGTGGTTGCCCGGGATGGAACATGGGGTAAGCATCACAGTCCTATCTCAATCGTCTGTGGTAGAACGTAGTGAGTGGGACTAAACTGGGTCCGCCCGCATAATAGGGCATACCCATGGGGTACCCTATACTACACCAGCGGAGGATATGAATGGGAGGAGGCCTTGTGGCCTCCTCCTGCAATATCTGGGATTAAGGGAGATCTTAATAGTTCTCCGGTGCAGGCTGGTAGAAGCTCCGCGGATGGTCGCAAGCCGGGCAAATCTCAGGCGCCTCGGTGCCTTCGTATATGTATCCGCAATTCCTGCAATGCCACTTGATGGGTTCAGGCCGCTTGAACGCGGTACCTGATTCTAACCGCTCGAGGAGCTGTCTGTAACGCTTTTCGTGTTCGGTTTCAATGGCTGCTACTTCGCGAAATAGCTTAGCTATCTCAGGGAAACCTTCCTCTTCGGCCACTTCGGCGAATTGCTTATACATGGTTGTCCACTCGTAGTTTTCGCCTTCAGCAGCATTCTTCAGGTTCTCTTTGGTGTCCCCGATGAGTCCCAACTGCTTGGCCCAAACTTTTGCATGCTCTTTTTCGTTATAGGCAGTTTCTTCAAAAACCGCCGCGATCTGGTGATAGCCTTCTCTCCTGGCTACTCCCGCGAACCACAAGTACTTGGCAAGAGCCTGGGCTTCGCCTGCAATAGCTTCCATCAAATTCTTTTCAGTCCTGGTTCCTTTAAGTTCCTTCACCTGTGTCACTCCCTAAAGTTGGTTCTGGTCCGCCACTTGCCGTCATCATCATTATGTACCAACCGGCAGAGAAATGGAAGCGCTGGGCCGGTTATGGGATCATTTACACAAGCGGACAATCACTGAAACTATGCATCCTGTGGCAGTCTGTTTGGGCAGGCTGCAGCCAGCGGGACATTACCGTCCCAGGAGTGCCCGCCACGCAGACGACTCATCTTTGTCCAGGAGTCTTGATTGGTGCCACACGTCGCTGCGGATAAGGGGATCCCTTATCAAGATTTGCCACGCAGCCAGCACCGACTTGTAGAACTCGGGCCTTAAAGGATAGGTGTCAGGTTGCTTTATCAAGGGGCATATCAAAATGCCTGACAGTGTGTCCAACCTCACCTGAAGTTCCCCTTCGGGGGTAAGGTAGGGCATCAGAGGAAAAGTCCGGCACTGAACCGGCCGCTTGTCCCTAGGGCAGGTGGCATTGCATGTGACAAAGGCTACGTCGCCCTTCCAATCAGGGGGGAAATCATGTTCTTGGGCGTTCACAAAGTGCCACTTTAGCCAGGGTTCTTCCATGGTAAACATCTGCTCTTCGCCGGGCAAGAGAAACATCCCGACCCCGGGTTCGTATTCCTGGCAGCATAACGAGGCGCACAAAAGCCCGCAATCAAACTGAAGAGGGGTTACATCAAGCAGCTTATACACTATCTCGAAGTCCTGTTTGGACAGGGTTGAAGGCACCAGGTTCTTCTTCAATTAACCGCCCCTTTGCCATAAAATTCTAACGCCGCCTTTAAGGCATGTTGTCAATATCATAGCAGAAGCGGCAGCCCTGCGCCATGGCGCCCGGTTATCACATGCTGCACGCACCTCATATATATAGACAGATTACGAAGAAAGGGGGATGCCCCATGTCACATGGCCGGGGGGCCGGGCAGGTCGACCTCTTGCAGGAAAGCCGTTTCTGGGTACGGATATTTAAGGAACATGCGCTTTTCATAAGGCTGGGATTGCCTTGCGACNNGGACCGACCTAATAAGCGAAGCCCAGACCCTTTTTGATGAACTTTCGGCCTTAGAAGATGTGCTTATGGCACGCAGGAGCCTGGATTCAAGGCTGGCAGGGGAAATAGCCTCGGTGGTGTCCGAACTCATTGCGTTCAAAGACCGGGTCTTGCGGTTGCAGCTTCAGTGTGAGATGTTCCCAAACTTTTTCCCGCTGCTCATAGATCACATCCGCAGGGAAGCAGTGCGTTTCCTGGAAGTACTCAAGACAGGCCGGCTGGCACCCACTGACGTTAATACGCTTACCGGATTAATAGAGACCGAAGTATTCTGGCTGCGTATCATGAGAGAGCATATTGCCTTCATCAGGCATCTCTTGGACCCGTCAGAGCGTACGCTCATAAGCAGCCTGGAAACCATAGGAACCCGGTTTTCAGATGCCCTGGAGACGGCGAGGGAGTTG
>LFST01000025.1:59631-103928 GCA_001513185.1 Candidatus Fermentithermobacillaceae bacterium DTU015
GACCACGTACGCCGAGAAGCTGATAAGTTCCTGGAGGATCTGCAGGTGGTGCGGCGGGAGCTTGAGCGGTTGTTGGGGCCGCGGTGATACGGTTGACTCCCGGGCAGCTGGGGTGGTAGTATCAAAAAGTACGACTACCTTCAGTTCATCTTAAGTTGTCTTGAGAAAGGAGCCTTACCTGGATGTGGAGCTTTCGGGGCTACCTGATGCGGATTTAAAGTGCGCTGCCCCTAGTACGCCCTTTGATGCGAACACATGTTTACCAGGGAGGTTTTCCTATGGCCCTTATAGAACTCAGTGAAGTCGCCCGCTATCAGGGAGCCCGCTGTATATTTGCTTCGGTTAACCTTTCAGTGCCAGAAAAAGCCCGGATTGGCGTGGTGGGGCGCAACGGCCAGGGCAAGACGACCCTGCTCAAGATAATTGCAGGCGAACTAGAGCCTGATGCAGGGAAGGTCCACAAAGCGTCGGGGGTGCGCGTGGGCTACCTTTCACAGGGACTTCCTGATTACACGGCTACCGTGTTTCAAGAAGCCATGGCCGGCAAGCCTGAGGTGCTTCAGGCTGCGGCAAAGATGAGGGAACTTGAAAACCGGATGGCTGCCTTACATGGCGGCAACATCGACGAACTTCTCAGCGAATATGCCAAAGCGCAACACAGGTTCGAAGCCCTAAACGGTTACGACCTTGAGCACGAACTTGCTGCCATACTTGCTGGGCTTGGATTTGAGAAACATACTTGGTCCCTTATGGCTAAGGACTTAAGCGGCGGACAGAAAGTGAGGCTCAATCTTGCCAGACTGCTGGTGTCTCAACCTGACGTGCTCTTACTGGATGAGCCTACCAATCACCTGGATATAGACGGGATGGAATGGCTCGAATCATACCTCAGCCGCTACCCCGGGGCGCTTATAATCGTCTCACACGACAGGCGGCTGCTCGACACGATTGTGGACAGGATCTGGGATGTTGAAGACGGGAGAATAACTGCCTACCGGGGCAATTTTTCTGCCTTTCTGCAACAGAAGCAAGAAATCCTCAGGCGCCAAGCAGAGGAATATGCCCGGCAGCAGGAACTCATAAGGCGGACCCAGGAGTTTATCAGGAAATGGAAGGCCAACGCCAGGCGGGCAGGGCAGGCCAGGAGCAGAGAGAAGATGCTCCAGCGCCTCAAACTGGTGGACAAGCCAAAGCAACATGCCACGCTCAAACTCGAACTTACCGCGGCCGTAGCTACCGGCAGGGAAGTACTGAAACTGGAGGGGCTTTCCAAAGGGTTCCACCACACCTTGTTCAGCGGGGTTAACCTGCTTGTGCTGCGTAGGGAACGCATTGCCTTGGTAGGCCCTAACGGGTGCGGCAAGACCACTTTCCTCAAGTGCCTCATGGGTCAAGAACCATATGAGGGGACTGTAAAATGGGGCTCGGGTGTGAGAAGGGCATACTACGCCCAGGATTTTGCGTTCGGATCACCGGAGCGTACTGTGCTTGAAGAAGTGATGAGCCTTGGGGTACCTATGGGCGAGGCCAGGGATTTATTGGGCAGGTTTTTGTTTTCAGGGGACGACGTCAAGAAGCCGGTCTGTAGCTTGTCAGGAGGAGAAAAGGCGAGGCTGGCCCTGCTCAGGCTGGTGCTCTCAGATGCCAACGTGCTGCTGCTGGACGAACCTACCAACCATCTGGATCTGCCGTCAAAGGAAGCGCTTGAAGATGCCCTGGCAGAGTTTGACGGTACCATAATTTTCGCGTCCCATGACAGGCATTTCATAGACCGGATTGCCACCAAGATCCTGTGGTTCCAAGACGGGGCCATTACAGTGTTTGAGGGCAATTATTCGGCTTTCAGGCAAGGCCGTGCGTTGGCGGAAGCGGCGGAGGAGGAAGCGCCTAAGGTCGAGGAGAAGCCCGATAACCGTAAGGTTGGCCTAGGTTCTCAGCAGACTTTGAGACAACAGATGCTTGCCAGGCAAATCGCCCAACTTGATGCTCAGCTTGAGGAGTTGGAGTGTGAGATTGGAGAGCTGGAGGCGCAGGAACAAGCACTGGCTTGTGTGTTGGCGGACCCCGATACTTATTCCCGGCCCGGGGATATACCTGTCAAGCAATGGGGGCAAGTTCGTGCACAGCTGGCAGGCCTTTACCAGCGTTGGGAGACTGTTATGAAGACAAGGGAACAGTTGGATGAGGAGCTGCGGGAACTCCGAAGGTAGATGAGGGATGAATGGGATAGGGAGATGGGCGCTGCAAGCCCCCATCTCCCCCTACTTTTGCCTCACTGTATCTTGAAATTGCTCACTATATTCCTAAGGGCGTCAGCTTGGCCTGCAAGGTCTTGGGCAGAAGATGATACCTGGTCGCTGGCTGATGCCATTTCCCTGATGGACGCTGCCACCTGTTCGATGGCTGCGGCGCTTTGCTGTGATACCGCCGCCACGTTTTCTACCAGGCGTTTTACTTCTTCGGCGCTGGCTGCCATGGCATCGACTGCTGCCAGGTTCTCGTTGGCATACTTGGCGATTTCGCTTACCGCTGCCTCAGACTGTGCCGTGGCATGCTGTAGTTTCTCAAACGAAGCCAGAAGCTTGTTAATCTCTTCCTGTGTGCCTGCTACAGCCTCGCCGATTTCGGCCAATACCACGGTTGCGTTTTCAGCCACTGCAGTGCCGTTCTTGATTTCGTGGGTGCTCTGCTCGATGCTGGCCACTGTGCTGTCTATAGCAGAAGCTACCCGTTCAATCAGTTCGCTGATGTTCTTGGTTTCAGCAAGCGATCTTTCTGCCAGCTTTCGCACTTCATCGGCAACTACGGCAAACCCTCGTCCGTGTTCGCCTGCCCTGGCTGCCTCGATTGCGGCGTTAAGCGCTAACAGGTTAGTCTGGGAAGCGATGTCATCGATGATAGCTACAATCTGTCTTATGCTTTGTGACAAGTCATGGAGCTCGACCACTTGAGATGCAGCGCTTTCGTTGGCTGACTGGATGTTACCCATGCTGGTAGTGAGCACCTGGATGGATTCTGAAGCCTTGCTGGCGGCTGCGGTGTTCTGAGTGGCCACAGTCTGGACGTTTTCCAAGGCTTGCATTACCTCTCCGAAGACTACAATGGAGTCTTCGATTATCTTGTGCATGGTGTCTACCATGCGGTGTTGCGCTTGGGTGCCCACTGCCACCTTCTCTACAGCCATGGCTAGGTTTTCAGTGGCCGCGGCAGTCTCCGATGCGCTTTCGCTCTGTTCGGCAGCGCCAGATGCCAGCTGAAGTGCGGTTTCTGCAATCTGTTCGGCAATGCTGGTGGACTCTTCAGCTGTGGCTGATAGCTCTTCACTGGTAGCCGCCAGATGGTCTGACGCAACCGTGATGTTCCTTATGACATCGGTTATGTAATCCAAGAACTGGTTCAAAGCAACTGCCAGCTGCCCGGTTTCGCCGTCTGAATCTACCTCCAACCGCTTGGTGAGATCCCCTCCGCCGTCGGCCAAATCTTTGATCATGGTGGCTGCATTAATCAAAGGACGGACAAAATCCTGCGTCAACGAATTTGTGACCACCGCTACCGCTACCACGACCAGGCAGGATATGAGGAGGGTCCATCTAATCACGCCTGCCAGGGGGGCAAGTATTTCTCTTTCCGCAACCTCTACTACCAGCCCGTAAGCCTTGTCCCCGGCCTGGATCACGGTGGCATAGCCGATTACCTTTTCCCCTGACTCATCCTTGTATTTTTCTAACCGCGAGAAGCCGGTCCTGCCTGTCAGGATTGCTTCAAGCAATGACTCTTCAGGCCAGGCTGCCTGGGCGGCACCTGTGAGCGGGTTACCGCTTTCATCGATGAGATATACCTTGGCGGTGCTTCCCAAATGATTGAGGTCTGCGGCTATAATCTGCTCAAAGCGGAGGGCCGGTGCTGTGAAGCCTACTGCCCCAAGGATCTCTTCAGCTGGGTCGGCTTTTGCAACAGGGATCACGATACTGATGCAGCCTGGTTCGCTGCTTTCAGATATGGCCATGCCGCCGAAAGTTTTCCGGCCTTGGAGGGCGAGAGCTACACACTCAAACTCCGAAAAATCGGTACCCGGCTCATGTTCAGGATTGGTGGAGTACACAAGGGTACCCGACGGCGAAAATAACATAAGTGACTCAAACTCAGTCTGTTCCAGAACCTTTTTGCCCAAAGAGTCGATCCGTGGCCTGTCTACGTTACGCCAGTTCCAAGCATTGATGTTATAGTTTGCGTAAGCCAGGGTGTCAAAACCTTGGATTATCACGTCCTGGTTGGCGATGAAATCCCCGGTTTCCCAGAGCCCCCGGGCGTATTGGTCAAGTTCCCGGGCTTTGGCATCGGCAAATGCTTTCAGAGCGCTTATTGAGGATTCATCCGTATGTTTCCTGGCACTTGTGTAGACAGCCGTGCCCAGGATTATCGTAGGGGCCAATGCAAATAGGAGCCCTATGATTAAGACCTTGTTTCTGGTACTGAGTAGCTTGTCGATGGGAATCATCTCCTTGCCATTGACTCTGAACTAATGCTGTCTTACTAACTGTTAAAATCGGAGAACCGGGACAAAAGTTTACCTCCAAATGCAGCACATTTGTGGTGTATCTGGGTGCTTTTGTAATGGCCTCAAAGGCGTGTGGGGGCCAGATGGTGGTGTCGGGATTTGCAGTATAAGGGGAACCTTCCCATGCTCAAGGGTGTGCCCAGGGCACCGTCAAGGCGCCCTGAGCTTAAGGCCTGTTCCAAGCGGGCAAGGCTACCGGCAACGGTAGTATTCAAACCAAGCCAGCAGCCGCTTGTACCTGTCTATCCTGTGTATGGGTTTGCTCAAGCCGTGGAATTCCCCTGGGTAACGTATCATGACTGCAGTCTTTCCAAGCCGCTTGAGTCCGGTGTAGAACTCTTCCGTGTGGAGCACAGGGCACCGCAGGTCGTTTTCACCGTGCATAAGCAGGATGGGCGTGGTGACCTGGGCTACGTATTTAAGCGGCGAACTCTTGAGCAAGGTCTCAGGGTCTTCCCATGGCTTGGCTCCAAATTCTTGCTCATCAGCCCACAAGATGTCAGATGTGCCATACCCGGCGTACATGTCAGTGACTGGCGCTCCGGCACACGCTGCCTTGAACCTGTCAGTCTGGGTGACCACCCACGTGGTCATGTATCCGCCGTAGGACCAACCGTGGATGAACATGTTGGATTGGTCGATGAAGCCCTTGGCTACCACGGCATCTACGCCTGACATTATATCCAGGTAGTCTTTGTCACCCCATTTGCCGTCAATGCAGTCCATGAAATCTTGCCCGTAAGAAGTGCTTCCCCTGGGGTTGAAGTAGGCTACTGCGTATCCCCGTCCTGCAAACAGCTGTGCCTGGAACTCAAAAGAGGAGCCGTAGGCACTGTGGGGGCCTCCGTGTACCTGAACTACCATGGGGAAACTGTACTTGGCAGGTTCAGCTTTCACCTGGGTGGGTTCGAAACCGGCCGGATAAATCAGCCAGCCGTCAACTTGCTGGCCATCAGAGGATGTGTAGCTGAATTTTTCCCATGCTCCAAGCTTCACTTGGTCCATGAGTTGTTCGTTGTCAAATGTAAGCTGCTTAGGTGCCGTAGTCTGGCCGCTGCTGTCTACCTCAACCAAAAACAGGTTTTCCGGTTGAACAGGGGTGGATTGTTTCAAGACGATCTTGCCGGCCGACGCCGAAAACCCAGAGATGGCTACGTCAGGGGAGCCGCACAGGCGCCGGAGTTCCCAGCCGGCTTGCTGACGGCTCGCTGAGTACACGTAGGCTGCCCCCTGCTCAGCCGCGCAGAAATAGAGGTCCCGTCCGTCCCAATTGAGGGTTGACCCGCCCCTGTAGCTTATATCAGATCCTATGGCCATACCGGCGTGTAAATCTGTGCCCGAAGTGAGGTTCTGGATATGGTCAGCCCTTAAGGGTTCCAGTTTACCTTCTTGGGAAACCGCCTCGAGGCGGCCATCGAGACATGCTACATAAAGATCATGCTTGGTAGACACTCCCCTGCTGTTATCGTGCCCGTAGAAGGCTATCATGCTGCCGCCAGGGGACCACTGGAGGTTAAACACAGGCCCTGGGGCGCTGTACAGCAAATAGGGCTTGTTGGTCTCGACGTCAAAAAGCCAGATCTCACTCCTGGTTACGTAGTCGGCATCGCCTGAGCGGAATGCCTCAACTGCAATCCACTTGCCGTCGGGCGAAGGTGCGGGCAAGCTGTGGTCAAAGTCACCCTGGGTGACCTGGACCGCCTCGGTGTGTTTTGAGGCAGGCGGGGTCTTGGGCACGTCGACGTAAAACACTTGCCGCCTTAAGTCGCCAAAGTAGCCTATCCTGTCAAAACGGTACCTGAGCCGGGTGATTACTCTAACTTGGTTGCGCTTGTTCTCGTCCTTGTCCTTGGCCTGTTTGCTATCTTTCTCGAGGATCCTTCTTGCCTCATCTTCAGCGCGCTTGCGGTCGTCTTCAGGGCTTCCCGGATAAGGTACCCAATCGCCGGGTTTGGAAAACGCGCTTGCGGTAAAGAAGATCCTGGTCCCGGTGGGGCACCACACCGGCCCGCCTTGTACTTCTTGTTTGGTGGGGAGATGCCATGCTTCCCCGCCTGAAACATCTATTATCCAGATCTGGCTTCTTCCCGACCGGGATGAGATGAAGGCGATCCTGTCGCCTGCGGGGGACCACCTTGGAGACGAATCTTTGCCTGAATTGGTAAGCTGGGTTGTAGTGCCGGTTTGTAGATCCATTAGGAAAATGTCTGTCTTGGATTCATAGGTATCCTGGTCAAATTTCTGCCTCACATATGCCAGCTTGTCTCCGCCAGGTGACAGTTGTGGGTCACCTACACACGTGAACTTGAGAATGTCTTCAGGGTTAAGCGGCCTCTTTTCAGCATGCAAGTGAGAGCTACCTCCTTGTCTTGGAATTTGCTGCGAAGGTGTTTGATTTCCAATTCTTCGGCAGGGGGGGTGATACCTTTTATACCGCAAGCCAACCACAAGGCTGCCAAAGGCACTTGAATATTTGAATAAATGATCAATAATTAGTTTTAGGGGGGTGCACATGATGTCTGATAAACCCGGCGGCAAAGAACTTAAGGTGCCCAACATGAGTTATGTGGTGTCAATTTTCAAAGTGATGTCCGATGAGACCAGGCTGTCGATATTGTGGCTGCTTTCACAGGGGGAATGGTGTGTCCACCACCTGGCGGAAGCATTAGATACATCGGTCTCGAATATATCTCACCATCTGAGGCTGTTGCGTGCTTCACGGCTGGTCAAGAGCAGGAGAGAAGGGCAGAAGGTGTACTACTCCTTAGATGATGAGCACGTGGTACGGCTCTTGGACGAAGCATTTGAGCATGCACAACATGGTTAGCTCACACACAAGCGAAAGGCGTGATAGCAGATGGAGAAAAAGACAGCAGCTGCGAGAATATGCGGCTGCAGCCATTGCAGTCCACATCATCCCCACACCCATGCCCATGAAGATGGTTGCAAGTGTGACCACAACCACGCTATCACCCTATCTCAGGAAGAAGGGGAAGCCGGCGGTTTGAGACGGCTCTTGCCGCCACTTCTAGGGATTATCGGCATTGGGTTTGGTTTTGTGCTGCACCGTTTAGGGTATTCAGCTTACAAATTTCCTTACCTGTTTGCGGCAGTTGTTGCCGGTGCCCCTGTGGCCCGGGCGGGGCTCATGGCGCTGCTTTCGGGGAGAGGCGCAGATATCAACCTGCTCACTACAGTTGCAGGCATCGGGGCAATGGTGCTGGGGGAATGGGCTGAAGGTGCGGCTGTGCTTACCCTTTTCAGCATCGGTGAGTACCTGGAACACAGGGCAGGAGAGAAGAGCCGGAAGTCTATCCGTGACATAATGGAACTTGCACCTCTCACCGCCCGGGTGAAAATTGAAGATAAGTTTTCCGAGGTCCCTGCAGGTGAGGTGAAACCAGGGGACATAGTGGTGGTGTTTCCAGGGGAAAAAATCCCTGTAGACGGGGAAGTAGTGTCAGGGGTGTCTTCGGTTAACCAATCCCCGATAACCGGCGAGTCTACCCCTGTTGAGAAACTTCCGGGAAGCCTGGTGTTTGCAGGCAGCCTCAACGGTGAGGGTACATTAGATATTAGGGTTACCAGGATGCCTCACGACACAACCCTTGCCAGGATAATCGCCATGGTTGAACAATCCCAGCTCCAAAGAGCCAAGTCCCAAAGGCTGGTGGACACTTTCGCCAAGTATTGGACCCCGGCGATGCTGGCACTTTCGGGGATACTGGCAATCGGTGTGCCGCTCATCTTCGGTCAGGCATGGAGGCCTTGGCTCTACAGGGGGCTTACGGTGCTCATCGTTTCTTGCCCTTGCTCTTTGGTGATCTCAACCCCGGTTACGGTGGTGGCGTCTATCGCCAGGGCTGCGCGGAACGGGGTGCTCATTAAGGGCGGGACATATCTCGAGGCCCTGGGGACAGTAAAGGCGGTGGCTATGGATAAGACAGGTACGGTTACCCAAGGAAAACTGGCTGTGGACCAAGTTATCCTGATACCAGGCGCCGGCATTACTACCGATGAGGTCCTGGGGATCGCCGCTGCAGTAGAGTCACGGTCAGAACACCCCCTTGCCAGGGCTATAGTAGACGAAGCCGAGGTGAAGGGTATAAGTTTTGTCTCAGGGGAAGAGTTTGTTTCAGTACGAGGCAAAGGAGCTTACGCTGCGGTAAACGGTGACAGGGCATACGTTGGCAGCGAAAGCCTGTTTGAGGAAGCAGGGATTGATGTTCCCGCTTACTTAAGGGGGGCAGCAGCAAGCTGCCGGACGGAAGGTAAGACGGTGGTATTTGTAGGGAGAGGTAAGGATGTCTTGGGTGCTATCTGCCTTTCAGATGCAATCCGTCCTGAAGCCGTGGATGCGGTCTCCCAGCTCCGCCGGCAGGGTGCTGAGGTGATAATGCTCACCGGAGATAACAGGGCCAATGCCATGGTTGTGGCGGGACAGGCTGGAATCCTAAGGGTAGAGGCGGATCTTATGCCTCAGGACAAACTCCACGCTATACACAGGCTCATCAATGAATTTGGCTCCGTGGCTATGGTGGGGGACGGAGTCAACGATGCCCCGTCTTTGGCAGCGGCGACCGTGGGGATTGCCATGGGCCAGGGTACTGACGTGGCCTTGGAGACGGCAGGTATTGCCCTAATGAAGAACGACCTCATGGCCGTTCCCTGGGCAGTCGATTTAGCCAAGCAGGCACGCAGCTTGATCGTCCAGAACGTGGTGTTCTCAATTGCCATTAAGGTGTCCGCACTGGTGCTGGTGTTTGGCGGGGTACTTCCCCTGTGGCTGGCCGTGCTTGCGGACTCAGGCGCCGCTGTACTTGTAACCTTCAACGGACTGAGGATATTGCGCCGGTGATTTGGGGTTTTGAGGGTTATGATGGCCGCCGGAAGTGAACCGGCCCATCATAACCTTCGCTTTCGGCCATCAGGCCACGGTGTTAGAACCCAGCTTGGATCCGGCACCGCAACCGGATGACCTGTGCTCGACCATTCAAACTACCTTTTGAGCCTGGATTACCTCGCGGTAATCCAAACCCATACGGCAATTTGAATGATCTTAGCTCGGCCATATTGCCTCCCTACCGAGCCTGAAATTACCTACGAGGGTAATTTCAGACCCTTAAACCGGATTACAGGGTTGTTCAGGAAACAATATGACCTTCGCGCCGGCGACAACACCTTAGCGCGGGTGTTGCCACCTTTGCCCGACCAATCAGGACCACTCCGCCCTGATTGATCTTGGCTCGGTTATGATGGACCCGTGAGTAATGGTTTCCCGTTTGCCATCAAGATATTCATGCGTTGAGCAGATTTCCGGCCCCGCCCAGGTTCCAGTCTTAAGACATATTGTGATGCCCAAATCATAAGATTTTTGAGACAGCCGTAACCGAAATACAGTGGAGGGGTCCTGCCATCTATGTCCTATGAGTTCCATTCGCTTACGTGGAAAGAAGTTGTGGGCTTGCTGGGAAGCGATGCTAGAGCCGGGCTTAGCCCAAGGGAAGCCAGGCGGCGCCTTCTAAGGATGGGCCCTAACAGGATCGTCAAGCACAAAAGGCCCGGATGGTTCAAACTGCTGCTGTCGCAGTTTACAGATCCAATGGTTGTAACCCTGATGGGGGCAACCGCTATTTCCGTCTTCATGGGGGAAACCATCGATGCAATAGTAATTTTTGCCATTGTGTTGCTCAATGCAATGCTGGGCGTGGTCCAGGAATACAAAGCCGAGGAGACACTTAAGGCACTGGAGGTATATTCCCCTTCAGTATGTTGTGTGGTGCGCAACGGTGTGAGAACCCATGTCAACCCTGAGGGGGTTGTGCCTGGGGACATCGTGCTGCTCTGGCCCGGAGTCAGGGTGCCGGCCGACGGGAGGTTAACCGAGTCCAGGTCTCTTCAGGTGGAAGAGTCGGTACTCACCGGTGAGCCTTTTCCCGTGAGCAAGAACGCTGAAGCAGTACTGCCTGAGGCCACCGGGATTTCCGAACGGAGCAACATGGTATATTCAGGTACCTTGGTAACCAGGGGTACCGGGGCCATGGTTGTGACCGCTACAGGGATGAGTACTGAAATCGGGCAGATTGCGAGGCTGCTGCAGACTGCCCAGAGCCAAAAGACCCCTCTGGAATCGAGGCTTGAGTCTTTGAGCAGGGTACTTCTCGTCACTTGCCTGGGGATATGCATAAGCCTCGGGGTGATAGGTTTCCTCAGGGGGATACCTTTTCATGAAATCTTTTTAACGGCGGTAAGCCTGGCCGTGGCCGCTATTCCCGAGGGGCTGCCGGCTACTGTAACCTTGTGCCTGGCCTTGGGAGTCCAATCCATGGCTGCAAAAGGGGCTGTGGTACGGAAACTTGAGGCCATCGAAACCTTGGGATCAGTGACGGTGATATGCACGGACAAGACGGGGACGCTTACCCGGAACCAGATGGAGATCGTGGAAATAGGCGTGCCCGGCCCTGGCGGGATACAAACGGTGTCTCGAGACAGGTACAAGGCGAGCCGGGCGCTTGTGGAGCATATCCTAGAAGTGGGAGTGCTGGCATCAGATGCGAGGCATCCCCCGGGTGATGACCCGGCTGTCATGGAAGACCCTACAGAACAGGCCATCGTAGGCGGCTATATGAACCTGGGTTGCGACCCTGCGGATTTAGATGACCGCTACCCACGGTTAGACGTCCGGCCCTTTACGCCTGAACGCCGGATGATGAGCGTGATGGTGGACACCCCCGGAGGGCCTCTCATCTGCGTAAAGGGTGCCACCGACACGGTGATTCCGTTGTGTATCGCCCAGGAAGCAGGGGGCAGGACGTTTAGACTCGGAAACACCGACGTATCTGCCTGGGAACAATGGGTAAGCACACGGGCGGCCAAGGGCATGCGCATCCTCGCAGTAGCCAAGAAGCAGCTCCATAGAAGGCTTGGCCAAGGTGGGTACACAGAAGAAGGGCTTGTGCTGATCGGCTGCCTTGCCATGGCAGATCCCTTGAGGCCTGAAGCTGCGTCGTCGGTAGAACATTGCAAGCTGGCAGGAATAAGGCCGGTGCTTATAACCGGCGACCACCTGAAGACCGCAGAAAGCATCGCCAGGGAGACCCATATCTTGTCCAGGGACGGGCAAGGGGTTACCGGGGAATACCTGGACAACGTACCTGAGAGCATGCTTGGGGACGCAGTAGAGCAGTACAACGTGTTTGCCAGGGTGTCCCCTGCCCATAAGCTCAAAATAGTGAGGGCACTCAAGAAACAGGGGCACATAGTGGCCATGACAGGTGACGGGATAAACGACGGGCCCGCCCTCAAAGAAGCTGCGGTCGGGGTAGCCATGGGCAAGACAGGCAGCGACATTGCGCGGGAGTCCAGTTCCATAGTGCTGCTTGACGATAATTTTGCCACCATTGTGAAGGCCGTGGAGCAGGGAAGGGCGATTTACGATAACATCCGTAAATTTATAAGGTATATGCTGTCGTGTAACCTTGGCGAAGTAATAACCGTGGGCCTGGCGGTGCTCTTGGGGCTACCCATGCCTCTTACTCCCATCCAGATCCTCATGATGAACCTGGTGACCGACGGCTTACCGGCCTTAGCCCTGAGCATGGATCCGCCTGATGCTTCCATAATGAAAAGGCCGCCTAGGGATCCTGATGAAAGCTTGTTTGCCGGGGGGCTCAGTTGGCTGATACTTAAGCGGGGGACATATGTGGGGGTTGCTACCCTGCTCATGTTCATAGAGGCATTGAGGATCTGGGATCTGCCTACGGCTTCCACCATGGCGTTTGCGACACTGGTGACGGTGCAACTGGTATCTGCCATAGATTGCAGGTCTGAAACCCGGTCTCCACTGGAAATCGGCATATTTTCCAACAAGCATTTGATCGGCGCATGTGCCCTGTCCTGGCTGATGCTGCTGGCCGTCGTCCAGATACCTGCTCTCGGCCTATTTTTCGACACTGTCCCCCTTAGCGGAGTCCAGTGGCTGGTAATCATCTTGGTATCCGTAATGCCCGACATATTCAGAATGGCATATCACTCAAAGAGCAGGTGAGTTGTTGGCTCACCTGCTCTTTACACAAGACGGCGGTTAGGTGCTGAATACCCCTTCCATGCCTGCCTGCCGCACACGCTTCCTGATGGCTTGCTTGTCAGTGGTATAAAGCCCCAGGGCTTTCATCCGCTCGAAGTACACCGAACCGGCGAAAGTATGGGAGGCACTTAAGCCGTAACCGCCTGGTACAGCCGGGTTACCCTCTGTGTCTATGGCGCTGAAACTTATGAAGTCGCCTGTGGCCAGGGTATCAGGTATCACCATCAGGGGTTTTCCCTTGGCGAGCAGCGCTGCGTTTCTGCCGGCAAGGGCGCCGGTTACGATGGCTTCGGTGTGGCCCACGCATATCCCCGCTTTTTCTCCTGCCACAAACAGGTTTTGAGTCCCGGCGGCCAGCATGGAGTTGTCTCTCGCAACCGTTGCAGTAAGCCGCATTGAGTTACCCCTGCCTCCTGCAAGGGGATCGGCGTACCTGGCGTTTTCCAGGCCTGGGATTTGCCTCAGGTGTTCTAAGGGGAAATATGATGTCATAAGTTTGGCATGACCTGTGTCCAGAAGCACCAGTGATTCGGCATACTCAGGCAAGGCGTATTGCTGACATACCTTCGAGTCCAGTTTACTGTGGTTTACCATGTCTTTTGGCACAGGTATGATGGCTACTCCCTCTGCATCAAGCTTTTCCCTAAGGGATTGGGACAGGGTTTCTTTATATATCTTGCATGACCCTGACATGGCGCCTCCGGGGATATCCCGGCGCCTAGAGGTCATGTACTCAGGCAACCCCATGAGCCGGGCTATGCTTACCCTCGGGCCGAATGCCGGGCAGCGCTGGATGCAAGCTGCGCACCCGTTGCCAAGCCGTTGGCACAGCCCCTGGGGGCCTGATGAGCCTGTGGCGTCGACAAACGCGTCTGCCAGGAATACCTGGCCTTGGTCAGATTCTACTTGAATGAGTTTACCCTCATGGTGTTTGGCCCGTGTGATCCGCGCCTGCATATATAACGTAATACCGCGTTCGAGCAACAGCCTCCTTACGGCAGGTTCTGCCAGGTGGACATCGTACAAGCTGGCGTGGCGGTGGCCTGGAAACTCTATGTTGCGGTGGCGGGAAATGGAGTCGGTGAGCTCAAACAGCTCGCCGCAACCCATGGCTATGCATTCCTCGGTAGCTACAAACCTGCCGTTGTTCCGCATGATGCCGCCTACCAGCCCTGCTCCCAGAAGCATGTCGGTTCTCTCACACAGGGCGGTATCAGCTCCGGCCTTGTTCGCGGCAAGGGCTGCGGACACTCCAGACCATCCACCCCCTATCACTATCACTTCATGGTATATCTTCATTGGAAACCTCCTCAGCGCATAAGTGCATCAGTGTAGCAAGTGGGCTTGGAAACTTTCATCAAGCCGGGCTTTGCATCCCCTGAACCCCGCCAGGAGACAGGCACCGCAGATCCCTTCGGCGCACACCATGGTCAGATGGGATATCCACGCAAAGCGGGGGACAGGGCGGTTGCCTTCTGAGATTTTACGAAGCAAGTTGATGAGTGCCTGATGCTGGAGTTTGGAACCAGCACTCACTATAAGGCCGTAGCTGCCTGAAGTGATCTCGTCTGAGATACGGCCCAGGTTGCGATCGTGAGCCTTGGGCATGATTTCAAAGGAAGCTCCCAGCTCCTCCAAGATCCCGCCGATGAAAACCGTGCCCAGGGTACCCGGGCCGGCCAGGACTTTGAGGTTTCCGCCCCGGGCGCAGATGTACCGTGCAATAGGCGGCACTGCTGCCTGTGCCATACCTTTTGCTACAACCAGGGTATTGCCGTGAGCCAAGTCCGCCGGGTGGGTGCAGCCCTGGAGCCCGGACCAAAACGGGCCTGTTACGGTCACCTTCCCGTCTTTGAGCAGAGCTTTTTCCAGCGCGGTGGTTTTTGGGCCCCTGCATTCCACGGCGATTCTGATGCCTCGTCCAGCTGTGTCCATCACCGAGATGGGCACGTTAAATGCTTCCCTGGCCGATTCAGGGCGCAACAGCACGAAGGAGCCAGGAAGGGTACACCATCTGGCCAGGTTGGGAGGCACAGCTATTTCAGCAAGATACGCTTTGTAGTCATCCCGGGGCCTAGCCAAAGGTGTAACTTCGGTCACTTGGGCCAGTATTTGTTCACGGCCCGGCTTTACCTGCTTGCCTGCCCTTTCGAATTCTGCAAACACACAAATACCGCTCCAGCCGCAGTCACAAGTATCTCTTCCTTGTAGCATGGAACAGGCGATGCATTTTCCCAGGGCGGCGAGGATACAGGGACAATATTCTGAACCGGCGTCAAAACAAGCTAGTGATTTTGGCGGTAACATGATTCTCCCCCTGTCAACAGGGTATGAAAACCTGCATCTTATGGTCACTGTGTCCGTCGGAAGCGGTACGCCTGGGGCTTGCATCAATTCATGTGCCCCCGGGAACACTGTTTTACCAGGAGTGATTTACCTGGGATGTTGGACGGACGCACGGCGTGGCTTAAACCTTCTTCGCAGGAATGGCTTGAGGCTGACGGGCTGGGCGGCTTTGGGTCTTCTACTACCAGGGGCATACACACCAGACGATATCACGGTTGGCTGTTCCTTGCCGGGGACAACCCCGGTGACCGGTGGCTTGCCCTTTCCAAGCTTGAAGACACCTGTATCTTCGGCGGGCACAGATGGGACCTGTCTTCTAACATGTACCCTGGCTGTATCCATCCTGACGGGGAGGAACACCTCTTGGGGTTTTCAAAGGAACCCTTTCCGAGGTTTGTGTATAAGCTCGGGTCCATCCTGCTCCAAAAGGAGATATTTATGGTCAAGGGGATGCCTGGGGTGTTTTGCATATACAGCATAGTGTTTCCCCGGACAGGGGGTGAGCAAGTTACCCTCATCTTAAGGCCTCTATGCAACTCCCGGTTTTACCACCATACCGCCAGGGAAGGTTCATGGGCCCCCGGGATATTCTGCCGAGAAGGCGGGGTGATTCTGGAAAAGCATCACGCGTGTGATGCCTTGGCCTTAGTTTGCACCGGCAGTTTTGTGCTTGAGCCTACATGGTACAAATGCATGATATACCCGGCGGAAAGACAGCGAGGCCTGGATTTTACCGAGGACCATTTGAGCCCCGGGTATTTTGAGTGCACTCTGAGCCCCGGGCAGCCCGTTGTACTGTGGGCAGGGCCGGTTTCCAAGCAAGACGGTGTCAGGATTTCCCGTCTGCTTGACGGGCGGGACCAGATGGAGTTGGAGGAGTGGTGTCAAGGGCTTGCCGTGCATGCCGGCAGGCTCCGCAAGACAGAGGCTGCCAGGAGGGCACGGATCCAGGCCAGCGCCGGGGGTAACCAGGTGCTCGCCTCCTTGTACCTTGCAGCTGACCAATTTGTTGTGAAATCCAAGCCCGGAACTTCAATCATCGCTGGCTATCATTGGTTTGGCGAGTGGGGGCGGGATACCTTTATTTCCATGCCCGGATTGCTGTTCGCGGCGGGAAGGTATGCTGAAGCCAGGGAAGTTTTTATGAGATATGCAGGAGAAATCCGGGACGGGCTTGTGCCCAACTGTTTTGTAGAGGGCCATGGCGCTGCCTATAACTCTGTCGATGCGTCGCTTTGGTTTATCGATGCCCTGGGCAAGTATGAAGCAGCTTCGGCTGATTGGGAATTTGTCAAACAAATGCTCCCAAGGGTCGGCCAAATAGTTGACAGCTACATCAGGGGCACCCGAAACGGCATCAAGATGCACAACTCAGGTTTGCTTATGGCCGGCGCCCCCCACACCAACCTGACTTGGATGGACGCCCGTGTAGGCGGAACCCCGGTCACCCCAAGGGGCGGCTTCCCTGTAGAAGTAAACGCCTTGTGGGTAAGGGCGCTGTTCCTCTATGGCAGCTGGCTTAGAAAGCTTGCCTGCGAAGGGTCCGGCACAAGCGGCCTGGATAGATCTCGCAGTTGGTATTCCCGGCTTGCCCAAACGGCAGCCAGGCAGTTCAGGAAGCTATTCGTATGGCCAGGGATAGGGCTGTACGACAGCTTAGATGTTCATGGCCGCCCGGTGCTGGAAATCCGTCCCAATCAGGTTATCGCCGGCAGGGTAGGCGAGTTGAGGCTGGCTAAAGATACCCTGGTAGAGATATGGACGACAGCCTTTGAAAGACTTCTGTGCCCCCACGGGTTGAGGACCTTGGCGCCGGCTTCCCCGGAATACCGCGGCAAGTTTGCAGGCGGCCCGGCTGAAAGGGATAGTGCTTACCATCAGGGCACAGCCTGGCCCTGGTTGTTTGGGCCCTTGTTTGACCTGGCACTTAAGCTCTTTGGAACTCAGGCCAAACAACATGGTGACAACTTCGATTACCGAGTCCTTACGCAGCTTACTTACCTCATGTTATCACACGTGCTAAGGCTCGATGCCAATCCCTGCATTGGCACGATTTTTGAGGTTGCGTCGGGAGATCATCCTTTTGAGCCGGGAGGGGCTGTATCCCAGGCGTGGAGTGTGTCGGAAAGCATAAGGATACTGTGTCAGTTGGAACGTATTTCCCAAAGGGACACAGCCGCCGGAATCCGGCCCTTAAGTACCACAAGACCTAATATGGAGGGGAAATGACGATGGGCCTTAGGGTGTTGATGCTCACTTGGGAATATCCGCCTGATCACGTAGGCGGGCTTGGGCGCCACGTGTGCCACTTGTCTGAGGCCATGGCCAAGCTGGGCGCAGAGGTGACTGTGCTCACCCGTGGGGTACATGGGCGGCCGCTAATCCGGGAGCAGTCAGGAGTCGAGATAATATCTGCAGTGCCTTATGACCTCCATCCCCCAAATTTTGTCACCTGGACGGCTCAGTTTAACGTAAGCCTTATGGAAACCTGCAACAAGCTATTTGCCAAGGGGCGGTTCGACCTGGTCCATGCTCATGACTGGATAGTGGCTTACGCCGCCAGGGCACTTAAGCATTCCTGGGAGGTTCCCCTGATAGCCACCATCCACGCAACCGAATGCGGGCGGCAAAAAGGGCTCCATACTCCTATGCAGCATCACATATCCCAGACTGAATGGTGGCTGTGTTATGAGGCGTGGAAGGTGATTACGTGCAGCGCTTACATGAAAAACGAAGTCCAGAGCTTGTTTTCTGTGCCCGGTGACAAAACCGAGGTTATTCCCAACGGCATCACCGAGCCGTGGTTCAAAGTGACCAAACGGCTCTCAGCTGACCCCATGCTGCTTTACGTAGGCAGGCTGGTTCCCGAAAAAGGCCCCCATATCCTGGTTCAGGCGATGAAGCAGGTGGTTTTCCATTACCCGGATGCAAAGCTGGTTGTGGCCGGAGCAGGCCCTATGGAAGGCCATCTCAAGGAAATTGTCTATAACAACGGATTGGCTAATGCTATAGAGTTTACAGGCCACGTTGGGGACAAAGCCCTGTATGACTTATATTCCAGGGCGTGGGTGGCTGCGTTTCCCAGCTCGTACGAACCCTTTGGGATAGTGGCGCTGGAAGCCATGGCCACGGGCACGCCTTGTGTTGTGGGGGATACAGGCGGCCTTAGCGAAATCGTAGACCACGGGTTCACAGGCTTCAAAGTGGAGCCTGACAATCCTGATGCCCTTGCAAATACCCTGGTTTACCTTATAGGTGACAGGAAGATGCGGGCCCAATTAGCCCGGAATGCAAAGGAACACGTTCGGCGTAACTACAGGTGGGAAGATATTGCCCGGGCCACCCTGTCAGTTTACGAAGAAGTGATTGAAGCTAACGCAAAGCGTTCATGGTTTGGCACCGTTTATGAGGCTAGGCGTCCCCGGGTTTTGCGCCGTGAACCTGCACTTGAGCCCGCCGCGGGAGACGGCCAAGGTGCCGAAAGCGGCGACAGCTCCTGAAAATCCGGCAACCATGCTCAAATTACCAGCTGATATTCGGTATGTGCTTTGGTGTACAAACCCCGAGACTATGTTATTATCAGATCGGGATCCATTCCCTCTAGGTATGGACCTAGCGGAGGTGTGCTGCGTGAATGCAGAGATGGTGCTCACGGCGTTTGGCGGTGTAGGCCTGTTCCTCTACGGCATGTTCAGGATGGGCGAAGGACTGCAGAAGGCCGCAGGCGACCGCATGAGGCGAATCCTTGAGACTTTGACGGTGAACCGGTTTGCCAGTGTAGCTGCTGGCATGGTCGTCACCGCAGTGATCCAGTCATCAGCCGCTACGACTGTGATGTGCGTTAGCTTCGTCAACGCAGGGCTTATGGGTCTGGAGCAAGCTATTGGCGTTATTATGGGTGCCAATATTGGGACAACCATTACTGCGCAATTGGTTGCGTTTAGCTTGGAAAGAGTAGCTCTGCCTGCCATAGCCATAGGGATGGTGATGAGGCTTGCAGGCAGACGAAAGACAGCTAAAGGGTTTGGCGACGTACTTCTGGGTTTCGGCATGTTGTTCCTTGGGATGTCCATTGTGGGAGATGCCCTTGAACCTCTCAGGACTTACCAGCCATTCTTAGACCTCATGCTTCTGGGCAGGAAAAATCCTTTGATTGGCATACTCGTAGGCATTGTGGTCACCACCTTGCTACAGTCGTCATCGGCGGTGACAGGCCTGCTTGTTACCATGGCTTCCCGAGGCATAGTCACCCTGGGCATGGCGCTTCCGATTATACTAGGCTCAAACATCGGCACCACCAGTACGGCGCTGGTATCATCTATTGGCACTTCTTTGACCGCACGTAGGACAGCCCTTGCCCACTTCCTGTTCAACGCCTTCGGTTCCATCGTTTTCGTGCCGTTCTTGACCCCTTTCGAGAAACTGGCTGCCACCACAAGTGCAGATATGGCAAGGCAGATTGCCAATGCCCACTCGATTTTCAACATAACTGTGACTGTTCTGTTGTTGCCTGTAATTCCTCAGTTTGCGGCCTTGATATGCCGTTTGCTTAAGGGCGATGAGTCAATAGTGGAGCGCGGGCCCAAATACCTGGATGCAAGGCTGGTGTCTACGCCCTTTATGGCTGTTATGCAGACCAAGAAAGAAGTTCTCAGGATGGCCAAGTTGTGCATTGAGAACCTTGAAACAGCCATATCCATCTTCCTTGGAGAAAAGCGGGACAGGAGGCGCTTCGATGACATTGAGGATGTCATCGATGAGATAGAAGAGGCTATAAGCTACTATGTGGCCAAAATATCCCAACACGATGTGAGCGATAAAGATGCCAAGGTTTTAACTTCTGTCATAAATATTTGTGCTGACCTTGAACGTATTGGTGACCATGCTGTATCCATAGTGGAACTGGCCGACTACAGTTTCGAACACCAGCTGCCCTTTTCTGAAGAGGGCATTAAGGAATTAGAAGATATGATGGGGAAAGTTTTGGAAGCGGTCAGGGTGGCAGTGGAAGCTTTGGAAACCGGGGATAAGGCCAAGGCGTCCAGCATTGTAGCAATGGATGATATACTGGACGATATGGAAAGAGAGCTTAGGGCCAAGCACATAAGAAGGCTCAACCAAGGTATATGCTACCCGGCTTCAGGCGTAGTGTATCTTGACATGATAAGCCATCTTGAGAGAATCGGAGATCATGCAGTAAACATTGCGGAACAAGTGCTCGCAGCCTGATGCTGCAAGCTGTTCAAACAACGGAGATGCTAGGTGTATGAATTGGTTACAAGCAGCCGTGCTCGGCGTAATACAGGGACTTACGGAGTTCTTGCCTGTCTCCAGTTCAGGCCACCTTGTACTGGGAGCCAGGTTTGTGGGACTGCCGAGCCCCGGGCTGTCATATAGTATATGGGTTCATATTGGAACTGCGTTAGCTACAATTGTGATGCTGCAAGCAGACATCAGGTGGCTGACAAAGAGCTTGTTTGCCCCTGAAACCGAACATAGCCGCTCAAGGGGGCTTACTATCATAGGCTATTTGATAGTGGCTTCAGTACCTGCGGCTGTGGTCGGCCTTGTCCTTGGTGATCTGGTAGAGGCAGCGTTTTCTTCCATTGTAGTTGCATCCCTGGGGCTGGTGGCCACGGGATGTGTACTTCAAACCACACGCAAGAATGCCCGGCCCGCCAAAGCTTACTCCGAACCCAATGATACCCTTCCAACAGTCACCTTCCGGAAGGCGTTTATAGCCGGTGTATCCCAAGCGATAGCCGTCATACCCGGGATATCCAGGTCTGGTACAACCATAACCGCAGGCCTTTTATCCGGTATGTCAAGGGAAGATGCCGCAAGGTTTTCCTTCTTGTTGTCCTTGCCCGCAGTGTTTGGGTCAGCGCTCTTGGATGTTGGTTCGGCCTTGGCAGCGGGAGTACCTGTGGTTACCACTCACGGGCTGATTGGATGCCTGGTTGCTTTCATCACCGGGCTGTTTGCCCTGGGATTTGTGCTAAAGACCGTCCGCCAGGGAGAATTATGGAAGTTTTCCTACTACTGTTGGGCAGTGGGCATCTGTAGCCTGGTGCTTGCCTTGTTCCGCGATTAGCCCCCAACTTTGCCCCCGTCACAGAGTCTTGGTTTCGTAGATGTAACATCTTGCAGGCGGCACAGCATAGCATGGAGAGACTGGGATCTCAGGATTAGAGTAAGCCACGCATATGGGGGAGAGCTATGTACCGTCCGCAAACTTGGTCATATGCTCCTGATCTAGGGAGGATTGTAATCGATATACCTGCACGGCTCCTGACTTTTTACTACTCAGGCCGCGTATACGGGCCGTATCCGGTGGCATTGGGGAAGCCGTCTACACCTACCCCGGCGGGCCACTGGACCGTGGTAGAAAAAGATCCTAACCCGTGGTGGGAGGTCTTGGGTTCGCGCTGGATGGGCTTAGATGTCCCATGGGGCGTGTACGGTATCCACGGCACCAATGCCCCTTGGAGCATCGGCCACTATGTGTCAAACGGATGCATCAGGATGCACAATGCCCACGTGGAAACCATATATCCTCTGGTAGTTCTGGGTACCCCTGTGGACATACAAGGCAGCTACCCTGGTTACAGATTCAGAAGATAGCCACAATTGCTGTCCCCTGGCGAGGCAAACGTGCTATACTTGCCTCTAAGGGGGTATATCCTTTGAAGAAGACCGTGGTTTTGCTTCTTATTGCAGCTATGGTATTGACCCCTCTGGTTGGGATATTCATCTACGCCCGTATGGGCAACGAGAGTGACGAGGACCTGTTTGCAAATATTCCTCAACCAGTGATTAGGTCCAACCGCTTTCTCGACTTGAGAGGTCATAATGTACCTTTAGCGGATTTCACCGAAGACGGGGACATATTCCACACTTTCAGCTTTGATACGGCAACCCAGTGGCCCGATGATGAAAACATGCCTGAACCCGGGCTGCCCCAAAGATTGCTTGCACAAGGCAAATACTTGGGACTGGGGCTAAACGCGCTCAGGCAAAGGGGGATAACCGGGCAGGGAGTGACGGTTGCGGTGATCGATAAGCCTTTGCTCAAAGACCACGAGGCGTTTGGTTCCCGCCTGAGATACATCGAAGTGGGGCCGGGTGATTCCGATGGAGAGGGGCTGTCTTATCACGGCGCCCACGTGGCAGGGCTGCTTGCAGGCAAGGACGGCGTAGCGCCTGATGCCACCTTGTATTATTTCGCGGTGCACGAAGGCACCACTCCGTATCTTCAGTATGCCGAGGCCATTCACAAAATGCTGGAACTCCAGGACAGCCTGCCCGAGCCGGACAAGATCCGCGTTGCCGTAGTTGCACAAGGAGCCGAGAACCCTAGCACTTCCGAAGGAGTCCTTGAGCTGTTTCAAGCAATCACTAAAGCCAGAGAGCAAGGGATTATTGTGCTGTATCCCCGGATGTCAGGGCTTGCGGTGACCGGGGCAGGGTGTCCCCCTCATTTGGACAGGGACCTACCCGAAAACTATGAGGCCTGGACTTGGACCCGGGTCAAGCGGGACGTCGCCGGAGAGCTCAGAGCCAGGTCGGCTGACTCGTGGGAAGACGCCGTGTACATACTCAAGCAGATGCTGGTGCATGAAGATGCCCTGGATGCGCTGCAGGCAGCAGCCATAGAGACTTTCATAGGGGTGGCCTACGCTTTCATGGACTACTTGGAGTTCCACGACTGGCTGGCCATGGTGCTCGATGAAGCAGAACAAGCCCTGGCAGTGCCGGTAGACTACATCACTTTGCCAAACGCGCAGGATGCCCAAGGATACACCTATTACGGTTCAGGCGCATTGAGCTGGGCCACGGGTTATCTTGCAGGATTGGCCGCCCTTGGGGTTCAGGTGAAACCTGACGTGACCGAGGGAGAAATACTGGAACTGCTTTGGGACACGGCAACACCGTTTGACGGAAGCACAAGGTTGGTCAACCCGGCAGGGTTCATCGACAGCCTGGCAGGCTCATAAGAGGCCTGATCCCGGTACTGATCTCAGGTGTCCCTTGATGAGCTATGGCGCGGCAGGCTGACAGGTGGCAAGCGTCCTACTGCCTATTACTTTGCCTGCTTGGGCTGGCTGGGCCCACTTCCGGCTTCAGGCTGGGCGGCATCGCCTTGGCCCTGGTTTTCGAAAAGCCGCAAGTATTCGCTCATGGTGAGTTTGACTTCCCTTGGTTTTGAGCCCTCATAAGGGCCGATGTACCCCTTTAACTCCATGGCGTCAATCAGCCTGGCTGCCCTTGAATAACCAATGGGAAGCCTCCTCTGCAGCAGTGACACAGATGCTTGTTTGGCTTCCACCACAATCCTGACCGCTTGAGAAAACAGGGGGTCATCTTCTGCTTGGGGCGTTTGAGGCGTAGGTTCAGGAACCGACAGCACTCCTTGGGCAAATTGGGGTTTGGCCTGGCTCGAAGCAAACGACACTATTTCATCGATCTCCCGTTCAGATATGTACGAACCTTGTGCCCTGAGCGGCTTGATGGCCCCAACAGGGAAGAATAGCATGTCGCCCCGGCCCAGGAGCTTCTCGGCACCTGCCATATCCAAAATGGTCCTCGAGTCTGTTTGCGAAGACACGGCAAACGCAACCCGTGACGGGATGTTTGCCTTGATGGTGCCCGTGATCACGTCTACCGACGGCCGCTGGGTGGCGACTACCAGGTGGATTCCTGCCGCCCTGGCCATCTGGGCGAGGCGGAAAATCGAATCTTCCACTTCTGCAGGCGCGACCATCATCAGGTCAGACAGCTCGTCTATTATGATCACAATGTAAGGAAGGGCAGGCTTAAGGCTGCCAGGCGGAGTAGCTATCTCATTGTACCGGTCTACATCCCGGGTCCCTACCTTTGTGAATTGCTCATACCGGGACTCCATTTCCTTAATCGCCCATCGTAGCGCCGCCGAGGCCTTCTTGGGATCGGTCACCACAGGTGCGATCAAGTGTGGTATGTGAGACCATGCAGAAAGCTCCACCCGTTTAGGATCGATGAGCAGGAGTTTTACCTGGTCAGGACGGGCCTTGTACAAGATACTGGTGATTATTGTATTTATGCACACGCTCTTGCCTGAGCCTGTAGCGCCTGCAATCAGCAGGTGGACGCATTTTTCCAAGGTGGTCACTACAGGCCGTCCCGAAATGTCTTTGCCAAGGGCTATGGTAAGAGGAGAACGGCTGTTCCTGAATTGTTTTGACTCAAACACTTCCCTTATATGGACTATCGATATGTCTTTGTTTGGCACTTCGATTCCCACTGCTGACTTGCCCGGAATGGGTGCCTCTATCCTGACGTCAGGAGCTGCCAGGGCAAGGGCTAGGTCTTGAGCAAGGTTGACTATGCTGGACACCTTCACGCCCGGGCCTGGTTGCAGCTCAAACCGGGTTGCCGCGGGTCCTCTGGCTACATCAACCACTTTGGCGGTGACCCCGAAAGAGTGCAGAGTCTTCTCTATTATCCTGGCCTTCTCTTCAAGGACCTGGGTCTGGCGCACCCGTTTCTTAGGTTCGGGTTTTTCCAGCAAGGAAAGGGGAGGCAGCTCATAAAACACCTCTTCGCTCAAGGGAGGCTGTTCCATGCTGGGAGGGAAAAACGTCTCCTCCTTAGCGCCAGCTCCATCTGTGTCTTCCTCCACAGGCTCATCAAGCAGCTCCCGCGCCGACAGGCGTGCTTGTATCTGGGACACTGTAGCCGAAAAAGAGGTCGCCGGTTCTTCTTCATATGGCGATTGGCCTGGGTCCTCGTGGGTATCCATATCGGAACTTTCCAAGACTTCATATTCAATGTCTTCTTCAGCCGGGCCCTGGGGCTTGAACAGGTCGGCAAAGAAGGCTTGTACTCTGCGCCAGCCGGTGAGCCACACAAGCCACAGCACGTTAAGGGGTGTGTGGGCGGGCTTATTGAGTAACATGCTGAGCCCCGACCACATGCCCAGGAGCATCACAATGATGGCTCCGAACCTGCCAAGGGCAACCCTCAGAAACCAATCCAATGCCGCGCCCACAAGCCCGCCGCCTGCACCCATCTTGGCCATGTCGAAGGTGTTCTCCCAAGGGATTTTTATATCATGCCAGAGGGCGGCCAGGGTTATGAGCAACATCCAAAGCCCGCCTACGGGCCTTGGAATGGTAGCCTCAGGTTTAGCAAGTTTGACAAGCGACGTGAGCACTATCAGGAAACACAGGTACATGGCCAGATCTCCCGTGATGGACGCAATGCGCCTTGCTATCCAGAGAGTGAGGGTGAGCGCCCATCCATGCCCTGAGGGCTTTGATGTTGATACCCCCAAGGCGGTCACGAAGAATATCCCTAAGATTAGGGTGGCTATCCACGGCCATCTTGTAGGCCTCGGTTGTGTATCTGTGTCCTTGATGTTTGTCCTCCGCCGTCTTGCCAATGGAAACCCTCCAACAAGGTTGTGGACCTTCTATATTGTAAAGTCGGATTGCCGGTGCCGGTTTCAAGTAAATTTCCTGGCAGTGTTCGCGAATTCCTGCTCTTAAGGTTTAAAATACCTATGAGCCCGTTGGGTGTGTACCAAAGGATGCACCCTTAGTTTACAGTATAGAGGGTAACTATCAGCTTTCGCAAAGCATATTTGGCGTCTAACAAGTTTAAATCCACAGGAGGTGCGGGAATTGGACAGTGCTAACAGGGGCCTGGTAATGGTGTATACGGGAAACGGCAAGGGAAAAACCACCGCTGCCCTTGGGCTGGCCTTAAGGCAAATCGGTTGGGGCAGGCGTGTGCTGTTCCTCCAGTTCATGAAAGGCGAGGGAAACGTTTACGGCGAAAGGATCGCAGCTCAGAAGTATCTGCCTCTCTTGGAGATAGAGCAACTGGGGCGGGAGGAGTTCGTGAACCTTTCGGACCCGGACCCCATAGACAGGAAGCTGGCGCAACAAGGCCTAGAAAGGGCTAAAGAGGCGATTAAGTCAAAGCAGTACGGGCTTGTGGTACTTGACGAAGTCTGTGTGGCCACAGCCTGCGGGCTGGTTTCGGCGGAACAGGTGATAGAGCTCTTAGGCGCTGTGCCAGAAGGTACCGACGTAGTGCTCACTGGAAGGTACTGTCCTGAGGCGATCATTGATATGGCAGACATGGTGTCCGAAGTAAGAGAGGTCAAGCACCACTACAAAAAAGGCATACCTGCAAGGGAAGGTATAGAGTTTTGAGCTTCCCTGAACGGTACCGGTCAGGCCTCACTGCTTAACTGTTTCATCTTTGCATTTAGTTCATCAAGTTGGGTGCTTAGTTGCTTGAGCTGCTGCTCAGCCAGGTTTATGTAGAATTCCATTTCTTTTTTCTTCTCGGGGGCGGCAGTATTCAGCATAGTCTTGCATTCGCGGTATATGTCCAATACCCTGTCCATTTCTTGTTTGAGCCTAAGGGATTCCTCCTGAGCTGCTTCCAAGGTGTCCTGCACATAGGAAGCATCGGGCAGCAGCACTTCCTGGTACCACGGGGTATCTTCTGCGTTGTCGAAATCCAGCATAACGCAGATTTCCGATTGTTTGTTGCTCACAGCTTGCACAAAAGCCACCGGATTGGGCATGGTAACGCCTGAGACAGTTGCTTGGAAAGGTTCGTTGGGCCACAGTGCCTTCCTTCTCATGGTGAGCTTCACCGCAACCTCTGCTCCTCTGAGGTCGGCGACAAAGTGCACCCGGTCTACCTGTCCGATAAGAAAACCCATGAGGTAGCTCAGCAATGGGTGCCTTATCACCATGAGGCTGAAATTGTGCAAAGCTTCGAGTTTCTTATCTCTCGGTATCACGTCAATCGCCACCTCATGCCTATTGTACCCTAATCTCCGGCCATAGTGCTTATTATTTCCTCGATGTACAAAGGAACTTCAGGAGGCGCGGAGAACACATTAGCATAACCCACCGCAGCAGGCAGGTGAATGCCAAGGTGAAATCAAGGTATCTCTTGGTTCAAAAAGCCGAGGCTGCCCTTATAGAGGAAAAGGCGGAGAAGCTGTTTGGCATTACCAGGCTCTTGGATTCTTACCTCAAAGGCAGTTTCCACGACATTGTCAGGGATGGGACCCGGGAGGATCAGATTGCTGCATTGAACCACGCGCTTACACCGTTTGTAGACATGGTGGCTGCTTGCTATCGAGGAGTGGGAGCCGGATATTATTCCAAAGAGCTAAGGGCAATAGTGGCGTACGGCCCAAGCGAGCGGTTCGGATCTAAAGTGGAGATGGACCTGGGCCAGGACCACCTTGGGTGGCAAGCCATGGCGTCGGGCAAAGAGACTGTAGGCATAGGTTCCATGGTCCGGGGTGAGATCATGAACTGTATGCGCCCCCTTATACGCGAAGGTGAGGCAATAGGGTTTGTGTGGGCAAATGAAACATTGGAAGATGTATATTCCCAGATCCGCATGGGTGCCAGGGATGTGTTCTTTTCAGACAATATAGAGCCTCTCTTGGGCCTCACGGGGCTGCTGCTATTCGCATCCCAAGTGCTGTTGTTCAAAAATGAAAACGCCGGGCAGGGCCAGAGCGATATAATCCCCGGACTTGAGCGGCTGGAACGCTACCTTAAGCTTTTCCTCGACAGCCTGAGCCTTGCGGTAATCCTGGTTGGGCATGACGAACGCATAAGTTTCGCCTCATCGGGCATTAAGGACATCCTGGGTGTACCTCCTGAAGCGCTGATTTCACAGCCTGTGCGGGAGGTGCTGCAGCGCTTTGGCATAGATCCCCACTTTGCCCTGGACGATGCCACAAGGGGCGCCAAGAACAGGTTCGTAAATGTCCCTGTTCACGTAGACGGCGTGGAAAAGCTGGTCACCATGGTGACCACCGGGGTTACCATGCCCCATTGGGCAGGTCATGGCACTGACGTACCCGAAACCTATGGCCATATCATAATCTTGGAAGACCTAAGGGAAGCCAGGGCCCAAGAGGAGCGGCTGGAGCGTATAGAAAGGCTGGCCACGGTGGGTGAGCTGGCGGCGGCAATTGCCCACGAAGTGAGGAACCCCCTTACGGTGGTGAAGGGTGCAGTGTCCCTCTTGCCCCAGCGCTTGGACGACCCGGACTTCTTAGGCAAGTTCCAGGGAATTGTGACGCAAGAGGTAGACAGGATCGACCGGACCATCGATTCGCTGCTCAATTTCGCGAGGTTTTCCCAGCCTAAGATGGCACGGATAAATGTAATCCCTATCCTCAAGCGTGCGTGCGACTTGATTTCGCCCTACGCCAAGATAAACAAGACCATGGTTGAAACTCACTGGCCCGACTCGGTTCCTGATGTTATGGCTGATCCCGAGCATCTTATACAGGCGTTTATGAACTTGTTTCTCAATGGGATACAGGCCATGCCTCAGGGGGGAACGCTCAAGGTGAAGGCCCAATGGGTGCCTGGTTCTAAGTACATTACGATCTCAGTTGAAGATACGGGAATAGGCATGCCGCCTGAGCACATACCCCGGATTTTCGATATGTTCTTCACTACCAGAAAAGGCGGTACCGGGCTGGGGCTCCCCTTGGTGCAGCGCATCATATATGAGCATCAGGGGTTTCTGGAGGTAGATTCGGCCTTGGGTAAGGGCAGTTGCTTTTGGATCAGGTTGCCGGTAGCGTCAGGAAACGAATAGTTGCAGGGGGAAAAGCATGAGGGAAAGGATTCTGGTAATCGACGATGAGCCCAACATAGTGTGGTTGTTTAAGGAGATCTTCGGCGATGCCTACGAGGTGTTGGGAGCCCAAACTGCAGAGGACGGGTTGCGGGCAGCCTGGGATCACGATGTCCACCTGGTGATGCTGGACCTCAGGCTTCCGGGAATCAGCGGCTTGCAAGCCCTCCAGGAGCTTAAGGCCCAGGGGCACCAGGGGCCCGTGATAATCATGACGGCTTACGGCGAAGTGAAAACTGCGGTCCAGGCCATGAAATCGGGGGCATATGACTACATCACCAAGCCGTTTGACGTAGAAGAACTCAAACATGTAGTCCAAGGAGCGCTCAGGTATGCCAAGCTCACTACTGAAGTCACACGGCTGAGGCAGGAGCTTGAGGAGAAATTCCGCCTCAAGAACATTGTCACCGTTTCTCCCAAGATGATAGAGCTGTTTTCAGTGATCGAGCGGGTGTCTGCCAGCGACGTATGTGTGTTGATTCAAGGCGAAAGCGGTACGGGAAAAGAAATTGTGGCCAAGGCCATCCATTATGCGTCTTCCAGGAAAGATAAGCCCTTTGTGCCGGTAAACTGTGCAGCCCTCCCGGAGCACCTGCTTGAAAGCGAGCTTTTCGGCTACGAGGCGGGCGCGTTTTCAGGGGCCAGGAAGACAAAACCGGGCAAATTTGAGCTGGCCCATGGAGGCACCGTGTTCTTGGATGAAGTGGGGGAGCTGCCCTTGCCCATGCAGCCTAAGATCTTGCGGGTGTTAGAGGAAAACCAGATCGACCGGCTTGGCGGAACCAGGCGGTTGCCCATCGATGTAAGGGTAGTGGCTGCCACCAACAAGGACCTGCGTGAGGAGGTCAAGCAAGGGCGGTTCAGGCAAGATCTGTACTTCAGGCTGGCGGTGTTTCCCATCACCATACCGCCTTTAAGGGAGCGGAAGGAAGACATACCCGTGCTTGCCAAGCATTTTCTCAAAGAATTTGCCGACAGGCGGAATATGGCTGCTTTGACTATTGCAGAAGATGCAATGGAAGTGCTTGTGTCGTACCCATGGCCAGGCAATGTGAGGGAACTTAAGAACATTATGCAGCAACTGTCGCTGCTATGCGATGGGCCTGTGATAAGCAAGAGAGACCTGCCCGCATTTCTGTGGGATCCTGATTGGCCCTCCCATGGATCCGGTATCTTGGGGCAGGCTTCTGTGCCTGCGCCATGGGCGGAACTTGAAGAGGTCTTAGACGATGAAGCCGGGTTGGGGCTGCCCCAGCTTAAACAGCGTGCCTGGGCTGCCATTGAAAAGGAGCTGATTTGCCGCGCGTTGGCTAAGTTCCAAGGCAACCGTACCCGGGCAGCACAATACCTCAAAGTCTCAAGGCGTACCTTCTACACCAAACTCAAGGAGTACGGCTTAGGGTGACTGGTGTGAAGTTTTCTGCACAATAGCTTACTTGGCTTCCCAGAAACCAACGCCGGGCTTCACAATACAAGGTGCTTGTTTGCCGGATAATCGCATGATCCCCCTGTTATCTGCGGATTTTGCCTCCGTGGCATGCAACTTGCATGTTATACCCCCGGAGGAGGTGTACGTTATGTCTGAACTCTTGGTTTCCGACGCAGGCACCGGAAGGCTTTTCACCGATCCCGATCCCGATAAGGCCAGGGAGTATTTCCGCTCCAAGTCCAGGGTGATGAAATCCAAACTCATGGACGTCAAACAGGCGGTATCGTTGTTCATAAAAGACGGCGACTATGTAGCCGTGGGAGGGTTTGGGACCAACCGTATCCCCACGGCAGCGCTTCACGAGATCTTGCGCCAGGGGAAGAAGGATCTGGGACTGTCGGGGCATACTGCTACCCATGATTTCCAAATCCTAGCTGCCGGCGGGGCCATAAACAGGGTTGACGTGGCGTATGTGGTAGGACTTGAAGCCCGTGGCCTTTCAAAGGCTGCCAGGCGGCTGTTCGAAGAAGCCAAGATTGAGGTGTGTGAATGGACCAACGCAGCGCTTGCGTGGAGGTACCGGGCTGCAGCCATGGGTATCCCCTTCATACCCGCCAGGGTTATGTTTGGCACCGACACGTTTAGGTACAGTGGGGCAAAGCAAATCAAGTGCCCGTTCACAAGCAAGAAGCTGTTGGCGCTTCCCGCCCTGTATCCTGATGTAGCTATCATCCATGTGCACAGGGCTGATGCTTACGGTAACGCGCAAATCGACGGGATAACCGTATCTGACTTTGATGTGGCCAGGGCTGCCAAACGGGTAATCATCACGGCCGAGCGGCTCATCCCGCACGAAGAGATACGGAAGGATCCTTCCCGGACCATCATCCCTTACTACTGTGTGGATGCAGTGTGCCATGTGCCCTACGGCAGTTACCCGGGCAACATGCCCTACGAGTACTTTTCTGACGAGGAGCACCTTAGAGAATGGCTGGCGTCAGATGCGGATGTAACCACCTTACAGCCGTTCCTGCAGAAGTATATTTACGGCACCAAGGACTTCAGTGAGTACCTTGAGCTGTGCGGCGGTGAGGAGCGGCTGCTTCAGCTGCGCGACCTGGAACTCTTGCATAAGGCTGGGCCGCACCCGTCCGGCATGTAGCGGTACTCACCGCTTCCTGCGCCGTACAGGTACAGGCCGTTTCATGTGTAGGTTTGAGCAAGAAAGGAGGAACCATGGTGGACTACAATCCCATGGAACTTATGATCATTCTGGCTTCCAGGATCCTGGAAGACGGATCTACCGTAGTGGTTGGCACCGGCGCGCCGTGCGCCGCAGCCATGCTTGCCCAGAAAACCCATGCACCAAACCTGATGATCTTGTTTGAGGCGGGCGGGGTAGGCCCCCTGCTGCCTACCATGCCCATTTCAGTGGGGGATTCACGTACGTTCCATAAAGCCATAATGGCATCGAGTATGCCCGAAATCATGGAAACGTGCCAACGGGGGCTAATCGACTACTGCTTCCTAGGCGGAGCTCAGATCGATAAGTACGGCAACCTAAACTCCACCGTAATCGGCGATTTTGCCCGGCCTAAAGTCCGGTTTCCGGGGTCCGGTGGGGCCAACGACCTGGCGTCCCTGTGTTGGCGCACCCTTGTTATGACCCCCCACGACAAGCGGCGGTTCGTGGAGAAGGTAGATTTCATCACCACCCCGGGTTACCTCACCGGCCCGGGGGCGAGGGAAGAATCAGGGCTGCCGCCTGATACCGGGCCTTACAAGGTGATCACCAACTTGTGTGTGTTGGGGTTCGATCAGGAGACCAAACAAATGAAAGTGGAATCTATCCATCCTGGGGTGACCAGGGAAGATATCATCAATAACACTGGTTTTGAGCTGCTGTGGGACGAAGATCTCAAGACATCTTTGCCGCCTACAGAGGAGGAGTTGAGGATACTCAGGGAAGAAGTAGATCCCATGAAATATATCATAGGACGTCAGGCGAGCTGAAGGGGGCGGAACATGTTGAGGCAAGCCGTGATAGTAAGTGGAGTCAGGACTGCCATAGGCAGCTTTGGGGGCACCCTGTCCAACGTGCCGGCAAGCCGGCTTGGGGCCGTGGTGGTCAAAGAAGCCGTGAGGCGGGCCGGGATCGAGGTCTCTATGGTGGACGAAGTGATAATGGGGAACGTGATAGGCGCAGGGCAGGGCCAGAATATCGCCAGGCAGGCGGCTGTGTATGCAGGTATTCCTGTTGAAGTCCCATGTATGACGGTAAATAAGGTATGTGGGTCAGGGCTCAAGGCGGTTGTACTAGCTGCCCAAGCCATTGCCGCCGGAGACGCCGATGTGGTAGTGGCAGGCGGGACCGAAAACATGAATATGGCGCCGTATCTGTTGCCTAAAGCCAGGTTCGGCTACAGGATGGGCCATGCCGAACTTATTGACTCGATGATTTCAGACGGGCTGTGGTGCATATTTGGCGATACCCATATGGGGATTACCGCAGAAATCGTTGCAGAAAGATGGGGGATTACCAGAGAAGCACAAGATACCTACGGCGCGCTCAGTCAAAACAGAGCAGAGGCGGCCATCAAAGCAGGCCGTTTCAAAGAAGAAATAGTGCCTGTCGAGGTTCCCCAGAGAAAAGGCGATCCTGTGGTTTTCGACCAGGATGAGCACCCGCGGTTTGGCACTACAGCAGAGGTGCTGGCCAGGTTGCGCCCGGCTTTTAAGAAAGACGGCACGGTAACTGCCGGCAACGCTTCAGGGATCAATGATGGTGCTGCAGCCCTGGTAGTAATGTCCGCTGAGAAGGCAGAAGAACTCAACATAGAGCCCATGGCCAGGATTACGGCATATGCATCGGCAGGGGTGGCCCCGGAAATAATGGGCACCGGGCCGGTACCTGCAACCCGAAAAGCTTTGAAGAAGGCTGGGCTGGGCATAGCAGACATAGACCTGGTAGAGCTAAACGAAGCTTTTGCTGCCACCACCCTTGCAGCCATAAAGGAACTTGGCTTGGACACCTCCATTGTCAACGTCAACGGAGGCGCGATTGCCCTAGGCCATCCCATAGGTGCCAGCGGGGCAAGGATACTTGTGACCTTGCTCCATGAGATGAAGCGGCGTGACGCCAAGACAGGCCTGGCCACTATGTGCATCGGCGGAGGAATGGGCATCGCGCTGATAGTCGAAAGATAAAATCGCTGATCCTCCGGCCTTCCGGGACGCCAGGGCGAAATCGTGCCGGCGTCCCGGAAGGCTCAAGGTTTTAGGTTTCATTCTTACCTCTAAGCAGGTTGAGACAAGAACCTAGCAGCACCACCGGCTTGCCGTATTTGTTGCGCAGTTCATCCATGGATCTGGAGATATCGTCCCATGGGGAATCGGCCGGGTCAAACAAGGGAACTTGTCTTGACGATTCAGGTACAAGTCCTTTTGCAGCGACGCCCAGCAGCCTCACGGGTTTTTCCGGAGCAGCGGTTTCGAGCAGCGCTTTAGCCACTTGGAATATCTCCGCATCAGATGACACAGGTTCAGGCAGTGTGTGCTCCCTGGTTATGGTGGAGAAGTTGTAAAATCTGATCTTGATGCCCACAGTCCTGCACCTAAGGCGCGCTTTCCTGAGCCTGAACGCCACATTTTGGGCAAGTAGCGCCAGGTGGCCCTGGAGCTCATCTATGTCGTGTATATCTGCGTCAAAGGTGTTCTCTTCACTGATGGACTTTGGCTCCCTCCAGGGAGTTACAGGCTCAGGGTCGATACCCTGTGCCATTTCCCGAAACCGCTTGGCGGACTTGCCGAAAAACTTGTCAAACCATGTTTCAGGCATTTGCCTGAGGGCGCCGATGGTGCGTATGCCCAGGGTATCTAGTTTGGCCTGGGTTTTGGGGCCTATACCTGGCAGGCTGGATACGGGGAGGGGATCGAGAAACGCCTGGGCTTCTTCTCTTGGGATGTACCTAAGCCCGTCAGGCTTGCATGAGTCTGACGCGAGCTTGGCCAGGAACTTGCAATATGACACCCCGGCGGAAACGGTGATCCCTAGTTCCTGTTTTACATCCCTGCGTATGGACGCAGCGACTTCCACCCCATGCTCTCCCGTGGCATCTATGAACGCTTCGTCGATGGATAGCTTCTCGACTATCGGGGAGTATCTGTCGAAAATATCAAACATGGCATCTGAAACCTGCTTATACCTATCCATACGGGGCCTTATAAAGATCCCATGGGGGCATAACCGGTATGCCTGGGCCACAGGCATCGCCGAGCGCACCCCGTATGCCCTGGCTTCGTACGAACAAGTAGCTACCACGCCTCTGCCCTGAGGGTGGCCGCCCACGATCACCGGTTTACCTTTAAGCACCGGATTATCTTGCTGTTCTACAGAGGCGAAGAAAGCATCTGCATCAATGTGAATTATGCACCTTGGATCAGCGCCGGTGGCAGTCACATAAGATCATCCCTTGGTTTCTGTCATTTCCATTATAATTGTACCGAGGAAGTCAATAGAAGCGCTTATACCCGGAGGTATCAAAATGAAATACAACGTACTTGGAGGCACGGGCCTGAGGGTAAGCCAGCTATGCTTCGGTGTGCTGCCTATGGGCCCTAACCAGTTCGGGCTGCCGCCGGAAGAAGGCGGGCTCCTTATCAAGGAAGGGATTTTACGCGGCATAAACTTCCTGGATACTGCCCAAAGCTACAGGACTTACCCCCACATCAGAAAAGCTTTGGATAGCCTCAAGGGCAGGCGGGATGATATAGTCATCGCCACTAAGTCAGCCGCTTCAAGCTATGAGGACATGAAAGCTGCAGTAGAGGAAGCCAGGCAAGCTCTTGACAGGGAAGTAATCGATATTTTCCACCTCCACGCCGCCAGGGTAGATGCGGCGGTATTCAAAGACAGACAGGGCGCCCTTGAATGCCTGGTGGATAGCAAAGCAAAGGGTATCATCCGGGCGGTGGGGATATCCACCCATTCAGTGTCGGCGGTGAGGGCTGCCATTGAGGTAAGCGAGATAGATGTGATTTTCCCTATCATCAATATAGAAGGCTTAGGCATTTTGCACGGTACTAAAGCAGATATGGAACAGGCCATACGCCAGGCTTCCCAGAAAGGCAAAGGGGTATATGCCATGAAGGCCCTGGGAGGGGGTAACCTGCTCTCCGACAGGGAAGGTGCTATAAATTACGTAAGGAACCTTCCGGGAGTAAGTTCTGTGGCCATTGGTATGGTCAACCAGGATGAACTCGAGATGAACTTGCGGATCTTCAGCGGCGAGGAGGTTCCCCAAGAACTTGCAGAATCCACCATCCGCGAGAAAAGGCTCATTGTGCAGGCCTTTTGTAAGGGGTGCGGCAGCTGTGTGGAAATCTGCCCCAACATGGCCATGGAAGTGGTTGACGGTATGGCCCGCAATGATGCTGAAAAGTGCATCCTGTGCGGCTACTGTGCCCCGGTGTGCCCTGAGTTTGCCATAAGGTTGGTGTAGAGGGGCTTTCCGGTACCCTGCCGTTGGCGCACGGAGCTGAAGATCTCTGCAAGGCGAATATAGAACACGGTGTTGACACCATCCCTTTGTTGTGTTAAATAATGAAGCATATAACTGAATATATGTGTAGCCCTTATCCAGAGCAGGCGAGGGAATTGGCCTAATGACCCTGCGGCAACCCGCACGACAGTGCGAAGGTGCCAACTCCAACAGAACCTGTACAAGGGCTTGGTTCTGACAGATAAGGGGATTAGAAACGCCTCTCTTCTTGTCAGAGAGGCTTTTTGTTTCAAAAGGGGGGTGGTGTTCCAGTGATATCTGTCAGAGGACTAAGCAAGACGTTTCACACATCACAAGGACCGGTACACGCGCTGGATAACGTGACCTTTTCGGTTAAATCAGGCGAAGTGCTGGGAATCTACGGACCATCAGGTGCAGGCAAAACCACCCTGCTAAGATGTCTGGCATTGCTTGAGACTCCTGATTCAGGAGAGATCCTGTTTAAGGGGACAAATGTGCTTGAAGTATCAGGGGAAGATTTAAGGCGCCTGCGGATGAAAATCGGAGTGGTGTTTCAAGGTTACAACCTGCTGTTTTCGAGAACGGCCCTGAGAAATGTGATGCTTCCCCTTGAAATCCAAGGGTACCATAAGCAAGCAGCGGCAGAACTGGCTTCGACCGCCTTAGATATGGTCGGGCTTTCCCACAGGAAGGGATTCATGCCGACCCATCTGTCAGGAGGAGAAAAGCAGAGGGTAGCCATTGCCCGGGCATTGGTTACCCAGCCTGAAGTGCTTATTTTAGACGAGCCCACTTCGGCTCTTGACAAGCGCACTGCAGAGTCAATCCTTGAGCTAATCCAAGGGATTAACCAAAGCACAGGGATTACCGTGCTGATAGTAACCCATCAGACGGAACTTGTGGGTGCGATATGCAACAGACATATTTACATCAACAACGGGGTGTTGTCTGAGTTAGGATGCAGCCCTGATCGTACGCTGCTGGCAGCCCCCACCGTGGGAGAGTCGGTATCATGCTGAGTTTGGCCTTAAGTTCACTTGCGTCTCACAATATGCTCAGGCCTGTGGCGGTTGCCACAGGAGAAACCATAGCCATGGTGCTGGTTTCCCTGGTGTTTGCGGAGCTTATCGGCACTCCTTTGGGGATCTTGCTGGTGTTGACCGGTCCGAGGGGCATGGCCAGGAACGATGGGGTTTATTCGGTCTTGAGCACCGTGGTCAACATCGGAAGGTCAATCCCGTTTGTCATCCTCATGGTAGCTATCGTTCCCTTTACACGGCTTATTACCGGTACCTCTGTGGGAACAGTGGCAGCCATGGTGCCCCTAACCATTTCGGCGATCCCGTTTGTGGCGAGGATTACCGAGTCTGCTATGCTCACCGTGGAACCAGGGGTAATCGATGCATGCATATCCATGGGTGCTTCACGGTACCAGATAGTCAAGTATGTGCTTGTGCCTGAATGCCTGGCTTCGCTGATTTCAGGCGCATCGATAACCGCTGTGAATTTGGTCGGCTACTCGGCCATGGCGGGTGCCATAGGAGGAGGTGGTTTGGGCAACCTGGCAATCAGGTACGGCTACCAGAGGTGGGAGCCTGCAATCATGGCAATGTGTGTTGTTGTGCTCATCTGTCTGGTCCAAGGCATTCAGTATATAGGCGACAAGATCGCCAGGCGTTACCTGTGGAAGTAAGAGCAGGGATGCCAGCTGAGATCCTGATCCCTACATATAGACAAATCGGAGGTGTAGGATATTGAAGCAAACAGTTAACGCAGTCAAGAAGGTAGCGGTTGTCCTAGGAGTTCTTGTGCTATTGGGCGTAGTGATGCTTTCCGGGTGTTCCAAGACGGAAGCCCTAAAGATCGGGGCCACGGAAGTCCCCCACGCTCAAATCCTCGAATTTGCACAGCCTTTGCTCGAAAAAGAAGGAGTTCAAATTGAAATAGTGGTGTTTTCCGACTACGTCCAACCCAACCTGCAGCTCGCCGACAAGCAGCTGGACGCCAACTTCTTCCAGCACATTCCCTATCTTGAGAACATGGTTGAAGAAAGAGGGCTTGATCTTGCGTGGGTAGCCAAAATCCACATCGAGCCCTTGGGCATATATTCAGAAAAACTAAGTTCCCTGGACCAACTTCCCGACGGGGCTAAGGTGGGTATCCCCAATGACGCCACCAACGGGGGCAGGGCGCTTATGCTCCTGGAAAAGGCCGGTCTTATAACCCTCAAGCAAGGCACGGATGTTTTGGCCACGGTTTTCGATATTGAAGACAATCCCAAAAACTTGCAGTTTGAAGAGCTGGATGCGGCTATGCTGCCCAGAGTGCTGCCTGACCTTGACATAGCAGTGATCAACGGCAATTTTGCGCTGCAAGCCGGGTTGTCCCCCACCAAAGATGCCTTGTTCCTTGAAGGCGGCGATTCACCCTATGCAAACGTGATCGCCGTGAGGACAGAAGACAAGGACAATGAAGCCATCCAGAAACTGGTCAAGGTGCTTACCGGCCCTGAAGTAAAGCAGTTCATAGAGGACAGCTATGAGGGTGGGGTTATCCCCGCATTCTGAAATGTCCGGTGACGCACATTAAGCTGCCGGCACAGTAGACCTTAGCAGGCCTGACGGGGTTCAGGCCTGCTTTTTGCGTGAGGTTTGACCCTTATATGTTTTGGAAGATATAATTCCGTTAAAACATACACGTGAGCCGGCGCACATCGCGTACATACGGTACTGGAGGTACGTTTCTCATGAGATTAAGCCAAGCTTTTGGGAAGACGCTGAGGGAGCAGCCTGCCGAGGTGGAGATGGCCTCTCACGGGCTTATGCTGCGGGCAGGGCTCATATCAAAACTTGCTTCAGGGATCTATAGTTACATGCCTCTCGGGTGGCGGAGTGTCCGGAAAATCCAGGACGTGATGCGTAAGGAAATGGACAACATAGGCGGGCAGGAAATCAACATGCCCGTGGTAAACCCCGGTGACATCTGGAAAGAGTCGGGGAGATGGTATGAAATAGGGCCTGAGATGGCAAGGTTTAAGGACAGGACGGGCAGGGATATGTGCCTGGCAATGACCCACGAAGAGCCGGTTACCGATCTCGCCCGGCGCTTCATCGACTCCTACAGGCAGCTGCCTTGCATGGTATACCATATCCAGACTAAGTTCCGCGACGAGCCCAGGGCAAGGGGCGGGCTGGTCCGGGTAAGGGAATTTACCATGAAAGATGCGTATAGCTTTCACAGGGATCAAGCTGATTTGGACCGGTATTATCCTGAGGTATGCAAGGCCTACGAAAGGATTTGCAAGACATGCGGGGTTCCGGTAGTGAAGGTGCTTTCAGACGTGGGCATGATGGGCGGAAGCATGGCCCACGAGTTTATATATGTAACCGACTCGGGGGAAGACACTTTGATCCTGTGCCCCCAGTGCGGATATGCAGCCAACCGCGAGGTCGCCACGTTCACCAAGACCCCGGCAGAAGATCCAGGGCCTGCAGGGCAAACCCAGAAGCCTGTGGAAAAAGTGCATACCCCGGGAAGGGATACTATCGCAGCCGTCACTGAGTATCTGGGTGTAAGCCCGGCCCTAAGCATAAAAACCATGGCATATTTCACCCAGGACGACAACCGGCTTGTAATGGCTCTCATAAGGGGCGACTTAGACATCAACGAACGCAAGCTTGCCAATTTCGTGGGCACTTCTGAAGTGAGGCTGGCATCGCCTGAGGAACTGGAGGCCCATGGGCTGGTGCAAGGGTTCATGTCCCCTGTGGGCGTGGATAATGTGAAGGTTGTGGTGGACGACAGCATCTCGCCAGAGTACTCTTACGTAGCGGGGGCCAATGAGCAAGACTATCACTTCATCAACGTAGTGCCCGGCAGGGATTTCCCCATGGAATCAGTGGGCGATATCGCAGCTGCCAGGGAAGGGGACTTGTGCCCTGTATGCAACGCACCTCTGGTCCAGGCCAGGGGGATTGAGGTGGGCAACACGTTTATGCTGGGTACACGATACTCCAAGTCAATGGATGCTAATTTCCAGGACGAAGACGGAACCCTCAAGCCTTTGGTGATGGGTTGCTACGGAATGGGCGTAGGCAGGCTTCTGGCGTGCGTGGTGGAAGAGAACCGGGATGAGAAGGGAATAATCTGGCCGATTACCGTGGCGCCATACCACGTCCACCTGCTGAGCCTAGGAGCTGCAAGCCAGGTATTGGAAGTAGCTGAAAGCCTTTACGAGCAGCTTGGCCAACTTGGCGTTGAAGTGTTGTACGATGACAGGGATGAATCGGCCGGCGTCAAATTCAACGACGCTGACCTCCTGGGTATGCCCATCCGGGTGACCGTGTCCAAGCGGAGCCTGGAAAACGGCGGTGTTGAAGTCAAACTTAGGGCTGAAAAAGAGTCAATGATTGTCAGGTTGGATGAATTTGAAGATACGATACTCGGGCTCATAAAGCAAGAGTTTGCCCGGTTTTCGCCTGAAAACTGAGGAGGACGAATCTCATGGGGCAGGTAGGAAGAAACCTTAAATCGGCTGAAATCCGCACGCTGTTCTTGACTTTCTTTGAACGCCGCGGACACAAAGTGATTCCCAGTTCGTCCCTGATTCCATACGGAGATCCCACCCTGCTGTTTACCAATGCAGGGATGGTCCAGTTCAAAGATGTGTTTTTGGGACTGCAGCCCAGGCCGTATCCCAGGGCGGTTACCGCCCAGAAGTGCATCAGGGCAGGGGGTAAGCACAACGACCTGGATAACGTCGGGTTTACCGGGCGCCATCACACTTTTTTTGAAATGCTCGGGAACTTCTCTTTCGGCGATTACTTCAAGGAAGAAGCTATCCGGTATGCGTGGGAGTTCCTCACGGAAGTGTTGGAGCTTCCGGCGGGACGGTTGTGGGTGACTGTGTATAAGAACGATGACGAGGCCGCGGAACTGTGGAGACGCATTGCTGGGATCCCGGAGTCAAAGATAGTGAGACTGGGAGAAGATGACAATTTCTGGGCCATGGGGGATACAGGCCCTTGCGGCCCTTGTTCTGAAGTGATTTTCGATAGAGGAGAAGAATTTAGTTGCGGCCCGGAATGCGGTTTGGGCAAATGCGATTGCGACAGGTGGCTTGAGATCTGGAACTTAGTGTTTATGCAGTATGTCCGGGACGAGGCAGGAAAGCTCTCACCCCTGGCTAAGCCCAGTATCGATACGGGAATGGGGCTTGAAAGGATAGCTTCGGTGCTACAAGGCGCGAGTACCAACTACGATACGGACCTTTTCCTCCCCATCATAGATAAAGTGCGGCAGATCGCGGGAACTCCCTTCGAGACACAGGACCATGTGTTTGCGTCGAGGGTAATAGCTGATCACATAAGGGCGTGTACCTTCCTGGCTGCCGACGGGGTCCACCCTTCAAATGAAGGGCGGGGGTATGTAATGCGGCGCGTGCTCAGGCGGGCAGTGAGGTTTGGGCGGATGCTGGGAATCCAACGCCCCTTCATGGCCGAACTTGTACCGGTGGTGGTTGACATAATGGGAGATGCTTACCCTGAAGTAAGCACAAAAGCAGAATATATCATGCAGATTCTCACCAGAGATGAACAACGGTTTCTCAACACCCTTGAAGACGGCCAGCTGAGGGCCGCCCAGCTTATCGCCGCCGCCAAGCAGAAGGGGAGCAAGGTACTGCCCGGCGAGGATGCTTTCCTGCTGTATGATACTTTCGGTTTCCCCATCGATCTTACCAAGGACATGGCAAGGGAGCACGGGCTTGCAGTCGATGAAGCGGAATTTGCCCGAGCCCTTGAGGAGCAACGGCGCAGGAGCCGCAAGGCCCAAAGACATGTTTCGTACGATGCTGCACAAATGGTTGAACTGGTAAAGGGTATAGAGCCGACCGTGTTTACAGGCTATGAGTCCTTGGAAACCCAGGGAGAAGTGGTTGCCATAATTGCGGGCGGTTCCAGGCAGACAGAAGTGGAGCCTGGGGATGAGGCAATGGTGGCACTTGACCGGACTCCTTTTTACGCAACCGGCGGAGGCCAGGAGCACGATACCGGAGTGCTGCTCAGCGTAGATGGCGAGCAGGTCTTGGCCGAGGTCACCGACGTGCTGGAAGGCCCCAACGGGGTAGTTCTCCACGTGGTAAAAGCTATTGATTCAGGCCCCGGAATAGTTGCAGGGCAGCCTGTTTATGCCAAGGTGGATAAGGAACGCCGGGACGGGCTCAGGCGGCACCATACGGCAACCCACCTATTGCACAAAGCTCTCAAGCAAGTGGTAGGGGATGAAGCTCACCAGGCAGGGTCGCTTGTGGAAGAGTCATACCTCAGGTTTGACTTCAGCTGTCCCCGGGCTTTGTCAGACGAAGAACTTGAATCGGTTCAGAAGATGGTAAATAAGATGATAATGGAGGATGTCCCGGTAATTACGTACGAGACCTCTTTGGAAGACGCCAGGCAGAGGGGCGCCATTGCGCTATTTGGCGAGAAGTACGGGGATAAGGTCAGGGTCGTAGAAGCGGAAGGCTTCTCGGCTGAGCTGTGCGGTGGTACCCATGTATCCCGCACCGGCGAGATCGGGTGCTTTTTGATCACCGGTGAGTCTTCGGTGGCAGCGGGAGTCCGCCGGATTGAAGCAGTTGCAGGTATGAGCGCGGTGGCCAAGGCTTTGGAAATGATGGAAACCTTAAGGCAAGTTGCCCTGGAGCTGGATTCAGGGCCTGATGACGTACTGGCCAAAATCCGCGGGCTTAAGCAGACTATAAGCTCCCTTGAGAAGGAAGTTCAAAGCCTTAAGTCCCAAAGGGTCAACGCTGTTGCAGCTACGCTAATGGAAGATGAAGCCTCTATGCGAAAAGTAGGGAACCGTAAACTGGTGGTCTCACGTCAAGATGATATGAACCCTGATGAACTGCGTCACCTCGGGGATCTTCTTAAAGCCCAAGGAGCTTCAGTGGTGATCCTTGGTTCGGGCAAGGGTCCCAGGGGATTTCTCATGGTTATGGTTGACCCTGATCTTGCTTCAGCCGGGGTGGATGCTGTAACCATCGTGAGGACCGGTGCCAAGGCCATGGGAGGTTCAGGGGGCGGCAAGAAGCATTTTGCCCAGGCAGGGGGCAAGTACTACCAGGAAATTGACAAAGCTTTGGAACTTGCAGCCGGTGAAGCAACAAGTATTATGAGCAGAATTTGAGGCTGTTTGTGTCGGTTAAGAGGATACGCCCCTTTGACAGAGAATTGTTATGGATGGGGGGACTGGACCATGGCTGAGTTTGAAGAAACCAGATTTTTTTCGGTCAAGTCTGAAAAAGAGAACGAGACCAGGGAGATCATCCTGAAAGTCTACCAAGCGCTCAAGGAAAAAGGGCATAATCCGGTGAGCCAGATAGCCGGGTATCTCCTGTCCGGTGATCCTACGTATATTACCAGCCACGCCAATGCCCGTAGCTTGGTCCGAAAAGTTGAGCGGGATGAGATCTTGGAGGAACTAATACGGGTTTACGTCGAGCAGTACGGATAGATAGGAAGCCGTAGCGTTTCGGGATGAAGGTGACGCAGTGAGTCACTGCGTCACCTTGTGGAGTGCAGTGCTTCCTGATATTCCTACCGTGTTTCCTCAACCTTGTTTATCTGCGTGTTCCCCAAGTAGTGCTCCCACGGGCTATTTCGATTGCGATAATGAGCAAACTAAAGTAGGATCCTCGGGACGGCAGGAATACTCGCTGGGTAAGAAGGGATGCTGGATGATACCTATTCGAGACACTCAAAGGTCCCATAGGCGGCCCTTTGTTAACTGGACACTTATCTTGCTGAATATCTTGGTGTTCGGGTTTCAGCTAACCCTTACAGAGCCCGAGCTCCAGGCCTTCATCGTCAAATGGGGGATTATCCCGGGTGTGATTACCAACCCAAGCCGGCTTCCTCCGGGAATAGTGGCCCAAACGTCGGGTGCGGCCTCCATCTTTACTTCGCTTTTCATTCATGTGGGCTGGGTGCACCTCATCGGGAACATGTTGTACCTTTTCATCTTTGGCGATAACGTTGAGGATCTCCTGGGACACGGCAGATACTTGGTGTTTTACCTGACTTGTGGTATTACAGCTTCAATCGCCCATATAATCTTCAATCCTACATCACTTGTCCCCACTGTAGGCGCCAGCGGTGCAGTTGCCGGGGTGCTGGGCGCTTACTTCGTGAGTTTTCCTCGGTCCAGGGTGCTGGCGCTGATCCCGGTGGGCGTGTTCCTGCCGGTAGTTGAGGTGCCTTCAATAGTGTTCCTCTTCCTCTGGTTCTTCACCAACTTGCTGTCAGGGGTAGCTTCCTTAGGGGTTCAGGCCCAAGGCGGTGTGGCCTGGTGGGCCCATATAGGCGGATTTGTGGTTGGGATTGTGCTGTCAGTGATGTGGCGGCCCAGGCGCAGAGTAAGGTCATAGAGTTTCCGGAGCCCAACTACTCTTTTTAGGAAGGAGTTTTTGCCTCCGAAGGCAAATAAGGATAAGGTATCGTATTATTTTGCGGAGGGATTCTTAATGCCTAAAGTAACCCTTTCTGTGATTAAGGCAGATGTGGGAAGCTACGTTGGACACTCGTGCGTTCATCCTGACCTTATGGAAACAGCAAAACAATATCTGGCCGGCAAGGGCCGGCAACTCATCATTGATTACTTGGTAACCCATGTAGGTGA
>LFST01000025.1:104044-156716 GCA_001513185.1 Candidatus Fermentithermobacillaceae bacterium DTU015
GAAAGGCCTTCAGAGCCGGTGGTGGTGTTCCTGGCTGACAAGACTGAGCCGGGAGCCTGGAACTTGCCCCTGTATAAGATTTTTGCCGACCCTTTCAATACCGCTGGCTTGGTTATAGACCCCAAGATGCACAAAGGGTTTGATTTTGAGGTACATGACCTGATCGAACACAAGAAAATCGTGTTCCACTGCCCAGAGGATCTGTACGACATGCTGGTGTTTATAGGCGCAATGGGCCGGTATGGCATTAAAGCGGTATATTCCAGGACCCTTGACGAGATAGCCGCAGTGTCTTCTACCCAGCGGCTAAACCTTATGGCAGGCAAATATGTCGGCAAAGATGATCCTGTATGTATAGTCCGGTGCCAGAGCGGCATGCCCGCAGTAGGGGAAGTCTTGGAGCCCTTTTCCAAACCCCACCTTGTTGCCGGCTGGATGAGGGGATCTCACTACGGGCCGCTTATGCCGTGCAGCGTGAAGCAGAGCACGCCCACAAGGTTCGACGGCCCGCCTAGGGTTGTGGCCCTGGGATTCCAGCTGTGCCACGGCAAACTTGTGGGGCCCCAGGACTTTTTTGCCGATCCTGCCTACGACGAGGCCAGGCGGAAAGCCAATCAAATCGCAGACTACATGCGGTCCCTCGGGCCGTTTGAACCTCACAGGCTGGGGCTTGATGAGCTTGAATATACCACCATGCCTCAGGTCATGGAAAAACTGGCAGGCCGGTTTGAACCGGTACAAGACTAGTGAGTGAGAATCCTATGGCAAACACCGCCATGAAATACTCAATGCTCGGGAACACCGGGCTTAAGGTATCGGTGCTTTGCATGGGTTGTTTAGTGTTGGGCCCGGCTCAGTACAACCTGTCCGGTGAGCAGAGCCGGGACCTGCTCGAATATGCGGTATCAAAAGGGGTAAACTTCTTCGATACCAGTGAATTGTACGGTGTATACCCGCACCTGAGGTACCTGAGCGGCAAGAGCGATATCGTGATATCTTCAAGGAGCTATGCTGTGTCTAAGGCAGACGCCAAAGCCAGCCTGGAACTGGCCCGGCGGGAAATGGACAGAGACAAGATAGAGATTTTCGGCCTCCACGAACAGGAATCGGGACTCACCCTAAGAGGTCACAGGGGAGCGCTTGAATACTTCGCCGAGGCCCGTGAAAAAGGCCTGATTGATGCTGTATCTGTTTCTACCCACCATGTAGCATGTGTGAGGGCTGCTGCCTTGTTGCCCGAGGTGGATGTGATATTTGCCATCTTGAACGTAGATGGGATTGGCATCGTGGACGGTTCAAGGCAAGACATGGAACAAGCCCTGGCTTTTGCCCATTACATGGGCAAGGGGATATATATCATGAAAGCCCTTGGAGGAGGCCATCTGTTCCGCAGGGCATACGAAGCCCTCTGCTACGTCAGGGACTTTCCCCACAAGCACAGCGTGTGCGTGGGAGTGAAAAACAAGAAGGAACTTGAGTTTGCGTGCAGGGTCTTGTGTGGGGATCTTTCACCTGAGGAAGCGGCAAGGCTCCAGCCGGCGGTTGGGGCAACCCAAAAACGCCTGGTTGTGGAAGCTTGGTGTCAAGGGTGCGGCAAATGTGAGGAGATCTGCGGATTCGGTGCTATTTGTGTAGTACAAGGCAGAGCTGAGGTAGACCAATCCAGGTGTATGTTGTGCGGGTATTGTGCCAGGGTGTGTCCCCATTTCTGCCTCAAGGTGCTCTAAATTGGCAAGGCGGTGAGCGGTGCTGACGTCTAAATCTGGTCCTAAAGGGAAGCTCATAGGGATAGACTTGGGGCTAAGACGGGTAGGGCTGTCTATAAGCGATGAACTGGGAAGTTTCGCCCACCCCCTTTGTACCATATCCTACCGGAGTATGGATCAGGTAATTGAAGAGACTATAAGCCTGGCGCATACCCACAAAGCCCAAGGTTTTGTGGTTGGCGTTCCCAAGAACATGGACGGAAGCCTGGGCGAATCGGCCAGGAGGGCCCTGAATTTTGCCCGTAAGCTTGAGGCCAGGAGCGGTTTGCCCGTGGTACGTTGGGATGAACGATTAACTACTTCACAAGCCGAGCGGGAAATGATAGGCTTGGGGATGTCAAGGCGAAGGCGCCGGTCGTCTATTGATCAGGCGGCATCGGTGTTGATCTTGGAAAACTATCTTCGTAGTGTGTCAAACACCCACGGAAACCCGAAAGGCAGTGAGAACGTGAACAACCAGAATGACAGAAAACCTGAGCACCTGGAAGATCAGGAGTATGATGACCTCATCGTGTTGACCGATGACGAAGGCAACCAAGAGGAATTCAGGCTGCTGTTGGACGATTTGTTCGTAGGAGACAGGCAATATGTTGTACTTATGCCGGTAGACGGCGACGATGACGAGCAGGAGATTGTGATCTTGCGGGTAGACCGGCTTAATGATGACGAAGTCACTCTTTGTACTATAAGCGACGAAGACGAATGGGAAGAAGTAATCGGGGCCCTCTACGAGCTTGACCTTGAAGATGATATTGAAGTGATAGAAGACTACGAAGACGAAGAGGAGCCCGAAGCCTAGAAATAGACATAGGAGCCGGAGGGGGCGGGCACGAGATGAAAGCCGCAATTCGAGTCTTTGCAGCCGTATTGCTGTTGGTCCTCTGTTGTGCAATTGTAGTGTATTGGAGCTCATGCCCGCTCCCACCAGACTCGCCTCCGGTCAAGGTTGTGATTGAGCCTGGTGCTTCCACAAGAGACATTGCTGATACCCTCTATAATGCCGGAGTGATCAAGAGCCCCTTCTTGTTCCGCGTGGCATCTCGAGCGCTCAAAGCTGACGGCAAGATGAAGGCCGGGGAATTTAGTTTTGAGCCAGGTATTTTCGTGTGGGATGCTGTGTCCATCTTGGTGGAAGGCAGAGTCGTATATTATCCGCTTACCGTAAGAGAAGGTACCCGGGTGGAAGATATCGCCGCGCTCATTGAAGCAGAGGGGTTCGGCGACAGGGAAAGGTTTTTGGAACTGGCCAAGAACCCTGAATGGGTAGCCGAGTTTGCCAGCCCTGAGGAACTGGCCGAAACCATATACCCTGTAGAAGGCTATCTGTTTCCCGATACTTACAACATATCTAAAGGTATGTCTGAAGAACAGATTATCTCCATGATGATCCAACGCTTTGGTCAGGTGTTTAACCAAGAACTCAGGGACAAGGCCAGCCAGATGGGGCTGACCGTCCATGAGGTTTCCACCCTGGCGGCACTGGTTGAGAAAGAAGCCATGGTTGCCGAAGAAAGGCCTCTGATTGCGGCCGTGTATCTGAACCGGATAAAGCTGGGTATGCATTTAGGTGCGTGCCCTACCGTGCTTTACGCTTTGGGCAGATCCAGCGGCACCGTGCTGCTAAAGGAACTGGAAGTTGAATCCCCCTACAATACATATAAGTATACCGGGCTTCCTCCGGGGCCTGTGTCAAATTTCGGCAAGGCTTCCTTGGAGGCGGTCCTCAACCCTGCAGACGTAGATTACCTGTATTTTGTCTCGAAAAACGACGGTACCCACGCATTTGCCCGCACATTGGATGAACATAACCGGAACGTAGCTTTATACCAAGGTAATTAGCAAGCCTTGCTTCGGTGAATAATCCCCCTGCCCTTTCAGGAACTCTATGAAAAACTAAGAGTTCACTGGGAAGGGATGTCTATGCCAAGAAAAGTATTCTGCTTGGCCGCTTTGGCCGGTCTTATGATGTTTTGCAGCGTGTTCCTCAGCACAGATATACCCCAGTGTTGGGCAGCCCCTGAATGGGCGTTAGCCGCACCCCAGACTTGGCTGGATGAGGTCAACCTTATCGCCCGGCTCATCATGGGCGAGGCCACAGGCGAACCTTTCGCAGGCCAGGTGGGCGTGGCGGCAGTGTTGCTCAACCGGGTAAGGAGCCCTGAATTCCCTAATACTGTGGCCGGGGTGGTGTATGACCCTTGGGCGTTTGAATCGGTGGAAAACGGGCTTATTTGGACCAGAGATCCTTCACCTGAGAACATCCGTGCAGCCGAACTTGCGCTAAACGGTTGGGATCCCACTTACGGAGCACTGTATTTCTGGAACCCGTCAAAGCCCGTAAGCCCGTGGATATGGACGCGGCAGATCATAGTCCAAATAGGGTCCCACGTGTTTGGCCGTTAGCTTGCGGAGGGTGATATTTATGGAAACAAGACGCGAAAGGTATGCCCTTTGGATAACTGCTGCAATAGCCATTGCAGCCATTATTTTCGGCGCAATCCAGTACCGTGAGGTGCAAAGACTTAGGATCCTGGGGGAAGTCGCCAGGCAGCGGGCGTTTTTCAACTTGCTGTCTCACGTTGAGAATATGGAAGGTAACTTGGCCAAAGCCCGGGCTTCGTCCACACCTGCCCAGCGCAGCGCCTTCTTGACAGCTTGCTGGTCCCATTCCCAGGCGGCTCAGGAAAACATATCGGTCATGGGAATGACGGATGTGGACCTTTCAGCCATGCAGAAATTCATTGCCCAAGTAGGGGATTTCTGCTTGGTGCTATCCCAGAAACTGGCAAGAGGTGACGCGGTGACGTCTTCAGAATGGGAGACCTTAAGCACCTGCGAAACCGCGGTAAAGGATCTGGCAAGGGCGCTTGCAGACACAGGAGCCAGTGCGTTCAGAGGCGGTAGTTCCCAGGCGGGGATGCTACCTTTTGGGCTGGCTGCGTCGCTGCCTTCAAATGACGATGCCTGGCTTAGGGGATTTTCTGAAATCGACAGCCTGGTGCAGAGCGTCCCTTCGCCGGCATATGACGGCCCCTTTTCTGACCGGGCGCTTGAGTCAAAACCTCTGGCCAACCCCGGCCCGGAAATCTCGCCCCAGGACGCTGAGAGGGTAGCTCTTAGCTTTATGAACCGGGAAGAGCATTTCCGGGAAGTCGGGGTTACGACCATTGACGGGGCTGTACCTGCGTTTCTGGTAACCGGTACCAGAGACGATGGCAGCCAGGTATCGGTTGCCGTGGCCAAGGCCGGGGGGGCAGTGCTCTGGGGGATGGATCAAAAGTCCCGGTCAACCCCTCAGTTGGACCTGGATGCTGCCAGGCAAGCCGCAGCGGCATTCCTGGATAAATTGGGCATGGACCGGTTCATCGAGACCGGTTGGCGAAAGCCTGAAACCCATGGGGACAGAGTAGTGTTTACCTATGCGGGCACAGCTCCGGTCACGGTGGATGGCAAGCCTGTCCAGGTGGTGCTTTACCCGGAAATGGTCAAGGTAGAGGTGGCATTGGATACCGGCGAGATCATCGGCTATGATGCCATGGGCTACCTCACCAACGCCGTATCGTCAGAACTAAAGCCTCCTCTGGTGTCTGCAAGCCAAGCCCGGGCGGTGCTTAACCCTGAACTTAACCAGGAGGGCGAGCCAAGGTTGACGGTAATTCCCCTGGTTTCAGGCAGGGCGGTCATGGCATGGGAATTCCGGGTTACCCATGGGGGTGATACTTATCTCATCTACATAAACGCCATGACCGGACAAGAGGAAATGGTGCTCCAGATGGTAATCGATGAAGCCGGCTCGCTGACCATGTAACAGCCCACGCTAGAATACCGTGGCGCTTCACGAGGAATCCTATTTCTGACGTGAAAGGGGGTGACGGCTGATTGGCGCTCACTCAAACCGAAGCCTGGTACCTTGCTGAGTCCATCAAAGGCGAAACTCTGATGTGCCAAAAACTGGCCAACTACCTCAACCAAGTGCAAGATCCCGAGTTGCGCAGACTTGTGCTCGAGTTGCAGAGAAGCTGCCGACAGCACGTTGATATGCTTATCAGCCAAGTGAATTAGCGGAAAAGGAGGGGGATTGTATGTCTCACACCCAGGGTGCAGGGCAAAAGCAAAGTACCCTCAGCGACAAGGAGATCGCAGAAGACATCCTGACGAGTCAGAAGTACATATCCAATTATTACTACGCGCCTGCGGTTTTGGAATCAATGGATCCGAACTTGAGGACCATGTTTCAGAAGATGCACAACGAAACCCAGTCCCAGGCTAAGCAAGTGTTCGATTATCTCAATTCCAAAGGTTGGTACAAACCCAGGCAGGCCGACCCTCAAGCTGTGAATGACCTGAGAAATGCGGCCCAGGAGTCAAAGCAGGTGCTTTCGTCGATAGCAGGTGAAACGTCTGATATGGGAGGAAAAAGCCAGATGATAGGTAATCCCAACGTGTATTCCCAGGGAAGCTCACCCAACCAGCCCGGAGGATGGCAGGCCCAGCACACAGGGTGGCAGTCCGGGCAAGGCGGATGGTATTCCCAGCCTATGTCCCAGGGATTCCAGACAGGCACAGGCGGGCAAGCTTACATGAGAACCCAGCAGTATCAAACGGGTCAAACTGGAGGCTGGCAGCCGAGCTACAGCCAGACCCCGCAGTGGACCGGCACTCAGCGTGGTGAAGGCCAAAGCGGCATGGGGCCCTCGAGTCTTGCCCAATGGGCGTCATGGGGCGGCCAGCCCAGCTGGATGCAGGGTGGGACCGGCACAAGCTGGCAGCCCGGCTATAGCCAGGCCCAGCAATGGACCGGCACCCAGCGTGGTGAAGGGCAGAGTGGCATGGGGCCCAGCAGCTTGGCCCACTGGGCCTCGTGGGGCGGCCAGCCCAGCTGGATGCAAGGCAGTACCCCAGGGTTTCACAATGTCACCCAGACTCCCTTGTACAGCAGCTACAACACGGGCCTGACGTCGTCGGGTGGACAGTATCACACAGGTACAGGGTGGCAGCCGGCGTACAGCCAGACGCCGCAATGGACCGGTACCCAAGCGGGTGAGGGCCAGAGCGGCATGGGGCCCTCGAGTCTTGCTCAGTGGGCCCGATGGGGCGGCCAGCCTAGTTGGATGCAGTCCGGCCTGGGAACACAGACACAGTGGCGGTAGGCACCCTCAGGTAANNGTAAGGGGTAGTTCGCTACCCCTTCTTGACACTTAAGTTCTCTCGAAAGGACGATGCACTTGGCCGAGCTACGGTATGATATTCTGTCCGGAACCTATACCATAATTGCCTCAGAACGAGCCAAGAGACCCAACGATTTCAGGGCGGCTCAGCAACATGAGGACCCGGTTCCTGACCGGGATCCCGGTTGCCCGTTCTGTGAAGGTAACGAAAACGAGACTCCTCCTGAAGTGCATGCGCTGCGGGATTCAGGCAAGCCTGACACGCCTGGCTGGCGGGTGCGGGTAGTGCCCAACAAATTCCCTGCATTGCGTCCTGCGGAAACTGCAGAGATCGACTCAGGTATGGCCGACATAGAAGTTGTGCCGGAAGTAGACGATAGTTCTATGTACTGGCGCATGCCGGCTATCGGTGCCCATGAGGTAGTGGTAGAAACCACCAAGCACAACGGCACCCTGGGGACATATACCGTGGAAGACATGGCGGCCGTCCTCGAAACCCTCAAGCAGCGGTACCGGGTGCTGGGCGATGACAAACACATTGTCTATGTGCAAATCTTCCGCAATTGGGGGCCAGAAGGCGGGGCTTCTCTGCTCCATCCGCATTTCCAGATAATCGGGCTGCCGCTCTTGCCGCCTGAAGTGTCCACTGAACTCTCCCGTTTCAGCGAATACGAGTCCAAGACCGGCCGGTGCCTTATGTGTGACTACATAGAACGGGAAACCGAGAAGGACGAGCGGGTGGCATTCAAGAACCGGGAATTCATTGTGCTTTGCCCGTTTGCTTCCAGGTTCTCGTTTGAAACCCTGATAGTGCCCAGAAAGCACTCTGTGACCTTTTCCGAACTGGATAATGACAAGGCAGTGCAGCTTGCCGAAATCTTTACATCGTTGTTCCGAGCATACGAAAAAATGTTTTCATCGCTTTCGTACAACATCGTATTTCATACCCTGCCGCCTCCCAAGCGGTCACGCAAGCAGCCGGCCGATCACTGGCATATCCATGTATATCCGAGGCTCAATGTAGAAGCAGGGCTGGAGAAAGGTGCTGCCGTCTGGATAAACCCAACTCCCCCTGAGTTAGCAGCGCAGCAATTTGGCGGGAAAGGATGAGGCTAGTTGCTGGATACAGGAATGAAGATCCTTCTGGTGTCGTCTGAAGTTGCGCCTTTTGCCAAGACAGGCGGGCTGGCGGACGTAGCGGGTTCCCTGCCCAAAGCCCTCCTCCTGCAAGGTAATGATGTGCGGGTGGTGTTGCCCAGGTATCGCAACATATCCGACTTCACCACCGTGGGTGATTTTCCGGTGCAAGTAGGGCCGAGGAAAGCCACCTGCATCGTGCGGAAGAGCTCCATTGAGGCCAAAAGCCCTGACGGAGTAAAGCATGTGCCGGTATATTTCCTGGACAACTACCATTATTTTGACAGGGAAGGGTATTACGGGTATCCGGATGAAGCAGAGCGGTTCAGTTTCTTCAACCGGGCGGTACTCAAAATGTGCGAGTACCTGAATTTCATCCCCGACGTAGTTCACTGCAATGACTGGCAGTCTGGGTTTGTGCCCCTGCTCATGAGGGAAAGGGCCCATACCAATCCTGCCTGGGAGGATGTAGCCACTTGTTACACCATTCACAACCTGCGTTACCAGGGCAATTTCCCAAAGCAGATCCTCAAGCTCTTGGGTGTCCCTGAACGTTATTTCCACCCTGAAGGAGTGGAATTCTACGGCAATGTAAGCTTCATGAAGGCAGGGATAGTGTATGCCGATGTACTCAATACGGTATCGGAAACCTACTCCCGGGAAATCCAGACGCCTGAGTTTGGCGAAGGGCTGGACGGGATCCTCAGGAAGCGCGGCAGAGATCTGTACGGGATAGTCAACGGCATAAACTATCACGAGTTCGATCCTGCTACCGATCCGCGGATTTACAAGACCTATGATTCATCGAACCCAGACGGGAAAAATGAAAATAAGTACGCCCTGCAGAGGGAGCTTGGGCTGCCTATTTCCGAGCGGCCTCTCATCGGGATGGTCTCCAGGCTTGTAGACCAGAAGGGCCTGGACATATTGCTGGAAGGTATCCACAGGATACTTTCTATGGACGTGCAATTTGTACTGTTGGGCACAGGGGACCCCCATTACGAGGCAGCGTTCTCCTCGGTAAAATCGCGTTATCCCGATAAAATGGCCGCGATAATAGGGTTTAGCGGGGTGCTGGCCCAAAAAATCTATGCAGGCTCTGACATGTTCCTCATGCCTTCAAGATATGAGCCGTGCGGGCTCGGCCAGCTCATCGCCATGAGGTACGGGTCAATACCGATAGTGCGGAGGACAGGGGGCCTCCAGGACACGGTGCTGGATTACGATAGCACCAGCGGTACCGGCAGCGGGTTTGTATTCTGGAACTACACTGCAGACGACCTGGTAGGCGCGGTATCCAGGGCGGTGAACACCTACAGCAATAAGACCGCATGGCAATCCCTTGTGGTGAATGTAATGCAGCGCGACTTTTCATGGAACAGGTCAGCTGCGCTGTACACTGAGCTCTACATGGAGGCACTTGCGCGGAAGGGGCGGATCGAGAGGCCTGCTTGAGCACAGGCCATGCTTACGCACCTTGGATCACCTGCTTATAGCATTCAAGCAGCTTGTTACAGGTTGTCTCCAACGAAAACTTGGCCGCGTTGGCCAACGCATTAGATTTCATAGTGCTAAGCAGCTCTTGATCTTCCAGCAAGGCCAGGGCTTTTTCAGCTATGTGTTCAGGGGCGTTTTCACACAAGTATCCGTCGACGTTATGTTCCACCATGTCCTTGACACCCAGCGCCCCCACCGCCACACAGGGCACCCCGGCAGATTTCGCCTCAGCAATTACCAACCCTTGGGTTTCGGTTACAGACGCAAACAAGAATAGATCGGCTCCTGCATACATGTGGGGCATTATGTCAGGAGGGACCTTGCCGGCAAAAATTATCCTATGGGCCATGTCCAGCTGGTTGGCAAGCTCCATCAGGGACCGCTGCAAGGGCCCGTCACCTACCAGCACGAGATAGCAGTCTATCTGTCTCTGGATTAAGGCAAACGCTCTAAGCAGGGTTTCAGGATTTTTTTCAGGGCCCAGCCTGCCGCAGCTAAGCAGCACCGGGGTCTGGGGCGGGATGTTGAAGGTGTGGCGAATATAATCAGGGTTTCCCTTGCGGAAACGTTCGATATCAATGCCCGTAGGGATTACGAAGATTTTGGTTTTCACGTTGTGTTCCAAAAGATAGTCCCTGATTGCACTTGACGGGGCTATCACCGCATCGGCCTGGTTGGCGGTAATGAATGACCCCGCTTCGACAAGCTCAGATGCCATGGGCCCTATCAAAGGAATGTAGTGGGAGTACATGTTGTACATGGTATGGTAAGTAAACACCACCGGGATTTTAAGAAGCCTGCCCATCCGCAGCCCCATCTTGCCGAGGTTAAACGGAGAATGGATATGGATTACCTCAGGCGAGATTTCGCTCAAGGCAATTAGGTGTTTGGGGTTTGCAGGAAAGGCTATGTAGAAATCGGGTTTGGTCGGCGCCTTTATCGACTGGAAGCGGTAAATCCCCTCTTCGTGGTTGGCTCCCGGATACCAGGGGCAGAACACGGTAACTTCATGGCCCATAGTCTCCAGGGTTGCTTTGGTGGTTGCTACGGAGCGGGTAACACCTGAAATATAAGGGTAGTAGCTGTCTGTCCACATTGATATACGCACATTTGCTCACCATATCTATTATGTTCCGTTTCTTGCCGGAGCACAAGCGCAGGGGACAGACTTGGATAGAGCTAGATTTCATTTTTGCGGCGTGTGAGGTTAGAATAGGTGTAGCACTAGGCGAAAGGAGCATTTTCGGATGTCAATCAAAAAGGCGATTTTCCCCGTGGCGGGCCTTGGTACAAGGTTCTTGCCGGTAACCAAAGCCCAGCCAAAGGAAATGCTGCCCATAGTCGACAAGCCTGCAATCCAGTATGTGGTCGAAGAAGCTGTCCAGTCTGGAATCGAGGACTTTTTGTTCATCACAGGGAAAGATAAGCGGCCCCTGGAAGACTACTTCGATCATTCGGGTGAGCTTGAATACCATCTAGAGAAACAAGGCAAGACCGACCTTTTGGAACTGGTCAGGAACATAGCTTGTATGTGCCAGATACACTACGTGAGGCAGAAGAAGCCATTGGGCCTGGGGCATGCTGTGTGGTGCGCCAAGCAGCATGTGGGAGATGAGCATTTTGCGGTGCTATTGGGCGATGACATCGTGGTTGCCCATGAGCCTTGCCTCAAGCAAATGATAGAAGTATACGAAACCACCAAGCGACCGGTTGTGGCCATACGCCGGGTGCCCAGGGATGAGGTTTCGTCTTACGGCATAATCCAAGGCAAGCCTTTGGGTGGCGGCTTGTGGGAAGTCTCAGACCTGGTGGAAAAACCTGCGCCTGAAGATGCCCCGTCAGACCTTGCAGTTATCGGCCGGTACATACTGCCCCCGGAAATATTCCCTGTGCTCGAGGACCTTGAACCTGGCAGGGGCGGTGAGATCCAGCTCACTGATGCATTGAGGGTGCTGGCTCAAGCAGAACCCATAATCGGTTACGAGTTCAAAGGTATACGGTATGATGTAGGGACCCCCAAAGGACTTCTCATTGCCACCATTGAAATGGCGTTATCCCGGGAAGACCTGGGAGAAGAGCTCGAACAGTACCTGGCTGACCTGGTCAGGAGGCGGAATTTAACCTAGTGGCGGCAGGCTTCCCCCGCATCCGGCGGCCTAAACCTTGCGGGCAAGAAGCATAAACCGGTAAACCTCCAGGACAACATATCAAAGTGAATAAGACATCCATTGGTCTTGTTTAGGGAGGCCGGTGTGAGCAAGGTGGAAAAGGCTTCAGGGTGGGGGAAGCAGAAGCGCCCCAGTGGCCCGGACACCCATGCTAGGATACAGCACGTTGTGTTCGCTGTGGGCTGCGTGTTATTGTTTTTCCTGGGCTTGCTTGTCCGGTACCAGATCATCGACTCAATTGCCGGAGCCAGGTATATAAGGCCTGCTTCCCTGCAAAGGCGGGAAAGCCTGCCTGTGACTCTGGCCAGAGGTAGGATACTTGACAGAAACGGGGTACCCCTTCATTACCCGTCATGGCATTCAGCTTTGGCTGTGTTCCCCTCTCAGATAGAAGACACGGAAACATTTGTGAAAGAGGTTGCACTGCTTACCGGGCTGGCTGAAAGCCACCTCCAGGAGATGCTTGATACCCACACTGCTCCGTTCAAACTCATGAGGGAACTGCCGCTTGAACTGGCTGAGGCCATAATGGCCCAACCTATCCCGGGGCTTGTGGTGATCCCTGAGGAGCTGAGGTACGGACCTGGGTCTCTGGCGAGGCATGTGGTGGGGTACGTGAGGCCTAATGCGTACGTCAACCCTAAGGATAACGTGGGGGAGAGCGGGCTTGAAAGCTGGTTCCAGACCACCCTCGCCGGAGGGCTGCCTGCGTGGGTGGGTACCCTGATCACAGGGGATGGTTCGGAACTTCCCGGAGCAGGCGTGCGGATGGGGTTTACAGGGGAGCATCCCCAGGACCTGCTCACGACCCTGGATGTGAACGTCCAGTATATCGTAGAGAAAGTCTTGGACCAAGAGGGGATCTCAAAGGGCGGGGTTGTGGTGTTAGATGCTCAAACCTGTGACATCCTTGCACTGGCATCACGGCCTCAGTACGATCAAAACCGACCCGAAGACTACTTTCACCTTCCCGATGCCCCTTTCGTGAACAGGACGATAAGCGATTTTCCTCCAGGGTCAATTTGGAAAACGGTGCTGCTTGCCTTAGCCCTTGAGAAAGGTTATGTAGCCTATAACGAGCTATTTGAGTGCCAGGGCAGGATTGAGGTGGGCTCCAGGGTGATAAGCTGCGGGGCTGCCCATGGCAGGATTACCCCGACGCAAGCCCTGGCCCAGTCGTGCAATTCAGCTCTTATCCAAATCGGGTTGAGGATACCTCCTGAAGAGTTAGTCAGTTGGGCCTATGAGTGCGGTTTTGGGGCTAAATTAAGCCTGCCCCTTTCCCAGCAATCCCATGGGGTCCTGCCTGATCCATACTCAATGTTTCCCGGTGATGTGGCCAATTTTTCCATAGGCCAGGGCTATCTTACTGTTACTCCCGTCCAGGCAGCGAGCTTTTACAGGGCGGTGGCCTGTGGAGGGATGTGGCAAAATCCCCGGCTGGTTCCAGGTGCGGAAGCAAAACACAAGCAATTGTTCTCAGAGCAGGTATCCCAGCTGTTGCAGGAAGCCCTGCTGCTTTCAACTCAGGAAGGCACGGGCAAGGCAGCCTGGGTACCAGGTTTCGGCAGTGCGGGCAAGACAGGGACTGCTGAAATCACGGGCAGCCCCGGCTCAGACCACGGTTGGTTCGTAGGCTGGACACCGGTTCTGTCGCCTAAGTATGTGATCTGTGTGTTTTGTGAAAGCACAGGTGACGGGCCCACGGTAGCCGCCCCCCTCTTCAGGAAGATAGCAGAGCAGCTGGTTCACTGCAGGTAGACCGCTCACAGCTCATGTGATACCATGTGGGAGTAGATGTTGTGACAGAAAGGGGTTCTTCCTATTGAGTTCAGTGATGATCTACTGGTTGTGGTTCCTGGATGTATTAGGACTTAAACCGGTTGCGTCTAAAGGATTTGCCAAACATGCAAAGCCCGGACACCATCCATACGTAGTGTACATGGCGGCTAAGGAGCTGATCCGCTCAGGCAGAAGGCCCGAAGCCAAGGAACTCCTGGAGAAAGCCCTGGAAAAAAGGCCTTCCCTTAGATGCGGGCGGCTGCTTATCCATGTATACATCAAAGACCAGGAGTACCAGAGCGCGCTTGACGTAGCCACACACCTGTCACGGATTGAACCTGAGAACCCCTGGCCTTATCTGCTCATCGGAGACATACAATATTTCTTCATGGAAGACACAGACGGCGCATTTGAGTCTTTCAAGCATGCGCTTGACATATGCAAACGGCTTAACAAGAAAAACCCGCTCAAGGTCGCTTACAAGCGGGTATGCCGCATCTTAGAGGAAAAGGGTATGGAAGACGAACTTATAGACCACCTGGGCGAGTTCATAAAACTGGAGTCATCCAACTTCCACGATCATGAATTCCACATACTTGTGAAAGGCTTGATTGACAGGGGCCGCCGGGACGAAGCCCGGGACATTCTGGCCTTGGGTATCAAGGCGTATCCTAAGAGCATGTTGCTGAGGCAAGACTGGGAAGACCTGGGATTTGGCAAGCAGGAGGACCTGCCTCCGGTTCCAGTGAGGGGCAAGCTGCCGCCTCCCGATGTCCAACTGATACCTGTGAAAACCAGGCTATTTGTGGAAAGGGACAATCCTGTCCAGGTGATGAAACAGTACGTGACCCAGCCTGAGCCGGGAGACATAGCTACCCTGTCTTCATGTGTGGCAGGGCTCATGGAAGGTCGTATTTTCATGGAAGGTGCAGTGGAACCGGGTTTCTTGGCCAAGACTTTGTCCCGGTTCGTAGATCAGAAAGACGTCCCCTTTGGCGGGGCTGCGCCTATGGCCAACCCTTTGTCCATGCAGGTGTTGCTCGAGGAAATCGGAACGGTTAGGACCCTTGTGGCGGCTGCCGCCGGTGCAGTGGGCAAGCTCTTGGGCAAGAAGGGCTGGTTCTATGTGGTTGGAGGCCAGGATGCAGGACAAATCGATGACGTGCTGGGCAGTCTGCCTCCTTACGACTACTATGTGATTATGGGGCCCGAGGATCCTCCAGGGTTGGCACAAGCGATGGCCCGGGAGCTGGGGTGCGAAGCTGCAATTGTAGATGCCAACGATCTTGGGGTGGCGTGGGCGGTAGGCTATTCACAGGGAGTGGATCCTGCATGGCTTGAAGAGGTAATGTCCAGCAATCCTGCGGGCAACCAGGAACAGCAAACCCCGATAGTGGTCGTAAGGCGAAAAACCTCCGGGACACGCACACATGTGGGGCTTAGGCCATAGTATATAGATGTGCTACAGCAGGCCCAATCTGTGTGACCGGAGGGGACTTTCAGCTTGCATCAACTGCTTCTTGGCATTGCTGCAATTATTCTAGAGGCAGTCCTTAATTGCTTCGGATATCTTACAGGCAATCATTTTCCCCCGCCTCTGTCGGAAACAGATGAGCTGTTTCATCTAAATGCAGTGCGGGATGGCAACGTAACCAGCCGAAATGTGCTCATAGAGCACAATTTGAGGTTGGTGGCCCATATTGTGAAAAAGTTCGACCCCAACCCTCAGGATGTAGAAGATCTCATATCCATAGGCAGCATAGGGCTTGTCAAGGCCATTGATACTTTTTGCCAGGACAGAGGCACCAGGCTGGCAACATATGCCTCAAAGTGCATCGAGAACGAAATCCTCATGCATCTACGGGCCACCAAGAACAACAGGAATGAAGTCCATCTGTTTGAACCCCTTACCTCGGATTCAGACGATGGAGACGTGTCGTACATCGACATCATCAAAGACCAAGAACCTGATATTGCAGACGTGGTTGCAGCCAAGGTTCAGGCAGAAAACGTACTTGCGCAGTTCGATATGTTGGATGACAAGGAAAAGCAGGTTCTGCAATACCGGTACGGGCTGAACGGCAAGGTCCAGAAGACCCAGAGAGAAATTGCCAACATGCTTGGGATATCCCGTTCTTATGTAAGCCGCATTGAGAAGCGGGCCCTTGCCAAACTTGCCAAAGCTTGCAAGCCATTTGCAAGCTAGCCCGCTATTCCGCCCCTTCCTAACGCGCCCATTACAGGATATGATTAACTACCGGGCCGCAATTGGGTAATATAGGGAGGGGTGTCTTACATAGTGTCACACAATACACAGGTTCGCCGCAAGACAATAATGCAGCTTTTGACTCCGTCTCTGCACATTGAGACCATATATGACTTGCCCTCTGAATGGCTCAAACAAAGGGCCATCACATCCGTTATCACGGATCTTGACAACACCTTGGTTCCATGGCGGGATTACCGTGTAGCTCAGGAGTTAGCTGATTGGTTTGACTTCCTGCACCGGAGCGGCTACAAGACATTGATACTCACAAATGCCAGGCCTGCTCCTACCATCGTGGAGATGTCCCACAAGCTCAACACCAAGCTGATTGTAGGTGCCAGGAAGCCTATTGTGCGCTTCTTCAGGCAAGCTTTGGAGCTGCTTGATTCAAAGCCCCATGAGACCTGCGTTATAGGAGACCAGATCTTTACCGATGTACTTGGCGGGAACCTTGTAGGTTGCCACACGGTACTGGTTGAACGCATCGGACACAAAGAGTTTATAGGTACGAAAATCATGAGGCTGCTTGAAAGACTGGTAAAACGGCGCGTGGGCCTAGGGTGAGAGGAGGAAAGCACCCTATCAAACGCCGGCCCGGAGGGGTTTGTCTTACCGATGTTGCCAGAAATTGTTTCCGGCACGGCGCCTCTTATCTGTACATTGTGCCTGGGAACAAGCCCTTGGTGAGGATGGGTCTCGGTGAAGCAGTTGCTTTCGGTGGTGCCCCAATCCAGAAGGTGCACATACTGGAATTCCTGGACCAGACGTTTATCCGATGAAGGTCTTATCTAGGCAAGGTTTTATTCGATGATACCTAGAGAGACTTTTCATTGGAGGCATACTATGCTTGATGTTCTGATTGCAGTGGACCAACCTTCAATGCAAAAAGGATTGCAGGCTATGTTCCAGGAACGGGACGATGTGCGCCTGTGGTATAACGGTGCCATTAGCTCCCAGCCCAGGCGGCCTGCCAAAGCCGTGGGCTACGATGTAATCGTGGTTTGCGGCAACTACCCGGACATGCAAACGACCTTAGAGCGGATATCTCTGCTTAAGCAACGATACGCACAATCCAGCTTTGTGCTGATGGCCAGGGACCTAGAGTGGTTCAGTATAGCTGAGTATTGCAGGGCAGGTGTCTATGGTTTCGTGGACGAACACGCCACCGAGGATCAGATTATGTGTGCCATTGCAGCTGCTGCTCGAAACGATCTGTATGTATCATCTTCGATCATAGACAGGCTTGCGGCCTCTAAGGTACCCGATTTCCAGGAGATTTTCGGCAGCGTCACTTCAACCCTTTCTGATATCCGTAAGCTTAGCGAAAGGGAATTGGAAACTCTCAAACTAGTAGCTAAGGGTATGTCCAACAAAGCCATCGCTGAGACCCTGTTTATCAGCGAAAAAACCGTGAAAAACCATCTTTACAATGTATACAAGAAACTGGGGGTCCGGGACAGGACCCAGGCAGCCATTGCTGTGCTAAAGGCACTGTGTTTACCTCAAAAATAGGCCTTTTGGTCCTATATATAAAAATTAGTGCCGGCTCGATTATGTAAGTGAGCTGTAATGGTTGCCGCAGATCACCCCCCGAGATGCGACAGCTACACTTATTGGCCCGGGGTTTGCCCGGGCTTTTTCTCTTTGTGGAACTCATCTATAATCTAAATATACTGACCACAATTCATTTGAAGCTACTTGGGCTTGTGAGCCGGTCAGGGCAGGCATGGAAGGTTGCTTATGGGAAAAAGCCGTGTTGGATGAAGTAGTAGAGGGAAGCGGCCAAGGAACTTACGGCAAGCAACAAGGACCAGGCTGCACCGGCACGGTTGTTGTCCTTGAGCAATATCCATGACCAGGACAATGTATAAATACCTATAATGATTGAAACAATCACTCCGATTATGTGCATAATCTAGTAATATGCACTTATGTTGAATCACATGCATGAGTATTATAGTAGCCGCGCCGGTTGCCGGTAAAGTGAAGCGGCGCTGCTGACAGAGGGGGCGGGACTGTGAAGAAGAGAGCATTTTCAGGCGTTCAGCCGTCAGGAGTTTTGCACCTAGGCAACTATTTTGGTGCTATCAAACGGTTTACTGACTTTCAGGACGATTATGACTGTTTCTTTTGCATTGTGGATCTCCATTCGATTACCGTATATCAGGATCCGGAAGAATTGCCAAAACTGATAAATGATACGGCACTGTATTACCTTGCCGCAGGCCTTGATCCCCAGAAGGCTACCTTGTTCGTGCAATCAGACGTGCCGTGCCATGCCGAGCTTTCTTGGATGCTTGAGTGCGTGTCCACTTTCGGTGAATTGTCCAGAATGACCCAGTTCAAGGACAAATCCAAAGGCAAAGAGTCATTTTCATCGGGGCTGTTTACTTACCCTGTGCTGATGGCCGCAGATATACTGTTGTACGACACCGATGTAGTTCCCGTAGGCGAGGACCAAAAGCAACATGTGGAGTTGTGCAGAGACCTAGCACAAAGGTTCAACAGCCGTTACGGGGAGACTTTCAAGGTCCCTGAGGCGGTAATCCCCGAATTTGGAGCAAGGATAAAGTCTTTGCAGAACCCTGACAAGAAAATGTCCAAATCGGATCCAAACCCCTTGGGCTACATAAGTCTGTCTGATTCCAAAGACGATATTGTGAACAAGATCCGCAGGGCGGTCACCGATTCGGGCCGGGAAATAGTGTATTCTCCCGAAGATAAGCCTGCGATAGCTAACCTTATGACCATTTACTCCCTGTGTACCGGGCTTGAGTTTTCTGAAATTGAGGAGCAATTCGAGGGCAAAGGTTACGCCGCTTTCAAGCAAGCCCTCGCCGACGCAATAATTGAAACCCTTGCGCCTGTACAGGAAAAATACCGGGAATATGCCGAGTCTGGGATAATTTCAAGCATCCTCAAACAGGGAGCGGAAAAAGCCAACGAAGTGAGTTCCCAGGTGCTCAAGCGGGCAAAACAGAGGATGGGGCTGTCACTGCTGCTTGATCCCACCAAGCGGAAACTGTCGTAAGTTGTAGCAAGTCTTGCCAGAACTGACAATAAGTGCTATAATGACCCGTAGAATGTCACCTGCGTTGGGCTTGTGACCAGAACCGCCAGGCAACAAGACTGCCACCGGAGGTAATGGGTTTGCTGTCTTCTGTATTTAGTGCAACTGTGTCTGGTGTCGACGGGTTGCGGGTCATCGTGGAAACCGACGTGTCAGGTGGGTTGCCTTGCCTCGAGATCGTGGGAATGCCCGCGGCTTCAGTAAAAGAAGCTAAGCACCGGGTGCGGTCGGCCATCAGGAATTCGGGGTTTTCCATTCCATCTCGTAGGATCACCGTGAACTTGGCCCCAGCCGGTCTTCACAAGGCAGGGACGCAACTTGACTTGGCCATGGCAGTATCGCTCTTGGTTGCGTCCCGCCAGCTTCCCCATACCACCATCTGCAATTACGGTTTCTTGGGCGAATTGGCTTTAGACGGCACCATAAGGCCTGTACCCGGAGTGCTTGCAATGGTGCTGGCACTTTACGAATCAGGCCATGAAGGTGCAGTAATCCCAGTAGACAACCAGGGCGAGGTAGCCTTCCTCAAGGGGTTTGACATAAGGGTTGCGTCTAATCTCGCCCAAGTGGCCGCATTTGTCAAGGGACAAGCATCCCTGCCGGCTGCTGTGGCTCCTTCAGCAAAGCGTAACGCCACGTCCGGTTCAGTGGTATATGAACAGATACGGGGGCAGCGTGCTGCCAAAAGGGCATTGGAGATCGCCGCGGCCGGAGAGCACAGCATACTNNCTCTTGGTGGGGCCACCTGGAGCGGGAAAGAGCTTGTTAGCCAAGGCACTTCCTGAGATTATGCCCGACCTCAGTCATGAAGAGTCGGTTACCGTGACCAAGATCCACAGTGTCGCAGGGTTGCTTCCCAAGGGAAGCGGGCTCTTGACACGGCGGCCGTTCAGGTCTCCCCATCACACAGTGACGCCTGCCGCAATGGTGGGAGGCGGGGCGATCCCTAAACCCGGGGAGATCACCCTCGCTCACAGGGGAGTGTTATTTCTAGATGAGCTCCCGGAGTTTTCTGTCCAGGTAATCAATGCTCTCCGCCAACCTCTTGAAGACGGGGTGGTAAATATTACCCGCAAAGGCGGCACCTATCGTTTTCCTTGCCGGGTGCTGCTTGTGGCAGCCATGAACCTCTGTCCGTGTGGCCATTGGGGCAGTGATTGGCAATTTTGCCAGTGTACCCCTCACCAAAGGCGCCAGTATGTGTCCAAGGTCAACGGCCCCCTGCTAGATAGAATAGATATTTTCATGCCTGTGCGGAGGGTGGAAATCGAAGAGCTGGCACGGGAGCCGAACGGAGAAAGCGCACAATTGGTGAAACAAAGGGTTGAACAAGCCAGGAACCTCCAGCGGAAACGGTTAGAAGGCACTGGGCTGGTATCCAATGCTGAAATGGGCCCCAAGCAACTGTCCACCCTGTTAAGCATTTCGGCATCAGGGCGGAGGCTGCTGCTTGATGCCTACAACCGGATGGGCCTGTCTACCAGAGCCTATTACAGGATTATGAAGGTGGCGGCTACCATAGCCGATCTAGACGGATCGTCGAGGATCGAAGAGGTACATGTGGCTGAAGCGCTGTCATACAGGCAGCGGGTGCTCGAATGAAGGGGCGCAGGTCCTCGCCTCAGTGCACCGGGTATATGGTGGAAACTGAGGTATGCGATTACTTGCTTCAAAGAGATTATCGCATCTTGTACCGGAACTACCGCTGCGGGTACGGAGAAATTGACATAGTCGCCGGTCACGGAACTACCCTGGTGTTTGTGGAAGTCCGCTATAGGCGGAGGGGATCCTTGGTTACACCACAAGAGTCGGTGAGCAAGTCCAAAATTCACAAACTACGGCTTGCCATACGCGACTTTTTGTACAAGCACAGCAGCATCGCGCGGGATTACCACGGCATCCGGGTGGACCTTGTGTGCGCGTCCCGAAAGCACGATCTGCAGCCCCTGGAGTTTTCCATTATCCAGGGGGCTATCGAGTTTTGAGCTCTTATGTTTTCACAGGTCGCTGGCTTTGCACACCCTGTTGCCGCCGCTTTTCTTGGAGTGATACATGGCCCAGTCAGCCAGGCGGATAAGGTCTCTGCCTACGTCTGAATCGTCTGGATATGCTGCGATCCCCACGCTTAACCCGATGTTGAACGTTGCGCCCTTGTAGTGTACAGGTGAGCTGCACACTGCGATCAGGCTGTTGCCTATGGCTTCTGCAGTTTCTATGTCTGCACCAGGACAAATGATCACGAATTCGTCGCCGCCATACCTGATGATTATGTCTTGGGGCCTGGCGGTGGAAATGAGAGCTTTGGTTACGTCAACCAGCACCCTGTCCCCCGCTTCATGTCCGAAGGTGTCGTTGACCATCTTGAGCCCGTCCAGGTCGATGAATATAAAGCTGCACGGCGTATAGGCAGCCGCCAATTTGGGGAATTCGCTATTGAGCCAGTCCTCAAGGTACCTGTAATTTAGCGCTTTAGTCAAAGGATCGGTACGGGATTCTTCGGTCCTCAGGTCCAGTTCTTTTTGGAACCGCATCAAGTGGGATACTGCAAGCACATGGGCAAAGGTTAGCAGAAGCCCGATGTTTCCGATGAAGAAGCAAAGCAGCGCGCTCGTCAGGGAGAGGAGGTACATAAGGGGGAGGAGGCAACGTCTGTTGGCGAGGAGCATCTGTTCAAAACATGCCCGCCAGCTCTCCTGCCGTTCCTTACATACTGCCTGGCTCACCAAGGTAATGTTGCACAGGTCGAATACGGCCATACCTACTACCATGGCGATTATTTCACAAGTTATCACATCTGGCGTGAGGCTTCTCACAAATCCGGTGGTGATGTTTGCCACTCCCAGGCTGATGGCCAGCTGCCCGCTGTTAAACAACGCGGTAAGCAGTGGCTTCCTCAGGAAAACAAGCTGGGAGAGCATTCCGGGAACTCCGGTTAGCACTGCTAAAGGAAGGCCGTAGCAATGGAGCGCAGCAAATAAGATAGGCCAGGTGGCATGGAATTCAGCTTTTGGCGAGATTTTTATAGGCTGATTGAAGCTTATGATTCCGAGTATTGCAAAAACCGCCGTGGTGTACGGGTCCGGAGGATCGTAGCCTATAAGCACCCACGCTGAAAAACCCAGCCCTACGCCTGCTATCAGGGTCATATATGCAATTAACCACTTCCGTGGGGTGCCGGTTAGCTGGGAAGAAATCCAGCGGTTATTCTGGGCAGCTTCAGGCCTGTTCACAACTTATACCTCCAATGGATTCAGGCAAGCGCCCTGTGTGGCAATCCCTGCCTTGAGAAACACCTTTCGCCTGTCTGAAAGTTTACATGACTTATGTAATTTGATCCAGTAAGTGCAAATTCACTTACCGGGCAAACAACACCATCTGGGTAGAATCGGCTCCTATAGGAATATCTTCATCTAAAGAGCCCTGTTCGTGAAAGACCTCCAGTCCGGCCATTTCAAGCATAAGCCTTAGTTCCCTGGGGAAATAGTACGCCATGGTTATCGAGTAAGATGCTTCTCTTAGCAGATTATGTTCCTCATCATATTCTTCGAGGTGGATCACATTGTGTTCCAGCTGGTTGACAAAATCGTATGTACTTGTAAACCTGTCGATAATCTTTGTGCCTGTGAGCGGGTGTTCGAAGGCGGCAATCCTCTCAACCCGGTTGATATCGACCATATAGGGGATATCTGGAATGCTGTTGTCCAGGATGAAAACGCCCGTAGGTTTGAGGTGGCGCTTGACACCTCTAAACATCTTAATGAGCGGTGCTGGTTCGAGGAAGTGGTTGATCATATTGCAAGGGGCGATGATTAAGTCAAATTTCCTGTCAAGCTTAAGTTGGGTGACGTCCTGCTTGACAATGGCCGCCTTGGCTTTCACAGACTCGTGTTCCAGCTCCAGCTTAGCTCGGCAACGGGCGATCATATCATCGGAATAATCTACTCCGGTGACGCTAAAGCCTGCCCTTGCCAAGGGTATCAGGATTCTGCCGGTGCCCGAGCCAAGCTCCAGGATATCAGGGCCGAACTTGCGGGCGAATTCAATATATGAATCTACGTCGGTCAGGCCTGCGTGAAGTATATCGTAAAACTCGGTGAAGAAACCGCTGTACATTTCGTGCGCCATGTTTTCACCCCGGCTATGAAGTTAGTGCGTTCCCGGTAAGCCCATCAGCCAACAAGGTCCGGACCGGCTCAAATGAACGCCGGTGGATGGGGCACGGCCCCTTTTGCCTCAGCAGCTCTACATGTTCCTTGGTGCAATATCCTTTGTGTTTGGCAAAACCGTATCCGGGATATACCTTTTCAAACTCAGCCATGATCTTGTCCCGTATCACTTTGGCGATGATGGACGCGCATGCCACAGACGCTACCCTGCTGTCCGCCTTGATGAGCGCCTCCTGGTCTACTTCCAGTCCGGGTATGGGGCACCCGTCTACTACCACAAGGTTAGGCTTGTACCCTTTGAGCTCAAGCATTTGGAGGGCGCTTTTCATGGCTGAAAAAGTAGCTGCTACAATACCGAATTCGTCGATAAACCCGGCGGATCTAATGCCAACGCCTACGGCGAGGCTGGTTTCGAGTATATAATCAAAAAGCCTTTCGCGGGCTTTTTGGGTTAGTTGCTTGCTGTCGTTGAGATCGGGTATTCGTGGATGCGCAGGCAGGATTACCGCTGCCGCCACCAAGGGCCCTGCCACAGGCCCTCTTCCTGCTTCGTCTACCCCTGCTATGTAACGGGCCCTAGACCGCCTCAAGTCTTCCCATTCGTACATCTTGTTAACCCTAGTAGCTTCCGCAACGTGAGACTTCAATCGGTCCACTCCTCTGTAATGCCTGCTAATACTGTTTTCGCCATCGGGAGCTCATCTCCTTTTTTGGAGCCGGGGTAAAGGGCACGAGTTATTCGGGAGTTGGCGGGCTGTCTGCGTAACCTGACGTGAATACGAACATTTTCACGTCGTAGGTGGCCACGGTATGTCTGAATTTCGACGGCCAGTCAAACTCTTTCCATTGGGGCCAGGTCCTGAAGTGTCCGTGGATGGTCATCCCCAGGCCCAATATGTCTGATTCCATGGCAGTCAACTTGGTGAATACGCTACTTAAGAGGGATTCCAGCGTGCGTTCAGCTTGCTCCACGATTTCACTGTGGTAGCCAAGGGAAAGCTCTATTTCCCTGGCTGTGGTCTCCTCCATGGAAGCGGTAAGTCTCACCTTGAAGGTGACGTTTAACCTATCCCCGTCTATACTGGTCTTCCTTGTGACTGAACAGTGTTGGAATACCAGGGCAGCCATTCTTTGAGGAGCGCGGGGCATCACAATGCTAAGGAACCCCCTGGAGAAATTGCCGCTCAAGATGTTGGCGGCCATGGTTTCAATGGGGTCTAACGTGCCTACCATCTGCATTTTTGGGCCGCGTTTTTTGAACACGGCTGAACCCGCCAGTTCGATTATTTTGTCAGGAGTATCCCCCGCCTTTGACTCTTGCTGTCCCTCACCTGAATCAGCTTCTTCCGGTTGTCCTCCTATGGATTCAATGGGGGAGGTAAGCGAGAGATACGGAGTCCACGGCTCGATTTGGCCTGTTCCGTAAGCTACCAGGAAGTCGTAGACTGAGGTAAACGGGCATATGCCCAATTCCTGGTGGCAGCTGTCGATAAGTTTTACCAGGTAGTCAGAGGGTTCGGTTTCTTCAGGTACGCTGAAGTTCCTGATGAACTCAGAGGCGCTGCCTTGGCATACCGCTACCAAAGTGTTCCGCCGGAATTCCAAGTTGCGGGAAAAGACGTCAAGTATCACCCCTGCATCTTCCTTGGCCAGGTCTTCCCCGAGTATCACTACTTGTGTATGGGCAGTGGTGACCCTCCTGGAAGTCATGGTGGTCATCCGGCCGAGCCCGTCCAGGAGGCTGTCGCATTCCACTGAGACAATGAAGGATGTGGAGGTGCCTCCTGACCCCATCGTGTCACCGCTCCGCATCTTTCTCGGCAGGGCAATGGCTGCTGTGGCCAAAAGCTTCCGGTGGGTGCCCTTGTCTACCCCTAAAATGGTAACAAGCGACAATTGCTCAAGCTCATGCCTCCCGTAGCAGCCGCAGATACCGGCACCCAAGAAGGCTGCAAGCAACAGGAGCCCTATTATCCGTGGAAGTTTGGAAAAACCAAGCCTGCCTATGGTTGTTCCTCTCCTTGCGGCCGGGATAGTTGGCCTGGCGTGTCCTCTGAGTATTCCGGGCTTTGTATGAGTGCCCCGAGGGTTTGAGATATCCGGGCAGCTGCCTTTTCAGTGCCACGGACTTTAGCGACAAGGTACAGCACAGGCCCTAACACTACGCTAAACGATCCCAGGTAAGTGTATACGGCTGAAAGCAGCCTGCCTGCAGCATGGATGGAAGTTGGCAAAGCTGCAATCCCGAATGTCAGAAGCCCCACCCCGGGCACCAGGGGCCTGTAAGTACGGGTGTTCATCAGCTGGCATAGGAGCACAAGGGTTACCATATAGCATGTACTTGCGTGGACTGCAGAGGCAAAGAACCATGTAAACGTGAACAGGGCTTCGATTTTCTGGAGAAAGCGCCCCAGGTAAACCGTGCGGGCAATTACTCCCAGAGCAATCACGTGCCTGGTGTTTTCAGGATAGGGGAGGATTGCCGAGACCAGTATTACAGAAGCCATCATGAACAGGGTAGCCACGCTTAGCCCGGTAAACGCCGCCTTGGGAAGCTGATCCGGGTTCCTGAGGTACGACTTGAAAATGGCTGCCATGGCAATTCCCCCGTATATCCCAAACTGGACCGCAGCCTCCCTGAGTATTGAGGGGAACCCCATGCCCAACACCGGGTGAAGGTGGCGAATGTCAAAAATCCTGTATGAACCCAGGCCTACAATGACGATGGTAAGCACGATCAGCGGATAGAAGAAGATAGCCGCCCTGGCTACAGTTTCTAACCCTAACCATGCTGCGTAGATCGATGAAATCACTACGATAACTATGAGTATTTCGATGGGGAACTCAGGCAACAGGCCGATCACGGCGCCTCCGGCAAACACCCGCACGCTAAATGATGTGACCAGCACAAAATACACAGTGACTGCCAGCACTGTCAGGTCCCCCATGACCCTGCCCAGGGTAAGCCGGACAGAAGGGACAAAACCCAGGTTGCCGGTGGCTTTGCACCACCCTACCCATCCCCATAGCCCGACGGCTGCCAATACCCCGGAAAACGCAATGGTGAGCCATGCGCCCGTACCTATCCTCTTGGTGATGTAAGAAGGCAGGGTGAGGAATACCTTGGTCGCTATCAGGAAACCAAGAATTACGGTAAACTGGTCTGAATCCAGGTGGCCTAGCTTTATCACATCAAATTGGGATGCAAGTGCTTTGCGCTCGCCAGAGGGGTTCATGTTTGATTATCCTCCTGGGTTTGGTGAGATTCTATGTCCCATCGCCTGGCTATGTCAGGTTGCCGCTTTAGATCTTTAGGCCTCAAGAACTTGGGCCGGCTTTCTATGGTCCAGGTGGGCCCGATGGTAAACACATCGGCCCCTGTACGTTGCTTGGGAGCAATGGGCGCAAACAAGGGTACCCCGAGACTTGTTATTGAAGCCAGCCTGCAAAACATGACATATATAGTGGCCACAATCCCGAAAAGCCCGAGCAGCGAACCGGCGAGGATGAAAATGGCCGTAGCTACACGTATTAGCATTCCTACCTCCAGGTTGGGTATGGTGAAAGACGCCACCCCGGTTATGGCGATGATAATTACCATGATGGGGCTTACCAAAGAAGCTGACACTGCTGCTTCCCCTATCAAAAGAGCCCCTACTATGCCTATGGTTGGCCCGAAGGGGGAGGGTATTCTTATCCCGGCCTCGCGTATGAGTTCAAACCCGAAATACATGAGCAGCACTTCCAGAGGCAAAGGTATTGGCACCATTTCCCTGGATGCGGCAATTGAAAACAGCAGCACGGTAGGGATCATCTCATGGTGGTAGTTGGTTATGGCGATATACGTACCGGGGAGGAGCACTGCTATCAGCAAGGCTATTACCCGGATCATCCTTAGTACGTTACCGTAGGGCCAGCGCACGTAATAGTCTTCAGGGCTGTGGAGAAAGGCGGAAAAAGTGACCGGGGCAACCAGGGCAAACGGGTCCCCGGCCACCAAGATCGCAACTGCCCCTTCCAAGATAAAATGGGCAGCCCTGTCTGGTCTCTCAGTGCTGATCATCGTGGGAAGCAGGCTATGGCTGGTCTCAATGAGTTGTTCCAGGCTGCCGCTGCTCAGCACGGCATCCATATCTATGGACTTGATTCTCCGCCTCACTTCGTTGACCAGTTTGTCATTGGCGATCCCGGCCATGTAGACCACGGCGCATTGGGTCCTGGTTCTCCGCCCCACCTCAATATTTTCGACCACAAGGTCCGGCGAGCGGATCATTGACCTTAGCAAGCCCGTATTAGCCCTGAGTACTTCAATGAAGCCCTGCTGCGGGCCCCTGACGATGCGTTCAGAGACGGCTCCTTGCACTGAGCGGTGTTCCCAACCCTTAGTCTCGACGATGAGTGCCCTGTTCTGCCCCTGTATGAGCACTACGGTATCCCCTGAGACCATGGCTTCCACGCATTCCTCAACTGTGTGCTTTACTTCAACCTGGGTGCTTGCCAAAAGTGCGTCCTTGATCTGGGCCACAGGGTCACGGTCATGGGTTTGGCGTATGGATGATAGAAGCATTAACGGCTTGAGCACTGAGGTCGTCACTTTATCGGAACATGCCAGGCCCTCAATAAAAGCTATAACCACCCGGACGTTGGGATTGGCGCAGCATACTTCCCTTATCACCACGTCTGATGAGTCGGGAAGGTGAAAGGTTTTGCTGAGTTGCTCAACGTTGGTATCCAGGTCCTTTGACCATAGTGTGCCTTGGTGTTGCGTATCAGGTTGCCTAATCTGTTTGGCGGGACGTTCCCCTAAGGAAAAGGTAACCCTTTCTGAGCGTCCCCGTTTGGGGAGAAACAGTCCTGCGATTTTCTGCAAGGGCCCGGGAATTCTCAAGACACTTATCACTCCACCATAAACCTGCAAACCTGCTTCAGTCTTTAATGATTCCCGCGGCCTGACAGGGTTATGAATCTAGATCACCCGGCGAACAACTTCCCTCGATTGCCAAAATATGTTAATATTCGCTATGGAATGGCAGAACTTGTTGAAAACTCAAGCTTTTGGGAGGCCGTATGGGAGGTATTTGTGTTTGGATCGAGTATTGGAGAAGCTGGCTTCGCAGCTGGAACGCAAGTTCCGCCCGGAAAACGGGGGCTCTGACAGGGAGTGGCGGAGCACTGCGCTTGAGGAAGCCAAGTCCATTCTAGATTTGTGCCGGAAACAAGGGATTAGCGTTATCAGCACTGACCATCCTGAATACCCAGAAAATCTCAGGAGTGTACGTGATTGTCCGGAACTACTTTTCGTCAAAGGGCGGCTAACCCCGGCTGACCGGATTGCCGTGGCCATGGTGGGAACCAGGAATCCTACAGCGGTGGGACAATCGGTTGCAGTGGAGCTTGCTACCGAACTTGCGGCCGCGGGAGTGACCATAGTTTCAGGCTTAGCATATGGCATTGACGCATGTGTCCACAAAGCTGCCTTGGATGCCAAGGGGAGGACCATAGCATGTCTGGGGCAAGGAGTTGACCTTGTGTATCCCAAAGCCAACTGGGCGCTCTACAGGGACATCCCTAACGCAGGGGCACTGGTGTCTGAGTACTTGCCGGGCACCCGGCCCAAGCCGTGGCACTTCCCTCAGAGAAACAGGTTGATTTCAGGCTTGTCCCTGGGGGTGGTAGTAGTAGAAGCCGGACTTAGGTCGGGAGCGCTTATCACTGCGGATTGGGCACTAAAGCAGGGACGTCCTGTGATGGCGGTGCCGGGAAGCGTAAAATCCCGCGCCAGCCAGGGAACCAACCGCCTGATCCAGGAGGGGGCATATCTGGCAACTTGTGCTGAAGATGTGCTATCCTTTCTCAGAAAAGATAATGAGTATGTCCCGCAGCCGGAGACGGCGGGGCCGGTCCAACGCGTGTCGTTGGAGGAAGCTCTTGTGCTAAACTGTTTGACACAGCACGAATCTGTGGAGGAGATCTGCGACAATCTCAAGGAGATACCGGTGCACAGGACTATGTCACTGCTTGCGTCCCTTGAGGTGAAAGGATATATAAAGTCGGTTGCAGGCGGTAAGTACTTGCTGACTCCTGCAGGGCAGAAGGTAATCACTTAAGAAGGTGGGAATCTTAGCCATGACCAAACAATCGAAACGCCCGCTCATCATAGTAGAATCGCCTACCAAGGCAAGGACTATTTCCAGGTTTATGAAAGCCAAGTATGACGTCAAAGCTTCTATGGGCCATGTGAGGGATCTCCCCAAGAGCAAGCTTGGGGTCGACATAGAAAACGGATTTAAGCCGCAGTACATCACAATAAGAGGTAAAGGCAAGGTCATCAAAGAACTCAAGGAAGCTGCCAAGCAGGCTTCAGATGTTTACCTGGCTACCGACCCTGACAGGGAAGGGGAAGCCATATCATGGCACCTGTGCCATGTGCTTGACATCGAGCCGCAACAAGCCAGGAGGGTAACCTTTCACGAAATTACCGAAAACGCCGTTAAGGAAGCTTTTAGGAACCCTATGCCCATCAAGCAGAGCCTGGTAGATGCCCAGCAGGCCAGACGTATCCTTGACAGGCTGGTGGGCTATACTCTCAGCCCTCTGCTTTGGAAAAAAGTGAAGCCCGGACTTTCGGCGGGCAGGGTTCAGTCTGCGGCACTCAGGTTGATTGTAGACAGGGAAATTGAGATTGAGACTTTTCAACCCGAGGAATATTGGACCATTGAAGCCCTGTTGCAAGGGGAAAAAGGCTTGGTAAAGGCCAAGTACTACGGGTACGACGGCAAGAAGCGTGATCTTAGGCACCGCCAAGATGTGGACCAGGTACTCCAAGGGATAGAGGGCGCACAGTTTATTGTTACCTCAGTCCAGCCCAAAGAAAGGCGCAAGAACCCGCCGCTGCCTTTTACCACTTCCACGCTGCAACAGGAGGCATCGAGGAAGCTGGGGTTTACTGTGAGGAAGACCATGAGCGTCGCCCAGACCCTCTATGAAGGGGTAGAGTTGGGAGAACAAGGGTACGCAGGTCTTATAACCTACATGCGGACAGACTCAACCAGGGTGTCGCCGGTTGCCGTCAAAGAGGCAAGGCAGTACATTGAAGGGGTTTTCGGGAAGGAATATATAGGCAGGGACAGGAAACGCAAATCGGCACCAGGTGCCCAGGACGCCCACGAGGCCATAAGGCCTACGGAAGTACGTCGGCTGCCTTCGGAAATCAAGAAGTACTTGACCGAAGACCAATACAAGCTCTACGAGCTTATATGGAATAGGTTCGTTGCAAGCCAAATGGCTGCTGCTGTCTACGATACAGTCACGTGCGATATCGAAGCCAACAAACATGTTTTCAGGGCTACCGGATCGCGGCTTGCGTTTCCCGGTTTCACCAAATTGTATGAAGAAGGAGAAGACAACCCGGAAGAACCGGCTGAGGAAATAATACCACTCTCAGTAAATGAAAGACTAGAACTTAAGCAGCTAGACCCGCAACAGCATTTCACCCAGCCTCCCCAAAGATATACAGAGGCTTCGCTGGTAAAAACGCTTGAGCAAAACGGCATCGGTAGGCCATCAACTTACGCCCCGATTATTGCCACCTTAACTGAGAGGGAATACGTGGTGAGGGAGAAGCGGCGCCTGGTCCCGACAGAACTTGGACGGCTGGTGGATTCGATCCTGAGGGAGCATTTCCCGTCCATTGTGGATGTGGGCTTTACTGCTGACATGGAAAAGCGGTTAGATGCCATCGAAGCAGGCTCATCCAGGTGGGAACAGGTTATCGGTGAGTTTTGGGAGCCATTCAAAGAGCAGTTAGAAAAGGCCGAACAGCAAATACAACGGGTGAAGCTCCAGGATGAACTTGCCGGGGAGGATTGCGAAAAGTGCGGCAGGCCAATGGTCATAAAGCGGAGCCGCTACGGTAAGTTTATTGCTTGTTCAGGGTATCCTGAGTGTAAGAATACAAAGCCATATGTGGAAAGAACAGGTGCCGTGTGTCCCAGATGCAAAGGAGATATTGTTGTCCGCAGATCCAGGAAGGGAAGGGTGTTTTACGGTTGCCTCAACTACCCTGATTGCGACTTTGTGTCATGGAGCCGGCCGGTACCAGACAAGAGCTGTCCGGTGTGCGGTTGTTTCTTGGTTGAAGCCAGAGGCAGGTCCAAAGGATACCGTTGCGGCAATCCTGAATGCTCCTACACCGAGAAAAGCTAAGAATATTTTGAAAATAGTTGATGCAGGGCCGGCTAAAGTGATAATATAGCTTTATGCAGCATAATTCCTGGGAAGGCGGTCCGATGACATATTCGCTGGTCCAACTCAAAGAGGATTTTCTTGTAGAAACAAGCGTTTCCAAGACCCAAAGCATCAACACTGTCAAGTCTTACTCGCAAGACCTTGACCAGTTTTTTGATTTTCTAAGCGAAAAGGCCTGTGGCAAGCAGCTTGAAGACTTGACCCCGGCCGATCTTAAGCCGGAACACATCCGGAGGTTTGCAGTACACCTGGGGAGGCAGGCGTACAAAGGCTCCACTATTTCCCGGAAACTCTCTGCTGTAAGGAGCTTTTGCCGGTTTCTCACACGCAGGGGTGTGGTTGACGAAAACCCGGCAAAGGGAGTTTCAGCCCGGAAGGCCCACGCCTACCTGCCCAAAGTGCTTTCTCAGGAGGATATTGCCCGGATCATATCAGTTATCGACACCGCCACTCCTTTGGGGATGCGTGACCGCGCCATCATAGAATTGCTCTACGGATCAGGCTTGCGGGTCAGCGAACTGGCCTCGCTCAACGTGGGAGACATTGACTACTCCTTAGGATTTGTTCAAGTTACCGGGAAGGGCGGCAAGGAAAGGTTTGTACCCCTTGGTTCCATAGCTTTAGATGCCCTTGGACGCTACTTGGATGAGGGGCGGCCTGTGCTTGAGCAGAAGCACCCGAAACAGAGCCAGGAGCTTTCATTGATGAGACAACCTCTATTTCTCAACAGGCTCGGCAAGCGGTTGTCAGACAGATCCATCAGGCGGATCCTATATAAGTATATCCTGCTTGCCGGCATTGATCCCAAAGGCCTATCCCCTCATACCCTGAGGCATTCCTTTGCGACGCACCTTCTGTCAGGGGGTGCTGATCTACGTTCGGTTCAGGAAATGCTAGGGCACTCAAGCATCAAGACTACCCAGATCTACACCCACGTTATGCCCGAGCGTTTGAGGCAGGTGTACAAGAGCGCCCACCCGAGGGCCCGGGGGAACCAAGCTAAGGCGCAGCGCGTGGCGGGGGAAACACCATCGGAAAGGGGCGGAAAACATGACGGGTCATCATGAGCCACGGATCCTCAGCACCACAATTTTGGCCGTAAGGGCACGTGGCAAGGCGGCCATGGCCGGGGATGGCCAGGTTACCCTTGAAACCAACCATACTATCCTTAAAGCGACTGCAAGAAAGGTAAGGAAACTTTATAAAGATTCAGTCATTGCCGGGTTTGCAGGTTCAGTGGGAGATGCGCTCACCCTGTTTGATAAACTGGAGGGCTATCTTGAAGAAAACCGTGGTGATCTGCTAAAATCTACAGTTAATCTTGCTAAAGAATGGCGTACCGACAGGGTGTTGAGACAGTTAAAAGCAATGCTGCTTTGTATGGATAAAAACCACTTGCTGCTGGTCTCCGGCACGGGTGAAGTAATAGAGCCTGATGAACCGGTTCTGGCAATAGGTTCGGGAGGGGCATATGCGACGGCAGCTGCCAAAGCGCTCCTTAAGTTCACAAATATGGATGCGGCTGACATAGCCAGGGAATCTTTGAAGATAGCGGCATCTATATGCATATATACTAACGACAACATTGTGGTCGAAGAACTGGCATAAAGTATAACGTTGCCCGTTTCATGGGGGTTGGTGTGCTATGGAAGAGTTGACTCCTCGGGAGATAGTAGCGGAACTGGATAAATACATAGTGGGACAGGACCAGGCCAAACGTGCGGTTGCCATAGCTCTTAGGAACAGGTTGAGAAGGCAGAAGGTTGCAGGTGACTTGCAGGACGACATCATTCCTAAGAACATCCTGATGATTGGCCCTACCGGAGTGGGCAAGACCGAAATCTGCAGGAGACTGGCCAAGCTGGTAAACGCGCCTTTTGTGAAAGTCGAAGCTTCTAAGTTCACCGAAGTGGGATACGTGGGCCGGGATGTAGAGTCGATAGTTCGGGATCTTGTAGAAAATGCCGTGAGCATGGTGCGGAAGGAAAACATCCAACAGGTCCGGGACAAAGCGGAGGCCTTGGCGGAAGAGCGCCTTGTTGACATCCTGTGTCCCATGCCAAAGAGGCGGAGGACTGCACCTAATCCCTTTGAAGTATTGTTTAACCCTGTGCAGCAAGAACAAGAGCACGATGAGGAAGATGAGTTCAACGAGAAGGTACGCCGGGCTCGTGCCAGGAGACAGATAATTCGCGAGCAGCTTAAGAGCGGGGAACTTGAAGATCAAGAGATTGAAATCGAAGTGGCGGATACATCCGCCCCCCGGGTCGAGTTCTTCGACGGCGTAGGCATGCAAGAAATGGAGATCAACATGCAAGACCTGTTCGGGGGCCTTTTGCCCAAGCGGACCAAGAAGCGGAGGGTTCCGATACGGGAAGCCCGGAGAATCCTCACACAGGAAGAAGCCGGCAAGCTTGTTGACGAAGATACCATCGTCGCAGAAGCCATAAGACGGTGTGAAAAACTAGGGATAGTATTCCTTGATGAGCTCGACAAGATCGCCGGAAGGGAGGCCGGTGCAGGGCCTGATGTTTCCCGGGAAGGGGTCCAGAGAGACCTGTTGCCCATCGTCGAAGGCACAACGGTGATAACCAAGTATGGGCCCGTAAGGACAGACCATATATTGTTCATAGGCGCCGGGGCGTTCCACGTGAGCAAGCCATCGGACCTCATCCCTGAACTGCAAGGCCGGTTTCCCATAAGGGTTGAGCTGGATGCGCTTGACGAAGAAGATTTTGTGAGGATCCTCACAGAACCTGAAAACTCACTTACCCGCCAGTACAAGGCCTTGCTCGAGACAGATGGGGTGCAGCTTGAGTTCACTCCCGACGGCATAAGGGAAATTGCCAGGATGGCGTTTGAAGTGAATCAAAAGAGCGAGAACATTGGCGCCAGACGGCTCCATACGGTGATGGAAAAACTGCTGGAGGAAGTACTGTTTGAGGCGCCTGACGGCATGCAAGGAAAAGTGGTGGTGGATAGGGGGTACGTGCAGGATAGATTAAAAGACCTGGTGCAAGACACAGACCTTACCAGGTATATCTTGTAGGGTATATGGAAAGGGAGAGAAGAAGGCAATGCAAACACTGCTTGAGAAAACGCGCAAGATGAACCAACTGCTACGGATCGCAGCAACAGAAGTAGACTTCCAGGCAAGTGCGAGGGTGCTCCGGGATTCACTAGAGTGTAATGTTTATATTTTGGACAAACTAGGTCATATCCTAGGCTATTCACTTGTAGATGATTTTGATTGCGAAGTAATGAAAAACCAGGTGCTCAAACAAAGTGAGTTCCCGGATTCTTACGCAGAGCGGCTGTACATGTACAAGGATACCGCTGCAAATGTCCAGCATGATACCGACAAGTGCGTATTTGGCGAGGAATACGAATGTCCGTATAAGGGCAAGTGCACCACAATAGTGCCGGTTATCGCAGGCGGGGACAGGCTCGGGACCCTTGTGTTGGCGAGGACGTCCAGGCCGCTGGACACTGCCGATCTTATACTTGCCGAACATGCAGCCACTGTGGCTGCCATGGAAATGATAAGGTACAGGCAAGAGAGTGTGGAAGAAGAGAGCCGGCAGCGGGCGGCAGTTCAGGTGGCTTTGGGAACCTTGTCGTTTTCTGAGCTTAACGCCATGAAACATATTTTCGAGGAACTCGGCGGGACCGAGGGTTGCCTAGTGGCTTCCAAGGTGGCCGACCGGGTCGGGATCACCCGCTCAGTCATAGTCAACGCCTTGCGCAAGTTTGAATCTGCAGGGGTCATCGAGTCCCGGTCCTTGGGTATGAAAGGGACGTACATCAAGGTACTAAACCCCAAACTTCTGGAAGAACTGAAAAAACTAAGATAAATTCGATCTTTTTCGATACAAAAAGAAGGAATTTGTCCTCTTGTGTCGAAAGTGACAAGCTAGACAACCAAATAAGGCAAATGCTGGTTACCGCAAACCGATAAAGGCAAATCTGTCTAAAGGCAGAGACGCAAAGCCACGGGTCTAAGGCAGGAAGAAAACCCCTTCCTGCTATGATAGCCGGGCTACCGAAGGGCGGTAGCTTAATTGCTACTGATTTTTGAACCTTCCGGTTTTGCGGAAGGTTTTTGGTTTATAAGGGGGGGTTGATGTGAGCATAACCCAAATCATGCAGAAGGCGCTCACCGGTGCGTGGCTGCGGCACGAAGTCCTGGCCAACAACATAGCCAACAGCGATACGCCCGGTTACAAAGCGGCAAGGGTCAATTTTGAAGACTATTTGTATGATGCCCTCCGGCCGCGCATAAGGTTGGCTGTTACCAATCCCATGCACGTGCGCGAGAGATATCCTGATACCATTGCCGTCACCCTCGACACGACCAGCTTTACCCCGGATGGGAACAGCGTAGATATCGACAGGGAAATGGCAGAAGTGTCTGCCAATGCCTACTACTACACTGCAGTATCCCGCCAGTTGACCGCAGAGTTCTCGCTGCTCAGACGAGCTATCACTGAAGGGAGGAGGTAATAGGTGAGGATATTTTCTTCCATGGAAACAAGTGCATCCGGGCTTACTGCTCAAAGGCTACGGCTTGATGTTATAGCATCAAACCTGGCCAATGCCGAAAGTACCAGGACAGAAAGCGGGGGGCCGTACCGGCGGAAAATCACCCTGTTTTCCCCGAGGACGCAAGACCGCTTCCCTTTCAGGACAATATTGCTTTCAAAGATTCCGGGTGCACAAGTACCATCCTATCCTTTAGGCGTACAGGTAACGGGTGTTGTTGAGGATGAATCACCTCTGCGCAGGGTTTATGTTCCAGGACACCCTGACGCCGATGCTGACGGGTACGTCACTTATCCCAACGTAAACGTGGTTACTGAAATGGTGGATATGATGGCAGCGACCAGGTCCTACGAAGCAAACGTTACAGCCATGGAAGCTGCCAAAGCCATGATACAGAGAGCACTGGACATGTTCAGATCATAGAGGAGCGGTGCCACGGCTCATGGCGGAACAGGTGTGACATGACGAAGGTTATCGCTGATCGGGGGGTAGCAAAATGTTGATCAGGCCTATTTCCGTTCCGGTTACCGGACCGTCTGTACAAGACCGCAATACCGGCTCAAATTCAGGCGTTTCCTTCAACGATGTGCTCAGACACACCTTCAACATGCTTGAGAACCTCGACAAGGAGCTTGTAGCTTCTCAAATCGACCTGGTGACAGGAAATGCCCGTGATATGCACACAGCAGTGCTCGCTGCTGAGAAGGCCAGCCTTGCTTTGGACCTTGTAATCGCCGTGAGAAACAAAGCTATCGAAGCCTACCAGGAAATCATGAGGATGCCGCTGTAGCTGGGCGCAAAGGTGGGGGTAATTTCCAATGCCAGAGTTCGTAACATCTATCACCAGTGGTATTAAGCAGACCTGGTCCGGGCTAAACAAGACGCAACAACGGGTAGTCTTGGCAGGAGGCGTTATCGCGCTGGCCGTCCTTATAGCTATTGTAATGTATTCCACAAGGGGCCCTGTTTACGAAATCTTGTGGTCCAACCTGGATCCAACCGACGCAGGCGCCATAGTGAGCGAACTCGAGAAGCAAGGCGTGCCTTACGAACTTACCGACGGCGGGCGTACTATCAAAGTGCCTGGGGACAGAGTTCACAGGGTCAGATTGTCCTTGGCAACTATGGGGCTTCCGTCGTCAGGTATCGTGGGCTTCGAGGCAGTGGGTTCAACCGGCATCTGGGCAACTGATTTTGAACGGCGGGTCCAGTACATAAGGGCACTGTCAGGTGAGCTCACCCGGACCATCAAGGCGTTGTCAGGAGTTGAGGATGCCAGAGTCCACATTGCGTTGCCGGAAGAGACGGTGTTTGTATCCCAGAGGCAGCAGCCTACTGCATCTGTGCTGGTCAAGACCAGGCCTGGCCACAATCTTTCAACTGAGTCTGTCCGGGGAATCATGAACCTGGTGTCCCGGGCAGTGGAAGGCCTTGCGCCGGAGAACGTCACCGTAGTGGATGCTTCAGGCAAGCTTTTGTCCAAAGATGTGTCTTACGGCGAAGGCTTGGAAGACATCTCCATGAACTCCGTGCTTGAACTTACCTTTGCTGCAGAAAGGGAGTTGGAAAACAGGCTGCTTAGCTTGCTTACCCCTGTGCTGGGCGCAGGGAACGTGGTATGCCAAGTCCGTGCCGAACTCAACCTGGATCAGATAAAGATCACCGATACCACCTACGAGTCTGAACCTCCCGGGGTGCTCAGGAGCACCCAGGAAACCACTGAGATGTACCAAGGTACAGGGTCGCCGCCGGGCGGACAAGCCGGGGCACTTGACGTGCCTTCGTACTCATTTGCGGGACAAGGTGAATCCCAATATCAGCGTACAGAGGTGCTCCGCAACTACGAGGTCAACGAGAGGGTTACAGAGACCATGATAGTCCCGGGAGCAATCAAAAAACTGTCGGTGGCGGTTGTGGTGAACAAGAACCTCAATGAAGCCGAGCGGGACATGATCACCGAAACGGTTACCGCGGCCTTGGGGCTGGATCCCACGCGGCAGGACCAAATCTCGGTGACCGGGATGCTGTTCGATACTACCTTGGCTGAAATCTTTGATGGCGAGCCTGCTCCTGCTGAAGGTTTGCCCCGGGTTTACATGTACGCCATTGCGGTTGCGGCGGCGCTGGTGGTGGGCACCATTATCATGTTGATTGTCAGGCGCAGGCGTGAGGCCGAGTTGCAAGCCTTGCTGGACCAGGAACCGTCCGCCGCTTTGGAAAGTGCGCCTGCCGTGTCTCCTGAGCTTCTGGCCAGGCAAAGGCACAGGGAGAACGTGGAGAGGCTGGCCCGCACCAATCCGCAGCTGGTTGCCACCTTGATCAAGTCGTGGCTCTTGGAGGATGAGAGATAATGAGCAGTTACATCGGCGATTTGTCAGGCAGGGAAAAGGCGGCAATATTGCTTATTACCTTGGGACCGGATCTTTCAGCCCAGGTGATGAGGCATCTCAGGGAAGAAGATATCGACGTGCTCACCTTGGAGATTGCTTCCAGGCGCAAGGTCGATCAGGAGGTAAAAGATAAGGTACTTGAGGAATTTAACGAGATGTGCATCGCCCAGGAGTACCTGGAAGAGGGCGGCATTGAATATGCAAAAAAACTTCTGGAAAAAGCTCTGGGCCCGGATCAAGCGCAGGCTGTGCTCAAGAGGCTTACTTCATCTCTGCAGGTCAAACCGTTCGACACCGTGAGAAAATCTGACGGTGCCCAGATACTCAACTTCCTTGAGAGCGAATCTCCTCAGACGATAGCGCTGGTGCTGAGCTATCTCACGCCATCCCAGGCGGCCTCGATCCTGGCATCGTTAGAGCCAGACCTTCAGGTGGAAGTAGCCCGGCGGATTTCTTTGATGGAACGGACAAGCCCTGACGTAGTCAAAGAAATCGAACGTATCCTGGAGCGAAAAGTGCTTTCATTAGCAGGGCAAGACTACACCCAGGCCGGTGGGCTCGGTACCATCGTGGATATCCTCAACAACGTTGACCGGCAGACTGAAAGGACGATCCTGGGAGCCTTGGAGATGGAGTCTCCCGAACTGGCTGAAGAGATTAAACGCCGTATGTTCCTGTTTGAGGACATTATCTATCTCGATGACAGATCCATGCAGCGGCTGCTTAGGGATGTTGACCTCAACAGGGATCTCCCCTTGGCGCTTAAGAACGCGTCAGAAGAAGTGAGAAGCAAGTTCTTCAGGAACATGTCGTCCCGCGCAGTAGAGACTTTGAAAGAAAGCATCGATTACCTAGGGCCTGTAAGGTTGCGCGATGTAGAAGAAGCCCAGCAACGCATCGTCTCGCTGATACGCCGGCTTGAAGAGCAAGGCGAAATCATCATCGGCAGGGGAGGAGGCGACGAGATCATTGTCTAGGGTATTTAGGGTAGCTGCAGGCGGTTCTGTGTGGATCCCTGCTTTTCACACACAAGTGATAGAAGATGAGCCTTTGGATATGGATACTCAAGCCTTCGAGGCCTCCTGGGCAGAGTTGCTGGAGCAGGCACGGCGCGAAGCTGCGGCCATAAAGCGGAAAGCACATGAAGAGGCCGGACTGATTCTAAAGAAAGCAAGGCAGGAGGCAGCAGAATACCGCAAGCAAGCAGAGCGGGAAGGTTTCGACACCGGTTACAAGGCCGGGCTTAGCAAGGGGCTTGATGAAGCCCAGAAGCTTGTGGACCAGGCCAAACAAGCACTGGCGGCTTCCCGGGAGGCCTATGGCAAATACATAAGGGATGCAGAGCCTAAACTCCTTGCCCTTGCATTGGAGGTTGCCAAGAAGGTTGTGGGTGAAGCACTTCACCATGACCCCGAGCGCATCATGTCCATGCTGAGGCAAGGCATAGAAGCGATGGGGGACGAACGCAGGTTTCAACTGCTGGTTAACCCCAGGCTGGTGGCGTTTGTGGAAGGCACAAAGCAAGGGCTTGAGCGGGAATTTGGGGTTGAGATCACCGAAGTGATCGGGGACCCCTCAATCGCCGCCGGAGCGGTACTGGAGACTCCCTCGGGGCAGATCGATGTCACCGTAGACACCCAAATTGAGAACCTGGCTAAGGCCATAGGAGAGGCAAGGAACTGCGTGGGGGAACAGCTATCATGATACAGCTTGAGCACGAGCAGTACATCGAAACTATCAGGCAGGCCAGGACCCTTACCTTCCGGGGGACCGTAGAGAACATCATCGGGCTCCTGATTGAGGCTTCCGGGCCCAAGGCGAAAATAGGTGAGATCTGCAAGCTCATCCCAGACAGCGGAGTGCCTATCCTCGGCGAAGTAGTGGGGTTCAGGGGCAACAGGGTGCTGCTCATGCCTTTCGGCGATGCCACGGGTATATCCCCGGGTTCACTGGTCATAGCTACCGGGCGCGAGTTGGAGGTTCAGGTAGGCCAACAAATGCTTGGTAGGATTACAGATGCCCTGGGGTTTCCCATAGACGGAAAACCTGCTTGGCCTGTGGAGTCATACTACCCGGTAATGGAGAGGCCCCCGGCGCCCCTTGAGCGCCAGCTTATCGACAAACCCCTCGCCACGGGCGTGAGGTCAATCGACATGCTCCTCACCCTGGGAGAAGGGCAAAGGATTGGCATATTTTCCGGCTCAGGTGTGGGGAAGTCGACCCTTATGGGTATGATCGCCCGAAATACTTCCAGCGACGTAAACGTCATAGCCCTCATCGGTGAACGGGGCCGGGAAGTGAGGGAATTCATCGAGAAAGACCTGGGAGAAGCGGGCCTTAAGCGTTCAGTGGTAGTGGTGGCTACTTCAGATGAACCTGCTTTGTTGCGGATAAAAGCTCCGTGGGTTGCCACGGCGATTGCAGAGTATTTCCGTGACCAGGGGCTAAGCGTGCTGCTTATGATGGATTCAATCACCAGGTGGTGCATGGCCCTCAGGGAGGTGGGGCTTGCCATCGGGGAACCGCCCACCACCAGGGGATACACTCCGTCGGTATTTGCCAACCTGCCTAAGCTCCTGGAGCGGGCAGGCAAAGGCAACAGGGGCAGTATCACCGGCATCTACACCGTGCTGGTTGAAGGCGACGATATGGACGAGCCCATCGCCGACGCGGCCAGGGGAATACTAGACGGCCACGTGGTATTGTCCAGGGAGCTTGCCCAGCTTGGGCATTTTCCTGCAGTAGATGTGCTGGCCTCAGTGTCCAGGCTTATGAAAGCCGTGGTTTCCCCCGAGCATCAGGAGTACGCAAGCAAAGTCAGGAGCGTGCTGGCTACATACAAGAAAGCCGAAGACTTGGTCAATATCGGTGCCTACGTGGAAGGCTCAAACCCGCGGATTGATTATGCGCTCAAATACATTGATAAAGTAAATGCCTTCCTGCGCCAGGGGATACATGAATCGGTAACTTTCCATGAGGCAGCGGCGGAGCTCAAGCGGATTTTTCAGGAAGACCAGTAAGGCTGTTCAATTAGGCGGAATCTACCGATAAAAGACTGAGGGAGGACAATTGAGGAAGTTTAGGTTTCCTCTGGAAAAAGTGCTGGAGGTACGGGAGTTGCGGAAACTCATCGCCGAGGAAAAGCTGGCGGCCTTGCTCGGCGAGATGTACCGGATCGAGAAGGCACTGGAGGATACCCGGGCTATAGCTGCCAGGAACCAAGGGTATCTAAGGCACCACATATCGGGGCGTCTAGACCTGGATAAGGTGCAAGATGCGCTTGTGTTCCGGACGGCGATAAACATGCAGATCAATGAGATCGAAGATGCCCTCTCCCGGAAGACGGCAGAGGTAAGACAAGCCCAACAGGAGGTGGTGTTAAGGCACCAGGAGATGAAAACGCTCCAGCGGCTTAAGGAAAAGCAGCTGGCAAACTACAAGCAAATGTACTGGTGGGAACACAGCAAGCAATTGGATGAAATTGCAACCATGCGTTTCGCCAGGGAACAGAATTGATGCAAGGAGGTGATAATTGGGCTTATGGAAATGTGCGTAGGTGCCTGCGATCTCAAGATCCAAGGGGCAGACTCATCAGGACCTGCTGCGAAGCGGACTAGACATCAGGATACGGACCTTGCCTCAGACGGGTTTGGCGCGCTCATGGCGGAACTGGCAAGCATGATGATTGCGGCGAGAACCGGGGACATGGGTGTGAAGCCGGAAACCCTGGACGGAATTGAAGGCGCCTTGGTATCTGCAGCTCAAGCGAGTTCCGTCCGCCAGGGGTTGTCCCAAATCCCTGTGGCGGGTAGGTTAGCGCAGCCTGCCGGGCTGCCGGACGAGCAAGCTGAAGCCGAGGCGTGGCTCACAAAAGCCGCGATGCCAAAGCAAGCCTCAGCCGCACCTTCGGAAAGCCGCCTCATGCCTACCTACAGCCGTGTGGCGTCCGAAGGTGACAAGGTGTTGCCTGAACAGATGCCGGCGGACCTACCTTCCTGGGATGTGGCACCTGAGGCCCAGGGCCGGCCGCTAAGTGCCGTAGGGTACCTAGGACACCCCTTGTGGGATGGATCCGGTGAGATGCCTGAAGTGTTTGGCTTGAAACCGGCAGAAATCCTGTCCGTTGGGGAAGGGGAGCAGCCCTCGTTGAAACAGCCTGTGGCACTTGAAGGGGCCATGGCATCCGGGTTTGAGGCTGACATGGAGGCTGAAGAGCTAACCGGAGGACATGAAAGGCTCGAACCTTCCGGGGCTGTTACCGGGCAGCCGGAGCCTGAAACCGGCAAAGCTGCAACTAAGCAGGTCAAACCTAAGGCTTCCGCCCAGGTCAAACACGCTGGGAAGACTGACAATGAGCCACCTCTAGACCAGCCGGTGCCCGTGTTTTCTCTCAAGGTCCAAACGGGACAGGATGAGGGCGAGCAACTTAAAGCAGCCATCCGGAATCCTGAAAGAGTGGCCGACACTTTGGTTGAGCAAATCAAGGACGGCCTGCCCAAGACCGTAGAATTCAGGCTGGATCCCCCTGGGTTAGGCAAGATGACCGTAGTGGTGACATCCAGGGGTGAAGAGGTGTGCGTGAGGTTTATCGCATCTTCCTACGGTTCGCACAACGTGTTAGTTAACTCCCAAGACGCGCTTGTCCACGCCTTGTCACAGAAGGGGTTAACTCTGGCAGGGTTCTTTGTGGACCACGGGATGGCAGGCTGGACCAACCAGCCCCGCCATGAGGCCGCTTCACAGGGCAGGACCGGCAAGCCGGCCGCCTACCTACGGATCGAGGAGCAGGCCATAGGCGAAGAGAGTGTGTTTGGTTCAAGCGTGTTGGATTACCGGGTGTAGACATGGAGGTGAGGCAGTATGCCGCTAAGCGTCAGGGGAACGCAGGATACGGCAGTGGATAGATGGACTGACCAGGCAATGCGCCATCTGGGTTCCCTTGAAGACCAGTTCATGAGGATCCTAATCACGCAGCTCAAGTATCAGGATCCCATTGAGCCGCTAAACGAGCGGGAATTCTTTGCTCAAATGGCCCAATTCACCACCGCAACACAAGTGCAGAACTTAAACAGCAATATTTCTTTGCTGTGCAGCTATCTCTTAGATAGCCACTTGGGCAACAGCTTGCTGCAAGCGGCTAACCTTATCGGAAAACGATTTGAAGCGGTGGTTTCGGAGGGCACAGTTACCGGAGTTATCGAAAGTGTAGGGTTTTCCGGCGGCAGGTTGGTGGTTTTCTGCCAGGGTAAAGAGTACCCGGTTGACAGCCTGACTTGGATTGGAGGGGCTGACCGTGAAACTGAGCAGCTATAGCAAGATAAACCCTGCGGGCATTCAACCTGCGGTCGAGCGGCAAAGCGCTAAGAGCCCTAAAGCCGGAGGCAAGGGGAGTTTTCTGGAGGCTCTCAGGCAAGCTGACGTAGTGTTCTCGAAGCACGCAGAGCAAAGGCTCAGGGAGTGGAAAGAGCTGGACAGGGACGATCTGATCGGAAGCCTCAACACCGCCATGGACCTTGCCCAAGCCAAGGGAGCCAGGTCGACCCTGGTACTCATGAAAGGTGCGGCTTTTGTAGTGGCACCGCAAAGCAGGACGGTTGTTACCGTGATTCCTGAAGACAGGATGAGACAAAACCTGTTTACTTCGATTGACAGTGCAGTATTGATGGACAAGTAGCAGGTTCCGGGCCGGACCCTTTCCGGGAGGCCATGCGTTTTCGAACGACGGAGAAAACGCCGGAACTCAAGTACTGTGAAAGGGGTGCATCTTGACTATGATGCGGTCACTGTTCAGCGCGGTATCTGGGCTCAGGGTTCACCAGACGCGCATGGACGTAATTGGTAACAATATCGCCAACGTGAATACTCCCGGTTACAAATCCAGCCGGGTGACGTTTCAGGAATTGTTCAGCCAGACTCTGAGGGGTGCAGGTTCTCCTACAGGGACTTCAGCAAGTGAACGTGGAGGCACCAATCCCATGCAGGTAGGACTTGGCGTAAGCATTGCCAGCATCGATACAATTCACACACCGGGCAACTTGCAGCCTACATCGAGGCCCACCGACCTGGCCATAGAGGGTGAAGGGTTCTTCGTGGTGCAGGACGGGGAGACCCTGGCATACACCAGGGTTGGCAACTTTTCCCTTGACGCGCTAGGGGTGCTTGTAGACCCCGAGGGCCGCAAGGTGCTGGGCTGGACTGCCGATGAGGATGGCTCGATTTCCACAAGCGGGCCTTTGGGGGCCTTGCGCATACCCTTTGGAGAATGGATAGATGCTCAGCCTACAAGCAGGGTGGAGTGGATCAAGAACTTGGATGCAGAAGCTACAGTGGGCTTCTCAAAGACCACTTCGGTCACTGTGTACGATTCACTGGGCAGGGCACATAGCATACAAGTAAACTTCGAGAAAACAGGCAGCAACACGTGGGAGTGGAAAGCCTTACTACCAGATGGAACCGAGCCCTCGGGAACGATTACGTTTGACACTGAAGGCCGCGTCGTAGACGTTAGCGAGAACCAGTTCTCGTTCACTCCAGAAGGAGCAGATAGTGTTGTAATAACCATGGACTTCACCAAGCTCACCCAGGTTGCAGGCCCAACGACAGTGGAGGCCGGAGTGACCGATGGCTGGCCCGGAGGCAGCCTCGAATCCTTCAGTTTTGACTCCAACGGGGTCATTACAGGCTTCTATTCCAACGGACGAATCCGGGTATTGGGCCAAATCGCGGTTGCAGGCTTTGCTAACCCATCAGGCCTTATCAAGACCGGGAAAAACCTCTATATCCAATCCAACAACTCAGGAAGGCCTGAGATAGGCGCTGCAGGCACCGGCGGACGGGGCACCATCGCACCTTCGTCCCTTGAAATGTCCAACGTGGACTTGGCTGAAGAATTTACACAGATGATCATCACCCAGAGAGGGTTTCAGGCAAACTCTCGGGTTATCACCGTGTCAGACGAATTGCTTCAGGAATTGGTGAATCTAAAGAGATAGTCACGAGGTGAAGCTGTATGGATAGGGCGTCTGTACTTGGAATAGTGTCAGGTTTCATCCTACTGCTGTGGGGTATGTCAAATGGTGGGGATCTCAGGATGTTCTGGGATTTTGCCTCTGTGCTAATCACCGTCGGAGGCACCCTTACCGCTACCCTCATCAGCTATCGGCTAAGCACTTTTCTTGAGGTCATGTCCATCGCAAAGAACGCGTTTGTATCGCAGGAGCAGGATATTTCGGAGACCATAAACACCATAGTCCGCTTTGCCGACAAGGCAAGGCGCGAGGGGCTACTGGCGCTTGACCAAGATGCAGACGCCCTGGATGACCCGTTCTTGCAAAAGGGTATACGGCTTGTGGTCGACGGTACTACGCCCGAACTAGTGCGCAACATCCTCGAAACCGAACTTGCGTTTATAGCCCAGCGGCACAAGATGGGTCAGAGCCTGTTTGAGACCATGGGAGCCTTTGCGCCCGCCTTCGGTATGGTCGGCACTTTGATAGGGCTCATTCAGATGCTAGTCAATTTGGATACACCGGAGGCTATTGGACCTGGCATGGCTACTGCCTTGGTGACCACCTTTTACGGCTCGGTTTTGGCCAACCTGGTGTTTCTGCCTATAGCCAATAAGCTCAAGAACAAGAGTGCCGCAGAGATCTTCAGGAAAGAGGCCATTATAGAAGGCGTCTTGTCCATTCAGGCCGGGGACAACCCAAGAATTGTCCAGGAAAAGCTCAAGTCGTTCGTATCACCCAAGAAGCGCTCAGAGATACAGATGCCGTCCCGGTTGAGGGAGGTGCCAGGCAGTGAGATCCCGTTGGATGTCAGATGATGAGCCTCAAAGGGGTACTCCCTGGCTTACTACCTATGCTGACATGGTGACTTTGATCCTGTGCTTCTTTGTGCTGCTGTTCTCCATGTCAATAGTCCAGATGGACAAGTTTAGGGCTGTGATGTCTTCATTGCAGGGAGCCTTGGGGATCCTGGACGGGGCTGTCACCCCCGTGATTCCCCCGTCTGACGATGTATTCGACCCGGCAGACCTGCAAGCGCAGCTCTTGGCCCAAGAGATGCAAATGATGAGGGCAATGGCTGCAGAGTTCGAATCAGAACTGGCCGGAATGGGGTTGAGCGATAAGGTAATCGTTGAGATGGAAGAGCGAGGGGTAGTCTTCAGGCTGGCTGATACGGTCCTGTTCGATATCGGGAAAGATGAATTGCGTCCAGAAGCCAGGGAAGTGCTGCTTAAGGTAGGACAACTTCTGAGTCAAGTTGCCAACCCCATCAGGGTTGAAGGCCATACTGACAACTGGCCCATAAATACACCGAGGTTCCCTTCAAACTGGGAGCTGTCTACTGGGCGGGCCACCCGGGTTGTAAGGTTCTTGATAGAAGAAGCCAATTTGGATCCTAAGCAGCTTCAAGCTGCGGGCTATGGGGAGTACCACCCCATTGCCGATAATGAAACGGCGGAAGGCAGACAGCGGAACCGCAGGGTGGACGTGATTATTTTGCGTCCGTCCCTTGCTGTGGCTGAACCCCAATAGCGATGCAGTTGAAGGAGTGTTGGACATGAAGAAATGGGTCTGGGTAGTTGTAATCGTCATAGCATCTCTGGCCGTAGGATACGCAGTGGCTGCCCGGGCGTGGGGGTTGCCTGGGATGCAGCTGGGTGACGGCCGGGAGAGAACAGCTGATACGCCATTGACCTGTTCCTTGGGACAATTTATCACCAACCTGAGGGATACAGGCAGGTACATAAGGGTTACTCTCGATTTGCAAGCCATAGACAGCGAAAGCCATAAGCAATTGGTAGCCCGGAGCTCGGAGCTCAAAACAGACATATACGCCTTGCTACGTTCCAAGCATTATGAGGAGCTGGTGGGTGAGGAAGGGCTGCGCAACCTGCAAAAAGATGTGCTCGAGAGGATAGACGCCAAGTGCCCGGGTATGGTCAGGGCGGTGTTCTTTACAGAGTTTATCATCCAGTAAGCGGTAGCTTGGGAAAAGGGGTGATCTGATTTGGCCCTTACGCAGAAAGAGATAGAAGAATTGATCCATTCAATGATTGCTAAGGGCGCCGACGATGACAACAGGGCTAAAGTGGTCAAACCGAGGCTGCGCGTCTACGATTTTAAGCGGCCTGACAAATTTTCCAAGGACCACTTGCGGGGCGTCCAACTCCTGTTCGACAATTTTTGCAGGCTGGTCACCTCTTATTTCTCGGGGCTTTTCAGGCTTGCAATCCACTCAAACGTGATATCAGTCGACCAGGTTACCTATGAAGAGTTCTCAGCAGGTCTGGCTAACCCATGCTCAGTAGCGGTGGTGGACTGGGAACCTCTGCCTTCTAACCTGCTTATCAATTTCAGCCCACAGATTGCCCTCCAGATGGTGGACAGGCTGTGCGGAGGGCCCGGAAACACCACGGTAGTGTCAAGGGCTTTAACGGAAATTGAAACTGCCATACTCAGGCGTATTGCTGACACCATGGCCGACATCCTTCGGACTGCATTGCGAGAGTTCAATATAGAGGGGCACAGCCTGTCGGTGGCATCAATAGAGGTGAACCCGCTGTTCGTGCAGCAGGCTATGGCTCCCAACGACATCGTTTTGTCGGTGACCATAGATGTGAACTTCGGGTCCCAGTCAGGCAGCATCGAATTCTGCCTTCCATACGTATTGCTGGAACCAGTCTTGCCGGCGCTGTCAGCTCACAGGTGGTTTTCCAAGAGACAAGATTATGGGGACGAAAAAGACAGTGAAAAGGTTGTAGCGGCAATCCAGAACATCGAAATTCCCATCTCATGCCGGCTTGGGGAAAGCACTCTCACAATGAGGGATGTAATGTCGCTTAAGCCGGGAGATGTGATCGAACTTAACGTGCGTACAACCGATTGCGCTACGTTGCATTTGTTGGGTAAGCCCAAGTTCAACGTACAAGTGGGGCGGATAGGTTCAAGGCTGGCAGTAAAGATAGTTTCCCGGACGGAAGATTCAGGTGAGGAGTTGATCTAGCCATGAGAAACGAGAATCTCAGCCAAGAAGAAATCGAACAACTGTTGAGACAAGCCGAGCAGGCACATGAGGAAGCTAGGGCCTTAGCAGATGAAGCAGTGGGACAAGCCGAACCTACACCGGAAGAAGCGGCAAAAGTACCAGTGGAAGAAACGGTTGAGGATACCGTAGCAGAGATGACAGTGGGAGATGTGGGGATGTCCGAGCTGAGTGTTTCAGTGAAGGAGCAAAATGAGGCGGATGTGAGCGAGGTACCGAAACGGGCTGAGCCATCTATCCGGGTAGCCGAGTTTCAGGAGTTCAAGATGGAAGCTGGGCCTGAAAAACCGGTTTCAGATATAGACGTCCTCATGGACATTCCTTTGTCAATCAGCGTTGAGCTAGGGAAATCCAAGTGCTACGTGAGGGACCTGCTAAACCTCACCGTCGGCTCAATAGTCGAGTTGGACAGGCTTGCAGGCGATCCAGTGGATATTCTTGTCAACGGCAAGCTGTTTGCCAAAGGTGAAGTGGTTGTAATCGATGAGAACTTCGGTGTAAGGATTCAAGAAGTCATAGGTAAAGATAAACAGCAACTGCGCTAGCAGACAAGAGATAAGTCATTTTAGGACTTAGCAGGCAACCAGGCGGTTAGGCAGTTTAGAGAGATAGATATGACAAGGGGGGGCCGCCGGGTTTTCCGGCACTTGCATGAATTCTTATTCTTTGATTCCTGAAATCCTCACAATAGTTGCGTTCCTAGGCTTGCTCATCGTGTGCGCCATACTGGTTATCCGCTTGTGGAATCGCCGCTTCAGGCCAGGGGGCCCAATGGGTTATCTTCAGATAGTAGATTGTGTGGCCTTGGGCCGGGACTGTATGGTTTGCATGGTAAGGGCAGGCAGGTCCATCTTAGTGCTGGGCCTCACCGGCCAAAACATCTCGCTGCTCAAAGAGATCCCGGAATCCGAGTTGGATGCTTTATCTGCTCCACCAGCTTCCCGGGAACCGGGGCCTGATATTACCGGCACCTTCTTTGCTGAACTTAAGCGGCGGTTGTCAGAGCGCTCCAAGGGGTTTGGTGCGACCAAGATGATTGCCGCGTTGCTCCTGGGATCGCTCTTGGCTGCTAGTGTACCGGGCTATGCTTTAGCTGCGCCTGAGACGATTATCCCCAACATCGACATCAGGATTGACGGCGAAACGGGCCAAGGAGGCTTGTTAAACGCAATCGGGATCCTGGCGGTGCTGACAGTGTTGTCGCTTGCCCCGGCCATACTTATCCTGACCACGTCCTTTACCCGGATTGTCATAGTGTTTTCATTCCTGCGCACAGGCTTGGGAACCCAGCAAACGCCGCCTAATCAGGTGCTCATAGGCCTAGCTTTACTGCTTACGTTCTTCATAATGGCTCCCACCTGGAACCAGGTGAACCAGGTTGCCATAGTGCCTTACATGGAAGGGAGTATAAGTGCCTACGAAGCCCTTACCCTCGCCCAGGAACCGGTTAAGCAGTTTATGTTGAGGCAAACCAGGCAAAAGGACCTGGCGCTGTTTGTGGAACTGGGCGGGGACGGGGAGGTGGAGTCCCCTGAAGAATTGTCCTTGATCCAAGTGGTGCCTGCGTTTGCCATGTCCGAACTTAAGACCGCCTTTGAAATGGGATTTATTTTGTACTTGCCGTTCTTGGTGATCGATATGGTGGTGGCATCGACGCTGATGTCCATGGGCATGCTGATGCTCCCGCCTGTGCTTATCTCTCTGCCATTTAAGCTCTTGCTGTTTGTATTGGTTGACGGTTGGGGGCTGGTCACAAGGTCGCTTATAGGCAGTTTCAGGTAGGGTGCAGCCGGCAAATTACAATCGGGTTAGTTAGGAGGAATACCTGTGACTCTGGATCAAGTGATTTCAATCGGAAAGGAAACTTTGGGAGTGACGCTTTTGGTGGCCATGCCCTGCCTAGCAGTTTCGATTACAGTTGGTTTGCTTGTGTCCATATTTCAAGCAACCACCCAGATACATGACCAGACGCTTAGCTTTGTGCCAAAGATTGTGGCGGTTATGGTGACCCTTATGTTGTTTGGCGGATGGATGCTCAGGACGCTTGTGGATTTTGCCACAAGGCTCATAGAGCAGTTGCCAGGTCTTATCTGATAGGTAGGGGGCGGATGGATTGGAGGCTTGGCTGGAGGCAATTATCCCGCTCTTGTTGATTACCGTTCGGGTGGCGGGGTTTATAGTGGCAGCACCGATTACAGGGACCAGGTACATTCCTGGACTGATAAAGGGCACTGTTTCTCTGCTCTTGGGGTACATTCTGTGGCCGCTTGTACCCATAGGCGATATCCCCCATACTTTGGGAGGATTTGTGGTGTCAGCAGTGAGCGAGGCAGCTTTCGGCCTGCTGTTGGGGTTTTGCGGGACCATAATGATAGCTGCCATCGAGACAGCCGGGTACATTGTGGATATGAAGATCGGGTTTGGAATGGCCAACGTGGTGGACCCCCACTATGGCCAAGCATCCCCAATCCTCGGCATATTTAAGTATCTGCTCATTATGCTTATATTTCTTGGAATCGACGGCCACCACATGCTGATTAAAGCTTTGTTCCGGTCTTTTGAGCTTATACCTGCCGGGGTGGCTGCGGTTCCGGCAGAGTGGGCACAGATAGGGCTCAGGGCGGTAGCCGAGATGCTCAAGATTGCGCTGATCCTGTCGTGCCCAGTGTGGGCAGCTACTATGATTGTAGACTTCGGCTTGGGGGTCATTGCCAGGACCGTGCCCCAGCTCAACGTGTTCGTGGTAGGCATTCCTATGAAGACTTTGGTGGGCCTGGCCATCTTGCTTGGATCTGTTACCTTCTATGGAGTGTTTGCAGAACAGATCACCATCTCTATACGGGGGCTTATGGAAAGCCTTTTGGGAGTCGTAGGCAGATGACTAGCATCTGGGACATAGACTTACAGCTGTTTGCCCAAGAAAAAGAACACCCGGCCACCCCTAGGCGGCGGCAGCTTGCCAGGGAGAGGGGCCAGGTATTCTCAAGCCAGGACCTTACCTCGGCGGTGAGTATCCTGTTTGCCGTGCTGGCCTTGAGGTTCACGCTTAAGTTCAGTGTAGAGGTGGTGGCGGAAAAGGCATCGCAGATCTGGGCGGCAGGGCCCACGGGGGCACCAACTATCGGGTGGGCCCTGAGTGCCATAAGAGATGTGATGATTACCTGGCTGCTCGCGGTGTTTCCGGTGATGGCAGCTGCGTTGGTGTTCGGCGCAGGCACGTCAATGTTGCAAGTGGGGTTTATGGTAAAACCTCAGCTCCTGGCTCCCGATATAAACAGGCTTAACCCTCTGGAAGGGTTGAAGCGGATCTTTTCCAGGAGATCCCTTCAGATGTTGCTTAAGTCACTTGCGAAAGTCTTGCTCATAGGCTCGGTGGTCTGGAGCACGGTCAAGGCTGAGTGGTCTCAGCTTTCGGCTCTTATGATTGCCGGTTTAGGGCACTCAGTGTCTACGGTAAGGCAGATCGTGGGAAGGATCTTGCTCAATTCCAGCGTGTTGTTGGTGGGTATAGGTGTCGTGGATTATGTGTACCAGTGGTGGGAATATGAGAAGAGCCTCAGGATGAGCCTGCAGGAGATCAAAGAAGAACTCAAGGATACCGAGGGTAAACCCGAAGTGCGGCAGGCCATCCGGCGGAGGCAGCGGCAAATAGCTATGAGACGCATGATGCAGGAAGTGCCTACGGCAGATGTCGTGGTCACCAACCCCACCCACTATGCCGTTGCCCTAAGGTACAAGATGGAGGAGGACAACGCTCCCAAGGTGGTCGCCAAGGGGCTGGATGAAATAGCTCTCAGAATACGTGCCATCGCAGAGGAAAACAAGGTACATGTAGTCGAAGACCCCCCACTGGCTCAGGCACTTTACCACGCAGTGGACATCGGGGAAGAGATACCTGAGGAGTTGTACCAGGCTGTAGCCCAGGTGTTAGCGTACGTATACCGACTATCCGGCAGGATGCCTATGGAGGGAGCTTGATGTTGGGTAAGGCCAGAAGCAGCATAGTATCTATATTAGTTATATTGGTAGTGGCAATGATGATAGTGCCGCTCCCCCCGGGAGTGCTGGATATACTGATAGCAGCCAATTTCAGCATATCCATCGCAATACTTCTGCTCACCATGTACACCAAAGAGCCGCTTGAGTTTTCGGTATTCCCGTCATTGCTGCTTATCATGACCTTGTTCCGCCTGGCAGTCAACGTATCTGCAACCAGGCTGATCTTGCTGCAATACAATGCGGGCCGCATCATAGAGTCTTTCGGTCAATTTGTGGTGGGCGGCAACGAAGTGGTGGGGCTTGTGGTGTTCTTGATCCTGGTGATCATCCAATTCGTCGTGATCACCCGGGGCTCTGAAAGGGTTGCGGAAGTGGCTGCAAGGTTTACTCTGGATGCCATGCCTGGGAAGCAGATGTCCATCGA
>LFST01000025.1:156792-173148 GCA_001513185.1 Candidatus Fermentithermobacillaceae bacterium DTU015
GCCGTGGGAATGCTGCAACACGGGCTGCCCGCGGCAGAAGCCTGGCACAAATACGCGCTACTTACAGTAGGCAACGGATTGGTGAGCCAGCTGCCTGCCCTGATTATCTCCACCGCCACAGGAATTATAGTCACACGGAGCGCATCCCGGGAAAATCTAGGGGCAGATGTGTTTCAGCAGATGACCTTGTCCCCAAGGGTGCTGGGGATTACGGGGTGGGCCCTTGTTGTACTGGCCTTGGTTCCTGGCATGCCCAAGGCAGCATTTCTGTGCCTAGGAGGCGCCTGGCTGTTGCTAAGCCGGTCGGCAAAGGATTCCCAGCTTGCCAGGGAAGTTGCGGCCCGGGAAGAATCCTACCGGAAGGAACTAGAGGAACAAAAACGGCCTGAAGCCGCCTTGAGCCTGATTAAGGTAGATCCCCTGGAAATCGAGTTCGGGCTGGCATTGCTGCCTATCGCCGATCCTTCCCAAGGGGGCGACCTTATGGACAGGATCGTCATGGTAAGGCGGCAACTTGCATCGGAGCTGGGTATCGTCATCCCTGTGGTACGGGTGAGGGACAATTTTGCCGGACTGGGCCCCAATGAGTACCGGATTAACCTCAGGGGGGTGGAGATAGGCTCAGGAGAGATCTACCCTGACAGGCTCATGGCAATCGAAGGTACGCCATCAGATGATGAGCTGGAAGGGATTCCTGGCAAGGAGCCGGCGTTTGGCCTGGACGTGGTGTGGATAACCAAAGATCAGCGGGAAGAAGCCGAAACCCGGGGCTATACGGTCATAGAAGCTTCTGCGGTCTTGGCTACCCATTTGACCGAGGTACTCAGGCAGAACGCCTACTTGCTGCTTACCCGCGAAGAAACCCACCGGCTCATAGAACTGGTCAAGGCTGAAGATGCCTCCTGCGTTGAAGAAGCCCTTCCCGATCTGGTCTCCATCGGAGATATCCAGAAAGTCCTTCAGAACCTGCTCAGGGAAGGCGTGCCCATAAGGGACCTGGTCACAATAATGGAAAGCATAGCTGACGCAGCACGGGTCTCTAAAGATACCGATTACCTTACCATGCGCGTCAGGGAAAACCTCTCCAGGCTCATAACCCAGACCATAGGGCTCGATAAAGGGCCGTTCCCTGTAGCCACGCTGGACCCGGCGTTGGAGCAAGAGTTGCTGCAAGCCACTAGGACAAGCGACAGGGGTTCTTATGTCGCCTTGCCTGCCGAGCGGCTTGCCCAAATTATGAAAGCTGTGTCACAGGGAATGAACGAGCTGGCTCCCAAGGCGCCCAGGCCTGTGCTTCTCACATCTGCCGCTTGCCGCAGTCAGATGTACGAAATCGCATCCAGGGTGGTGCCTGAGATTAGCGTTGTGGCTTATGAAGAGTTGGATAGCAGGGCCAATATTGAAGCGGTTAAGGTGATTAGCATTGACTGAGTTCAATCAAAAGCGACGTGATTTCCGGAGTGATTCAAGTTACTCGTTCATGTACCGGAAGATCCGGGATGATGAACAAGCCGGCGGGGCCCATGAGTGGCACAGATCCATGACCTTGAACCTTTCGGCAGGGGGCGCTGCCATCTTTGCCAGCCATGAGGGGCTGGTGCCCGGGGACCTTATCGAATTTCAGCTGGTCATACCCGGCGGGCCGGTGTTCGGCATTGCGAAGGTTGTGAGGGTGCTTGATTCCCAGGAGCAATCAGATGCTGTGGGCGTAAGTTTCGTTTCAGTGGCCCCGCGAGACAGGGACAGAATAGCAAGGATTGTGCTTGCAGACGGATTGGAGAGGCGCCATGGCAAACCCAAAAAAAATTGATGCAAACAAAATAGATGCCCTTTGGCGGGACTACAAGACATTTCAGGACAAGCACGCACGGGACGTGCTCATAAGGCATTACGCGCCCTTGGTCAAGTACGTGGCGGGCAGGGTTGCCATCAACCTGCCAAAGAATGTCGAGGAAGGGGACCTAATAGGTTACGGCAGTTTAGGGCTGTTGGATGCCATGGAAAGGTTTGATCCCCAGCGGGGTGTCAAATTCGAGACCTATGCCATTGCCAGGATACGCGGAGCCATGATCGACGGGCTCCGGTCCATGGATTGGGTTCCCGTATCTGTGCGCCACAGGAACAGGCGGATTGAAGAGGCCATAAGAAACCTGGAAAACCGGTTGGGACGTTCGGCCACAGACGCTGAAGTAGCCGAGGAACTAGGCATAACCGTCGAAGAATACGAAAAGCGCATTCAGGATATGGCTTCGTCTGCTATACTATCTTTGGAAGATATCTGGGCCAGGCCGGAAGACCCGGAAAACTCTTTCCGGACCCCTGAAATCAGGGACGACAGGGCCCGGGACCCTCTCGACGAAGCAGAATGGACGCTCAGGAAGGAGGCCCTTGCCAAGGCCATTGCAAGGCTGCCTGAGCGGGAACGGTTGGTAGTCACACTCTACTATTACGAAGGTCTCACAGTCAAAGAAATAGCGAAAATCATGGGAGTGTCCCCGTCCAGAATCTCCCAGCTACATACAAAAGCTGTAGCCAGGCTAAGAGGCGCATTTGCTAGCGGCAACCTAGACTAGGTTTGTAGCGGGGGTTTCACAATGGACAACATAAACCAGATGGAAATCTTGATCTCCTCTGACAAAATGTCTGCTTTCGTTCGCCTGCCAGAGGAAGGCAACTGGGGGTTGGCTGAGATCAAGCGTGCCCTCAATGCCAGGGGTGTAGTGTTTGGGATTTCTGACGCGGCGATTAAGTCGTGCATCTCAGGCAAGAGAAACACACCCTACCAAGTAGCCTGGGGCCTTTCGCCGCCTCGCAGCCAAGATGGTGCGCGGTCAAAGCTGGTGCTTAACTTCAGCCATTCCAGGGGAAGACCCCCTGATACACTCACCGCCGGGCCTGCCTTCAGATCAAAATGGAGCAAACTCACGTCCAGAGGATTTGTGAGGGAAAAGGGGATCCTTGCGTTCTTGCGAAACCCTGACAGGGGCAGTTTCGGCATTACGGTTACCGGTGAAAGAATCCCTTTTTCCGGGGACGAGCCACTGCTTATTTGTTGTGACAACACCCGGTTGTCAGAAGACGGCAGGTATATCATAGCTACCAAGCCGGGCATCCCCTATGTGGAAGGCAATCAGGTAGGACTCCTGTGTTCCATCACCATCGACGGGGATATAGGCCCCGATACCGGAGATATAACTTTCCCGGGGGACCTTACGGTAAAGGGCGACGTGCTGCAGGGCTTTAAGGTGTCAACCTGGGGTTCCCTGCTGGTTACAGGCAATCTGTACGGTTCAGCTGCCTGTGCAGGGAGCATCACGGTAAGAGGTGGCATTGTTGCCCCAGGAGAGGTGGTGGCGTCAGGTGACACTATCACTGCGAGATACTGCGAGAATTCTGTGATAAGGGCTGTTGGCGATATTATGATTGCCGATGCCGTCATGCACAGCATCGTTGAAACCGAAAGCGCGCTTATGACCAGCCAGGACGCCGGGCGGATCGTAGGCGGGCTGGCTATCGCCAAAGAAGGAGTGTCCACCTTCTCTGCCGGCTCAACCATGGGGGTTCCTACTGTGTTTGAAATAGGGGTAAGCCCCAAGTTGCGCAGACGCTACGAGAACCTTAAAGCACAATTGGCATCGGTCCAGGCGGAACTACGCCGGATGAAACATGCCGGCCTGCGTCCTGCAGACCAGGAGGGGCACCGCTTTGATAACCTCAGGCTTCAAAGAATGAGAAACTATTACGAAGAGAGACAAAAGGAACTTGGTGATTCCCTGGCAAACGTGAAGCAGGCCATTGCTGAGGCTAAAGGAGGCTGCTTCATGGCCCGGCACGTTTTGCCTGGCACCAAGATCCTCATGGGGCTCAGGGAAATAAGGTTTGATTACCCCGAACAGGGGGTGCATATTGGAGGGACCCTTGGTGAAACCGATTGATGCTATAACCAGCCTGCCAAGGTCGGCCGATGTGGCCAGGTTAGCTGACACGGCTGCAAGGCAGGCGGATATCAGGTCCCACCTCCAGTCGGTGTCGTTTTCCCACGAAGTGTCTGAGAAAGCAAGGAGCGTGTCCCAGAGCGACAAGGCTGAGAAAGCCAAGATCGGCCCCGGTTCCGGGGAAGGCGGAGCTTCTTACGGTGGAGGTATGTCCCGCAAGCGCAAGCGGCGCAAAGGCGGGGACGGCAGCCTCAAGCAATCTCCTCATCCTTCAAAAGGACAAATTGTAGATATCCATGGCGCATAGTCTCTCAGAATGTGATATACTACCTGAGGTCAAAATCAACACACACGCCATCATAATACCGTGGTGCTTACTCTAGGGAAGCCCCTATGTGATGGCGGAGGAAAAACCACGGAGGTGTATATCACATTGTCAGTCGTTACTATGAAACAGCTGCTTGAAGCAGGCGTGCATTTTGGCCACCAGACACGCCGCTGGAACCCCAAGATGAAACCTTACATCTTCCTTGAACGCAACGGCATCTACATTATCGACCTGCAGAAGACCGTTCGCATGATCGAAGAAGCTTACGATTTTCTCAGGAGCGTTGCTATGAACGGGGGCCGCGTGCTTTTTGTGGGCACGAAGAAGCAGGCCCAGGAAGCAATCCAGAACGAAGCAACCAGGTGCGGCGAGTTCTATGTAAACAAGAGGTGGCTGGGAGGCACCCTGACCAACTTCAACACCATCCGCAGGCGCATCGAGAAACTGTTGGAACTAGAAGAATGGGAGAGTACCGGTTATTTCGACAGGCTTCCAAAGAAAGAAGTGGCGAAGCTTCTCAAGGAGAAGGAGAGGCTGGAGAAGCACTTCAGCGGTATCAAGGGAATGCGGGAACTTCCGGATGCGTTGTTTGTAGTAGACCCCAGGAAAGAAAGGATTGCCACCCTTGAAGCAAGGCGGCTTGGCATCCCTGTGGTAGCCATCGTCGACACCAACTGTGACCCTGACGAAGTCGACTACGTGATCCCGGGGAATGACGACGCTATACGCTCGGTAAGGCTTATAACTTCTAAGATGGCCGATGCTATACTTGAAGGCAAGCAAGGAGTCCAGGTGCAAGGAGAGTGATATTTGTGGCTGAGATTACCGTCGACATGATCAAGGAACTGCGTGCAAGGACCGGCGCAGGTATGATGGATTGCAAGCGGGCACTTGAAGAGACCGGGGGCGACATGGATAAGGCAGTGGACGTTCTGAGGAAGAAAGGACTTGCCCAGGCTGCAAAGAAAGCAAGCCGCGCGGCCGAAGAGGGCCTGGTGGTTTCATACATCCATCACAACAACCGTGTGGGAGTGCTGCTTGAGCTCAAGTGTGAAACCGACTTTGTTGCCAGGACCGATGAGTTCCAGGAGCTGGCAAGGAACATAGCCATGCACATTGCCATGGCCAATCCCCAGTATGTATCCAGGGATCAGATTCCCCAAGAAGTCATCGAGCATGAGATGAGCATCGAAAGGGAAAAGGCCAAGGCTGAAGGCAGGCCTGAAGCCGTGTTGGATAAGATCGTCCAGGGCAGGATGGCTAAGTTCTACGAAAGTGTGTGCTTGCTGGACCAGCCTTTCATTAAAGACGATTCCAAGAAAATCGCCGATCTCATCAACGAAACAATCGCACGTTTGGGAGAAAACATCGTAATAGGGCGGTTTGCCAGGTTTGAACTGGGAGGATAGTGATTTTGTGAAAGAGCACAATAATTGTTCACAGCCTAAGTACAAGAGAATCGTGCTCAAACTGTCGGGAGAGGCTTTTGCAGGCTCCAAAGGTTTCGGCCTGGACCTCAATGTTGTGGATTCAATAGCCAGGCAGATCCGGGATGTTGCCGCAATGGGTGTGCAGATATCCATAGTGGTTGGAGGCGGCAACTTCTGGCGCGGGGCCAAAGGTGAACAAGCGGGAATGGACAGGGCCACCTCTGATTACATGGGCATGCTTGCTACCGTGATCAACGGGATGGCCCTCCAAGAAAGGTTGGAAAAGCTGGGTTTGGAGACCCGGCTTATGACTGCAATTGATATGAGAGAGGTTGCCGAGCCGTACATCAGGCGGAGAGCCATCCACCATCTCAACAATGGCAGGGTTGTGATCTTCGGTGCGGGTTCCGGCAACCCCTATTTCTCCACCGATACCACAGCTGCACTAAGGGCGGCTGAAATCGGCGCTGAGGCGATTCTCATGGGTAAGCAGGGCACCGATGGTGTCTACGATTCGGATCCCAACAAGAATCCAAATGCAAAGAAGTACGAGCAGCTGGATTACCTTGAAGTGATCAATAAACGGCTCCGGGTTATGGATGCTACTGCCACCACGCTGTGCATGGATAACGGCATCCCTCTGATTGTGTTCGATTTGGATGTATATGGTAACATAGAAAGAGCCGTAATGGGAGAGAAAGTCGGAACCATCGTGGGGAGGGACGAAGATGGATGAAAAAACCCTGATGACCCAAGTAGAAAACAGAATGAAGAAAGTTATCGAGGCCTACAAGAAAGACCTGGCTTCTATGAGGGCAGGACGCGCTACACCTGCGCTCCTTGAAAGGGTAATGGTAGACTACTATGGAGTTCCGACACCGATAAACCAGGTGGCATCGATAGGTGTTGCTCCTCCGAGAACCCTTGTGATTCAGCCGTGGGACAAGAACCTTATGGGCAATATAGAGAAGGCGATTCAGAAGTCAGACTTGGGCGCAATGCCTGTAAGTGACGGCACCGTGATAAGAGTCACAATCCCGCCCCTATCAGGTGACAGGCGTCAGGAACTCATAAAGTCCCTGAAGAAAGACGCTGAAGCCCAAAAAGTGCATATACGCAACATAAGGCGTTCGGCCATAGATGAAATCAGACAAGCTGAAAAGGACAAGGAGATTTCCGAAGACCAATCCAGGCGGATGCAGGAAAAGGTTCAGAAACTCACCGATGAATACATAAAGATTGTGGACGAGATGACATCTGCAAAAGAGGCAGAGGTAATGGAGGTTTGAGCGAGAGAAACCGCAGCGAGGAGTACTGGCTGGCAAAGGCGCGTGCAGGCCGTATCCCGGTTCACGTGGGGATTATTATGGACGGCAACGGCCGTTGGGCCCTGAACAGAGGGCTCAAGCGGTATGAAGGTCATAGGGCCGGAGTGCAAACCATCCGGCGGTGTATCCCTGCCTTGCTAAACCTTGGGATCCGGCACTGCACGCTGTTTGTATTTTCAACTGAGAACTGGAAAAGGCCCCGGGAAGAAGTACAGTTCCTGTTCAGCCTTATCGTGGACTACTGCCGGGAGCATAAAGCCGAGCTCATTGAGAACGGAGTACAGGTAATCCCCATAGGCAGGTGGAGAGAACTTCCTGGCTCTGCTGTGAGCGCCATTGAATCAGTGGTGAGGGACACCAGAAGCTGTTCCCGGCTCAAGCTGTACCTTGCCATAAACTACGGCGGCAGGCAGGAAATCCTTGATGCAGCGGTTAAACTGGCTAAACAGGTTGTGTCAGGTGAAGTAATTAACTTTGAGGGGATTACCCAGGAGGATTTTGCCGATTACCTTTACACAAAGGGGGTCCCTGATCCTGACCTAATCATAAGGACATCAGGGGAGCAAAGGTTATCCAATTTCCTTCTATGGCAAGGGGCTTATGCAGAACTCGTGTTTACTGATGTATTGTGGCCCGATTTTGGCCCGGCAGACCTTTACAAAGCGGTCGTAGAGTACTCTTCACGCAGTCGCAGGTTCGGTGGCATTACCGGGGAAAAGGGATGAGAAGCATTGCTTAGGCAAAGGACTCTATCGGCGCTGGTGTTTGCACCCCTGGTGATAGCAGCTTTCTACTTCGGCGGCATGGCGTTTCTGGCGTTCATCCTGGTGGTCGGCGGGTGCTGTGCATGGGAGTACCGCAGAATGGTGGGCGGGGCAGGCATCGGGCTAAAAGCTTGGTTCATACCGTTATGTATGGCGACTTGCCTGGCGGGAGTCTCCGGCCGCCCTGAGAACCTTATTGCGGCGCTCATCGGAGGCTGCCTGATTTTGCTGGCAATTTCGTTAAATGACGACGCACTTAGCAGTGTTTTCGGGGTTACTGGCCTGGTTTATATTGGAGGGCTCCTAGGTTGCCTTGGGCTTCTTAGGGCGCAGCCTGATGGCAGTGAATGGTGCTTTTTCGTGTTATTCATAACCTGGGCAAATGACATGGGAGCTTACTTCGGCGGGCGGGCTTTCGGCAAGCGTAAGCTTGCGCCTGCCATAAGCCCGGGCAAGTCGTGGGAAGGTGCGTTATTTGGCCTGGGAGCAGGTGTGGTCACCGGCGCGTGCCTGAGCTCATGCATAGGGTTGGCCATCACCGGGGGAGCCTTGGCAGGTGCCCTGCTTGCAGCATTGGCGCAGATTGGAGACCTTGTCGAGTCTAAGCTCAAGCGGCATTGCCGGGTCAAGGATTCGGGTAAGGCCATACCTGGACATGGAGGTTTTCTCGATAGGTTTGACAGCTTGTTGTTTACCGGTGCAGGAGGGTTGTTGCTAAAGGGCCTTTACGGGTTATTGCTTCATACTTGACGGGGGCGGATGGTTTTGACTTGGAGGAGCGTTTTCCATACAACACTGTGGCTAACCGGCATTTATCTGTTTCTCAAATATGCCATGCCGTATATTTTCCCGTTTGTGCTCGGCGGCTTCTTGGCGTTCCTGCTCGATCCTTTGGTGGTGTTCTTGGTAAGGCGCACCCGGATGACCCGGGCGTGGGCGGCATTCTTGTGCATCCTGGTCTTACTGACTGGGTTAGGGCTGTTTGTTTCGTGGGGCGTGACCAGGGTAGCACAGGAAGTGGCTGACCTCTACGGGTACTTGCCTCAGTATTACGGGGAATTCAACAAGATCCTCGATGATATACTCAAAATGGTAGGCGAGTTTTCCCAGCGGTTGCCTGATCCCGTCGCAAGGCTGGCTCAGGATCAGTGGAACAATCTGTATGCCCTTGTATCAAACGTGGTGACAGGTGCCGGTGAGGTTGTAAGGAGGCTGCCCGGGTTTTCCGTGTCCATGTTTTTCACACTCATGAGTACGTATTTCTTGATCAGGGACCGGAACCTTATCTCAGAGTCCCTGGGGCGGCTGCTTCCGGAACAGAGTTTCTCCAGTTATAAGGATCTGGAAAGCGATATTGTATCAGGCATTGCTGCTGTGGTAAGGGCCCAGCTGGTACTCGTGTTGCTTACTATGCTTGTAAATATTGCCGGGCTCAGCCTGCTCAACATCCGCTACCAAGTCGGCCTTGGAGCGCTGCTCGCAGTGTTGGACATCTTGCCTGTAGTTGGTCCTGGCTTGGTTTACGTACCTTGGGTGATATATCATTTTATCTGGGGCAACCCTTCAGTGGGCATAGGGCTGCTTATTCTATACGGAGGCGTGTCGTTTTTCAGGCAGGTAGTCCAGACCCACTTAATCGGAAAAGAGATGGGGCTTCACCCTCTGGCGACTCTGTTTTCATTGTATATGGGTTACCGGTTGTTCGGGCCCATCGGCATCATCTATGGGCCGCTGGTTGCCATCTTGATTATTGGCTTGTGGACTGCCGGGGTTATACCTAACGAAGGCGGTGGAAGCAGCTGAAAAACGTAGTTATCCTGGGATCAACCGGTTCAGTAGGCGTGCAAGCTGTTGAAGTTGTAAAACGTAGTCCAGGCCTTAGAGTGGTGGGCCTGGCGGCAGGCAGCAATTGGCAAAGGGTGCTTGAGCAAGCTAAGCTTCTGGACGTGCCCAAGATTGCGTTGTGGGACGCCCAAGCTGCCCAGGATGCGGACCGGAACAAGGCTTACATGGGCCTTGAGTACCTGGAGGTTTTGCCGGGGCAAGCAGGGGTGGAGGCACTTGCATGCGACCCTGGCGCCGACCTTGTGCTCCACGCAGTACCGGGATTTAGGGGAGTAAGGCTGTTGCTTAAATCCCTGGAGAACGGCAAACGGCTAGCCCTGGCAGGCAAGGAGGCACTGGTTTCTGCAGGCGAACTCGTCCGTCCTTTTGTCGAGAAGCACTTGATCCTGCCTGTGGATTCTGAACATTCCGCCATCTTCCAATGTTTGCAGGGAGAAGATCCTGAGGCCGTGGATTACATAACATTGACTGCCTCGGGGGGAGCGTTCCGGGACCTGTCAAGACATGAACTCAGCCAGGTTACTCCTACCCAAGCCCTTAACCATCCCACATGGAAGATGGGCCGCAAGATTACCGTGGATTCAGCCACCTTGTTCAACAAAGCCCTTGAGGTGATGGAAGCCCATTACCTGTTCGGCTTGCCCTATGACAAGATACAAGTGGTGATACACAGGGAAAGCATTGTGCACTCAATGGTTACGTTTAGGGACGGAAGTACCAAAGCGCAACTTGCCCCGCCTGATATGAGGCTGCCTATTGCTTACGCTCTGCATTTTCCGGAGCGCAAGCCAAGTGTCCCAGAGAGTATTGGCCCCTTCATGGGTACACTTACTTTTGAACCGCCGGACCTTGAACGGTTCCCTTGTCTTAGCTTAGGATATGAGGCAGGGCGTCTGGGAGGCACTGCCCCGTGCGTGTTGTCTGCTGCAGACGAGATCGCGGTGGAAGCGTTTCTAGCGGGTGAGATTAAGTTCACTGACATATACCCGATACTTAAGGCAGTGCTTGACAGTTACCGGCCTAAACCTGCCGATTCAGTGGAAATGCTGGAGCAGGAAGCAAGGTGGGCGGCATCACAGGCAAGAGAACTGATTAACACTTTGACGAGAAGGTGACACCTTGAGCGAAACGATTGTGGCTTTGCTGACTTTGGGAGTGCTGATACTTTTCCATGAATTGGGGCATTTCCTTGCAGGCAAGAAACTGGGGGTTTACATCCATGAGTTTAGCATTGGGTTCGGTCCCAGGCTCTTATCAAGGGCTTCAGGAGAAACCCAGTTTTGCTTGAGGATGATCCCCTTGGGCGGGTTTGTGCGGTTTGCAGGTGAAGAAGGGGAAAAGGAGGACGAAAACTCCCATATTCCCAGGGAAAGGCTGCTGTATTCCCTAAGTCCCGGGAAGAGATCCGCCATCCTGTTTGCTGGGCCACTCATGAACCTGCTCGTGGCAGCTTTGGCGTTCTTTTTGGTGTTTTCCTTTGTGGGGTTTGGCCGGCCCACTACCGAGTTTGGCGAGGTGGTCCCAGGCTATCCTGCCCATGAAAGCGGGATACTCCCAGGGGACAGGGTGGTCCGGGTTGAAGATGTCCCGGTGGCCCAATGGGAAGACATGGTAAGGGTAATCCAGTCCAGGGCAGGCGTACCCACTGAGCTCACAGTTGAGAGGGACGGCCAGGAACTCACGTTTACCGTGGTCCCGGTTGAATCGGATGGGGTAGGGATAATAGGTGTGAGGTCCGGCGTTGAGTTTGTGCGCCTGGGCATCTTTGAGGGGCTCAAGGAAGGCATCAAGGAGACCTTCTATGTGTCAGCCATGTGGATTACCGGTATCGTCCAGATGATCGTAGGCAAGGTGGCTCCCGAGGTGACCGGCCCTCTGGGGATAAGCCAACTGCTCGGGGAAGCCGCTAGGCATGGCTTAGGTTCTCTCCTCTATCTTGCAGGGGCTATTTCAGCCAACCTTGCGCTCATAAACTTACTCCCCATACCGGCTCTCGACGGAAGCAGACTGCTGTTTACGGGGATCGAAGCTGTGAGGGGCAAACCCATTGATCCTGAAAAAGAAAGCTTTGTCCACCTTGTGGGGTTCTTCCTTCTCATGATTGTGTTCCTGGTGGTCACGTACAAAGACATTATGAGGTTAATCCAATAGGCTGCGCTTAAGTGACCACGGACCATTAAGGTTTCTATAGGTGATAACATGGCTTATCCTGCATTATTCAAGCGGAGAGACACCACGCCTGTAAGGTGTGGCAATGTTATTGTTGGCGGGAAAAACCCTGTATCCATCCAAACCATGACAAAGTGCGATACCAGGGATGTGGCATCCACGGTGGAGGAGATCCGCCGGGCAGTTGACTACGGCGCCCAGCTGGTGAGGGTGGCAGTGGTTGACCAGGAGGCCGCCAGGGCTATCGAGTCCATAAAGCAAAAGGTGGCGTGTCCTATTGTCGCCGACATCCATTTTGACTACAAGTTGGCCCTTGTGTCTTTGGAAGCAGGGGCCGACAAGGTTAGGGTGAACCCAGGCAACCTGGGGGGCAAGGAACCCTTGCTCAAAGTGGCCAAGAAGGCGATGGAAAAGGGGGCAGCAATTAGGCTGGGTATCAACTCGGGCTCTTTGGAAAAGGATATCCTGGAGGCTCACGGTGCCCCCACACCCCAAGCCATGGTGGAAAGCGCCAGGCGCCACCTTAGATACTTGGAAGATGCCGGCGTGGATAATATAGTGCTTTCCCTTAAGTCATCAAGCGTCAAGGATACTATAGAAGCTTACATGCTCATGGCCGAATTTACCAAGTGGCCTTTCCACATAGGTATTACAGAAGCAGGCCCCGGGGAACACGGGATAATCAAGTCTGCCGCCGGAATCGGTACCCTGCTTGCCCTTGGGCTGGGGGATACGGTAAGGGTGTCACTAACAGGGCCTTCATATAAAGAGGTCCAGGTGGCAAAGGAGATCCTCCAGTCGGTGGGTCTGGCTTCATACGGCCCTGATATTATCTCGTGCCCTACCTGCGGGCGGACCCAGGTGGACGTGGTTTCCATTGCGAGGCAAGTAGCAGATGCGTTGCAAGGGATTACCGTGCCCTTGAAGGTGGCTGTGATGGGATGTCCCGTCAACGGCCCAGGGGAAGCCAGGGAAGCAGACATCGGAGTTGCGTGCGGCCGGGATGGAGGGATCTTGTTCGCCCGCGGCAAAGTATTGGGGAGGGTTTCAAGCCAGGAGATCGTGCCGGCCTTGGTAAAACTCGCCAGAGAATATGCACAATCACCGGAGGGAAAAAATTGAGTCTTGTGGTCGTCAAACCGTCCAGTGAAGATTTTCGCCTGAGCCAGCTTGCAAACTCATTGGAAATTGAGGAAGATCCCCTGCTTGAGTGCCTTAAGGTGGTTTCGATAGGGGTTGACATAGATGAAGCTGCGTGGTGCATATGCCTTGACGTAGCTAGCCCTAAATCATGGGATAAACATTGCACCCAATTATCCAGGACCGAGGTTGAACTAAGGCTTACCGAAATCGGACAGGCGCTGAGAAACAGGATTCCCGAGCTTGAAACAGTGCGTTGGGAACTTCCTGAAGAATATCAGAATAAGCTGTGTAACCAAGCTCATATCCGGGACAAGGAGCCCCAGGACGGCGTGCTTCTGGGAAGGCCAATCCGGACCCAGCCCATGCCGGTAGCGGAAATAACAGGCGGGGAACGGGAAAATGTCACCGTGGCAGGCCGGGTGGTAGAGGTAACATGGAGGCAGGCTCAGTCCGGGGATGTCTACGGTTCCTTTATCCTCACCGACAATAAAGATTCAATCACTGTTCGGGTTTTCCCCAAGAAAGGCAAACTCGATGAGCTCCAAGAAGGCGCATGGGTGATGGCGAGGGGCCGTGCCCGGCTAGACCGGCTTGATTCTGAACCTGTACTGCTTTGCAGCGACTTGTGTCTCATCGAACCGCAGGTAAGGGAGGACACTGCTCCTGAAAAGCGGGTTGAACTTCATCTGCATACCAAGATGAGCTCCTTGGATTCGGTGCTGGATCTGGAGGAGGCAGTCGCCCAGGCGAGCAGGTGGGGCCATCCTGCAATTGCAATCACAGACCACGGTGTGGTCCAAGCCTTTCCTGAGGCCTTCAGGCTGGGCAAGAAATACGGGATCAAGATTATCTACGGTATGGAAGGCTACCTTGTAGAAGACGATGACAAAGGACAAGCATTCCATATAGTGCTGCTGGCCAAGAACAAACAAGGTTTAAAGAACCTTTATGAACTTGTGACCCTTTCCCATCTTGACCATTTTTACAGGACTCCCCGGATACCCAGGGCAAAACTTGCCGAGAGGAGAGAAGGCCTGTTTGTAGGCTCGGCTTGTGAAGCCGGTGAGGTATACCAGGCCGTGCTCCAAGGCGTAGACGATGAACGGCTTAAGCAGATAGCTGGCTTTTACGACTACCTTGAAATCCAGCCTTTGGGCAACAACGGCTTCCTTGTGGACAGCGGCCGGGTTTCAGGGAAAGAAGACCTGATTAAGATAAACACCAAAATCTATGAACTCAGCAAGGACTTAGGCAAGCCCTGCGTGGCTACAAGCGACGTCCATTACCTCAACCCTGAAGATGAGATATTCAGGACGTTGCTGCTGTCTGGTAAGGGCATGAACGACAACGGGGAGAAGGCTGCACCTTTGTACTTGCGCACCACTGATGAATTGCTCCAAGAAGTCTCTGCCTACCTGGGTGAAGATGCAGCGAGGGAAGTAGTGGTGACCAATCCCAGGGCGATTGCGTCCTGTATTGAGGAGCTGGCTCCTATCCCTCAGGGTTCGTATTTCCCCCATCTTCCCAACGCCGACGAGACATTGCGGGAACTTACGGTACAAGGGGCGAACCGCTTATTCGGAGAAGAATGGCCTGAGATCGTCCGCAAGCGGATAGACAAAGAACTTTCAGCCATAATAGGCGGTAATTTTTCATCTTTGTATTTGATAGCCATAAAAATGGTGGAAAAATCACTGGAAGACGGATATTTGGTAGGTTCCAGGGGTTCGGTCGGTTCATCGCTTGTAGCCATGCTTACAGGAATCACTGAAGTCAACCCGTTGCCACCCCATTACGTTTGCCTCAATTGCCACTGGAACAAATTCGTGTTGGATGGTTCCTACGCTTCAGGGTTTGACTTACCTGCCATGAAATGCCCAAAGTGCGGTACTGAGCTCAAACGGGACGGACAAGATATCCCGTTTGAGACTTTTATGGGATTTACAGGAGAAAAGGTACCTGACATTGACCTCAACTTTTCCGGGGAAGAGCAAGGCAAGATACTCAAGTTCGCTTCAACCCTCTTGGGGAGAGACAACGTATACCGGGCAGGTACCATAGCCACAGTTGCCAAGAAGACCGCGTTTGGCTTTGTGAAGCATTACGAAGAATCCAGAGGCAAGACGTTCAGGCGGGCCGAAGCCACCAGGCTTGCCAGGGGAATCGAGGGGGTGAAGCGTACTACGGGGCAGCATCCAGGCGGGGTAATGGTGATCCCCAAAGGCATGGATGTGCTTGATTTTACGCCCCTCCAATACCCTGCCGATGACAGGAGTTCAGGCGCGATAACCACCCATTTTGACTACGATTCTCTGTCGGGGCACCTGGTCAAAATCGATATCCTTGGCCATGATGACCCCACCGTGCTCAAGATCCTCCGTGAGCTCACGGGGGTTGATCCTACCAAAATTCCTATGGACGATCCGGAGACCCTCAAGCTGTTTTCAGGGGAGAATCCAGACGCTACTGTGGGAATACCTGAGTTTGGCACCAGGTTTGTGAGAAACATGCTCACCGAGACCAAACCCAAGTGTTTTGCCGACCTGGTGAGGATATCAGGGTTGTCCCACGGGACCGATGTATGGGCCAATAACGCCAGAGACCTTATCAGGGACGGGGTTGCTACTTTGGAACAGGTGATCGCCACCCGTGAAGACATATACCTGTACCTTATGAAACAAGGGCTGGATCCGGCAGTAGCATTTGGCATAGCCGAAAAAGTGAGAAAAGGGAAGCCGCTGTCTGAGGCAGATATCCAGCAGATGAAACAAGTGTCAGTGCCCGATTGGTACATAGAATCCTGCAAGAAAATCAGCTATTTGTTCCCCAAAGCCCACGCTGCTGCGTATGTTACCAACTCATTCCGGATTGCCTACTTTAAAGTGCATTATCCTTTGGCATTCTACTCTACCTACTTCTCGTTTACCGGTAATGCCCTCACCACCGAGTTTATGTACCTGGAACCGAGTGAGTGGCTGAAGTATATTGACCAGGTGAACTCTAACCCAGCTTCCACCGCCAGGGAGCAAGATATTGCGTCTGCACTCGAGGTGGCTTTGGAAATGGTAGAACGAGGGTTTTGTTTCGGGCGGCATGACTTGTACCGGTCCCATGCTACCAGGTACATCCCTGAAGGTGATGCGCTGATTCCTCCGTTCACATCGATTCCGGGGCTGGGCAACAGGGCAGCAGGTGCCATCGTTAAAGCCAGGGAACAAGGCAAATTCGAATCTGTTGAAGACTTCAGGCGCAGGACCGGGCTTGGAAAGAAGCTGTGCCAGGTACTCAGGGAGCACGGATTATTTGAGGGCTTGCCTGAAACCGCCCAGCTGGCACTGTTTTGACGAACCAGACATGTTGAGACGGTAGTATTGATGTCAAGACTGTAAGCCTAGATTTTACTGGGTTTGCGGG
>LFST01000002.1 GCA_001513185.1 Candidatus Fermentithermobacillaceae bacterium DTU015
AGATGTCGGTGTTCTCAATGTACACCTTGCCTGATGTAGGCCTGTCGACCCCGCCTATGATGTGGAGCAGGGTGGACTTGCCGGAGCCTGAAGGGCCCAGCACGGCCACAAACTCTCCTTTGTCTACAGTGAAACTTACGTTGTCCAGTGCCCTTACCCGGGTCGGCCCGCTTCCGTATACTTTGCTCAGGTTTTCGACGCGAAGGATCTCCAAGATAGACAACCCCTTTCTCCCGGTGCTCAGCTCTCCGTTTACTCCCCCATGTTGAATGCTCTTCCATGACGCCGTATATGCTGTACACTTTAGCATGCTTCCGGGTGCTCCCGCATGTGCCCGTGCCCTGGGACGCGCTCCGGATGCTTATGTATGCGCCTCCTTGCTCTAGGGGGCTTCTGGATGGCCCCGCATGCTAGGTATACTACGGGGACTTCCGCTCTTAGTCTACGGGCTGAAAGTGACTATCCGGTGACAATGTCGTGGAAATCCGGCCCGTCGTCTGACCCTGTTGAAGACACTTCGAAGGGATTGTGTTGCCGGCTCTTCGGAACTGTGCTGCCAGACCCCGATTGCGCTGGGGAAACCGGGAGGTGAATGATGAACAGTGCCCCGTCTAGCGGATTGCATTGGGCATTTCCTATGCCATTTTGGCTTGTATTCCCTGTTGGCCCCTCTCCGAAATTCACTGTGGAATTCTCCCGGGGATTCCTCCTGGGGTTTTTCGGGAAATCATCGAAGGCACCGGATGCTCCGGTTGTGCCGGATGTACCGTTCGTGCCGCCTTGGCTAAGAATGCTGTATCCCCGGCTAACCGCCTTTAGCGTGCCGCCTTGGGCTTCTATCACCGCTTTGGCCATGGCCAAGCCTATCCCGGCGCTGTCTTTCGAGGCGTGTTTGCCCTTGTAGAAGCGTTGGAAGATGAACGGAAGGTCTTCCTTGGGGATTCCCGGGCCGCTGTCAGACACCTGGATTTCGGCAAAAAGCGGGTTTTGCAAAGCAGTGATTTGGATCTGCCCGCCTGGAGGAGTGTGTTCCACGCAGTTTTTCACGATATTGGTGAGCGCTTCGGCGGTCCAGTTTAAGTCGCAAAACGCGGCGCCTTCAGCCTGTACCGTGAGCGATTGATTCTTGAGTTCCATGGGGATGGCCAGGGGGCTGCATGCTTTGTCAAGAAGGTCTCTTAGCGGAACTTGACGCGTAT
>LFST01000053.1:0-2642 GCA_001513185.1 Candidatus Fermentithermobacillaceae bacterium DTU015
CATCATAGGCGGGGTCGACAGGCCTACATCAGGCAAGGTGTACATTGAGAACACCGACATCTATGCCCTGGATGAAACCAACCTGGCCATATTCCGCAGAAGGCAGATAGGGCTCATTTACCAGTTCTACAACCTCATCCCTGTGCTAAACGTTGAAGAAAACATCGCCCTGCCGCTCCTTCTTGACGGCAGGGAAGTGAATAAGGCCCAGCTGGACCGGCTGCTAGCCAAACTTAACCTCACAGGCAGGAGGAAACATCTTCCCAACCAGCTTTCAGGAGGCGAACAGCAGCGGGTTTCGATCGGAAGGGCGCTCATAAGCAATCCGGCGCTCATGCTCGCCGATGAGCCCACCGGCAACCTGGACAGCGCAAACAGCGCAGATATCGTGAGGCTCTTGCGCCAGGCAAACCAGGAGTTCAACCAGACCCTTATCCTCATCACTCACGATGAAAGTATCGCCCTTCAGGCAGACAGGATCATGTACATGCAAGACGGACGGATTATCAGGGACGAGGTGATTCGCCGATGAACATCATGCAACGCTTCACCCTACGCAGCATGAAAACCAATAAGCGGTGGACTATCGTCACCTTGATAGCCATCATCATCTCGACTGCCATGATATCCGCAGTATCTACCCTATGCGCATCGTTCATGGAACTTATGCGGAACACCGCCATAGCCGAACTGGGCAATTGGCACTTTATGATAACTGATGTACCAGCGAAGGATGTGGCCGCCCTGGAACATTCGGGCTTTGACGGCCAGATCGCCCTATGCAGGCAGGAAAAATTCGCCCTGCTGGAGCGCGTGGCCAACTACAACAAACCGTATCTCTTTATCCTGGAACTGGGACCCGGCGCAGAACAAAACTTCCCTGTTGAACTAATTGAAGGCCGTCTGCCAGAAAACGAGAATGAGATAGCGTTGCCTGAGCATTTGGAAACTCACGGGGGCCTCAAGTACCGCATAGGCGACACTATTACCTTGGAAACGGGAAAACGTATATGTCCCCAAGGGTTTGTGCTTGAATTTACAGACAGCTTCCTCCATGCATCTTACCAATCAGAAGGCGAGACCTTTATCCCCGAAACGTCCCGGACGTACACAGTAACCGGGATATTCAAAAGGCCTACCTTCGAACCTTCCTGGTCGGCAAGCTACACTGCGATTACGTTCCTGGACACCCAGGCGCTGGGGCCAAACGACACGGTATATGCACTGTTCCTCGCCCGTAGGGCAAACCGGGGGTTGTTCGAAGAAGGCAGAGAGTTGGCGGCGAGCATAGGGCTTGAGGAAAAACAGGTCAGGTTCAACACCAACCTCTTACGTTACAGCGGCATTTTTGCCGGCGACAGCACCCAATCCATGGTTTATACCTTTGCCGCGGTATTTATGGCAATTATCATCGTAAGCTCGATATCAGTAATATACAATGCTTTTGCCATATCGGTATCGGAGCGGATAACCCAGTTAGGGATGCTTGCCAGCGTAGGCGCAACCAAGAGGCAGAAACTTAACAGCGTTTACTTCGAAGGTTTTGCTTTGGGAGTAATAGGCATTCCCCTGGGCATACTGTCGGGTATCGTAGGCATAGGAGTCACCCTTAGGGCAATCCGGCCTATACTGGACGACGTGATGCAGTTCGCAGCTCCTCAGGGGCTCGCGCTTTACGTATCCCCCGCTTCGGTCATCGCAGCTGCAGTCTTGGCGGGTATCACCATATTCATCTCCACATGGAAGCCTGCCCGGGAGGCTTCGAGGATCACGCCAATCGAGGCCATACGCCAGACACAAGAGATCAAACTTACGCCCAAGGCAGTGAGGACTTCCCGGTTAACCAGGGCGGTTTTTGGGATCGAAGGAGACCTTGCCCTAAAGAGCCTCAAGCGCAGCGGCAAAAAGCACAGGGCTACAATAGTGTCGCTTACGATAAGCCTTGTGTTGTTCCTTACAGCGTCATATTACGGCCAGCAGTTACGCCAAGGGGTAAGCACTATGTCCACCGGGCTCAATGCCGATCTGTGCCTCACTTACAATGACATCTCAGAGGAACACGCGGCACAGCTAAATGACAGAATCAGGGCGATCGAAGGCGTATCCGAAGCAGTGGCAATACAGGCGGTAGAAGGATACCTGGAGATTGAAGCCAACCGGCTTACTTCGTTGGCCAGGAACTATATTGGGGAAAACATCGCCGAAGACGGCCGGGCAGTGCTCAACGCATCTATCTACTGTTTGGATGACACCGGTTTTGAAGACTACGCCAGGGCTCTTGGGCTAGCCCCCCAGGAATTCAGGGATTCAGCAGACCCAGCGGCGATTGTGATAAATTTGGGCAGGATAGCACTGGGCAAACGGGGCACAGGCGAGATCTTGGCAGTAAGGCCTGGCGAAACCCTGAAAGTAAGCCCGGAACCATATCGGCAGGGTTCTGAACAACCGGTGCCCGGTATGGAACTTACCGTGGGCTGTCTCACTGACCAAAGGCCCCTCGGGGTGAGTATCTCTCCTATGAACACTGTTTCCATAGTCGTCAGCCCCGAAGTGTTCGAGGCATTCCCTGACACCTGGAAACACCTGGGCCCTCAAGGCAATCCTGCGGTTCAATACCTCTATCTCACAGCAAGCGACCCTGA
>LFST01000053.1:2732-48965 GCA_001513185.1 Candidatus Fermentithermobacillaceae bacterium DTU015
TACTCCTGGTGATGGGCGTATTCGTCTATGGGTTCATCAGCCTTGTGACTCTAATCTGTATCGCCAACATCCTGAACACGGTCACCACCAACATCAGGCTCCGCAGACGGGAGTTTGCCATGCTCCGCTCAGTGGGCATGACGCCTAGGAGCTTCAACCGGATGATAGCTTTCGAAAGCATATTCTACGGACTAAAGGCCCTGCTTTGGGGGCTGCCCATAAGCGTGCTTATTGCATGGCTTTTGTACCGCTCAAGCCAAGACGTGTTTGCGTTTGGGTTTGCCCTTCCGTGGAAAAGCTATGTGGTAGCAGTCATAGCTGTGTTTGTCATCGTAGGCGCAACCATGCTTTACTCAACTGTGCGGGTCAAAAAGGAAAACATCGTGGATGTGCTCAAGAGGCAGTTTGTGTGAGACTAGGCCGGCTCCGTACAGGGGCCGGCTTGCATCTCACATCCTACGGCTGAGGCCACCCTGTCTGCCTATGTGCGCCATACAATCTGCTGATACGCTAGGCAATCTCATGTACCGGAGACCGGGCAATAAGCTGCTCAAGCCCGTATCGTCTCAGGGCACACTCGAGGATCCCGTTTATCAGTTCGGTATACGACCACCCTGCCTTTGCAGCAATCCTGGGGTAATCAGAGTATCCCGGGGCCAGGCCTGGGAGAGGGTTTACTTCCAGCACGTTGGGCACCCCATCCCTATCCAGCCGCAGATCTACTCTGGCGAAATCCCTGCACCCTAGGGCCCGGTAAGTCCTGAGCGCCAGTTCTTTTATCTCGGCCTCCAGACCAGGTGACACAGGCGCCGGGCAAAGGTAATACTTGTCTTCAAGCAGGTTGTCTTTGAAGTACCTGGAGTATACCCGCCCGTGCCCTTCGGGTACCGCATCAAAGTTGATTTCCATGATAGGAAACACAACTGGATGCGTGTTGCCTATGATCCCCACGGTGAACTCCCTTCCAGGAAGGTACTCTTCAACCAGAATGGGTTTTCTATACATGAGAGAAAGTCTCCTGACTTCCCGGAACAGGGCTTCTTGATCGTGACAACACGAGGTAGAAGTGATGCCCATACTCGAACCTTCGCAGGCGAGTTTCGCAAACACCGGATAGGATAGCCCATCCAACAGCTGCAAGTCTAAGCCGCCTACTCCCGGACCATCACCACACACACTTGCCGGATCCAATACGACAAACTTAGGAGTAGGGATCCCCTTGTACGCCAGTACCTGCTTGGATAAGGGTTTGTTCAGGGTAAGGGCAAGAGCCATCACACCAGAGCCTGTGTAGGGGATATTCAGCATCTCCAAGATGGCAGGGATATGACTCTCCCGGGATTCTCCCCTTAACCCTTCGGCCATGTTGAACACTATGTCCGGCTTGTGGGCAAGTAGCTTGAGATAGGCGGTTTCATCAGCTTCTATGAGGCTTACGTTGTAACCGTAGCTGCGGAGGGCGTCAGCCACAGCGGTGACAGTAGATTCACAATCATACTCAGCACATGAGTCTGGAGGCTCATCATCCTCCGCTGACTCCCGTTTGAGGTTGTACACAACCCCGACTGAGGTCATCGTGCGCGTCATCTCCTTTGCGCGTTGATTATGAGCTGAGTATGGCACTTGTAAGGCAAACCGTCAACGATATTCTAGGGGTTGCCCCCGGTGATGGCGCTTAATTTCTCCGTGAGGGAATCCGGAGCTCTCAGCTTCCCTTAGAGAATCGGTGTCGCCTGTGTTTCCACCGGCTCAGACCACAACGGAAAGCATCCGGAAGGAATCCTGTTCTACCTGGAACCCGGCCCAAGACAAGGCTGCCGCTACCAGCGAGAATGGCTCATAGCCTTCCGGCGGAAGTTGGGGATATAACCTCGGATAGGGGTTCAAGAAGCGGTTGATTGCCAACCGTGCGGGGTCTGTTTCTGCCCGCTGCCGATATTCACGGGAACCACTTGCCTCCCAGACAAACAGGTTTGAACGGTTGTCCACAAATCGCCGCCAGTTCAGAGTAGGTTCGCTGGTATCCGGGCTTGAGTTCTTGATGTCCCGCATCACCCGCGCCGCACAAATCACAGCCCTAACCGGATCGGCCAGCTTGCGCAGTGTAAGCCTACGATGTGTTGGCTTAGCCGCTCTCGGCGTCTCATCCACTGGTGTTCGCCCGGCCACTGCGGGATGCTCTGATCGCGCGCAGTGAAAGCGGGGCGAGACTCCGGATTGTTCAGGCACCAACAGGGTAAGTGGCCCTTGGAAACCGAGACATACCTTTTGCCCGCTTGCGAGGTCTTTCGCCACACCTCTCGCAAATTGCTTCATGTCCCCGCCCATAGCTAGGATTGCCCCGTCAGATGCGCTTGCACAACACCACAACTCACCTTTGCGGCCTGAAGCGCCAGAACTCACAACCCAAACAGACACATTATCCCCTAGCCTGTTACGGGCAAAGGTTTCCTCCAGAAAACTCCACTTACTGTCTACCTCCCGCAGCAGCTTATCTCTCTCAGACGACTGGAACACCATGAATGCAGCGTCTGTGAGGGCCAGACCCGAAGAGGAATAAGTGTAGAACTTAACCGGGACCTGCACACCGTTTACCGTATGGAACCGGGGCAATACGTCACGGAAAGCCTCTTTTTCGATTCTGCTTATTGCTTGTTCTCTGGTTAGTGAACCCGATTTGAACCCCGCGATGGCTTGTTCAACCCGTGCGGACTTAGTGGGATCTGACAACTGCGGCATGTCAACTTCAAGCCGAACCAGGTATATTTCAAAGAACAGGCCGGCAAGCTCCCTCTTGTTCACATGCCTCTTGTTGCCTTCAACCAACCGGGCAATTGCAAGGGCAAGGGCCATCTTGTAGGTAGAAGTGTTCTTGCCATGCTCGATAATAGCTCTGAAGGAGTCTATAGCTTCTAGAGGTGTCAACATTGGTTTCTCCTCCGTCCATCAATAGCAGGTTTCTACTAGTACACCCTCTTCCCAGGTATTACACCCCTGACGCCGCCCCGGGGATTATCTATGTCTCCTGCGTATCTCGGTATTAGATGTACGTGAACGTGGAAGATGGTCTGTCCTGCTGCGCTGCCGCAGTTGATACCAACGTTGTATCCGTCTGGGGCCATCTGCTCGTCAAGCATTTTCTTGCATTTATCCAGGATTTCAAGAATAGCCAGTTTTTCTTCCGTCGTCGTATCAAAGAAATCCGCCACACATGCCGCTTGGGGATAATGAGCATGTGCCCGGGGGAAACAGGATACTTATCATATATGGCAAGAGCCAGTTCGTTGGATACCACTATCGCTGTCGGATTGCAGAAGGGACAATGCATTGTTATCACACCTGTTAGCCAATTGGTCTCTCATTTTATGCCGTCAACCCTGAGAACTCAATCTGACCGGCGGTTGGAGCTCCAATCAGTCTCATCTGGTTTCGAATTGACCAGCACCTAAGGAAACCCGGTTCGCAACTGACCACTCATCCATCCCAACCGGTCAAAAACTTACCATCCCGCCTATATGGAAGTTCATACTGGTTTCGATCTGACCAGTTCGGAGCCTGAGTTGGTCACACATTTGCCATCTCGCGCCGGCACCTGGTCCCCACCTAATCAGTTTCCCTTTCCCAGAGGCTCAGACTGGTCTCAGATTATCCAATTCCGAATCTGGCCTGGTTTGAGATTGACCACTTCCACTGAAAGCCTGGTCCCAAATTGACCGGTCCGGCTCTCGGTAGTTGGGAGCTGGTCTGGGATTGTCCAGTTCGACTCAATAGGTGGTCTCAAACCAGCCACTTCCGACTCAAACCTGGTTACAAATCGACCAACCCGGCTTCCGGCAAACCAGGGCCGGTCTCGAATTATCCAATTGGGCTCAAGACCTGGTCCAAAATTGACCGGTTCCCGCGAGAATCTGGTCAGGAATTGAGCACTTCCTCATCCAGCAAATCAAGATCACTATCCGACTGGCCGCAAATTGACCACATGAACCTGAACACCAGCCTCTGGCAGGCCGGAGAACGATTATGTCATATCCCTCCGGACCCTCGCCTGAGTAAGCCACGGGCACTTACACAATCAAAGCGCTTACTTGCCGCCGGATGCGCACTCGATGCGCTTTTCAACGAACTCCAGAAACGCGTCTGCCTGCCTCTCAAGGTACTTGCGGCTCTTACTGAGGGTCACCCTACCCTCACTGTCGACCTGCTCCAGGATGTAAGGGATGGTTAGACGGGGTTTGTTCATGACGTCTGCGTCGAGGTAGCTGAGCAGAGTGACCAGATGGTCCTGGGCACAGGCCGTGGCGTGCATACCAATGGTAGTCCCGCTTATGGCGCAAGGCTTCTTGACGATAACAGGAGGCTCCTTGCCGACCGGAAGGGACAGCCAATCGATAAGGTTCTTGAGGACACCCGGGAAGTAGTGGTTGTACTCGGGCGTGAAAAACCAAAGGCCGTCTGCAGACTTCACTGCCTCGCGCACCCGCTTGACGGGCTCAGGCGGGGGCCATTCGTAATCCTGGTTGAGCAAGGGAACATCCGCATGCTCGAGGATCTCGAAATCCGCCCGATCGCCTACGATTTCTTTCGCCAGCATGGCAAGCTGGCGGTTGTAAGAGCCTTGGCGAAGGGAACCGACGATAGCCAGTATCTTGATGCGCTTCAAGGAACACTGCCCCCTTTCCAAGCACAGGATGTGCGACTTACTGCACACCCCTTCCCTTCCATCAAGGAAGTTCACATATAGTGTATCACATGTGGTCTCTTTGCCGCTCGCCCAAGCGCTGCACCGCCTCAGCCTCACTGCTAAAGGCTCCCTGACCTGGAAATCGTCATCATTCTCAGCCGAGGCAAAGGCAGCACCAGCGGCGGCGCGAACGAGGGCCCAGGCAGGGTCACCATCGGAGCGTTTAAGACGGAAGCAGGTGCCGGCAACCCGCAATGCGCCGCTCGGTAGGCAGTTCAATATGTCATCGTGGATCCCTGACCGTGTCAGATTTTCAATTCGGCGGGATCGAAGTACCTGAATACGGAGGCAAAATCCACACCCGACACGATCCCCTTCCCACCCTCATACAGGTTCCGTATTGAAAGCCCGTCTGTAAGGTGTTTTGAGCGGATCCCGTGCCTGATGGACAGAAAAGCTTCCACATAGGCTGCAAGCTGGTCGCACGCCTTTATCACGGTCCCGTCCAGGGGATCGTAGCAATCAGCGTTGTGTTCAGCGGTGATCTTAGTATTGACCCGCTTTCCGTCAATCCTTATGCGGTCTGTAAATTCGTCTTCTACAAGATACCTGATTTCATCGTGCCAAGCCGCCGGCAGCAGAGGGTAGATTTTCTCCTCGAACCAGGCTGATTCGATACTCTTAATGATCTTGTCCAGGTCAGGCACTGAGCGCTTAACCGGCGCCACAATGTCCCTTGTAAGCACTTCAGGCAGATCGTGAAACAGCCCGCACAAATAGTTGTTGTAGAGGCGCTTGGGGCAGGCATCCAGGTCAAGGGACGCAAAAAACGCAATCACCGCCACTACCAGCATGTGCCCCAGCACAGAGGTCTGAGGTATCCTGGGAGAATGGCCCCAGCGCTGCTGGAACCTGAGCTGGCCGACAAGGTCCATGAAGTTTCGAATATTGGTATCAACAGCCAGGTTCCTCACGCCTGCAAGGGAACCGTGTTCTTTGAGCCTGCCTTCTATGCTTTGGCGTTCATTTTCCAGCCCGTAAAGCCCTTGGTTGAGCCTGTATACGTGGGTGAATTCCCATTGGGTGGCAAGGTAATGGGACGCCTTTAGTATCTGCTTTTCTGCAGAGCTGTAATCGTCATCGGTAAGATAAGCTTCAAACCGTGCATATAGCCTGCTGTTGACTTGACCTAAGGGCTCCCTGTACTGCTCAAGCACCCACCGGTTAATCTCCGGACCTTTCTCTTCCATGATCTTGTGAAACAGCGGTGGCTTGATATCGGTAAGCTTTATCCTGTGGAGGAACTCAAACAAACCGCCTTCGATGAGCCGGATCCAATCGAACTCAAGCCCTGAACCAGAATCCTCTTCGAATTTGCCCAGTACATACGCAAAGATCATCTTGTGGGCCTGCTTGTCCAGCTCGGTAAACCCCTGCGGCGGCCTTATATGATCATTCCACCGCTGGATGCTGGCTGCCTCGTATATAAGTTCAAGCAGTTGTCCTGTAAGCATCTGATACCTCCATAACCTTCCATGCAGCTCTACCTATGTCTTCTAAGTGGATGCTCTTCCAGGTAGATGCCCTATGTTGGTGTTTTGACAGGTTCTCTCCCCTGTCTCCTGATGCAGTCTTCTTTACAGAACCTGGACTTCCTGCACTAGGGCCTGCACCAGGACCTACCTAGTCTTGAGCCAGCCCTGCTCCCTGAACCATTCCAGTGTATCTCTGATGGTTTGGCGCAAAGGCCTGGAGGTGTAGCCAAGTTCCCTACGGGCCTTCTCAGATGAAATAAGGGAGTTACCCATGAGGGTGCTCACCGAATCCTGGTTTATGAGGACCTTGGCCCCTGTGAGCATACAGTACGACGTTATCATGCGGGCTACGGTGAGCGCTAGGTTTCCTGGTACCTTCCAACGTGGGAACGGGGCATTGGTAACCTTCGCAACCTCATGGAGTATGTCGTCTACAGACATCCATTCCCCGGACAGGATGTACTTCTCCCCTGTTCTCCCTTTCTCAGCTACGAGGATGTGGCCCTCAGCCACATCTCGAACGTCCACAAAGTCGTAGCCGCCCTCAATTCTCACAGGGATTTTGCCTGAAGCATAGTCCAGGAGCATCTGGCCGGTGGCAGAGGGCTTAAAGTCATACGGGCCAATCACGCCCGTAGGCATCACGATTACTCCATCTAGCCCTTGGGATATCACGTCCATGACCTCAAGGGTCGCCCTGGCCTTAGACTTGCTGTATTCCATAGAGATCCTATCGGGGTCGCACGGCATGGTTTCGTCGATCACCTGTCCGATAGGCGGTTCAACCAGAGCGTGGATGGAACTTGTGTACACCAACCGTCTTACTCCGGTCTTAAGGCACGCTTGTGCGACGTTCTTAGCTCCCTTGACATTTACCTCTTCCAGGAGTTTGGTCCTGCCCGGCAGCAGACTGATGATCGAAGCAAGGTGGAATACGGTATCAGCCCCGTCGAACGCCTGGTACAGGCATTCGATGTCCCGCACATCTCCTTCTACGATCTCTACATCCAGTCCCCCAAGGGGAACCAGACTTTCTCCCGGAAGCACCAGACACCTTACCCGGTGATTCCTCCTCACCAGAGCCCTCACGAGATTGTTTCCCAAATGGCCCGTTGCTCCGGTTACGACTATCATCCTGTACGCCCCCTTCCGGCTTTCCCACGGCCCAGGCCCTTTAGTATCCCTAGCCTGCCGCTTATCAGATTGCTTATGAGTTTCCTCCCTCCCGGCCACGACAAACCAGGTTTGCCCACAAAGCCGGTTATCAGCCTCATTATGAGCTTGTTACCGGCGATATAAGAGACCGCGTCAAGAATGTTTTGTACTCCTTCAAGCACATCCACTGAACCAGACCAATTTTCCCGTATAACTGATTCAGGTGTACTCCTGAGGATGGAGTGTATGGCAGTTGTAGCAATGATCAAATCGTCCAGCTGCCCTAATACCGGCACCAAATCCGGCAAGATGTCCACCGGCGAGGTGAGATATGCAAAGGCTATCCCCAGGTTGATCTTAGCCTTAGCAGGCACCCTCTTGTCTTTGAGCAGACGCAAAATCAAGACCACCAGGTCCGGTAAGAGGAAGAGGCATTGGCTCACGCTTTGCAGTCTCGAAGGAACCCTGGAGCCAAGGGCGTCGGCTACAATTGTGCGATAGCGGTCGTAGATCCTCGCTTCGTTGTAACTCCCCGATGCACCGGCCTTGCCCTCACATCCTGCCCGCACCGCCGACTCATGTTGCTGCTGCCGTTGCTCACCTGTGTCCTTGTTGCAGCTTACCCGGCACCACGGGGTGTTATCGCTGTCTTGAGGTTTATGGACTGCCTCAGGATTCCTCCTCATGATGTACACCTCTCAAACCACACACCGGTCCCTCTGCATCCTGCCTTTACATCCTGATTGTATTCCATGTGCCCCCTACTTTCCTAGTTACTTACACAAAAACCACACCCCTGCAGTTTGGGACACTGCGGCACCCGGTCTTACCAAGGGTGCAACCTTGCCCAAATCGTCGTTTCACGTAAGAATAGAATAGAGCCCTAATGTGCAAACAGAGGTTGCGTAAGATTCCGTTGTCCGATCACATGATTTCCCTCCCGGGCCACCATGGTTGAACCTGGCCTAGGGAGCCATTATAGGTGCGTCACTGGTATGTCCAGCCGTACTTGTCAATCTGAGAGGTGAAAACCGGAATGACTTCTGCCGTAAGAGCACTAGCCCATGCACTCAAGAGGTCAAAGTACACAGTGGTGTTAACCGGTGCCGGCGTTTCAACTGAAAGCGGCATTCCTGATTTCAGAGGCTCAAGGGGACTGTGGAAGAACAGAGATGCCATGGAGCTTCTCAGCCTTGAAACCCTCTACTACCGCCCTGAGCTTTTCTACACCGAAGGTCTCCGGCTGCTTAACACCATGCGCGGCAAAAAGCCCAATGCTGCCCACAAGGCGCTGGCGTGGCTTGAGGAGAGATCATTGGTACACACCATCATCACGCAAAACATCGATGGGCTCCACTACGAATCAGGCTCTAAGAGGGTACTTGAGATGCACGGGCACCTGAGGACCTGCCACTGTCTTGAATGCGGGAACACTGCCTCATTCCAGTCCCTGCTGGATGCAGTGGAAAGCGGCCAAATTCCACCTAGGTGCAGTTGCGGCGGCATTCTAAGGCCAGATGTGGTATTCTTCGGCGATCCAATGCCACCTACCTTTGAAGAAGCTGTGCACGAGGCACGGAAGGCCGAGTTGATGCTGGTTGTGGGGTCCAGCCTTCAGGTGGCTCCCGTTTCTTATCTTCCGTCACTGAGTAAGGAGATCGCTATCGTAAACCTGGAACCTACACCTTACGACCGTACCGCGTCAATCGTGATCCACAACAAGGCCGGTATCGTGTTCAAAGAGCTTATCGATTACCTTAAGACCCAACAATAGCGGTCAGCTTTAACCCATAGAATATTTTCAACTGCAAAGTTTACATAATGTCCACTCTATTCTCTGTTTGCTTAACTGGTAGCAAAGCGCTTCAGATTTCACCGAACTTTCTCCACAGATCTATGCTCCCAGATCGTCGAACGCAATTTGTGGCGATTTTTGTCATTATTGTAATCTGCTTACAAAGGATTATGTCGTTGCTGGTAGAATTATGGCATTGTCCAAAGAATCGGCCGAGTACTCAGCCGGCATCCACCTCTCAAAGGCACCACAAACTGCATCTGCTGGTGCCTTCTTTTTCTAAAGGTGGATTTGCCGACAGGCACCTTCCTATTAACGAACGAAGCACCAGCGAAGCGTACTTTGCTTCAGGAAAATCCAACTAGGTTTTCCATCAGACAGCACGGAGGTGCATCAGATGAACAAGCGCCTTCGCCTCATCGTTTGCCTGGCTCTCTTGATCGGTATTGCGCTCGGGGGTACGGCCGCGCTTACCAGAGATACCCTCGCCATATACAGGACCAGCGGACCCGTACTACCCCTGCCTCTTCCGCCGGTGGAGGACGACCCGCCTGATCCGCCCGATGTTGACGGATTCCCCGGATACTGGATCACGGCCGGCGGGCCTGTATTACCGCTTCCCCTTCCGCCAGTGGAAGACGATCCACCCGATCCACCCGATGCCGATGGATTCCCTGGCTACCGGCTGACAGCCGGCCCAGTGCTACCTTTACCACTTCCACCGGTGGAAGATGATCCGCCCAAACCGCCCGATGTGGATTGGCTACCACCTGTGGTAATCCTCATCTAGCATATACGAGGGCAGGCAAACATAAAGCCGGGAGGACATCCATCTGCCTCTCGGCTCCTCTTTATTACGTGTGGCTGGCTAGAGCCCTAAGAGCTGGTTTACAAGACAGATTCATCCTATAATTTAACCGAACCATCACCGCCAGCTTTCAGGAGGAGGATAGGCTTGTCGTCCCTGGAGATTTTCGCGCAGAATGTGAAAACCCTGTTAAACCAAAGAAACCTCAGGCTCAAAGACCTGGCTGAGGCAATCGACCTATCCGAATCCTACCTTTCATTGGTCCTCAACGGAACCAGGAGAAATCTCGGAGATAAGTACAAGGACCGGATTGCGGCCTTCTTCGGCGTGCCTATGTCGCAATTGTACGCAGAATTCCCTGCCTTTTCCGATAATGATGATACGCAGGCGTACACAGAAGACCCCTTACGGGCCGAAGTCAAAGGCGTAATCGATGCCTTCATCCAACGGGCCAACCTCTACTCGAAACAGATCCCATTCTATCTGGCGCTTGCGTCCCTGTCAGATCAAGAAGCCCGCTCGGTCAGAAAGTACCTTACCATGGTACTCAAGCATTTTGAAGAATCAGATTCCTCGGATAGCATCTTGCGTGAGGCCCACCTGCTGGAGCTCACAGCCCAGCAGCGCCAGGTGCTGCTGGCGTGTTCCCTTGCGGGCGATAATGCCAGGACCGAGTGGATTAGGCCGCTTTGCCAGATGCATGATACTGCGTTTCAAGAGGCCCTGGAGCAACTGGCTGCCCTGGACCTGATTTCGATCGTTGAAGATGTGTCAGGCAATCGCGTACGGCTCAAGCGAAGCCTAAGGGACGTACTCTCATCCCAGTACACCCAGGACAAGCTCAAGCAGCTCTACGCCGATCTTGCCGCTGCCATGGAGATGTATCCCGGCGACGATCCCGGCTTCTATGCAGACCTTGCCCGCACCTTGGTCAAGGCCGGGTTAACTTCAAGGGCGTTACCATACTACAAGCAAGCGGCCCTCGGCTACCAGGACCATAGGTTGTGGGATATGGCAGTTAAGATATGGCACGAACTGTCCCTGGCCTACGCGGTCCTAGACAGGCCGCGCGAAAGAGGCAAATGCTTGTGCCGGTGTGCCCAGGCCCTTGCTCAAAACGGAGATTTCGACTCTGCCGATACCTTGGGCAACCATGCATTCAAAGTGTTCCAGGAAGCCCAGGCAGATGACATGCTGGTGTATTGCTGTCTTACCATGGGCAATATACACTCTGACACCGACTATGCCAAAGCAGCCTCATGGTACAAGAAAGGATTGGATTCCGCCGGCGTCACCTCGCCAAACTATGGACACTTGCTGATGAACCTCGCAACCTCGTATTTTGCCCAGGGCAAGATAGATCAGGCTGAAATATGCCTCAATCAAACCAGGAGATGGATTCAAGAACACAAGCCTCAGGAAGCCTGCAGGTTAGCGTCTCATGCAGATCTGATCTCAGGGCTAATCGAATTTAGGCGCAGGAACTGGAAAGCCGCCAAACGCTACTACCAATCGGCCATAGAGCAAGCTCCTGAAAAACTGGGAGACCTGGCTGTGGCCTATCACAACCTGGGGATGATCTTCTACCGCGAAGATAGCCCAGGGATGGCCCTGGACTACCTACGGCAAGCCAGGGAACTGTTTGAACGGGATAACCTACAAAGCCGTTGGGCCAGCGCAGGCGTTGAGATCGCCAAAGTGTACATCCGGGAAGGCCGGCTAAAGGAAGCCGCTTCACTGCTTGACACTGTTCCTGACAAGCTTGACAAAGCCCATCGCACCGAATTGGGCTGGGTGTTCCTACTTAAAGCTTGCATCGAGAAAGCCAACGGTAATTATGGCCGGGCCAAAGCCATGGCAACCCGGGCACTGGAGATTTTCCACCAAGAAGAATCAGCCAGGGACGCTGCATGTGCTTCCCTATGGCTGTGCAACCTGATGGAAGCAACCGGTGATATACCCAGGGCGCAACAGCTCAGAAATACGGCCTACACCATATACTACAAGAACCACTGGGATCTCCGGGATCTCCACAGGGAATGCACCCTGCTAGAGCCCAAGCGCAGTTAGCCAACAAAGGTGCAATGGCCTACGGCCGCGACATACCGGAAATCTGCGCAATTCCGGTAATGACCGCGCTTACCTTACTGGCTTGGCCCAGGCCGCAGACTAGGGCGGCTATACTTCTTGGGGCTTCATCTTCCCCGCCGGGCCTTGACCGCCTTTTCGATCCTGGCAAGGGCCTCCTCGAGGATGGCCCTGGGGCACCCTACGTTGAGCCTCATAAAGCCTGTGCCTTCAGGACCGAAAGTGGCTCCATCGTTGAGCCCGACCCGGGCTTCTTCTATAAAGAACCTCCTCAATTCTTCCTGCTCCAACCCTAAACCGCGGCAATCGAGCCAGATAAGGTATGTAGCCTCAGGCCTCATGGGCTTTATCTCCGGCACGTGCTTTGTGAGAAACTCTACGGCATAATCGACATTGGCCTCGATATATTCCAGCACCTGCCCGAGCCAATCGTCTCCGTGCTTAAATGCTGCCTCAGCTGCAATCAGCCCGAAAATGCCTGGCGCACCCATGAGCCTGCCCCGGGCCTCATTGAACCTTTCCCTGAGTTGTTGGTTGGGGATGATGGCCACAGACACGTGGAATCCCGGGATGTTGAAGGTTTTGCTGGGAGAGAAACACGTAACCGAATTCATCGCAAATTCCTCAGAAAGGGATGCAAAAGGTATATGGGAGTAACCTTTCATGATCAGCTCGCAGTGGATCTCGTCGGAGATTACAACCCCGCCTGCGCCAATGACCGTTTCCCCCATGGCCATGAGTTCTTCCCTGGTCCATACCCTGCCGCCTGGATTGTGGGGGCTACACAAGATGAACGCCCTGGCACCGTCTCTCTCAAACTTAGCCCTAAAGTCCTCGAAGTCAATCTCATAGCGGTTGCCGGAAAGCCTTAAGGGGTTTACCGCAAGCTCCCGCTTGTTGTGGGTTATGGCCGTCCAGAACGGCGGGTACACAGGGCTCTGCAGCACCACCCTGTCGCCTGGCTGGGTAAGTGCAAGCACAGCGGCATTTACCGCAGGCATAACCCCAGGGGTGATCACTATCCATTCCTTCTCTATTTTCCATCCGAACTTGGCATCGAGACGCTGGATGACTGAATCGTAAAATCCGGGGCTGACCGCTGTATATCCGAAAATCGGATGTTCCATCCGCTCCCTTATGGCAACCATTACCGGCTCAGGCACCCTGAAATCCATGTCCGCCACCCATAGGGGCAGCACATCATCACGTCCGAAAACCTCTTCTACATTCCACTTGCTGCTGAAAGTGCTTTTCCTGTCATAGACCTTGTCAAAATCGTATTTCACAGCACAATGCTCCTTTCTTGGGAATAGGCCATGAATCAATCACGTAATCCCAAGTAGATTTTCTACAGATAGCCGCATAAAATCCTTCCCATGGGACCCTCGGGCAGCCAAAGCAAATCGCCACTGCGGCAGCCTTCCTGCAACTTTAGTAAGCCGCTGGGAAGCCAGCTCAAAAAACAAAAACGGCGGAAACACTCCCGCTTCCGCCACATATGGCTATGATTCCGTGGGGCTCAGACGGAAGACCGCCGCCTCTCCGCACAATCATCCCTAAAGGCCTGCTCAGTAAGGGTCAGAGGATGATACAGATGAGCCCGCCTGAGCCTTCGTTGAGAATCCTGGTAATGGTCTCTTGCATCTTGGCCTTGACGTTTTCAGGCATCCTGTCGATTTTTCCTGACACGCTTTCAATCACAATGTCTTGCAAGGACTTGCCAAACAAGTCGGTAGCCCAAATCTTCCTTGGGTCGTCCTCAAATTTCTCCATGAGATAGTTCACCAGTTCAAGCCCTTGCTCCTCCGAGCCGATTAACGGGCTTACCTCAGCCTCAACTTCGCTCTTAATGAGGTGGATTACCGGACCTCTGGCAGACAGCCTGACACCGTAGTTTCTGCCCTGCCTTACCATCTCAGGTTCTTCAAATTGCATATCTTCTAAGGTAGGCTCCACAATTCCGTATCCGGTTTCCTCAAGTTCACGCAACGCCAGGGCAAACTTGTCGTGGGTCTTTTTGGCTACCACCAGTTCGTTCAGCAAACCGAGGAGGTCCGCCTTATCCATCACGTTCTGGCCTACCCGTTCGCTCAGCACTTTGAAGAACGCTTCGTCGGTGGCTTCCAGCCTCAGGGTAGCCGTGCCGGTGCTCATCTTGACCTGCTCAACCTCAACCCTGTCTACGTAGTCCGATACACTCAAGCTCATCACGCACGAATCGATGTCCCGGATCCGCTTGACTGAATCGACAGCTGCGTTGATGTTGGCTTGGATGGTGCTCTTGAGCCAATGGGTAGAGCTTAGCATCTGGATCCACCTGGGAACCCGTACTGTGATCTCCGTCACCGGGAACTCATACAGCACTTGCTCTATGATAAGGATGATGTCGTCATGTGTAAGTTCCAGGCAGTTTGCAGGGATTACAGGCACGCCGTACTCTTCTTCCATATCGGTGGCGAGGTCCGATACATGTTTGGAATATGGATCCGTTGAGTTGAGCACTATCACAAAGGGCTTGCCGATCTCCTGAAGCTTTTGCACAACTTTTCGTTCAGGCTCTACGTAGTTCTCTCTGGGTATATCCACGATGGTGCCGTCGGTTGTGACTACTATCCCGATGGTTGAATGGTCCATAATCACTTTCTCTGTGCCGAGTTCTGCTGCCTCTGTAAACGGGATTGGTTCTTCATACCACATGGTCCTGACCATCCGGGTTTCGTCGCCTTCGATGTACCCCTGGGCGCCTTCCACCGGGTATCCGGTGCAATCGATCACCCGGACGTTGAGGGACAGATTATCCTTAAGATCTATGGGCACCGCTTCTTCAGGCACAAACTTGGGTTCTACCGTCATTACCGTCTTGCCGGCACCTGCCTGGGGCATGGCGTCTATGGTTCGTTGCCTGTCATAGTCACCGGTGATATTGGGAATGACGAACAGTTCCATGAACCTACGGATAAAGGTGGACTTGCCTGCCCGCATGGGGCCGACTACACCGATATATATGTCGCCACCTGTACGTTCCGCAATATCCTGAAAAATGTCGAAACTCTCCACCTGACTCTCCCTCCTTAAGAGGACGCTCCCAATAACTATATGCCAAGCCACCCTGCAACTTGATTCCAAACTAGGTGGAAGTTCGGGCAACCGTAATAGGCAATTCATAAATGGATATGAGGGACAAAGATAAATTAGAACTCAAGTTAGAGGAAGCAAATCACGGCAGCAACTTGAAGAAGTATTCCTCAGGCTCGGGTTTCCGTTCCCGGTTCATGGCCTCGTAAAGCCCCTTCCGGGGCGGCAGGCCCTCGTAAAGGATCCGGTAGACTATGTCTGTGATGGGCATCTGTACATTGTGGGTCTGTGCCAGCTGCTTCGCTGACCTCACCGTCTGGAGCCCCTCAACGGTATAACCTGTCCGCTCCAAGAAACTATGGATCGGCTCACCTTTCCCCACGGCTATACCTGCTTGACGGTTCCTGGAAAGGTGCCCTGTGCACGTAAGCACCAGGTCGCCGATGCCTGAAAGCCCGGCAAATGTCAAGGGTTGGGCTCCAAGGGACACACCTAGCCTGGTTATCTCGGCGATACCCCTTGAGATTATTGCAGCTTGGGCATTGTAGCCTGCCCCCATCCCCTGAGCCATCCCGCACGCCAGGGCAATTACGTTCTTGAGGGCACCGCCTATCTCCACGCCGACTATGTCTACATGGGTGTACACCCTGAAGTACTCGGTCATGAAAGCATGTTGCACTGCCAGCCTAGTTAGCTTGTCAGCAGAAGCTACTACCGTCGCCGCAGGCAGCCTCATGGCGATTTCCTGGGCGAAGTTAGGTCCTGAGATGACGCACATCCTGTGTTCTATGGAGGGGTTGGCATCAATCCACACCTGAGATGGCCGCCTTAGGGTGTCGAGGTCGAATCCCTTGGTCGCGGTGACAATGTAGGCATCCTCAGGGAGGCGGCCCGCTATTTCCTCCGCTACCTGGGCTAATGCAGACGAGGGGATGGCCAGCACAACCAAGGATGCACCGTGTAAAGCAGCGTCAACATCAGTGGTCACGGTGATATTCCGAGACAGTCTGATTCCAGGCAGCCTAGGGACTCCCTGGTTAGCCTCAAAATACCTGACTGTGGACTCGCTCCGGGCCCACAAAGTCACCCGGTACCCGTTATCAGAAAGCACCACGCCCAAAGCGCCGGCCCAAGCGCCCGCACCGATGATGCACGCCTTGTCCCCTTGCTCTAGCCTCAACCGGTTTCCCCTTTCCGCGAAAAGCTTATCTTGAGTTCTTGGCCCTTAAGCAACCTCTGGATGTTGGCCCTGTGTCTGTAGGTAACCAGGGCAGCCAATCCGAATACCACCCACCGGTCAAACGCGGTAAATCCGGGCAAGAGTGAGACCGCAAAAGCAGCCCACACCCCCAGCAAGCTGCCAAGGGACACATACCTGGATAGGGCTACCACAACCACAAACACCACAAAGCCCACGCCCAAAAGCTTTGGAAACACAACCACAGCCGCGCCGGCGGTGGTCGCCACTCCCTTGCCGCCTCTAAAGCCCAAAAACACCGACCAGTTGTGGCCTATTACCGCGCAAATACCTGCCGCAAGCGCACCTGCCTTGCCCATCTCAGATCTGGTGAGCACAAAATACGCCGGCAAAGCACCTTTTAATATATCGATGATAAGTACTATAAGTCCATATTTTGGCCCTAGCACCCTGAACACATTGGTAGCTCCGGTATTGCCGCTACCCCGGGACATGATGTCATCTACCCCTGCCAGCCTGGACACTAGCACTCCTGTAGGGATCGAGCCTGACAAATATCCAAGCAGACATGAAGCAAACAGCGGCCAGTTCATGTTCCCCTTTTCCTCCTAAACGGACGGAATTCCATCACGATAGGCACTCCTTCAAACCCGAACCGCCTCCTGATTTCAGCCTCCAGATACCTCACGTATGAATCGGGCATCTTTTCAGGATCTCTTACGGAAAACGCGATCTGGGGAGGCCGTGTGCCTACCTGGGTACAGTAAAACACCCTCGCATCCCTGGGAGGCGGGCTGAAATCAATGATCCGGTCTACCACTTTCTTGAGCAGGGAAGTTCCAACTCGTTTGCTGTATTCCCGATAGGTCCTGACTACTTCAGGCAAGATCAGGTCGATGCCTTCTCCCGTAACACAAGAGGTAAACAGCACGTTGGAATACCACACGGGATGGCACCGTACCTTGGCCGTCCGGGCAAATGCTTCCCTGGACATACCGTCGAACAGCCCAAGGTCTACCTTGTTTACCACCAGTATGGAACCTTTCAGGTTGCGGCGGATATACCCTGCGATTCTTCGTTCCTGGGCTGAAGGCAGTTCCCTCCCGTCCAGCACCAATATGGCAATGTCGCACCGCTTGACCGCCTGGAGCGCCTTGCCCACCGCCAGGGATTCGAGTTTTTCGTCGATCCTAGCAGGCCGCCGCATGCCCGCAGTATCCACCAGGACGAATTCTATGCCTTCATATGTAAGGGTGATGTCTACAGCATCCACGGTAGTACCGGGGATCGAAGACACGGTCATCCTGGGCCGGCCGATGAGCTGGTTGACCAATGAAGACTTGCCCACATTGGGCTTGCCCACAATCGCCACCCTGATGGTCTTGATTTCCTCGTCTTCTTGCCCTTCTTGTCCTTCTTGATCTTCCAGGCCTTCCATGCCCGCTTGGTCTTGTGCCCCGACATCAAGGGCGTCAAGCTGTCCGGTCTCCACCTCAACATCGTCTTCCTCTGGGCTCAGCCCGGCTTCGCGTTTGAGCTCTATCACCCTGTCAAGCAAATCGCCCACGCCACGCCCATGAGCCGCCGAAACGGGGAACACCTCAGCAAACCCCAAGGCATAGAATTCCGCCGCCCTATGCTTATGCTTAGGCGAATCACACTTGTTCGCCGCTACAAGCACCGGCCTCCCGGCTTTCCTCAGGATATCAGCGATCTCTTCATCCTCAGGCATGAGCCCCGCTCTGGCATCTACCACAAAGATCAGCAGGTCAGACTCTTCGATGGCTTGCTCAATTTGAACCCTGATGGCTTGGGCTAACTCGCTGGATGAAGTAAGGTCAAACCCGCCTGTATCCAGCAGGGTAAACTCTTCCCCCTGCCAGGTAGATGAAGCATAAAGCCTGTCCCTTGTGACACCCCTCTGGCTATGGACGATGGATGCCCTGGCGCCTACCATCCTGTTGAAAAGCTCAGACTTACCCACGTTAGGCCTGCCCACAATAGCTACAACATAACCCATGTGTCTACCCTCCTTGAGGCCCAATGCTGCATCCAAAAAGCTCATGGGAGAAGGTGCGACCACTTCCACCGGAACGCCGGTTGCTTCGCTTAATCCGCTTACCGTCATATCGTCCAAGAACCTGCCTTCAAATACTGAATACGACGGAATGAGCACAGACTCAAACCGCTCCCCCGTGCCCCTAAACTCCATTATTGCTGACAAGATATCTCCGCCCGTAAGCAATCCTGCGCATGTAACCGTATCTCCAAAGAAGTTGTTTCTAACCTTGATTACCGAAATCCTGTGCCCCAGCCCCAGGGCCTCCACGGCGCTTACGACCTCAGGATAGGCCATATATCCTGTAACCACCAATATCTTACCACGTCCGGAGCCTGCACCTGGAGCCCGGCCAGGCCGGCAGGATGGTGAGTTCTGCTCTTCTGGCCCTACTGCCAACCGAGACCGGGATGCTCTTGCACGCGACAGGGCTGTCTTGAGGGTTTCCCGGAAATCCGCCACAATTCCGATACCGTTCTCAAACTGAGGGAAGTCGTCGTAATAATCGTAATCAGGGAAGGGTTTGCCTGACACCATGTAGAACTCGTCCGCCCCGTACACCCAGTGTATCCCCCGCTCCTTGTACACTTTCTCAGCGTAGTTTTCAATGATTTCCAGGGTCTTACGCGCCCACGCCGGATCTCCTAAAGGCGACGGGAGCACCTTCCTGTACTTGGTGTAAACCGCAGGCACAACACCCACAGACAGGATCGTCTCCCCCAAACCTTCCAAGTCCCTGAGCGTCTCGACCAGCCTGTCTCCGTCGTTTATCCCTTTCATGAGCACGATCTGAATGTGGATACCAATCCCCAGCTGCCCAAACCTCCTCAGGTAATCCATGGCATACGCCGCTTCAGGGCAACCCATGATCTGCGCCCTAAGGCACGGATTGGACGTATGCAGGGATACCCTCAGCGGGGAAAGCCTCTGCTCTTCAATGCGCTTCCAGTCGTCCTCAGTCAGGTTGGTGAGGGAAATGAAGTTACCGAACAGAAAAGACAGCCGGTAATCATCGTCACGTACGTAAAGGGGCCGGCGCATCCCCGGGGGAAGCTGGGAAATAAAGCAGAAGCAGCAACTGTTATTGCATGTCCTAATAGAATCAAACACCGGGTTAACAAAAGAAACACCCATGAGATCATCAGGGTCCTTTTCAATCTCAAACCTTTGCCTGGTTCCATCCTGCTTTTGTACGTCCAGGGTAATATGTTCTGCGGCACTGTAAAACCTGAAGTCGATTTCATCCCTGAGTATATGCCCGCTCACCGAGACTATCCGGTCCCCGGGCGTGATTCCAAGATATTCAGCCAGGCTGCCAGGTTCAACCTGGTACACCAGTCCCCCTCTGCGTTGAGCCGTCAATCCACACAACCTCCCCTTCGCTGTGATTCCCATTATCCTTCCACTTTGAAGAGAGGTCAAGGCAAGCGCGGCTCGCTTGGTACAGTAGTTGTGCCTTGTTTGCCAAGGAACGGCTCACCAGCTTGCGTCCTGGCTGCACCAGATGGAGGCGGCGGGACAGAAATCCCCCTATCCGCGCCCTAAAGTCAAGCACCCCCCTTACGCTGCAAAAGCATGCCCGGGCACCGGGGCATGCCACTTCCACAAGGTCGCATAAGCACAGCTCCAACCGGCGGCCAAGCCAGCCGGTCCCCAAAGCATACACTTCTGAGCCATAGACATCGTGCCCCAGCAGTACAGGCAAGCCTATTTCCCCGGTAGTGCGCCTATCGAAGTACGGGAGCCAAGACAACACCTCCGGCCCGTGGACCTGGATATCCTGCACGCTGACTAAACCCAAATGGAGCATGGCTGCCACAACCGAAGAATGGGTGCCACCGTAACACACGTAAAATATCCGGGGTGTCGCTGAGGACTGTCCCAGGGAGAGGTCTAATATGGCGTTTATTGCCCGCCGGGCTAAAGGCGACGGGCTTATGCCCCAAACTACAAACACCTTTCCGCCGCTGCCTGCATACCCTCGGCTACCCCATTTGATTTCACCAGGATCTACTCCGGCTTGGGCGGCAGCTTGCAGCACGCCGTGTTTGGTTGTCCCAATCACTACTTGGGCCTTTTGCTGCATCAGTGCCTGACCACTATCAGCACGCCATCACCTAGGTCGTGGACCGCACCCTTTAGGATCCGTGACAGCAGCCGTGCCTTTTCCTGCCTGGCTGCTTCGTCTCTGACCACAAACGCCGGTATGGCTTGAATCTTAGCCCCATCGTCAGTGACAGCGCACAAAATAATGCCGCTAAACGTTACCTCCAACACTTTCACCACTCACGATTTGCCTTTACATTGACCGGCGGTACATTGACCGGCCTCTTGCAGATTCCAGCACCGGAGTGCGCCTAATGACTTGAACGAGGAGCTGAGGATCCCGCTCCTCAGGCACCATGAATACCCCGACCCGTCCCGTGGGAATGTGCCTGGTAGCCATGGGCGTGTATTCAGGAGTGTCCACATCCTTCTTAATCCCCAAGATCCCCGCAGCATCGTGAAGGATAGCTTGCCTTTGCCCCAGGTTGGCCAGGGTATCCCTGGCGGTCTCGGTCTTGGGGATGAGGATGGCGCCTATCCCGTATCTTACTATGGTTTGCCTGGATTCTTCCAAACCTACATTCATGATGAAAATGTCATCCACGTATAGGCCGGCACCTTTGAAGCTGAGCTTAGCAGGTTTGACCTCTACCGACATCCACAAGGGTTCCTGTTTGATTACCGAAGCGCTCCCTGCAAAAGCCAGCACGCCCAGGACGATCCCCAGGAGCACGCCTCCCCGCTCAGTACCGTAGGCAGCAGACGCAGCCACCAATATCACGATGTAGTACCTGGCTTCAAACACCCTGGCGATGCTTTCGATGTAATCCGCTCCCCTGGCAACCAGCTGGGTCTCTTCCAAAGCCTTAAGAGAATCCCTCTCCATGCTGCGGATTTCCCTGAACTGCTGGGCCACCACCACGAAGAAGGTCACCGCCGTCCATTCCCTTTCGATTAGCGCAGGCACGGACACTGCACCAACCAGCGCAGCGATAATCCCTAGGAACAGGTGGGATGCGTAGCCGTGGGGATATGTGGGATACTGGCGGTAATCTGACCTGAGCAAGATTATCCTGGCCAGCACTCCCATGAGCAACCCTAACCCTATTGATCGGCCATGGGCCATTTCCAACGCTCCTGGACCCGTGGGAGTCTACTCGTCCTCCCCTTCAGCCCCTGGCGCATCAGAGCCGGAACTACCTCCAGCATTATCAACATCCCCCACCCTTATACCGCCTGTGCCGAACCACTCGAGGATTTTGGCCTTCATTTCATCCCAGCTGCCTGTGGCAATCCACAGGTACGCAAATATGCCTGCTACCGCAATCCCAAGCAGCCAGCCGACGGTCCTGCCTGCGCTACGGGTTTGAGGCCCGGCGCCCGGGCCTGAAGCAGGCAGCACATTGGGGACCACGGACCCCAGCAGAGTGGCGCCTCTGATGGCTGCTTCTTTCGTTGTCTGCTCGGTGCCCATTTCCAACAGCAGCGCCCTGTCGAACAGGTCCTGGTTAAAGTCTGCATTACCCATGAAAATGCCTTTGACCAATCCCGGGTATTGGTTGTTGGCTTCATCTTTGAGACGCCTTGCAAACTCTAGGTTTGACTGCATTTTGGGGTTTTGCCGTCCGATGACTATCATGCACCGTGCAACTTCCTGGCCATCGATTTCTTTAAGGTAAGCCTCTGCAGGCCCTGCGTCCCGGTGAACGTCGAACAATGCAAGGGGCTTTTGCTTCTTCAAGAGGTCGGCGGCAGTCCTCCGAGAGCGGTCGTAAGCCCTGGCGTCATTGGGATCGTGAGACGTAGTATCATGTATCGCTTTGATGCCCAAAGCGCTGAGTTTCTCTGCCAGGGCGGCACCTACGTCCATGATCCCCCCCCTGCCGGGGATAGACTCAGAGTTGTCTGAGGGTACATATGATTCGGCCGAGTGGGTGTGGTATATCCCTATGGCGCCACCTGACATGGCAGCTCCAAGCACGGGCCCGGTAAAGGGCGGTAGCGCTTCCATTTTGCCCACGGATCTCACAGTGGCCACATCGTCTGATACATCGATCACCACATACTTGTTGTCATCCTCGTCGATATACTCGTCCCCTACGCTTACCATAAGCCCTGTGGTGAAGATAACCACGCCATCTTCGTCAACCACGGTAAAATAGCCACGTTCGCGCTCGGTGAGCATAGGAGGCACTTCTGAAGTCACAGGCATTATCGACCGGTACAGGTACACCACCCCTGTGGCGGCCGTAAAGACCAGCACCAAAGCCCATGCCAATACCTTTTTGCTAATTTTCACGTCCAGAGCCACCTCCCCGGGTCTTAACTACTTTTTCCCTGGCTTCCCCGACCAGTTCCACCAGCCCCACGGCCAGGATTGCGCTAATCACTGAACTGTCAAAAGCTCCTGCGCCTCCGAAAAACACCCTTCCTGGCATCCCTGTGACTGCAAGTTCTATCCAGTGAATTATGTCTGCTATCACGATGCCTCCCAGCCCCCCGACAAACGCAGCCCTCCGGGACCTGCTGGATACAGCAGCAATAATCCCTGCGGCAATGCCATAAACCAGCATGGGGGACACCCTCATAAATTGCTCGTCGGGACTCAGGATCTTTGACAAACCCCAAATCACGCCGCCGGTAACCAAGGCGGTGATAATGCTCCTAGCCTTTTCCCCGGGTTCATCTGCAGTGGCAATCAGCCAAATGCCTGCGATTATGGGAATCGCCCCGCCACCTATGTTCATCTTGACCTCAATGGGGCTCCTGAGGAGCGTCAGGTCGAAAAACGTCCCGGCAGCCATGGCAACAATAATCGCCAGGGCGGCCCTGTCAGACAACCTCATCCTGTCCAACACCCTATGCAGCACCCCAAAATAGATGAGGATGGCCACGATGATAAGAAGGATCACACCAATAGGTAATCCCACTAGACTCCCTCCTTGACGTGGTCGGCAACCACAGTTTCAGGTGCTTAGCAGCATGGAGAATGCGTTCTCCTTAACCACTATGGTTTCCAGGAGTTTTCGGGGATTATTCCACGTGAGGAAATATGACCTGTGCAGGGCGCTCATGGCGGGCCGCTCAATAAGGGACAGGTCACACAAAGAATAGTAAACTCGCAGGTTGTGGTTGGATACACCCTGCGAGTTTTACTGCGGAACCCAATACTTCGGCTAGTGCCGGCGGATTAGTCTGCCTCGGGTTCTGCCGGCTCTACGGCTTGTTCTTGATTCTCTGCAAACTCCTGAGGTGCGTCTGTTTGTCCGGCATCTTCTTCAGGTGCTTGAACCTCTGCCGGCTCATCTGCCTGCTTGTCAGGTTCTGAGTCTTCAGCAGGCTCCTGCGCATCTGCTTCTGCGGGCTCTTCTGCCTCGGCCGGTGCTTTAGCAGGCTGCTGTGCCTGTTCTGCTTCCCCGGCAGGCTCAACGCACTCTTCAGCCTCTACAGGCTCTTGAGCAGTTTCCTCGGTTTCTGCCTCGGCAGCAGGTTCCTCTGTCTCCACTGCCTCGCAAATAGCTTCAGCTTCCGCTTCGGCCTCCCGTACTTGGGCCTCTGCTTCAGCAGGTTCGCCGACTTCTGCATAAGCTTCCCCGGCCTCTGCCTCCGGAGTAGGTTCGTCTATTACAACTGCAGCTTCAACCTTGTCTTCAGCCTCTTCAGATGCTCCGCTCTCCAAGAGTATTTGATCGGCCTGCTTGATGCTCAGGCTGATCTTCCGCTCTTCAGGCCTGGTCCTAAGTACTTTGACCATGACCACATCGCCGGAATTGACAACGTCTTCCGGCTTAGCGATATGCTGGTGAGAAATCTCGGATATGTGAACAAGCCCTTCCACTCCAGGTTCAAGTTGCACAAAAGCACCGAAAGGCGCGGTCCGGGTTACTTCACCCTTGATTACTGCACCCACAGGATATTTCTGTTCTACATCACCCCAGGGATCGGGAAGAACTTGCTTGCGTCCTAAGGAGATCCTGCCTCTTTCCCTGTCGACTTTGAGCACTTTGACTTCAAGTTCCTGGCCTTCGCTGACTACCTCGGACGGGTGATTGACCCTTGCCCAAGAAAGTTCAGAAATATGTAACAGGCCGTCAACCCCACCTAAGTCGACAAATACTCCGAAGTCTGTAATGCCTTTTACAATGCCTTTTCTGATCTGGCCTTCTGCAATAGTTTCCCAAGTTTCCCTGCAGAGCCTTTCATGTTCTTCCTCGAGCACAACTCTCTGAGAAAGAATTACCCGGTTCTTGGACCTATCCAACTCGAGCACTCTCATCCTCAGAGTTTGGCCGACGTACTTGGAAAGGTCGGCAACATAGCCGCGTTCCACTTGAGAGGCAGGTACGAAACCCCTGACTCCTACGTCAACCACCAGTCCTCCCTTTACTTCCTGCGCGACCGGTGCTTCAACAATGTCCTGCTCTAGGTAAGCTTGTTCCAATCTCTTCCATGCAATTTCCTCATCAGCCTTCCTCTTGGAGAGTCGTAGGCCTCCTTCTTCAGAGTCTACACCGAGGACATAGACCATTATTTCGTCCCCTGGAGCCACTTTTTCAGGAGCTAAGACCCCTCGACGCTGAAACTCATGAGCCGGGATGAACCCTTCGGACTTGTACCCTACGTCTACCAGTGCGCCGTTTTCGTCAACGGACACTACCTTGCCCTTGACAATCTCTCCTTCACGCAGGGTCTTAAAGGTCTCAGCGTAAAGCTGTTCAGGGGTCTTTTCTTCTGCGGCTGCACTTTCGGCGGGGCCTTCTTGCGGTTCCTCAGAAGACGTTTGTTCTGAAGCCTCAGGCTCGACAACGTTTTCCTGCTCCTGTCTATGTTCCTCTTGTACCTCCTCTGTCCCTTGCTCCAAATTAGTCTTTTCCAATTCCTCCACCTTGCCTACAACCTCCTTTATCACCCGGTCGGGAGTAGACGCACCTGCGGTTACGCCCACGATGCGTTTGCCCGCTAACCACTGAGGCAACACATCCTCTGCCGACTCCACTAGGTAAGCTTCTGCACCACACTGCTCGGCTATTCTCAGGAGCTGCCTGGTGTTTGCACTTGTCCTTCCGCCGACTACCAGAACAAGATCGCATTCCTCGGCAAGTTCCCTCGTAGCCTGCTGCCTTTCTTCTGTGGCCGTGCAGATAGTATTCGATAGATCAACCGAAATACCTTTTTTCTTCAATTTTTTTATCACTTGCTCCACGTCTGCTTTTTTTGACGTTGTCTGAGCCACAAGCCCAACATTCGAGCCTAAGTCCTCGCCGGAAATCGCATCCAGCTCCGACGCATCCCTTATGCAGATGGCATAAGGCCCTGCGTGGGATAGAATGCCCCGTACTTCCGGGTGATCCTTGTCGCCCACAATGAGGACCTTCTTGCCTTCCGCTGCATGCCTGCGGGCTTCCTTTTGAGCTCGGGCCACAAATGGGCAAGTTGCGTCGATAAGGTGGACTGTCGGGGGGATGTTTTGCCTTTCTTCCAAAGTTGTACCGTGGGTCCTAAGTATCAAGGTGCCGGAATCCACTTGGGAGATGTTACCGGCTATCCTTACACCCTTCTTAGTGAGTTCGGCAACTACCACGGGGTTATGGATAATCGGCCCCAATGTCCATATCGGATACGGGCCTTCCTCAAGCGCCTTCTCCACCATCTCGATGGCTCGTTTGACACCGAAACAATAACCTTTGTGCTTTGCCAACTTAACTTGAATCATGCCGGTTCATCAGAGCCCAAAGTCTCCCACAAATGCTTTATAGCCTCCATTACCTGTAATGATCCTTCCTGCACATCAGTAGATAGCCTTCCGGTTCCACCTTTTATTTCAAAGGGGACACCGCAGGCTACCTTGATAACGCTCCTGAAGCCGTACTTCCCCCTTATGGCTACAGGCAGCACCCGGGCGCCTGTCTTTATGGCCAAGAGGGCAGCCCCGCCGTGGCCCGGCCCCAGCTTATCAGGGGTCTTCTGCCTGGTGCCTTCGGGAAACACCCCGACTACTTGTCCGGCTTCGAGCACCGAAAGCCCAGTCCTTATGGCTCCCACATCAGCTTTTCCCCTGTTTACAGGGAAAGCATGTAGTTTGGTCAGCAAGAATGCCATGAGGCCATTGTTGAACAGTTCTTTCTTGGCCATGAAATGGACAGGCCAGGGCATGACCCACGCCAGCAGCACCGGATCCCACCATGAGATATGGTTTGCGCATACCACTAAAGGGCCTTGTGAAGGGATGTTTTCGATACCTTCGACCCTTACGTCAAACAGCAGCTTCATGCCTACACGCGCTATTTGCCTGCCTATACTGTAGAGCATCTTTGTCTCGCCTCACACAGCCCGACTATGATACGGCAAACCTCGTCGATGCTCATGTCAGTGCTGTCGATTAACACCGCATCCTCGACCTTGACCAGTTTGCCCCACTCTCTTTCCAGGTCCTTGGCATCCCGGGCTTGCATCTCTGCCAGTACTTCTTCAAATGACATGTCAATTCCTCTATTCTTGAGATCCACCCACCGCCGCCTGGCCCGTTCGTTCACATCGGCCGTCAAGAACACCTTGACTTCGGCATCGGGTATGACCACGCTGGTGATATCCCTGCCTTCCATGACCACCCCTCCACGCCTGGCCAGTTCCCGTTGGATTTCCACAAGCACCCGCCTGACCGGCTGGGCCATGGAGATGAGTTTAACTGCCCTGTCGGTCTCGGGAGTCCTCAACCTGTGGGTGAATTCCTGCCCATCGATCCAAACCCTGAAAACCCCGTCGTCTTCACGTGCATCCATATTCACTGATGCAGCCATCTCACCCAGGGCTTCGTGGTCGTCGAAGGAGATCTTGCGGTCCAAAGCCAGCACTGCCAGCGCGCGGTACATAGCTCCTGTATCAAGGTAGGTATATCCGAGGATATCCGCCACTTTCCGGGCCACGGTACTCTTGCCGGCACCTGCCGGGCCGTCAATGGCTATCCTAAGCTTCTTGGGTCTAGCTGGGTCTTTAGTTGGCATCGCCTGGTGCTTACACGGCTGAGAATGTCCCATATCCATAACACCTTCCGGGACAAGATTATATCAGGGTTGTACAAGATTTACCCGACCTAATGACAAAACTCCTTCTCCTTTGACCCAGGTACCCACGGAAGGCGTTAGCACATTACTGCTCACCGCGGACACGACGACGTTAGCCGTCCCCTTCTCGGCAACAATCTCGATTACATCTCCATGACAGCACACCACTACCGCGTCTGCGGGGTCAGCCCGCTTAGCGGCGTGCCCGTTCACCACTATCCACACATGGGGATTAGGTTCGCCTATGAACTTGAGGCAAATCACCCCGGTATCCTTAGTATACACGTGCTCCGCCGGAGGCCACTGGAGCCAGGTGTAAATAGGTACTTCTACTCCGCTGAGGGCTTTAGCCAGGGGTTGCCCCTCAAGCCAAATGGTCTTGTTAAGCAGAGCTCGCATAGAATCAAACCGGAGCAGCCCCTGCACCAGCACAACCAGGCACAAGTAGGCTAAGAGAAACCCGAAATACCGGGAATCAAAGCACTTCCTGCGCTCCTGCCTTAAGCGATCCCGCCTGCTACGTATTGTAGGCCACCTCCTAAACCGCGAAACCGTGAGGCCATGACAGCCGTATGCAGGTGTACCATCATCTGCACTCACAACAAGCGGCGCTAAAACCTCCGGCATTGGATTATTCCCACATCGGGATTGCAGTATGACCACATAACCCGTTTGGGCAGATGCAAGCACCAACGTGCCTCGCCGAGGGGTGTGTGAAGCCTGGCCGTTTAAGGTTTAGCGATGGAATACGGTACCACGTAGCGGATATCGGCGTGTGGATCCGCTATGATCCGGGACTTTGCCCCATATACCTTCTCGATGATTTCGGGAGATATTTCCCTGGGACGGATCGATTCCACAAACCTTCCTTGCTTCATGAAAAACAGGGTTGAGGCGTATCTCAGGGCAAGGTTTACATCATGGAAGATGGCGAGCACAGTCCGGCCTTCACGGACAAGTTGAGTGAGGATTTCCATAATCTCTATTTCGAAACTCATATCAAGGTGGGCGGTGGGCTCGTCCAGCAAGAGTACGGCCGGATCTTGGCAAATCGCCCGGGCTATCTGCACCCTTTGCTGCTCACCTGATGAAAGAGAAGTCACGGGCCTGTGGCGTAAGTGGAGTATCTTGGTAGCAGCCATGGCGTGTTCAGCTGCCTTAAGGTCACGTTGGGATTGAGCCACAACCGAATCAGAATAAGCAATCCTCCCCATGAGCACCGCTTCCTCCACGGTAAACTCAAAAGCTGAGCGGTATTCCGGCGCCACATAAGTTATCAGGCGGCTCCTATCCTTGTCTTTCATTGAATGGACCTGCTGGTTGCACACCAGCACCTGGCCGCGCTGGGGCTCAAGGTAACCAGAGATCACTTTGAGCAGGGTGCTTTTGCCGGCCCCGTTAGGTCCCAGAAGGGCTGAGAAGGTACCTCTTGGTATCTCAAAGCTAATGTCGTGGAGAATCTGATTGCCGTCGTAAGCAAACCACACCCCGTTTACCCATATGGTTGCTGCTGCGTTACTCTTACCCATCTCATATCCCCCTCTTCCGGACCTTTACCAAGAGATACAAGAAGAACGGAGCCCCGAACAAAGAGGTTATGACGCCTACCGGGATTTCAAGGGGAGACACCATGGTGCGGGCCAAGAGGTCAGCCAGCACCAGGGTATTGCCGCCTGCCAGCGCCGACACAGGGATAAGCCAGCGGTGGTCAGGTCCCATGATCATCCGTACCACGTGGGGGACGATGAGCCCGACAAAACCAACCGGCCCGGTAAACGCCACACAGCTGGCCGTTGTAAGGGAGCTTGCCCAGAGGATGCGGCGCTTTACCTTCTCCACCGATACCCCCATGTGGAACGCAGCTTCTTCCCCGAAAGAAAACGCATTGAGGGCTTTTGACTGGGCCCACAAGACCCCCATCCCAATTGCGGCATATGGAAGCGCAGACCCTACTGCTTTCCACGACGACCTGGATAACCCGCCCATGGTCCAGAACACGATTTCTTCCACCCTCTGCCGGAAGAACACCATAAGGAAAGCGATCAAGGATGACACAAGGCTGGACACTGCAATCCCTGATAGCAGCAGGGTCCAGGTATCAGTACGCCCGTTTTTCGTCGATAAGAGATACACGACCCCTGTAGAAGCAAAAGCCCCGAAAAACGCAAGCACCGGGAGGGACCAAAGCCCCAATACCCTCCCGGCGCCGAACACTATCCCAAGCACGGCGCCTAAAGAAGCGCCCGACGATACTCCCAAAACATACGGGTCAGCCATTGGGTTCCTGAATAATCCCTGCATGGCTGCGCCTGCAACCCCCAGGGAGGCACCCTCGATAAACGCCATAAGCACTCTGGGAAACCTGAGCGTCCAAAGGATGATATGTCCGGTCTCGCCATCATCTGTGACAGGCCCTGCCAGCAGAGCTTTGGCGAGATCTTTCAACGGGATGGGTACGCTGCCCAGGGACAAGCCCAAAAGCATGCTGATGATAAACACCGCCCCTGAGACGGTCAAGAACAGCGGGCTGAACTTTGCCTTAAACCCATTGCGATTAGCTTCCACCTGTGCGTGCCCTCCCTGTTGTCACCCTTGTTGGTTCCAGTTGCATCCTTCCTACATATTCCGGCTCCCAGCCACGGGGACGGGCTACAACCCCAGCCCTGTGGCAACTGCATTTGGTCCCTGGTTGTCCAACTCCGGTTGTCCATCCACCGGCCGGTTGGCCAAGCAGGTCTTCTGTCTCGCGTTAGCTTGTCTTGCGTGTCAGGTCTAGATCTCTAACTCAGGATAAAGATGGCGGGCGATCTCCTTCACGCCGTCCACGATAGAAGGGCCTTGCCTGCTGGTAAGATCGCCGTCGACATAGTACACCCTGCCCTCTTTGACAGCCCTCAGTTCGGACCAGCCTGGGCGGTCCTTAAGCCCGGCTACAAATTCTTCAGGGATAGTGATGAGGATCACATCGGGATCCTTGTCCAAGACCTCTTCCATGCTTACCTGGAGATACTGCATTTCAACGTCTTTTACTATGTTAACCCCGCCTGCCCGGCTGAGCATGTCGTCCATGAACGAGCCAGGCCCCACGGTCCAAAGGTCTTGGTCAAGCACTACCAGGACAGAGGGCTTTGAGGTTTCCAAGGCTTCAATCTCAGCTGACACTTGGTTGAGTTCTTGCTCCAATCGCGCTGCCAATGCTTGACCCTCTTCTTCCACACCGGCTGCCTTGGCTACGCGCTTAATGTCCTCAAACACTTCGGCTACACTGCCCGGGCTTGACAGGTAGGTTGCAATGCCCAGGTCCTCGATTTCCTTGGCCAGCTGGGTGGCTTCAGTCCCCGGGACAAACACTAAGTCGGGTTTGAGGGCGACCAGTTTCTCCTTGTCGAGGGTAAACGCATCGCCTACTTTCTCCTTTTCCAACGCTTCTTCCGGCTTATTACACCAATTGCTCACACCCACCACCTTTTCGCCCAGGCCCAGGGCGAACAAGATCTCGGTGTGGGCGGGTGACAGGGACACTATTCGTTCAGGGGCCTTTTCAAGTTCAATGGTCCTGCCCGCGCCGTCAGTGAAAGTCACACTACGCGGTAAGCATCCGACCAAGACAAGGACCGCCCATCCCATAACTGCCAGAAGCAGCGTGAAGGCGATGCCCTTCTTGAACATGTGTACGGTTTTGGTTGTACGAATGTATCGTGATACCAAAGCAGGTTTACCTCCATTCTCAACTCATGTAGTTCATGTAGTTGATGCGGTTCCGGCTTGAACCTTTAGTCCTTAAGCAATCACGGTGCTGGACATGCAGCCACGACATACAGTCACAAGGCATGCAGGAGCAATACCGTGGAATCTCCGGACTCATGGCGGCAGTAAGTGTTGAGGTACACAAAGCCCCGGTCCAGGCCGGGGGTAGGAGTTCATGCACATAAAATACGCCCCCTCCTCTCGCCCGAAGTCGGGTGACGTGCACACTCAGGCAGGTCTCCTGGCTTCCGGATCATTGCCCCTGCACCTTCCCGAAAGCCACAGCTTTCAGTGGTTTGTCAGCAGGTTGCTCCCCGGTCACAGTGGCGGGACCGCGCCGGACTTGCGCCTTAAGCGCTTCACCGGACTTCCCTATTCTCCCTGTTCGGGCACCTGAATGTGGTTAGTCAACCGAACCTTATTGTTTTGTGGGCAATTCCCTAAAGGCGAATGCCCTACTATGTATGTCCTTAAGGACACACATCCATTCTAACCTAAAGCCTTGTGGAATTGAAGTAGCTTGCCGAAAAAGCCGGTGCCAGGGCGTACCGGCTACTTGAATCCCAGTTTACCGCTAATTCCCGCCGCGGGTCTGGTTAGCAGGTCCAGCCCCTTGGAAATACTCTGTTTAGAACCACCCGAGGAGGCAGTCACAAGTTGCAGTTTCAGCGGGATAAAGATTTTGCCTGGGTAATAGTATTTGCGTCGTTCCTCGTGCTTGTGATTGCTTCCCTGGTGTCCGCCATTCTCCAAGCACCAAAAAGAGATGTGCCTCAGCCTGTAGCCTTGGCCAGTTCAACTTTTGAAAGGGAATTCGTCCTGCACACGCTACAATTGGTGAAGTACATCTCTTTGGGAACAATGGCTTTGGGCGCATACGGGGTGTTCACCTGGCCATCTGGCCCGGGAGCACCCAGATGGTAAAACCTTGTCTGCAGAGTTCACCGCAGGCGCTCTACCGAAGCGGCCAGCCCAAATCCATTTTTCTGCCTTACATAAACCGCCTGAGTTTTGGGTTATGGATAACCCCGGGGATCCGGCCCCGCTTTGCCACCGGCCTGCCTTCGATCTCCTTGATGTCCATGGTCATGTTGATGGGCGGGGCAGCAGCTATATAGCTCCCTACGCCAAAGGCGTCAGCGCCGGCTTCAGCCAGCCTGGTCATCTTTTCAGGGTTTAACCCGCCTGAAACGAAAATCTTTACGTGGCTAAACCCAGCCATATCCAAACGGGCCCTGATTTCTCTCACCAGGTCCTCAGTCACACCGCCACGCTCTCCAGGGGTATCGAGGCGGATTCCTTCCATCTGGGTCCCCAAGACCTCAGCAACCCGCAGTGCTTCCTCGCATTCATCTTTGAACGTATCTACCAGAATTGTCCTGGGAGCATCCTTAGGCATGTGGGTGTTGTAGGCTACCGCCGCTTTTACGGTATCATCCAAGATCAGCACAAGGGCATGGGGTATGGTACCCACAGGCTCCTGCCCTGCCAGCTTGGCCCCCAGTATGCATGCGGCGCCGTTTGCTCCTCCCACCACCGCTGCCCTCTCCATGACAGGGGCAACTGCCGGATGGATGTGCCTTGCGCCAAAGCAGTAGAATGGGAGGCCGTTGGCAGCCTGTTTGCACTCAGCGGCTCTGGTCGCCCAACCCGACGAACTAGCCAGGATTCCGAGCAGCGCTGTTTCATACAGGCCAAACAGGGAATACGGGCCCCTAATCCTCATTACCGTCTCTTTGGGCTCAAAGCTCTCCCCTTCTTCAAGTCCCCACACTTCCAGGGGTAACCCTTCGAGCATATGGAGGCACTCTGGCATACCGGCCAAAATGCCTGGACGGCTCGGGAAAATCTCTGCAGTCACGATGGTGTCTGCCTTACCTTCCCGGGCCAAGATTTCCTGGGTCCTAACCAGATAAACGTCGGCTGTGGCACCTGAGAGGATTTCTTCATGGGTCGCCGAATACAGCCTGTCTTGTTCCGGGCTGAAGTCTTTTACATCCTTGTCCGTGCTAAGTTTCATGTTGCTGTTTCCTGACATAGCAATCTCCTTCCCACCCTAACCCCGGGCTGCCTTGTATAAGGCTTGGACTTCTTTACGTGTGAGATGGCGCCACTTTCCCTTCTCGAGACCGAACAGGGCAAGCGGGCCTATCCTGGTTCTTATCAATCGTTTTACCTCATATCCTACGGCTTTGCATAGCCGTTTTACCAAGTGTTTTTGGCCCTCGTGGACCCCTATGAGAAGCCGCACACTGCCGTCGGAACTGTCTAGAAACTTGGCGTAATCCACATACACCTTCTTGCCGTCTATGATTATACCCGAAAGCAGCTCCTTGATCTTCCGATTGTTTCGCTTGCCCGAAACCTCTACCACGTACTCTTTGATTACTTCGTGTTTTGGATGGGTTAGCAGATAGGCAAGGTGCCCGTCATTGGTAAGCAGCAACAAGCCTTCAGAATCAAAGTCCAGACGCCCAACGGGGAACACCCTCTCCTTTACCTCAGGGATAAGGGACAATACAATCGGCCTGCCAAAAGGATCCTGGCATGTAGACAGGTATCCTTGAGGTTTATGCAGCATGATGTAAACTCGCTTCTGGTTTTGCGTTACTGGTTTATTGTCCACACGTATGTCGTCTATCCCAGGAGTAACCTTTTGCCCGAGCACAGCCACCTTGCCGTTTACGGTCACCCGGCCTTCCTGGATGAGCCGGTCGGCAGCGCGCCTGGACGCAACCCCCGCCTGGGCGAGCACCTTGGACAGCCTTTGGGTCTCCTGACTTCCGGGCGTGCGGTTCAACCGGCCAATCCCTCCCCAGTCAAACGCCTAATTCAGCAGGCTCTCAAGCCACGAGTGAAGCTTACCCGGCCCTTCCAACATTATATCCGTACACGGGATTTTGGTGAGGGTGCGGATATCACTCAAGAAGGCTTCCGGAGGCACGTAAGTGGCGATATACTTACCTGGGCCCGATTCGGTTGGCGTATACGGATTTACGGTTACGCCCAAAAGGGTGGTTGACTCCCTTACCCCCACCGTGAGCCCCGCCTCAGCGATGGTGCTAAACACCTCTTCCCATCGCAGGAGATCGCCTGACAGCACCAGCATAATAGGGTGGTCAAAAACCATAGACACGCCCCGATGGCCGTTTACGCTCATTTCCTGGAGAGCTTCAAGGAATACCTGAGGATTAACGATGCCCGAAACGTGCACAGTGCGGGGTTTTCCGTCGCTCTTTATCCGCCACGCAAGTTCCTGGCCTTGTCCGGGGAGGAACAGCCCCCCGGATATGTTAAGCACCCGGTCACCTGAAGTCTGGTCAACAGGCAAGTCCATTATCCTGTGAATTGCATTGATTTCCCTGGCGATCCTGTGAGAATCTCGGCTCCTTGCGGCGCCGGTAGCCAGGATCAGAGCATCGGCTACAACCATAGGGGATATCCTTGAGAACGCCCCGTCAAGCAATACCACTGAATCTTCAGGCGCAAACCCCAAGACCGTGGAAAGATCCCTGGTGCTTGCCGGCCCGGCAAGTACCACCCTCCCGGACGCCGTGGCAGTGCCGTAAAATATACGTCCCAGGGCGCACCTTATCCCGGTGTCCTTTAGGTTTGTGAAGTTGGCATCTGACGACTCCAAAAGGGGCAGGGCGGTTGCCACTATGGCACCTTCGGGCACCAACACCCTTGGCTTAGGCAGTCCAGTCAGGTTGTCAAAATCCTCGCCATCGTAACCTATGCCGGTAATAAACAGTTTCTTCTGGTTTTCCGCAAAATACTTTATCGCTTCCACCAGCGTGGTGGTTTTCCCGGTGTTCTTTGCAGTGCCCGCAAAGCCTATGACTCTCATGTTAGTTCAGCCACCATTCCCGAATAGAATAGGTTTACCGGACACCGGAACAAGCCTTTAAGTAGCTGCAGGCCGTGCCGTGTCCGGTAGTTTCCCCATCAACGCTATTGAGCATCTAGCCTATTGTTTGAGCGTAACTGTGCCTTTACCCGACCTGCCGGGATAAGCACCGTCTTCCTTGTTGCCAAGGTCGCCCTCGTACAGGGATGCCACAAAATCACCCCGGGCAGCCACTTGCTTAAGCACCTCTACGATCCCTTGCCTAAGCTGCTCTGCGATCTTGTCGGCTTCTTGGGTAGGCCTGATGCCGCCTTCTCCGAAGAACCTGAATGCAGCGGCAGTAGCTTTCAAGGTATCTACCCGGGCAGGCGCCGTAATCGGACCGCCTGCGTAAGCTTCGTCTGACGAAGCTATGGTCACGGCGGTTGCGCCTGAATTCAAAGCCAAGGCTGCGTGAAGCGCCGTCATAACCGATGATTGGCACCTATCCTGGGTCTGGGTAAGGAAGCCTACAGGCGCACCGGGCCAGATGGGCGCATCTATGATAGAAGACAGCACCTTCATCTTGGCTACGTTAAAATCGATGAAGTTGTGCTCTGTGTACCCTGTTATCATGCCTTCGGGAGAATTGGCGAACAAGGGCTGCAGTATCGGGCGTCCTCCCAAGAGTACCCCGGCTGTGGCAACTATCAACATGCCTGCAAAAGCTTTTGCTGCAGGAACCCCTGCAAGTTCTTCGTTGGTCACCACGTCATAGGGCATGTTGTACTTGGCAGCAAGTTTCATGGCTTCAACACCGTCTACGGTCAACCGCTCAGGGTCGGTGCCTGCAGCCAGGCTGCCGTACACGATGTTGATCTTGGTGAGGTCAGCACCGGACAGATGAGCCAGCACCACTGTCTCGGGCGTGTTGAGCCCCCTGTGAGCCCTTACTTGCCACAGAATGCCCGGTACAATCCCTTGCTTTATCAAACGTAGGTTGTCAAGGGTGAGCACGGTTCCGTCATGCTCGTGGCTCCACGCCTCTTCCAAGAGGCCTTCGTTCCTGGCGCCCCATGACGGGTCAAAATGGACAACACCCCTGGCACCCCATGCAATGCTCAGGTTAATGTGGTAAGCATCCATAACCGGGCATCCGGTTCCGTACTGGACGAATACGTTGCGGTCGTTGAGTACCTCTTGGGACCTGGGAACCACCAGGTTGCCGGCGTTTTTCGCCAATGACCTGATGTAATCTGCTTCTTTTTGAGTGATTGGCCTTGTATGGGATACGTGTTTACCCGTCAAGTACCATTCTTTTACCTCACCTGATGAGAGGGCAGCGTACTCCTGCCGCAATCTTGAATAAGCCTCAGGGCAGGCTTGCCTTTGGGACTCCATTTCTACTCGCAACTGGGCCCTTTGTATGCCCGGACTCGTACGCTTGTTTGCCCAGTCTATAAGTTGCTGGGCTATGGCTGTGCAAAGCGAGCCGATCTCGCTGTCTAAGAACTTATAGGTAAACCCAGCCGTAAGGTCGGGCTTCTCCTGGCGCCTGCTCCCGCCGAGAAGATCCAGTTCCCGGCCTTCTACATAAGCGACGGCGGCTTCCACAGGGGTGTCAGGCCCAAATCCTGCATCAAACCCGAGCTCCTGTGCGATTACAGGCTTCATGCTCAGACCGCCTGCCACAAGCTTGGCCTTTTCCCTTAGCCCTGCCGCATCAGCCAGATCGACGAACTTGGCCAGGAGTTCTGAAATACCGTAGCTTAGAGCGCGGCTTATCATGACAAAATCAGGATCTGCGGCTTTTGCCCGTGCCACAATCTCTTCGATTGAAAGATCGGGAGGAAGCAATGTTACGTGGTGCCCCCGCTCAACCAGCTTTCTCCTTATGAGTTTGAGGCCGACGTCATGAACCGGATCAAGTGGGGCGAGAACTACTTTGCGGGGCTCTATCCCGTTGCTACGCGTGTGTGCCATCTTGTTCCACCTCCGGGCCATACCACTGGTAGTCTGCAGAGGGCCGGTATACGTAGCCCCTCAACCTAATCCTCACGCCGGGGCCTCCCATTTCACAGGACACCACGTCGGCGTCGTCAAAGCCTAGTTCCGCCATGAGCCTCAAACCCAGGGTCTTACCTTCTTCAACATCGTTGCATAATATAAATGTTTCGACGTCGCATCCGTCCAGGATCCGGTGCTTAACTGACATCTCCCCGCCCCCCTTGAGGTTCTGCTATCTCAGACCAGTACTTGTCCACGTCTTGGATGACTCCGTCTATGTGTTCGGTCATAGCTAACCTAGCGCCTTCTTTATCCCTTCTTGCTACATGTGACAAAATATACCTGTGATCCCTGACCATCTGGGAGCCTACTCTGGCACGGATGTACTCAAGAGCCTGGCCTATCTTGGGATTGTTGTAGATAACATCCAAGGCGCTTGCAAGCACCCTGTTCTTGCAGGCCTGCGCCAAGCCCCGGTGAAATTCCGCGTCCTTTTCAACTCCTGAATGCCCTGCCTTGAGCAGCTGCTCGTGTTCCTCGATTATCTTCTCCAGCCGCCTTAGTTCTTCGTCAGTTACATTCTGTGCCGCCAGATAAGCGGTTTCACTTTCAATAGCCCGGCGGGCGATAAGGGCATCAATGAGATGCTGGCGGCCGCGGATGGTCAGGCTTTCTGCCAGGGCATTGTGGGATTCCCGGCTTGCTTGTTCGTCCAGCCATTCCTTGAGGGCTTCTTCCCCCCGGGGAGTTATCACCCGGCCCACGCGGCCTTCAATGCGCACATGGCCTTCATCCTCAAGCCGCTTTAAGATCCTCCCTGCTGTCGCCCTGGATACTTCCAAACCCTTATCCTGAAGCAACCGGCACAACCGCCATGCGCCGATGGGTCGGGAAGACTCGCGTATAGCCTCAAGGGCTTTGAAATAAGTTTCTCTCGATTGAACCTTCAGGAATATCACCTCCCCCGGGAAGTCTCCAAGAGAATGCCTGACTTAAGACACTGGCCTGGTTTAGTCCTTCACGTATGCAATGACCTCAACTTCAACAGGAACATCAAGGGGAAGCGCGGCGACACCTACAGCTGATCTGGCATGTTTGCCCTTGTCGCCAAACACTTCAACGAATAGATCGGAAGCACCGTTGACTACTTTAGGAGCGTCTGTAAAATCCGGGGTGCAAGCCACAAACCCTGTTACCTTGACGATCCGTTCCACATTATCCAAAGAGCCTGCGACGCTCTTGATAACCGCCAGAGCGTTGAGGGCGCACTGCCTTGCTTCTTGCTGTGCGTCTTCCAAGGTGACCTCGCTACCTACCTTGCCCGTAACCCTGACTTTTCCGTCTCTTAGAGGAATCTGGCCGGAAACGTACACCCAATTGCCTTGCTTTACTGCAGGGACATATGAAGCCACCGGTGCCGGAGCTTCAGGGAGGGTCAAACCTAGTTCGGCCAATTTCTGTTCTACTGACATCTTATGTACCCCCTTGTGGATAACTGTTGATCCGGTGAAGTGTTGAATAGCTCATCAGCGATGAGTTACTCATCATGAAGATAATAACATTCAAGCACTTTACACACAACATCAAGTTCTCCGGCACCGGTTGGCAACACCTACTCATCGGGCCTAAGGAGCCTCATTCCGTTGGCGATTACCAGGAGTATGCTTGCTTCGTGGACCAACATCCCGCTGCTTAAGAAAATTACCCGGCCAATTACCCCTGCCAGCAGCAAAACTACCACCGCTACGGCGAATACCACGTTTTGCCTGACGATTTTCAAGATATCCCCGCTAAGCCTGATGGAATACGGCACCCTTTCCAGCCGGTCAGCCATGAGCGCAATATCTGCCGTTTCTATGGCTGCCTGGGTTCCCGATGCACCCATGGCGATGCTCACATCGGCCACTGCCAGGGCAGGGGCGTCGTTAACCCCGTCCCCAACCATTGCCACCACATGGCCCTGGGATTGGAGGCCCCTTATGGCTTGTACTTTTTGCTCCGGAAGGAGCCCGGCCTTGACCACATCTATCCCAAGTTGTGAGGCCACCCTGGCGGCCGAGCCAGGGTTATCCCCGGTTAACATCACTGTTTGCTTGACTCCTGCCTGCTTGAGGCTCTGGACCAGTCCCAAGGCTTCGGGGCGCACCGGATCCTCTATTGCAATCACTCCTAAAGGATTGCCACCCACTGCCACCAAAGCGATGGTCTGCCCCTGAGCTTCTAGTTGCTTGACAACCGTTTGTGCGTGTCCTGGCAACTGGATCCCCCGGGACTCAAGCAGTTTCCTGTTGCCCACGAGTATTTCCCCGTCATCCGACTGGGCGGCCACGCCAAGTCCAGCTTCCAGCTGCCAATCCCATGCCTTGACGGGATACACCTTTTGCTCCTGGACATACGTGAGGATGGCATTTGCCAAATGGTGCTCAGATCGCTGCTCGGCGGCGGCTGCGTAGGACAACACTCTGCTTGCCCCGTCCAGATAAATCGCAGTATGGCTCTCATCGCTCGCTTGGCTGCCACCTGCTCCATGGCCAAGAGTCCCGTCTTCAAAGGCAATGACTGACGAAACCCTGGGTTTTCCAAGGGTAAGGGTACCTGTCTTGTCGAAAGCCACAACGTCTACACTGCTTATCCGCTCCAGACGTTCGCCTCCTTTGATGAGGATGCCCTTCCTGGCAGCTTTGCCCAGGCCTGCCACAACTGCCACAGGTGATGCCACTACCAGCGCCCCGGGGCATCCTATCACCAAGAAAGTAAGGGCGAGCTCGGGTTCCCTAGTGACGGCATACAAGACCACCGCTAGGGCTATCACCAGCGGGGTGTACCAACGGGCGAACCTGTCTAGAAGTTTCTGAACCTTTGGCTTTTGCTCCTGAGCTTCGGCAACGAGGTAGATGAGTTTGGAAAACGTAGTGTCAGGCCCAACCCGTTCAGCAACTACTTCCAGGTAGCCGCCCATGCTCACCGAGCCACCGAGCACGCTGTCACCCTCTCCTACTTCAACTGGAAGAGGTTCTCCTGTGAGCGCAGCTGTATCCAGCGACGCCCTCCCCGCAATCACCTTACCGTCAACGGGCACCCTGTCTCCCGGAAGCACCACGACAATGTCGCCCGCCTGCACCTGGACAGCCGGGATTATCACTATCTCCTCACTACCGTTAGCACCTACTCGCATTCCTAGGCGGCCTTTTTCAATGCCAGTCTCCACAGGCTCTTTTCCGCCATCAGTAGCACCTTGCAGGGCTTGAGAAGGCTCCTCTCCGGTGTGTTCCGGGGCACCGGCTTGGCCCGAGAATGTTTGTTTTGAGGCAACATCCGGCGCGGCCTTGGCTCTGGTAGTCTGCCGCTTCACCCGGGCAATCCTTGGGGCCATATCCACAAGGCTCTTTAGAGCTTCTCTAGTCCGGGCCAAAGTCAGGCTCTCCAGATATCCGCCGAAAACGTACAGGAAGGTAACGGCTGCTGCCTCCCATACTTCCCCTATCCACACAGCCCCCACTGCAGCGATGGTTACCAGCAAGGGTATGGAGAACTGGCCTGCTGCTAGCCTGGCCCACGCTTCTTTTGCCACCTGTGTGCCTGCCACCAAGGCGCCTGCTATCATAAGCCAGTAGTAAGCCGTAGCACCAGGCTGAGCCCAGGCCGAAATCCACGCAGAAAAAATGAGCGCTCCTGATACGGCTACGGTAACCAGCTGCTTGTTGCTTGACACCCAAAACTGAATCGTCTCAAGTCTGACGCTCACATTTGATCACCCCTCGGACCGGCACCATGCTGAAATAGCGGGCATGCATTGGTGCAGTTCCCAAAATCAAAGTCTAGAGGAACCGGCTCGTCACAAGTAAGAGCCGGACAACCCTTTTCATCCTTGTTTTCCGGGAAATATTCCCGTCACCTCAACTCCAAACCGGTTAATTGCCTGCTTGATTCGCTCTTCCGATACTTTGCTCTCGTCGTACTCGATGTTGAGCACGCCGGAACCGAAACTGACCTTGGCCGACCCTATCCCGTCCATCCGGGCAAGCGCAGTTTCCACCTTCGATGCGCAAGTGGGGCAGTTGAGATTCCCAAGCATAATCATGAGTTTCTTCATGAAACACCCTCCCTTGGAAGTTAGGTTGCGGGTAAATCAAACACCCTGCAATTATCATTTCACGGAAAGCCAGACGAAACATTGACGCAGGTCAAGGAATGGGGTTGGGTTAGCCGGTTCCGCCGGTCTACTGTTCCGCTATGGCCTGTAGTTTGAGAGGTCGAAGCACTATGAGGCTCCTGGGTCCTGTGAGTCTTATAAGTCCCTGATCCGCAAACGCATTTAACCTCCGGCTCAGAGTCTCTGGGGTAGTGCCTATCCTGGCGGCAATTTCCGCCCAAGCCAAGGGCACAGTAACTTCTATCCCTTCATCCGCAGGCTTGCCGCTTTGGGCCAGGGACATGATCTCTTTGGCCAGCCTCTGCCCCACATCTTTCAAGCCGAGGTCGGCGATGAGCGACTCCGCCCTGGAGAGCCTGCGGGCCAGAGCTTCCGCAAGTTTCAACGCCACATTTTGATTCCGGGCCATAAGTTCCAGAACCGAGTTCCTGTAGAGGAGGCACACATCTGCGTCTTCTGCGCAAACTAAGTCGCCTTCAAACACTGAATGGGTAAACAACGCAAGTTCGCCCAAGGATTCATGGGGGCCTACGGTCCTCACCACTTGCTCTCTCCCGCTGGAACTGGTGTGGACCAGGTTGAGCCTGCCCCGGGCTACGATCATGAGGTATTCGACAGGATCTCCGGCCAGCGCGATTACCTGGCCTTTCCGGTACCTCTTATGGTTCATGGACTGTCCAAGTTCGTACAGTTCTTCCCTGGACAGTGATTCAAAAATAGGTACACCGGCCGCACACATCCAGGTATTTTCCACCAGTGCTCATCCCCTAACCAAATCCGAACTTCCCTTATGGCCGTCTTGTCTATATTATACAAGTACGCGCTTATACCGGTACGCAAAATACCAAGGGCAGAGGCTGCGATACCAGTACGGCTTTAGGTGCCAACACGGGTGTCCCAAGAGCCGGCTGCCGAGACCGGAAGGAGGACCTCAGCTCCTTGAAAACCGCTGTCGCCGGCAAACTGTCATGGTTCGGAACACTGTTTGTAGCAGGCCTTATCGCCTATCTCTTGTACCTGGAAAACACGTGGCTTCAGGTCACGAGGTACCAAGTGGTATGCCCCGGCTTGCCCCAGGATTTCCAGGGGTTCAGGATTGCGCTTATATCAGACCTACACGGCAACTCTTTCGGAGACGGACAATCCTTGCTTGCGTCCGCCATCAGGAAGTTTGAGCCTGATATGATTGCCATCGCAGGAGACTTACTGGATGAGAGGGAGTTTACCCTCGCTCCCGCCTTTTCGCTAATTCAGGCAATAAAGGACTTGGCTCCGGTCTATTATGTGTGCGGCAATCACGAAGTAGCTACCCGCAGGCTCGATATGATTCAAGCCCAATTGGAGGACTCGGGTGTCCATGTGCTGAGGAACCAGGCGGTTTCCATTGAGAAGGGTGAAAGCAGCATCACTATTGCAGGGCTTGATGACCCGCTGGCGCTGGATGCTCCGCCAGGCCTGCGGCGAGCGAAATTGCAGGAGGTTATTTCAAAAATCACGGCCGGCGATCCAGACGCGTTTACCATCCTGCTATCTCACAGGCCTGAGCTTGTAGACGTTTACGCGGCTGGCAACGTTGATCTTGTGCTGTCAGGCCACGCCCACGGAGGACTTATCAGGATACCGGGTATAGGCGGGCTTGTGGCACCGGGGCAAGGCTTGTTGCCCCGCTACACCGCAGGAGTCTACCGGGTCAATCACACTTGTATGGTAGTAGGCAGAGGGCTTGGAAACAGCGGAAGGTTTCAGCTACGGGTGTTTAACCGCCCTGAGCTGGTACTCATAACCCTGACCAACAGTGAACTTCAGCGGCCGTAAACCATGAGTCTCCAAATGATAAACCCTGTAAGGAACCCGCACAAGTCTCCGATGAGGCAAGCGGGTAATGCGTGTTTGGTTTTCCTTATGCCCACCGAGCCAAAGTAGATGGTCACCACGTAGAAGCTTGTGTCGGTTGCCCCTTGCAGGATGGATGCCAGCAGCCCGAGGGACGTGTCAGGCCCGTGGACCCTTAAGATTTCACCGGTGACTCCCAAAGAACCGCTGCCGCTTATTGGCCTGGTAACGATTATCGGGAGCACTTCTGACGGGATCCCCAGAGGCTTGAGCAGGCGGCCCATGTACCTCGACACTAGGTCCAAGGCACCTGAACCCCTGAAACACGAGATACCCACAAAGATCGCCACCAGGTACGGCAGGGTGTTGATGACCACCTGCAGCCCTTCCTCAGCTCCCTTTACAAACGTCTCGTAAACTGGAACGCCTTTGACCCAAGCGTAAAGCGGCACTCCGATAAGGATTATCGGAAAAACGTACATCCCTAGGTTTGCCAGGAAAAACATCACGGTTATCTCCTCCCCTTCTGCAAGCCCTTCGCCCGTTTATCTCTTTAGCCAGTTTGTGTGCTTAGCCGGTCAGGCTTGAGATAAGCCCGGCCAGGTGAACGTAAGCCTAAATGGCATCTTTAACGCCTCTACACCATTCAGGGTTTGAATCCTGGACGTTTTGATAGCACACGATGGACTAATAGCCCTGCACAGGTAGATATGAACCCAGCTGCGGCAGTGGGCCCGGCTACTATGCCCGGATTTCTCGAGCCCAACGCCGCCCTGAGGGCAATGACCCCCGAGGGGAATATACAAAAACCTGCCGCGCTGATAACCACCAAGGTTATCATTGAATGGAGTCCTTTATACGTCTCACCGTGGATCTGCTTGATTTCAGCCATGGCTTTGAGCCCGAGGGGAGTCTGGGAGCTTAATCCAAGGATGTTAGATATTATCGTCGCAGATATGGCACCCATAATCTTGTCTTCATCTTTTACATACGGAAACAAGAGGCCAAGTACGGGCTTGCTTACCCTGGCCAGGGCATCTATCAGCCCTGATTCGTTGGCCAGCCGCTCAATCCCCACCCAAAGGCAGAATATCCCCGCCAGCCCGATTACCAGCTCAACAGCGTCATATGCCCCTTCCAACACTGATGACATGAGGACGTCTACATTGCCGGCAAGCAACGCGACCACACATCCGGAAATGATTAGGACAAGCCATACGGCGTTCATACCGCCACCTCCTCTCCCTAACCGCTTAAGCAGGTATCCGGTAGCTAAGATATGTGGAGTGCATCCTGTCAATGAGAAAAGGGGTATCAGGAGAAAACGGGCAAGGGCCCGTCTCCGGAGCACGCAGATCTAGCCCCTGCCCGATATACTACCGCAGGTGGTTTTGGGCCATGTGCCTTTCAGTAAACTCGATCATACTCTTGACCATCTGGCCTCCCAGCCGTCCTCCCAAGCGGCCACCGATCATGCCGCATTCTCTGGAGGTCATGTTAGCCCAGCCTACTGTCCTGAGTTTTTCGGCCAAGCCTAACTCCTCGGCTATTTCGTATTTCATGGAGTCCAGAGCGGCTCTGAGTTCTGCTTCACCCCCACCTTGGATAAGACCTAGTTCCTGGGCGACTTCGTACTTCAGCCGGTCTAGCACCCTGGTTGCATTCGGGTTAACCGGGCGCCGGGACTTCCGTCTTCCCAGAACCATCCCCCCTTCAGGCGGTAGTTCACATAGTATTTCCCGAAGGGGTATTCTGTAAAATGGAAGTTATATTCTGCTTGTACGTAAGCACTTCTTCAAACAGGTCTCCCACGTGGGCCAGCCTAGAGGGAGCGCTCTTTATATCCCACGATTGGGGGCCAACTGAATCCAATTCATCCCATGAAACCGGAACCGAAACAGGCGCCCCGTCCAAGGCCCTCACGCTGTATACCGACAAAATAGTCTGTCCCCTGGCATTTTGGGGGTAATCGATGTAGACGTGGCCGTACCTCTGTTTTACCTTTCGCTCTAGAGTCACTTTTTCGGGGTACGCCCGTTGGATCAGCTCAGCTCCAAATTGAACAAACGCCGCGGTTTGTTTGTATGTATAAACCGGTTCGACAGGCACGTAGATGTGAAGCCCTGTGCCACCTGACACCTTGGGGAATCCTCGCAGTTTCCACTCATCCAGGAGCTCTTTCACAACTTTGGCTACCACCACTACATCTGCCCAGGTAGACCCTTGTGCCGGGTCTATGTCAAACACTGCAAAGTCGGGGGAATCCAGGGATGTATACCTGGAAAGCCACGGGTTTATCTCAATCGTCCCAAGGTTGGCAAGCCAAATCAAAGTTTCAATGTTGTCGCATAAGACAAAATTTATGTATGACTGCTTGTCTTTTGACCACACTGGAGCTATGCGTACCCAGTCCGGGATACCTTCGGGAGCATCTTTTTGATAAAAGCCGGGCTTGCCAATGCCGTCAGGGAACCGCACCAAAGAAAGGGGCCTGTGTCTGAGATGGTGCAGCATCCACTTGCCTACAGCCGCGTAGTACTCGATCAAGTCCCCTTTTGTGAAGCCTTGCTGCGGCCATAAGACCTTCTCCAAATTGGACAAGCTAAGCTGCCTTCGACCTACCGCAACATTTACCCGCTTGCTCCGGATTGTTGTTGACACTGCTACATACGCCCCCTGAAAGCCAGTTAAGAACAGCTCACTTCGCCAATTTTGCGTAACGCCTTTTGAGTAGTTTTCCCTGATCCCGTAGTATGTTGTAGGCTCAACAGCTCCAAATACTACCCCAAATTGTTTACAAAATTTTCATTCTTGGCCTTGTGTTGAAGTTCGGGGACCCGGTAACTTTGCTGGTTATCCCTGTTGAGTAACACTGACTAGGACCACTATAGGCTCATTGCTTGGCCGACAGAAAAAAGCAAAGCAAAACGAAACAGGGGCCGCCGAAGCAGCCCCTGTCTGCTTCAATCTATTCGCTCAGTCACGTACTACCCAGGAATATACCTCTTCAGCACGCTCTTGTTCTTCTTTGGAGTCGGGGAATAACAAGCTGAAGATTACCGATACCACAATGTTTAGCGCCAATCCAAGCACTCCGCCATGCCAACCCCAGAGAGTCTTCATGCCTGAGAAGGTCATGCCACCTGCTAGCACCGCTCCAGAC
>LFST01000028.1:0-27121 GCA_001513185.1 Candidatus Fermentithermobacillaceae bacterium DTU015
AAGTTGCACCAAGGGTTGTACGCATTGTTGGACAGGTTTTATGCCTGTACCTCAAATCTCCAGAGTCCTCCAGAATCAGCTTCGGCTCGCTAACCATGGCAAACTGAACAGGAAGTGAACACCATCATCCCACCGTTTACATAAACTGCAGTGATGACAACTCTTGACATAAGGAGGACCGGCATATGCGAAGACAATTACCGGGTAGACACAAGTCTTCCAGGCTTTTTCGCGACTCAGAACGGGAACTCGCACGGGAGCAGGCCAAACGGAGGCTAAGACGCAGGGCGCCTGATGAGGCTGCCTCAGCCGGGCATGAGCTAATTCCGCCGGCAGAGCAAATCCAAGGGCAAGCTGCGAGCACGGCCGCAGAGCGGTTGGATAAAACCCCGTCCGGAAGCAACTGCTGCCGTGTGGATCCTGAGGATCTGGTTCACTTCTATTCCGGCCCTGAGGAGGGTCTCAAAGACAACCAGGGCCAGGAAGTCCCGCCTCCTGCACAAGCCACTCAAGATGGATCAGACTGGCCGTTTGAGGGCAGGCAACCTGAGGCGGCCCAGCTTTCCAACCAGGCCACGCCGGATACACCTTCCAGCCTGTTTTTCGGTGAACTAGCCACAGCATACGTGCCGTGGCAAACCTTCGGCCAGACCCTGAGCCTCAGGGAAGCCCTCAGGACCGGAACGCTTTTCCCGGAGTTGGTGAGAAACGTACCGCTTTATCAGAAACCACCTGGGACGTAAGGAGGGTTTGACAATGGATGCACAACAGAAAGAAATGCTTCTTAGGCTCATGGAACTTCAATTCGCCGCGACCGAACTTAACCTGTATTTGGATACACATCCCGACGATATGAGGGCACTCCAGGAGTTCAGGATGAGGTCACAGGAACTCATGAGTGCCAAGATGGAATACGAGCGGATCTACGGGCCGCTGCTAAATTTCGGCCTGGGAATGACAAGCCGTAACAGCTGGCAGTGGATCCAGGACCCGTGGCCATGGGAAGTAAACTGGAGAAGGAGTTGAAAGGACATGTGGGTTTACCAAAAGATGCTCCAATACCCGGCCAGGGTTAGAACTACCAACCCTAGGCTGGCAAAAGCAGTGATTACGCAATACGGAGGCCCTGACGGCGAGCTCGCTGCCTCTTTAAGATACCTGACCCAAAGGTACACCATGCCTATCCCCGAGGCAAAAGCAGCACTTACTGACATCGGTACCGAAGAACTTGCCCATATGGAGATCGTCGCCACTTTGGTTTACAACTTGATCAAAGATGCCAGCATAGCGGAGATAAAAAGGGCGGGGCTGGACGGGTACTACGCCGATCACGACAAGGCCCTGTATTTTGTGAACGCCGAAGGGATGCCCTGGATAGCTTCATACATCCAATCCAAGGGAGATCCCATCACCGATATCCACGAAAACATGGCTGCCGAACAAAAAGCCCGCTCCACCTACGAGTACCTGATACAGCTCTCAGACGATCCTGACGTGACGGACACCTTGAGGTTCTTGTGGCAACGAGAGATCGTGCACTTCCAGAGATTCGGGGAAATCCTCAATCTGCTCCACGACTATTACGGCAGGGAGCGTGTGTTCCATATGAAGGGCTGGGATCCCAAGAACTTGCCGACTGTCGATAAGTGAGGGCCGGCTGTGCCTGCGGCCGCCTACAGCGCCCACAGGCCCGGCTCTCGTAGCCCCGATTCTCACAGGCTGTTCTATCGTGTTAAACCAAAGGATGGGAAAGCCCGCAGGCCGGTTAGCTGGGGTTCTTGCGCGCCAAGAGCCCCTAAGGGCTTTTTCCGTTCTCAACTACAAGCAGCACAACAAAACATCCGATCCGGGGAATGATGTTCTCAGGGAATGATCTCATTATGAGAAACATGAGCAAGCAACGAGAAGGAGCAATGCCAGATGATGAACTGGATTCTCATGAAGCTCATGAACCCATTGGCAGATAACCTGACCCGGGCCATACTCAACCAGGACTATCCCACCAATCCGGCTGAAATCATCACCGTGGCTGACAAACTGGGCCCGAGGGTCATAATCGAAGCCGGTATGCGTGCTCAAACAGGCAAGGCGCTTCAAAGGCCCTTCGGAAGCCCGGTAGTTCGCTCGCCATGGGATAAGATCTTGCTCACCCCAAGGCAACTGTTCCAACTGCCGACCGAGACCCTCGATGAGATAAGCACAGCAACTACCATCGGCAAAACAGCAAGAAGGCCTCTCAAACTTGATATACCCATAATGATAACAGGCATGTCTTACGGAGGATCTCTCAGCCTCAAAATGAAAATGGCCTTGGCGGAGGGTTCTGCCATGGCAGGTACCTCTACAAACACAGGCGAATCGGCAGTAGCCCCAGAAACACGTGCCCGGGCTAAATACCTGATTGGCCAGTACAACAGGGGCGGATGGCTGTCATCGCGGGAACAACTCAACCTGCTGGATGCCATAGAAGTCCAACTGGGCCAGGGCGCCTTTGGGGGAGCGGTTGAGTCAACCATGGAAAGCGGAAAGATAGGAGAGCACCTGCGGGAAACCTGGCGGCTAAAGGAAGGCGAAGATGCCACAGTGCGGGCCCGCATGCCTGGCGTGTCCTCCCCCAAGGATATCGTAGGCCTGGTTAACAAGCTCAAAACAGAGTACGACGTGCCTGTAGGAGTAAAAATAGCAGCCAGTGATTTCATCGAACGAGAACTCCAGGTGATTGCCGAAACTCAGGCGGATTTCATTGTAATCGATGGGGCTGAAGGCGGAACTGCAGTGGCACCACCTACCCTGGAAGACAACCTGGGGCTGCCAACCCTCTACGGCCTTGTGCGCGCCGTTGATTGGCTGGAAGAACACGGAATCCGTGACCGGTTCAGCATTATCGCAGCAGGCGGGCTGTGCACTCCAGGCCACTTTCTCAAAGCGCTGGCTGTTGGAGCAGATGCTGTATACATCGGAACAATTGCGGTGCTGGCTGCTGTACATACCCAGGTAGCCAAAGTCATACCTGAGGCTGTGCCCGCCCAATTGGTCCTTTACGATGGCAAGTACGCCGACAAGTTGGACGTAAAGCAGGCCGCAGTTAGTCTGGCCAACTTCCTCAGCTCCTGTACGGAAGAGATGAAACTAGCACTTCAAGCCCTTGGGAAGAAGTCGGTCACCGAACTGTCCCGTGACGACCTGGTGACCACCTGCAAGGATCTGGCTGAGTTCATGAACATACGGTATGCCGGAAGTCCCCGCAGAGAGTGACTAGTAGCTCTAGTAGCTAATGAATCAACCTGATGGTGCCTCTGGTAGGCCATCAACCCCGATTCTGCCTTATTGGGCCCTGCTGCTCACCTGCTTCTCTTGTGGTGCGCTACAAACATCGTTCCCAGGTTCGTTTCAATGATTTTCCTTGTACCCATTGTAATACGAGTCAGAGAGGTGGACTAGCAGTTGGCCCTCATACCTCCTGGTCAAAGTCTTTGCCTTTGACACACCAATGCTCTGCTTTCGCCGGTACAAGTCCGCCTTCCAACAGCAGGGATTTTCATGCAGAAACAAGAAATAGAAGTGCATGAACCACAAATCCGGCTGATGGCACAGCAGCAAGCCGGCAAGAATGGAGGCCTCACACATGATCAAACAGCTTCGCGCCAATGGTGCTTTCGCCGAGTGCAAGGACCAGCTCATCGAGATCATAAAACCAGCAGGCGGAGAATGGGGAATTGTAATCGACGCACTTGACGGGGAAGATAGCATCCACCTAAACCCTGAAGATCCTTTCCGGGCAGCATCTGTAATCAAGATCCCCATCATGATGGCAGCTTTTCACGAAGCCAGGGAAGGCAGAATCCGCCTGGACGATACCATAATCCTGAGAAACCAAGACAAAGTAGGCGGTTGCGGGGTCTTAAAGGAACTCCATTCAGGACTTGAGATCACCCTGCTTGACGCAATCAATCTCATGATAGTAGTCAGCGATAACACGGCGACAAACCTGGTCATAGATGCGGTTGGTAAGGATCTCATCAACCGCTACATGGAAACCAAGGGATGTACCGGAAGCTGGCTGGAATCTCAACTCATGAGGCCCAAGCCCCGGGGTCCGTGGAACACGATTACCGCAAAGGACATTGCTATGCTCTTGAGAGGGCTTGCTGAAAGGACCATCGAAAACCCGGGCGACTGCGATTCAATGGTAGGCATCATGAGGAGACAGCAATACCGGCAGAAGCTGCCCCGGTACCTGCCAAAAGAAGCGATATGCGCCAACAAGACGGGCGAGCAGACCGGCGTCACTCACGACGCAGGGATTATCACGGGGCCCAAATGCAGTTTTGTAATCGTGTGCCTGTCTCAGAACTTGGATGATACCGACGTCGGGATCGAGGTGATCAGTGAGACCGCAAAGTGGGCTTATGATATCTTGTCGGCGAGATGAGTGTTAGTGAAAGAAGTAAGCGTTAGGCACCTAAGGGCTGTGGAGGAGCTAATCCCATAGGCGGCGGCCGGAAGTGGGTTACTTGGTGCTTGCTGTGCACACAAGCCGGCCGCCGGCAAGCACATCCACAAATAGTTGATTTTGGCCATACCGCCAGTGATCAATCTTGGTCTTCCGTATCATCTCCTGAAAACCGGCAACTCCTGCAGGTAAATAAGGTCCCCAGTATAGCCTGAACCTTCCTTGAGCACTGCAGCCTTGCACACAATCTCCGCACCTGCCTTGCTCATGAGGGCTTCAACAGCCTCTATGCTTCCACCGGTGGACACCACATCGTCAACCACAGCTACCCGCTTACCACTGATCCTGGCTGCATCTATGCCGTCCAGCACCAGCTTTTGCACTCCCTGAGTAGTGATTGACTCTACCTCGGCAACAAGAGGGTCTTGCATATACGACTTCACGCTCTTCCTGCATACGATGTACTGCCGGTGCCCCAGTATTGTAGACAGCGCGTGAAGCAGGGGAACCGCCTTGGCCTCAGGCCCTACCAGAAAGTCAAAATCGTAACCTGCCAGCTTTGACGCCAAAGCTCCGGCACAAACATTGACCAGCTGTGTGTCCCCTAGCATCACAAACGATGCAATCCATAAATCATCCCCTACCTGAATCACAGGAAGGTTTCTTTTCAGCCCGCAGACTTCTAGTTGATAGTGGGTTTGTCCTATATACCTCATCTCTCCCATATTACAGCCTCCGTTGGTTTTTCAGTCGTAATTCCGCCGCGCTTTGTCCAGTTCTGCAATCACCTGCCGCCTGAGCGCCTCCGGCTCAATTATCCGGGCATGGCTGCCGAAACTTAATACCCAACGCATGATCTCGCCCAAACTTCCTGTAGTAAGCGTCATCCTGAGGCTACCATCAGGAAGTGTCTCTAGTTTCTGGCTGTGGTGCCACTGTTTGTTGCATATATGCGGGACCTGGCTGGAATCAAACTCTATGACCACCCGCGTAGGGGTGCCCCGTTCTATGATCCAACTATGCCCAAGGTATTCACTAATTGAAAAGTCCTTCGGAATCTCGAAGCGCTCCTCGGTTATGGTAAGGGATTGCATCCTGTCTAGCGCAAACGTGCGCACTTCCCGCCTATTATGGCAATACGCTATGCAATACCAGGCACCTCCTACCAGCCTTAGATGGTATGGTTCGATCCGCCTGCGGGTGTGGGCATCCCGACTGGCGCTGTAGTACTCCATTTCGACAACCCTGCGTTGCTCCATGGCGTCAACCAATATCCCGTAGTTCTGTGCAACTTCCACTTCTTCCCCTCGCAGCGGGTCCACATGGAACGACACTGCTTCCACGACCCTTTCAAGGCTGACGTCTATTTCCTGGGACAAGAGCATCCTGATCTTGAGCATGGCATTTTCCACGAACTCCTCCAGAGGGGTGCCTTTGCACTGAGCTAGAAGTTTCTGGCCCAGAAACAGGGCTATGGCTTCGCCTTCCCTCAGCCTGACAGGTGGAAGGGAGAAGGGCTCCGTGTAGTAGTACCCCTTCTTCTTGCGGTCGTACTCGATGGGGGCTGCAAACAAGTCCCGCAGCCTCTCTATGTCCCGTTCTACCGTCCGTTTGTGAACCTCAAGGTGATCTGCCAGATACGAACAGTTGGGGTATAGCCCTTGTGATATGAGCTTGTCTATCTCGTACAGCCGCCAGAATCCCGTAATGCTCTTGCCGGAAATAGCACATGTAACCTTCGGTCTGTTCTGTTTATGTCTTTTGTGTTGTTTTTGTTGTTCACGTTGTTTATCTTGTTCATATCGTTCATATTGTGCATATTCTTCGTATCCTTCATGCTGTTTCTGCTGTTTGTACGGCCTTGATTGTTTAGCTGGTTCATGTTGCAGGCCCTGCCTACCCTTGGCGTGTCCAACTCGTTGGGTGTCTGTCCCTGAAGCTGTCTTGAGCTTGGATTTGCCCATATGCTCCATGCTCCTTTATTCCATACTTCCCTGTGGCCAGCTTCCAATAGTAATCAGCGATCAATACCCGTAGCGTCTCACTCCCACTCCGTGATTTATCCATGCTATCCACGGACTTCGTCAGTCCATGACTTCGCCATCTGCCCAGCCACCCTTGTGCGGGCATACTGCATAACCTCCATGCATTCATATACTCTTTAAGCCAAGTATTTCCTGCCATGGTGCGCAAGGCTTTCGTTCCTAGAGGCCGGCTGCCGCCAAGGCGTCTCCCATCGCAACCAATAGTTGACACCCGGTTGGTAGACAGGAAGCTGCCTCGGCTGCAAGCTAAGGCTGACGTACTTGCATTGAGGTGATGAAACTGTGAAGGCGCAACGGGTAACCCTGGGCAAGCGGACCCAGGCACTCAGGAAAGCACGGGGCCTGTCCCAGGAGGACCTGGCGGAGATACTAAATCTAAGCCGCCGAAGAAACCGGAGGTTGACAGGCGGCCACGCGGTAATATCACCGTTCCGCCTCAGCCACTGCCAACACCGCCCCAAGCAGCACGTCTGCACCTTGCTTGAGGTCGGCGTAGTCAGTCCACTCTTCGGGACAATGGCTCCGGCCGTCCTTGCTTGGCACAAAGATGAGGGCTGCATCCGTGAGAGTGGCCATGATCTGGGTGTCGTGGCCTGCCCTGCTGATCATTGTCATAGTGCTGATGCCCCGTGCCCGGGCCTCCTTCTCCAATACCTCCCGCAAAACCACCGACAGGTGCGCAGGTTTCGCGTCGGAGACCTGCTCCAGGGTGTACGTCACCCCTTCCCGGGCACATGCCTGTTCTACGGCAGAGTGGAGTCTGGAGTGCAGCTCATCCAAAGCCGACTCCATGTGGGACCTTAAGTCCACCGTAAACCGGACCTCGCCCGGCACGATATTGGCCGCACCAGGGAGCACTTCCATCTTGCCCACAGTACCCACGGCCCCGCCTCCTACGTCCAAGGCGATCTTGCGCACTTGTTGCACCACTTCGCTGGCGGCAACCAGCGCATCGGCCCGCATGTCCATGGGCGTGGTGCCCGCGTGGTCCGGGCGTCCGGTTATCGCAACCTGGTAGTTCCTCATACCCACTATGGCCTCGACCAGGCCCAGGGATACCCCTTCCTTCTCCAAGATTGGGCCCTGCTCGATGTGGAGTTCAAAGAAGGCTTTGAGCTCCTCTGGCTTGCGGCGGGCAGTCCCGATTTCCGACGGGTTAAACCCGAATTCGCGCATAGCCTCAGCCAGGGATATGCCACTGTCATCCCTGAGTTCCATTTGCCCGTAGGTCACCAATCCTGCCATGGCGCGGCTGCCGAACAAACCCGCTCCGAAGCGTCCACCCTCTTCCTCGACCATGGCAATTATTTCAACCGGATACACCGTAGACACTCCATGCTCTTCCAGCACCCGGGCGATTTCAATCGCCACTACCACTCCTGCTGTACCATCGAACGCGCCGCCGTGTCTGACAGAGTCAAAATGCGAACCTAACATTACCACGGGCCCTTCCACCTTGCCCTGCCTCCGGCCGATAACGGTACCCGCCGCGTCCTCCCTCACCGACAAACCTGCCTCTGCCATAGCCTTCTTGATATATTCTCTGGCACCCCGGTCTTCAGGGGTAAACGAAAACCTTGTCACGCCCTGCCCCGGCGTTGCCGTAAACCGGGCGAGGTTTTCAATATCCCGCTGTATCGGGTAAAGGTTAGTCTCCATGCTCCGCCGCCCCCTTGCTAACATCATCAACTCCTGTCCGGAGCTAATCCGGCAGGCCCGGTAAGTTCTACTTGGTTTCTTTGATCCAGCAGTATATTCCTGCTTACAACGACAGCTTTGAAACCATCCTGGCGTCTGTACGTATTGAACCAGTGGTGCATCCATGGAAAACTCTAATGCAGCAGGATCCCGTATCGGCTTAGACGCAGCATTCAACCCAATAGCCATAGGGATGGCAGTCAAAGATAGATGCAGGACAGAGATTGAAACATGGAATGAGATTGCTTTGAATCAAACCTTGAAAACAGAGGTGAATGTAAATGGGTTGTCTCCTGTGGGCGATACTTTTCGTGCTAAGCTGGCCTGTGGCCCTCTTGTTCTTGGTGCTTTATCCGATTATATGGCTGGTTGTGCTGCCTCTCAAACTGCTTGGGTTTGCAGTTAGCGGCGTGTTTCACCTACTGCGTTGGCTTATAGTCCTGCCCTTTAGGCTGTTGGGGCTCTAAGCTCAAGATCCAGGAGGGATTCTATGTAGCGCCGTCCGGTCCTCCGGCCGGCTAATCATCGCTCCACCTGGGTACCACACCACAGCAAGGCAAAGACAAGAAGGAGTGGCCTCAACCCTATGCCAGGCCACTCCTTCCCCTGAAGTGTCCGGCAAAATGTCCGACAGTATTTGCCATACTTAGCGCACCCGCGCTGAACAAGCCATGCTTCAGGGCGGACCAGAGCAAACCTAGCAATACACGCAAGTTATCGGTCAGCCGCGCAGGCAAACCACAACTTGCCAAGTCCCGGGATTTTACAGTGCATATGCCGTCTCAAACGCCTCGTGGATGGCATCTATGGCCTTTCTCGGCGCTTTCACGTCTCCTATCACATGCACAGGGATCCCTGTAGCCCTTATCTCCTCGACTACTTCATCCCTAGGTGTAGATCCCACTGCCAGCACCACTGTATCTATGCCCTGGACGGCCTGACGCCCTTCTTCCTTCACAAGCGCGATTGAGTTTTCACTTATCTCTTTGACCTCAGCGCCGGTGATGATCTTAATCTTTGGATTGTTCATAAGCCGTTCAAGCAACACAGTGCGCAAGGACGGCCCGATATCGGTGGCTATGTCCTCGAGCATTTCGAACATCACAATTTCGCAGCCCTTCTCCGCCAGGAGCTCTGCGGTCTCGCACCCTACCAGCCCTCCGCCGATTACCGCTACCTTGCCGCTGGGAGTTACTTTGCCTGAAATTACATCCCATGCCTGCACCACGTTAGGCCTGTCGGCGCCCGGGATATCGGGAACCAAGGGCTGGGCACCGGTTGCGATAATCACCGTATCGGGGTTAAGTTGCTTTACCTTTACAGCATCGGCCCGGGTGCCCAGGTGGAGGTTCACCTTGAGCCTGCCCATCTCATGCCTGTAGAACCGGACCACTTCGCCAAATTCATCCTTATGCGGGGTTGCAGATGCCAGGAGAGCCTGGCCGCCGAGCTCACCCGCTTCTTCAAACAGGTGAACCGTATGGCCTCTCAACACCGCAGTACGCGCAGCTTCCATACCTGCCGGTCCGCCGCCTATAATGACCACCTTCTTCTTTGCCTCTACCTCGGTCATTGGGAACTGCAGCTCCCGCCCTGCCCTGGCGTTGTAGATACAAGACACGCTGCCTGCCTCTGCCAGGAGCCTGTCGATACAACCCTGGTTGCAAGTGATGCAGCCCCGTATGTCATCGACCTTGCCTTCTTGAGCTTTCTTGGTCCACTCAGGATCACAGATAAGCCCTCGTCCTATGGAGACAAAATCCGCCTTGCCTTCCTTGATTATGCTGTCAGCCAGGTCAGGCTGGTGAATCTTGGCTACGGCGATTACCGGGACAGAAGATACACTCTTTATCCCTTCTGCCAGATGCAACAAGGGTGCAGGAGGAGTTCCCATTACCGGTACGTTGGGAGCCGGCGAACCGTACACACCCGCCGATACGTGGAGTACGTGGACCCCGGCGTCTATGAAGCGCTTGGCCATCTCCTTGGCTTCTTCAAGTTTTATGCCGCCTTCTACATATTCATCTCCGTTCATCCGGAAGGAAACCGGAAAATCGAGAGCCGTGTTTTCCTTGACTGCCTGTATAACTTCCAACGCGAAGCGGAGGCGGTTCTCAAAGGGGCCACCGTACTCGTCCTGCCTGTGGTTGCTGTAGGGAGACAGAAACTGGTTAATCAGATATCCATGGGTACCGTGGAGCTCAACCAGATCAAACCCTGCCACATATGCCCGTCTTGCAGCCTCGCCGAAAGCGTTCACCAGCTTGTTGATCTCCTCGATGGTAAGTTCCCTTGGGGTTTCCTGGTTTACAGGACAAGGGATAGGTGACGGGGCCACAGGCTGGGACCCTGTGATTGTGCTGTTAGTCTGCCGGCCGGCATGATGGAGCTGGATGGCGGCAACTGCACCTGCCTTCTTGATGGCGGACGCCAGCTTGGAAAGGCCTGGGATGAACTTGTCGTCCCATAAACCGATTTGCCTGGGGATCGCCCTGCCGCCAGGGTCTACGCCTGCGATTTCTACTATGACCATCCCGACACCGCCCTGGGCGCGTTCTTCGTAATACCGGATCTGCGTATCGGTTACGTGGCCGTCTTCCTGGGCCAGGTTAGTGCCCATTGGCGGCATAACCAGCCTGTTTCTAAGCGTGAGCTTGCCGATCTTGCCTTCCTGAAACAGATTGGGATAATGTACCTGCATGTTCACCCTCCTCGAGATGCTTAATAGCAAGCAGTCGGTGGTAGTTTGCCCCAAAGTAGTGAAAAGCGTGCAGGTTCAACACAGGTTCGATTTCAGTACCGTGGTGGTATAGCACTGCAGCTCGTAACATCCCTCCCATTCACGATAATATAATTACGGCAAGTGGACGGGCGGCCTCTGGAGTTTGTGCCTAGACAGTTTTGAAAACTGCTTAACCGGACGAACGCCCGGCCCGCATTGTTGAGCCGTAAAAGGAGGTGTTATATGTGGGAAGGGTCTTACTCACAGGGTTTGAACCCTTTGGCGGAGAAGCGGTCAACCCTGCAGCACGGGCTGTATCCAAGCTTGCCGGCAAGTCAATAGACGGCTACGAAATTATAGCCCGGGTGATTCCCACCGTATTTGGGAAGTCGGCACAAGCAGTGCAGGACGCTATACGTGAGTTTGAACCCGAGGTCGTGATAAGCGTAGGTCAAGCAGGTGGCACCCATTCTATCCGTGTGGAACGTCTGGCACTAAATCTCGACGACGCGAGCATCCCTGACAATGAAGGCAATCAGCCCAGGGACTCGGCCATAGTCCCTGACGGCCCCGTAGCGTACTGGTCCACCCTTCCGGTGCGTGCCATCGTCGAAACACTTACCGGCAACATGATACCTGCATACATTTCCTACTCTGCCGGCACCTACGTCTGCAATCACGTGTTCTATGCAACCAGCCACTTCGTAGCGGCAAACAAGCTGCCAATCAAGGTCGGGTTCATCCATGTACCGTACCTTCCCGAACAAGTAGTCCGCAAGCCCCATGTGCCTAGCATGTCAGAGGAAATGATCGTGCAGGCACTTGAAATAGCGGTGGCTGTATCCGTTTCAGGCGGTCAAGCTAACTAAGTACGTGTCACTCACCAGCCGGCCGGAACCGGCGCCATGGGAACAGTCATGGCAGTGTGCCAAACAGCAGTGTTCCATGAGGAATCACTGGCTCCGGGGAGCTCTTCCAGGAACTCGTGGCCCCCTGGGGGCGTCAAATCATCCTAAAATCCTACAAAAGGAGACAGAGTATGCGGAAAACACTTGTAGTATTGATCCTAGCATCAATCTTGCTTGTACCTTTGGGCAGGGTTTATGCGCAAAACAATCACAACGTCGAACCTAGGCTCTTCCCGTTTAAGCTAGGCAACGAAGTATTGTACAGCCGCTACCACCACCTAATAGCAGGCAAGCGGGTAGGACTGATTACCAACCAGAGCGGGGTCAACACCAAGGGAGAAAGCACCATAGACGTGCTCGCCAATGACCCGGCGGTGGAACTGGTCGCCCTGTTCGGCCCGGAACACGGCATAGACGGCAAAGCTGCGGCCGGGGAATACGTCGAGTCTTACACCCACCCCACCCTGGGTGTTCCCGTGTACAGCCTGTACGGCCCCACGAGGAAACCCACACCAAACATGCTCGAGGGCTTGGATGTATTGCTGTATGACGTACAGGACATAGGTTCCCGTACGTACACGTACATCTCTACCTTGCGGCTTGCCATGGAGGCAGCCAAAGAATGCGGAAAGACTGTGGTCGTGTTGGACAGGCCCAACCCGGTGGGAGGCGAAATCGTAGAAGCCCCCGTGCTTGAGGATCGCTTCGAGAGCTTTGTGGGGATTGACAACCTCCCCATGGCCCACGGGATGACCGTGGGCGAACTTGCCCGCTTCTTCAACCGGGAAATCGGAGCCGACCTCGTAGTGGTACCCATGGAAGGCTACACCCGAGACATGATATTCCAAGACACCGGGCTTGAGTGGGTGCAGACTTCTCCTAACATACCGGATATTGACTCAGTGTTTGGCTACATGGCCACGGGCCTCGGGGAAGGCACCGGCATCCGCCAGGCTGACAAGTTCAAGTGGATCGGCGGCCCGGGCATCGACTCGGTACGGTTCGCCCAGCTGCTTAACAGCGCCGGCCTGCCTGGAGTCAGGTTCATCCCTGAAGACAGAGGCAGCCTAGGCGGGGTGCGGCTGCAAATCACCGACTACCATTCGTTTAACCCTGCCAAGTCAGGATTGTACGCACTGGCTTACGCCAGGCAACTTACTAATTTCACCGTACCCAAGAGCGGGTCCACCATTGTGATGTTCGACAAGATAATGGGCACTGACCGGGTCGGGCAGTGGCTCGAACAGAAGCTGTCTCCCCAGGAGATGGAACGGCGCTACAAGGACGAACTGGAAGAGTTCAAGCGGGAACGTCAAAAGTACCTGATTTACGGCTACATTGACAGATACGCAGGCAAACCCGGGCAGGTAGGAGTTGTCGTAAACAACGTGCCCCTGTACCTTGACGCGGCAGCATACATCGACAACAACCACCGGACCATGGTGCCTGTGAGGGCGATCAGCGAAGCTATCGGCGCACAAGTTGACTGGGATGAAGGCCAACGCCTGGTGACCATCACCCACGGTAATACTGTGATAAGGCTCTGGATAGGCAACCAGGTGATCGAGGTTAACGGGGAAAAACACGTAATGGATACCCAGCCGGTAATCAAAGGCGACCGCACCATGGTGCCATTGCGGTTTGTAGGCGAATTCCTGGGTATGGACGTGGAATGGAATGAAGACTACAGGCTGGCTATTCTGACCAAATGACATACCACGGCTTAGTGCCGTTTGAGCAAGGATTTGGAACCTAGTTAACAGGCCGGCTGTAGTCTCGTTTCAGCAGCTGCTGAACCCCGGGACGGTCCTGGTTGTAGCATGAGCTTAGCAACCAAAATAAGTCACAATCAGGCCGTCCCCCTTGCTCCACCACACAGGCCATAGACGCCCTCAGAGCCATTCCAATATGCCACCCGGGCCTGCATCATCCTTGCATCATCCTTGCATCATTCTTGCATTGTGCTTGCATTGCCAGGGTGTCATGAGAGGAAACTCATATCATCCCGTCCCGGCATGTACCGTTAGGGTGTCACCGGGTTGTTTTGTAGATGGTTTCACTGGTAGCATAGAAGTGCTATACTACACTTTACTGCCGGCACTGTAGATAAATACGGGCCTGCGGAAAGGAGAAGCTCCATGCTGATAATCGTGATTGGAGCAGGCAAAGTGGGATTCAGGGTTGCACGGCAATTGGTGCAAGAATCCCACGATGTGGTGCTTATTGATATAGACAAGGAACGGCTGGAACCTGCCAGAGAGATTCTCGACGCCATGACCATCCATGGCAACGGCGCGGCTCCAAAGGTATTGGAAAGGGCAGGCGTACAGCGAGCAGATATGGTGATTGCAGTGACAGGACAGGACGAGGTGAACATACTTGCTTGTCTGACTGCAAAGCACTACGGCGTAAATACCACGGTAGCCAGGGTCCGCAACCCTGAATACAGCACAGGTTCTGAAGCGCTGGTCAAGAACGAGCTAGGCGTGGATTTTATGATCCACCCCGAACGCCTGGCTGCCAGAGAAATGGTGGACCTTCTTCGGATGCCGGCCGCCACAGAATTCAGGCATTTCGCCGACGGCACCGTGGAACTCCTCGGGTTTAAGCTGGGGCCGTCTCACTCGTCGCTCACAGGCAAGACCCTGGCGGAACTCAAGTTAGAAGACTGCCTTGTGGTAGCGGTTGACCGAGACGACACCCTGCTCATCCCTGACGGACAAACCCGCCTTGAATCAGGCGACCATATATACGTCCTGGGCAAGGTGGGCTACTTCGGCAGAAGTTGCATGTTCCCCGGAATGAGGGCAGGCCGCATCCATTCTCAAATAAAAAGCATTACCGTTGTAGGCGGTGGCGAAATCGGGTTTTACACATGCCAGGCCCTGGAGAAGTTGCGCAGGAACGGCCTCACTCTCAAGCTCATTGAAAAAGACGCCGGACGCGCCAGGTGGCTAGCGGAAAACCTCCCGTACACGCTGGTTATCCACGGGGACGGTACCAACGTCGACCTGTTAGATCACGAAAACATAGGCGGCACCGATGCGTTCATAGCAACCACAGGCCACGATGAAACCAACATAATGGCAGCCCTCTTGGCAAACCGGTTGGGCGTAGGAGAAGTGATCATCCGGCTGGAAAGGGAGGAATACGCGCCTGTAGCAGAAGCTGCTGGGATCCACGCTACCGTGGTTCCCCGGCTTATCATGGCCAGTACCATCCTGAAACTGCTCCAAGGCGACCGCCTGCTGGACATAACCTTCCTCAAGCGAGGAAAGGCCACGGTGCTTGAAGCAATGGTATTTCAAGGAGCGCCTGTTACCCGTAAGCCGCTGAAATCAGTAGGCTTTCCTAAGAATGCCCTTATAGGCATGATCATACGTGAAAATGAGACGATTATCCCTAAGGGTAAGGACCAGGTTATGCCTGGCGACCGAGTGGTGGTGTTCTCTTTGGAAGAAGCCGTGCCAAAAGTACGGAAAGCGCTGGGCTTGTAGCACAAATTGCAGGAGGGCCAGGCAGGAGACCCTAGATGCTGGTGAATCCAAGATGAACCTAAGGCCGGTGGAAAACAATTGACTGAGCTAAATACCAAGCTTATAGCCCGGGCAATGGGATTGCTGCTATGCGTTATCGCTGCTGCAATGGCTTTGCCCTTGGGGTGGTCCCTTTACTACCAGTCAGGCGACTCCCTGGCTTTTTTCGTATCCATGTTCGTGGCAGGCATACCGGGTATCCTATTGGCCCGGATCCCTGTCCAAGGGGACATCCGGCTCCGAGAGTCCTTTGTGATTGTGTCAGGGGGCTGGCTGCTCTGCGCCTTGGCGGGAGCAATCCCCTTCTTAATCGCCGGAACGTTTACAAATTTGCCGGACGCGCTGTTTGAAGCCATGTCGGGATTTACCACAACGGGCGCTACGGTGATTGCTGATGTAGAATCACAGCCTGCAGGGATCTTGTTCTGGAGGAGCTTACTTCACTGGCTGGGCGGCTTGGGAATCATCGTGTTCTCGGTAGTACTAATCCCCCGCCTCGGCACAGGTGGTTTCCAGCTGTTTAAGGCTGAAGTACCGGGTGTTCAGATAGAACGCATTAAACCCAAGCTCCGGGAAACTGCCAAGGTTCTCTTGATCATCTACTTGTCACTCACCCTCGCCGAAGCAATCCTGCTTTGGCTTGCAGGCATGAGTTTTTTCGAAGCCTTGAGCCACTCACTGGCCACTATCGCCACAGGAGGTTTTTCCAGCAGGGCTGAGAGCATTGGAGGTTACAGTTCAACCCTCATAGAAGTCATAGTCATGGTTTTCACCTTCTTGTCAGGGGTAAATTTTGCCCTGTACCACGGGATATTCTCACGCCGGGGCTATCAAAGCCTCATCCGGAACCAAGAGTTTAAGACTTATGTAGGCATCGTAATCACTGCGACCCTTTTGCTGACCGTAACCTTGTTGGGTACGTATTCTCCCGGTCAAGCACTGAGGCACGGCTCGTTCCAAGTGGTAACCATTGTGACAACCACAGGCTACTCCACTGCAGACTTTAACACGTGGCCTGACATCTCAAGAACCATTCTGCTTCTGCTGATGTTTGTCGGAGCTTGCACCGGGTCGACAGCAGGCTCGGTCAAGATCTTGAGGTGGCAGCTCATTGCTAAGCATGCTTACAGGGAAGTCAATAAGTTCCTCCATCCCAAAGCGGTCTTGCCCATCCGGCATGACGGGGAAATAGTTCCTGAGAATGTCATAAACCAGGTGTTTGCGTTCACCGGGCTCTACATGGGGTTATTCGTTCTTGGAACCCTGTGCATGCTAGGCATGGGGCTCGACTTGCTAAGTGCTGCGTCATCTGTAGCAGCCACCTTGGGCAATGTAGGACCGGGACTTGGTTCTGTGGGACCCATGGCCAGCTACGCCCACCTGCCGACAGCAGGAAAACTGCTCCTTACTTTCATGATGCTCATCGGCAGGCTCGAGATTTTCAGCGTATTGGCCATCCTTACGCCCGCGTTCTGGAAGCGGTAGCAGCCCATAGTATCGGTTCCGATTTTCATGCAGTTTCTGAAAAGGCCGTTTAAGAATGAGGCATGTCCCCAAAAAGGCTGCATAAAACTTGGACTGCCGTATGAAAAATATACAGCTTTTCAGAAACCTGACTGGTATTCCTACAGGTTATCCGAAAAGCTGTATGGTTTTCCTACAATCCCCTAACCCCGCTAACCAGCCAGAACCCAGCCCAGTGTACCCTATGGACCCCTGGGTTCCTACGGACATGTGGGTCCCAGGTTGTACCAACCCTGCCGGGTTCTACCGGGGTTGCCGGTTAGGTCAAATCCTGGCTACTCCGGTGTCCCTGGCAGCTTGGGCAACAGCCTTGGCGACGGCAGGCGCTACCCTCTCATCAAACACATCTGTGATGATGAAATCAGGTGACAGCTGGCTCTCATCGACCAAGCCTGCCAGTGCATGAGCGGCTGCGATCTTCATTTCCTCGTTGATATCCCTGGCACGTACATCCAGGGCGCCCCTGAACACTCCAGGGAAAGCCAACACGTTGTTGATCTGGTTGGGGAAGTCAGAACGCCCGGTGCCTACTACCTTGGCGCCGGCAGCTTTGGCTTCGTCCGGATAAATCTCAGGTACAGGGTTGGCCATTGCCAGGACTATGGCATCCTTAGCCATGGTTCTGACCATATCCTGGGTGAGTACCCCGCCAACTGAGACTCCCAGGAATGCATCGGCACCCTTGAGTGCGTCTTCCAGCGTCTTGGCCTTGTCCTTATTGCTGCGCTTGGATATCTCTTCCTTGTAGGGGTTCATGCCCTCGGTGCGGCCCTCGTAGATAGCACCCCTGCTGTCGCAAAGGATTACGTCGCCTGCACCCATGTTCAACAGCAAGTTGGTTATGGCCATTCCAGCGGCGCCTGCACCATTTACCACGATCCTGATGTCGGACAATTCTTTGTCCACTACCTTGAGGGCGTTGATCATAGCGCCTGCAACCACGATGGCCGTACCGTGCTGGTCGTCGTGGAAAATGGGTATGTCGGTTTCCTTCTTAAGGCGCGCTTCAATCTCGAAGCACCTGGGTGCGGCTATATCCTCGAGGTTGACACCGCCTATGGTCGGAGAAATCCGCTTTATCGTCTCTACGATTTCATCTGTATCTTGAGTGGCGAGACACAAAGGAAACGCATCCACATTTGCAAAGGTCTTAAACAGCACGCACTTGCCTTCCATTACAGGGAGCGCTGCCTCAGGCCCGATGTTGCCGAGTCCCAATACAGCGCTTCCGTCGGTTACAACGGCGATGACGTTGCCTCTAAAAGTGTACTCCCAAACCAGATCCTTGTCCCGGTGGATTTCCTTGCATGGCTCGGCTACCCCGGGAGTATATGCCAAGCCCAAATCGTCTTTGCCTCTGAGCTCGATCTTGCTTACGATGCCGACCTTGCCTCTGTTCTCCCTATGTAACGCTAGTGCCCTGGTACGGAGATCCATAGATTTACCTCCCTCTTTAGCGTCTTTGCCTGTCTAAGGCTGCGCCTGCAGGGCCAAAGACCTTCCCCCTGCTTTACAGGCCAAGCGACACAGCCTGCCAGGTCTCATATCTTATTCCATTATGAAAGGCCTTAAGCCTATCCTCGCCTCAATGCTAAATCACAACAATCATCTTAAAGGCTCAGCCACCGGTAACTCAGGCTCTAGCCAAGCGGTACTTGGCCTGTTCATCGTAGGCGTTGCGCCCCTCACTGTCGATACCCACTATCAGCGGGAAATCTTCTACTTCCAAACGGTAGATGGCTTCCGCACCGAGATCAGGGTACGCCACAACTTCGGCCTGCTTAATGCGCTGAGCCAGAAGAGCCCCGGCTCCGCCTACGGCCAGGAAATATATGGCACCTTGTTCTTTGATAACGTCAATCACTTCCTGGCTCCTGTATCCCTTGCCTATCATTCCCTTAAGGCCCAGTTCACGTACGAGCAGAGGGGTATAGGGATCCATGCGGCTGCTGGTGGTAGGCCCGGCAGAACCAATCACCTTCCCTGGTTTGGCCGGACAAGGCCCGACATAATAGATGATCTGGCCCCTGAGATCTACCGGCAACTCTTGCCCCGCCTTGTAAGCTTCCACGAGCCTCTTGTGGGCAGCATCCCTGCCGGTGAGTATCACACCGCTCAAGACTACCTGGTCGCCGGCTTTGAGCGTCCTGATGGTCTCATCATCAAGTGGCGTTCTGATCCGCTTCATCTGGCTCACCCCTTCTTCACAATACAGCTTCCGCATGGCGGGAAGCATGACACTGGATGTTCACTGCCACCGGCAAACTGGCTATGTGAGTCGGGTAGACCTCTACGTGAACGTCCAAGGCAGTGATACGGCCTCCCAGCCCCTGGGGCCCTATACCTGTGCTGTTTACCCGTCGGAGCAGTTCTTCCTCGAGTTTGGCTATGTGGGGCTTCGGATGCCGCTCGCCCAAGGGCCTCAGCAGGGCCTTCTTCGCCAAGAGGGCTGATTTCTCCAGGTTCCCGCCTATTCCCACCCCTACCACAATGGGGGGACAGGCATTGGGGCCTGCAGCCTCGACTACTTCCAGTACAAACTTGATGACTCCCTCTTGCCCATCGGCAGGTTTGAGCATCTTAAGCCCTGATGAGTTTTCAGAACCTGCGCCTTTGGGTGCTACGGTGATTTTCAGATCCGAGCCGGGAACAATCTCAGTGTGGATTATGGCAGGCGTGTTGTCTCCTGTATTCTCGCGGATTAAGGGGTCAGACACCACGGATTTTCTGAGGTATCCGTTGACGTACCCGCACCGCACACCTTCGTTTATGGCGTCGTAGAGATTTCCTCCGGTAATGCTTACCTCCTGCCCGATTTCCAAGAACACCACAGCAAGTCCGGTATCCTGGCAGATGGGCTCACCGGTTGATGCCGCAAGTTCGGCATTTTCCCGGAGAATCCCAAGCAAGCTCTTCCCCAAGGGAGATTCCTCGAGCTCCACCGCTTTCTCCATAGCTTGCCACCAGTCATCTCCCAGGGTAGTGCATGCCTGAATACACAACCGTTCAACAGTTTCAATTATGTCATTTACATGTATCTGTTTCATAGACTCCACCACCAGGTGCTTATTTCTTACCGACCATAGTACGGGGATCCAGGACCTTCCTGGCAGTTTCCTCATCCAGCAGACCTTCTTCAATGACCACGCTGACGATGTCCTTGCCTTGCTCTAATGCCTTCTTAGCTACATCCGACGCAGCATCTTGTCCGATTATCGGGTTCAAAGCTGTTACCAAGGTCATGGCACTACCTGCATACCTTTCAAGACGCTCCTTGTTGAACTCCATGCCCTTGATGACCTTCTCGGCCAAGGCCTTCATTGCATTGGTCAGCATGCTTATGCTTTCAAACAGGCAATGAGACATCACCGGCTGCATCACGTTGAGCTCGAACTGGCCGGCAGAAGCGCCCAGACTTATGGTCAAGTCGTTGCCATAAACCTTGAAGCATATCTGGTTGACAAGTTCCGGTATTACGGGGTTGACCTTACCAGGCATGATGCTTGAACCGGCTGCTACTGGAGGCAGCTTGACCTCTGCGAGCCCTACCATGGGGCCGGATGCCATAAGCCGCAGGTCGTTTGCAATCTTGGTAAGGGTGGTTGCAGTAGCCTTCATCAAGCCAGATGCTTCAACCCACGCATCAAGGTTCTGGGTGGCGTCGACAAGGTCATCTGAAACCCTCAAGCTTTCAATGCCGCTGGCTTCACGCAACTTGGCACCTACTGCTTTCATGTAATCCGGATGGGCGTTAATGCCTGTCCCAACGGCAGTGCCGCCGAGGTTGACCACTGACAGAAGCTCAATGATCTTATGGCCCCGCGCTACATCTCTGCGGATGGCTGAAGCCCAAGCGTTGAGTTCTTGTCCGACGGTAATGGGCACTGCATCCTGCAAGTGGGTGCGACCCAGTTTGATGAGGTCCTTGCATTGCTCGGCTTTCTTCTCCAGGGTCTCCGCAAGCAGCTCTGCGGCTTCCAGGTAGCTGCCCATGAGTCTTATGGCGGCGATGCGTATGGCGGTGGGTATAACGTCGTTGGTGGATTGTCCTTTGTTTACGTCATCTAGGGGATGGAGTTCTGAGTAGTTGCCCGGTTTATGCCCCAGGATATCCAGGGCCCGGTTGGCTATCACTTCGTTGGCATTCATGTTGATGCCGGTGCCAGCCCCACCCTGAATTGCTTCTCCGATAAATTGATTGTGCCACTTACCTTCGATGATCTCATCTGCAGCCTGGACTATAGCCTTGGCCTTCTTTTCCTCAAGCACGCCGGCTTCCAGGTTGGCTAATGCGGCAGCTTTTTTTACTATGGCTAGGGCTCTAATAAGTTCGGGGTGGATGGGGTAGCCGCAGAAGTTGTAGTTTTCTGCTGCTCTGACACTGTGGATTCCGTAGTAGGCGTTGGCGGGCAAAGTCCTTGTGCCCAGCAGGTCCTTTTCCTGCCTGACGTTACGAATATCCTCTCCCACATCTGTCATCCTTTCTGCAACACTAGCACGTTTTGTCTATCTTGTGCTCCCGGTTATTGGTTGTCCGAAAACCATTCAGCGCAATGTGACAATATGCTACAGCTTTACAATATACTACTTGCGATGCAAATTCAATGAGTTTACCCAGTCAACGATATCTGCCACCACTTCTTCTGCCAGGTTTGAGGGGACGAAATACTCATCGGGGGTACTCTTACCTGAGCCGCTCATAAACAAGTGGTTGAGATCGGGATAAGTCTTTATGGTGACATTGGGCTTGCCAGACAGGGCCTGTTTCCAGATCTCCAGGTCCACCATGGTGACCTGGTAGTCCCTCTCGCCTTGGAGGATAAGGATAGGCAGGTTGAGGTGCTTGGCAATCTCCACCGGATCATGGGCAGACAGGTCGTCCCAATAAGCCTTAGGTGCCCCGAGAGCTACCTCTCCTTCCTTCAGGCTGCCTGATTTGATCTTGTCTGCAGCCGCCCTTGCCTCCTGGATTTGGGCTGCTTCTTTCTCATCTATTTGACCGTCCAGGTTGGCTAAGTACTCCATTTGCTCTACCATTAGGTCCGCCAGGTTCCGTGCCGTAGGAGCCATCATCACAAGCCCTGCTATCGAGGTATCGGCGTCTGCATTTGAGTCTTCATCCGGACTGCTACTGCCCTCAGCAGGGTTGCATGCTTGTGCTATCCTAGGACCCACTGTGGCGCCCAAGCTGTGTCCAACCACAAAAACCCTGTCAGGATCAATTCCATCTATGGTCTTAAGCAGTTTGACCGCCAACACGGCGTCGTCGATGGTTTCTTCCTTTACAGTAAAAGACGCTGCTTCTTCCGAGGTGAAAGCGGCTCCATGCACTTTGGTGCGTTTGTCGTACCGGAGCACGGCGATACCCCTTGAAGCCAACCCCCAGGCCAGGTCCTTGAAGGGCTTGTTTGGCCCGATAGTCTCATCCCTGTTACTGGGGCCTGAACCGTGAACCAGCACCACTGCGGGAACCGGTTCACCGGCTGCGGCATTCCTTGGCATTGTGAGCGTCGCCGGAAGTTCCCACTTACCCTGGCCTACCACAAGCTCCCTCTCTTCAAACAGATCAGGATTTGCATATCCAGGCTGGGTGTACGCATCAGATTCAAGCGCCCCCACCCATAGGCCTGAAACCTGTCCCTGGTTGTTGAAAACTACTTTAATATCCAGGGTACCTCTCTCAAACAGGTTCTTTACGTAGACCACCCGGTAACCTTGCTCCTCTGCGAAAGTGGTTCCGCTTACGTTTATCCACTTACCTGCCTGCCCTGAGATGGCTTCCCAAATCTCTTGGAGTTGGGCACCGGACACGGCCGCACTCATTTTCTTGTCAAAGTGCTTGCGGGCTTCCTCGAACTCCCCTCCCGCCATGGACAGCACCAGGTCCCTAGCCATAGCTTCAAGTTCCTCCTGGGTCTTTTGGAGCTCTTGAGGCTTCTTCGCGCATGCGGACAACACTGACGACGAGAGCGCAAGAATCAGCAGTAACGCCATAGTACGGACAACTGGGGCAAAAGAGTTCTGTGATTTAGTACTCATCTGAATCCCCTCCCGGCTTGATTCTATTATCCAAGGCTTATATGGCTCAAGGTTGACACAGCATGGATCTGGGAAAAGCGCTGTGTCATATTTTTGGCTCCCCCTTCTGCCCTGACGAGCCATCCCTCGGCAGAATTAATCCCGTTATTAATTTTTTTAAGTTTTCTATTTACTTTTTTAATGTCCTGTAGTAATATACCGATAACATGATTCAACTCAGTGCTGACGGTCGACGTTCTAATCGATGCAGCATCTATTCAGCTACTTCTAGTATTATGTGCCTGAGCACTGGAAATCCGCCAAGTTGAGGAGGCATTCACATGGTTAATCCAGCCAAGCCTGCACGCAGACAGGGGATTCGAGAGTTCTGGCAGCAGATGCACCCAGCAATGCGCAGGCTCATAGCCATCGGTCTGGTTGAAATGCTAGCGCTAGGGCTATACGTCTCACTGATTTCGCCTTGGTACAAATCCCTGGGGTACGAAGCCTCGGAGCAGGGGTTGCTCAACTCCATCCTTGAAATTGCAGGTATGATTGCCGGCATAACAGGTGGTATTTTGGCTGACAGGTATGGGCGTAAGGTTGTGTACACTATAGGGCAGCTTATGCGGTGCGCCGCCATAATTATGCTGCTTTGTGCCAGGAGTTTTGCCGGACTGGTAATAGTGTCGGTGTTCAGAGGGCTTAATGTGATGCAATTCCCTGCGCGCACTGCTTTGATAGCCGGTTACACAGCCAAGGAAAGCCGTGCAACCGTCCTGGGGGTATACCAAACCGTTGTGCTTGTAGCCAACATCGCGGCACCGCTGGCCGCTGGAATTATGGCTGACCTGTATGGAATAAGCCCGCCCCTCTTGCTAGCCCTGGCCCTTGCGGTGTTGGCGATAATCCTGTCAATTCCCATTGGCCAAACAGACGATTCGTCGCGGTTTCTCCAGAGAGGCCATGAAAGCCCGGCACAAGATTCCGGGCTCCCTGGACACCAACCAGGATCGACTTCTGCACAACCAGCTTCACAGCAATCCAGGCCGCAGCCCAAACGCGGCAAGGTCATCCTTGAGACGCTTATCGCAGCAGGCCGGGAGCTGTTCGAGCAATCTGACAAACGGATACTCACCGCCATGCTTATGGCATTTACCATAAATGGGCTTGTTAACGGCGGTATCAACATCCTGCTGCCGTTTACGGTCATGGATAGATTCTCTACAGAGTTTACTGCTGTCGCAGGACTCAGCGTGATTTCCAGCTTGGGCACAGCCTTGGTAATGCTTGTGGGTGGCAGGATCGCCGACCTAAGAGGCAGGCGGGGAATTATTCTCGTCACGGGAATCATTACTCCTCTACTAATATTGTTGATATTCTGGGTCAACAAGCTGTGGCAGCTCTACGCCTTGTTGATGCTGGTCTCAATGGTGGGCAACCTGGCATCCCCGGGAATAGTGGCTGCAAAGATGGAAGCGGTAGATGAAGCTTACAGAGCTAGCTGGGATGGGCTCGTCCAGGGTGCAACTTCTGCAGGACTGGCTTTGGGCAGTGCAGCCTCAGGGATGCTTTATGCCCTGAGTCCGACCTGGGCTTGGCTTGCAGTGATTATCTTGTGCGGATTTCAAATCGTCTGCTGGTACGTGGCTTTCACACCGAAGCATCCACTGACGATGGAAGAAACAACCGCCCTTTTGTAAACAAGAATCCGGCCAAACGGGCCATGGCGGTCCCCTTAGGGCAGGCTGGACATGAAGCAACAGGCCCCGGCATCCGGAACCTGCGATCTGAGTGATTCCGGGGGCGGGGCCCTATTACAACTCTTGCTATTTTTCCTGCCTTTACACTTAAGCCACAACAGGCTATCCAGAGGGCTAACTCCCTCCAAGTCCAACTCCTTTTCCCGCGCTGAAGCTGCCGCCTAGCCTATCTTGTACATTACTTCCCGGTCATAACTCACTAATATATGGTAATACCCCTTGAGCATCTGGTTAAGCTCATCATCACCGGTGTCTACAAGCAGGGGACGCCTGTTCAGAGCGTTGAGCTTGGCTCTTGTGGCTACTATCCGTATGTTGTCTTTCCCCACCTTGCGTATGACCTCCGGGCTGAGCTGCTGGTTGCCCCTGCCAAACACGTAGCCTTGCCCGCCGATGATGGTCACGATAATCTTGGCTCCTTTGACGCCATCTTCCCCATGGAGAATCCGGAGCAACTGTTCTTCATTGGCATCTGCCACCAGGAGCTGCTTGTTTAGGACCACGTCAACCCCAAGCAGGGTTGCCTCTAAACCCAGTTTTTCCATAATGGGACGGGTGGTGGTGCCGGGACCTATGATGTATGCCACATCCGGTTCCATATCTTCTATTATCCTGTCGGCGATGCCGTCGAGAGCTGCCAGCTCGCTCTCAGTACTGCCTGACTTGAGGTTCTGGACCAATTGTTCCTCGTAAGGCACCCTCACGTAGCCGTAGAGCCTGGCAGTGACCCTTCCCTCGCGGAAGGCGTGTTCATCTAAGTCCATGACCTCAGCATCCTTTATGACTTGAACTTCACCTGTGAGAAATCTGGCTGCCAATTGCCCTGCATCCTTCGGACTGGTAGCAAATACAGACGAATGGATCTTCACTCCTGCAGGAATACCTAGCACGGGTACCTTGTCGCCCACGGCATTGTATATGTTACGGGCAGTGCCGTCCCCGCCTGCAAAAAGTATGAGATCTACTCCAGCCTGAAGCATTTCGCGGGCAGCTCGTTCCGTATCTTGAGGGGTAGTATATCCAGGCTCCCAAACCCGGTTTCCATTTCCAGCGTCGTCGGCTCTGGCATCTAAGACCACGGTGCTAAATCCCACGGCTCTAGCCTGGTTTTCTCCCATGTCTCCGGGATATGTCAGCAGATCTATCTCGTGCTTTATGGAAGACAGCACCTCAAGCGCAGCCATAGCTCTCTTCGGCGCCTCGGGACGGGCACCTAGTTCCACGGCACGTCTGAGGATATCTGCCCCGTCAGTGCCTTTGAGTCCCACTCTGCCTCCCATTCCTGCGATGGGGTTTATGATAAGGCCAAGTTTCTTCTTGGACACTGGCATCTCCTTTCCCATGCTACGCTAGCCATACCTATGTCATGCCACACTGTTTCGAGAGTCTATGCTGAAACCACCGTGTTTCCTTCAAGGCCTAGCTTGTATCCGGACACCCACACAACCCCGGGTTGTACTTCCGGGGGCTCTGGGACCAAGAGGGAAAGGCGTGAACCTGCTTCCTCTCCCTCTGTAACCGTCCACACACACGGGATGTGAAAGCCAGGCCGGTTAGGATCTGGTATTGCAACAACGGTTCCGTTGGGCACTTGCTCCGTATCCACAGGCCGGCTTTCGCCCCACCACCGGAGCACCTTAACCTCGGCAGGGTCAATCTCCATCTTATGGGGATTGCCCCCAAGGTAACTATTCCAACGGGATACTCTTAAGTGTTTGCGCTCTTGAGCAGTTCTGATCCGTGCGCCTGGAATCGGCAAGAAGCGGCTGACCCGGAACCCCAGCTGTTTGAGGCAGCTTGTAAGAGGTTCAATCCCCGGGGTGTTGAGCGCGATGATAAGGTCTGGCTTGATGGCTTCGGCTTTGGCGCACTTAAGCTGGATGCCTGAAATACCCTTAACGAGCCCGGTAGTATCCACCAGAGTGACGTCAGAGCCCTGGCACCTGGCATCCCTGACGCAGGCTTGTACCCCGGCCACAACATTTAACCCCCTGTTGTACGGGGAAGTGCTGCCAACCAGATACGAATCTTGCCTGCGCACCGACTGCAAGGACTCGATGTCGTGTTCCACAAATCCGTATGACACAAATCCGGGAGGCCCTATATCAGCCTGTCCCACGTCAGCGTCAACGATAGCCACATGCTGAGACTGGCTCCGGAACCAGCGCGCCAGGAGCGCCAACAAGGTGCTCTTGCCGGTGTCAACCTCGCCGATGACCATGACCGTGGCTTGTTTAGGAAGATTAGACAGTTCTCTGGACAAAGCAGCGCTTATCTTCATCTAAGACACCTTACCTCAAGAATCAGGTCTTACCTTATCCATATCTTCCATAATCCTAGGGGTTCTTACAAGGAGGGAGAACCGTTCTTGGGTTTCAGGGGCAAATACCGTTGGCAACCAACTTATAAGCCCTTGGTCGTCATAGTAATTATGCGAAAAACTTCCCATGCCCT
>LFST01000028.1:27157-34726 GCA_001513185.1 Candidatus Fermentithermobacillaceae bacterium DTU015
TGCCGGTAGCAGACATAGTCCGCTGCTATAAGGTGTTACTGCAGTTCCCCGAATACGCCGGTCTCCACGTAATACACCCTCTCACCGATGTTGGTTATGTGGTCGGCGATCCTTTCAAGGTGCCTGGAGATCAGTACGAGTTCTACGGCTTGGTCCACCAAGGTGGGATCCTGCTTCATGAACTGCTTCAGTTCTTCGTATAGCGCGTCGTATAGATCATCCACTTCTTCATCAAGGGCGCACATCTGCTCTATGAGCTTAAGGCTCCTGCAGACAAATGCCTCCAGGCTTTGCTTGAGCATTTTCACAACCAGCTGCTCCATCTTCGGGATGTCAATTAGCGGCTTAAACAGCGGCTTATCGGCAAGCCTTACCGCCGACTCGCATATGTTCACCGAATAATCCGCCACACGCTCTATATCGCTAGCGATGAGAATGGCCGCCAGTATCCTGCGCAGGTCCTTGGCCGCAGGTTGCTGAGTGGCGATAAGTTCCATGGACTTGGATTCGATCACCTGTTTGAGATAATCCACCCTGTCGTCGAGCAAAATGGTCTCTTCGGCAAGGTCCACGTCTCGGCGGGCAAGCGCCGCTAGCGCCTGCTCGAGCATGGTTTCAGCAGCACGTCCCATCTCCAATAGAAGGCTCTCAAGTCCTTCTAAATGCTTTTCAAAGCTGGCTCTTGGGTTGTACATATCCCTCTTCCCTTCGGCCCCGGATGCTTCCGGGCAAAATCAGACCAATTTACCTGTGATATACTTCTCAGTCCTGGGATCTTGGGGCTTGGTGAAAATACTACTTGTCGGGCCGTATTCTATCAACCGCCCATCCAGCATGAACATGGTGTAATCCGAAACCCTGGCCGCCTGCTGCATATTGTGGGTGACAATCACGATTGTATAATGCTCCCTCAACCCCCACATGAGTTCCTCTATCTTCAAAGTATTAACCGGGTCGAGGGCAGAGCACGGTTCATCAAACAGAATCACTTCGGGCTCCACCGATATGGCTCGAGCTATACACAGTTTTTGCTGGTCGCCCAAGGACAGGGAAAGTGCCGGCTCTTTCAGTTTGTGTTTAAGCTGGTCCCACAGGCCGACAGCATCAAGGCTCCTCTCTACGATATCCACAAGCTCAGCCCTGTCTGTGGTACCTTGTAACCTAGGCGCGCAAGCCACATTGTCGAAGACACTCAAGGGAAACACCACCGGCCGCTGAAACACCATGCCTACCTTTGACCTCAGCCAAGTCACGTCTACGTCCGGCCTGTAGATATCTTCCCCATCCAGAAGGATCCGGCCCGTGGTGGACACTCCTTCCACGGTATCGTTCATCCGGTTGATGCTCCTCAAAAAGGTTGACTTGCCGCAGCCTGAAGGGCCTATCACCGCAGTGATGGCATTTTCAACAATCACAGCATCGATATCCTTCAGGGCGTGGAAGTTCCCGTAATAGAGGTTGAACTTCTCCACCCGGATCTTTTCAGCTTTGTCTCCAAAGTCTTGGCTCCGGTATGTCTCCAAGTCCCTGAAAACTCCCTTCGGTATGTCAATACGTCTTGTGTGGTTACCTACCTTCGCAGTTACAACCTAGCGGGTGAGAACCGCAAATCCCGCATCACCTAGCCGACTTTTCCGGTAATGTAGTCCTCAGTGCGTTTATCCCTCGGCCTTGTAAACATCTCCCTGGCAGTGCCAAGCTCGATTAGCTCCCCCATGAACAGGAACGCCACTTCCCCGTCTAACCTGGCTGCTTGCTGCGGATCGTGGGTGACGAAAATTATGGTGTACGAGCCCGCCAGCTGTCTCATGAGTTCCTCTACTCTCAAAGTAGACACAGGATCCAGCCCTGAGGTGGGCTCATCTAACAGCAGCACTTCCGGTTGTACCGCCAACGCCCTTGCAATCGCCAAACGCTGCTGCTGGCCGCCTGAAAGCCGCTGCGCCGGCATATCCAGCCTGTCTTTGACCTCATCCCAAAGCGCTGCAGCACTTAGGGCTTTTTCCACAGTTTCCTCAAGCACCGCTTTGGATTTTACCCCTCGTTTCCTCGGCCCGTAAGCTACGTTTTCGAATATGGACATAGGAAGGGAAGTCGGCATGGCAAACACCATGCCTACCCTACGCCTTAGATCGGCCACATCCACGTCCTTGGCATATACGTCCTTGCCGTCGAGCAAGAGCCGGCCCGAACGGCTTGTTTGGTCTACAAGGTCATTTAGCCTGTTCAGAGCCTTGAGAAAGGTAGTCTTGCCGCTGCCTGTTGGGCCCATTATGGTAAACAGCGAGTTTTGCTTTACACCGAAACTCACCTGCTTCAGGGCAGGAACGCCGCCGTAGGAATATGAAAACTCCACTGCCTCAACCTTATACCCGGACCGCTTCATCTGTTTGCACCTCTACTAGCACCTCTCCGGTAAATGTGCATCTCAGCCATTTCCCTTGCCGAACATCTTCTTGACGGCGTAATGGGCCGTGAAATTGATAAGAAGCACTGCAACCAGCAACACCGCCGCGGTTCCGTAAGCGTTTTCAGGGGAAATCCCTTCCCTGGCCAGGATGTAGAAGTGTACCGGCAAAGTCCGCACAGGATCCATAAGGGACTTGGGCAGTCTCAATGAAGACCCTGCAGTGAAAATCACCGCCGCCGTCTCGCCTATAGCCCTGCCTGTTGCCAGCACAATCCCTGTAGCGATGCCCTGTGCTGCCTGGGGCAGCACCACGCTCACCACCGTCTGCCACCTGCTGGCGCCCAAGGCGAAACTCACTTCCCGGTAAGCCGCAGGCACCGCCCGTATAGCCTCTTCCGAAGTCCTCACTATGGTAGGCAACATCATACACGCCAGGGTAAGCGCGCCGGCAAGGATAGACCAGCCCATTTTGAGATAGATAACGAAAAACGCGAAGCCGAACAGCCCGAAAATAATCGAAGGGATTCCCGCCAGGGTCTCGGTACCGGTCCTTATGAACCGGGACAGCCTGGTTTCCTTGGTGTACTCTGTGAGGAACACAGCCGCACCCACACCCAGAGGAGTAGCTATCAGGAGGCTCAGCGCCGTGAGCACCAGAGTACCCACAATCGCAGGAAAAATTCCTCCCGCCCTGCCCATCTCAAGGGGCGGGCTAAGCAGAAAACTTGGGTTAATCACACCAAGCCCCCGGACCAGGATATACCCGAACACAAATACCACTACTGCACCTGTTACAAGCGCAGTTAGCCGCAAAAATGAAACGGCAATCTTCTCCCTCCGCAGGTTAGCGCTCCGCGCTGCTGCAAGATGTTGCTTAGGTGAGTTGCCGAGCCCCTGGTATCCTGGCCCGCCACCCGGATCTTTCCTGGGTCCGGCCACAGAGGTTGCTTCCAAGGTATTAGCCTTGTTGTCACCCGCCATCATTTAGCACTTCCTCCTCTGATAGCTGCACGGGCAATGAGGTTAAGCAAAGTTACAATTACAAAGAGCACTATCCCCGTGGCAAATAGGGCTTGACGGTGGAGCCCCGCTGAATATCCCATCTCAAGTGCGATGTTGGAGGTTAGCGTCCGCACAGGATCGAGGACGCTCTCGGGCACCGCAGTGGCGTTTCCCGCCACCATGATCACCGCCATGGTCTCCCCTATGGCCCTGCCTGTTGCCAAAATGGCCGCCGCCAGTATGCCTGATTTTGCCGACGGGAGCACAACCATCCTCACTGTCTGCCATGTAGTAGCCCCCAAGGCCAACATGTTGTCCCGGTAGGCCTGGGGCACGGCTCTTAAGGCATCATAAGAGACGCTCACCATCGTGGGAAGGATCATGAAGCCAAGTACAATTGAAGATGCGAGCACTGAAAACCCGGGCCCGCCAAGATAAGTCCTGATAAATGGCACTATTACCGTAAGCCCTACAAACCCGAACACTACGGAAGGAATTCCCGCCATAAGTTCAACCATGTGTTTTAGCAATGCGGCTGACCTCGGCCCTGAAAACTCAGACATGTACACCGCACAGCCTAGTCCCAGAGGCATCCCTATGGCCAACGCGCCCAAGGTAACCATGAACGTGCCTACAAGCATCGGGAAGATCCCGAAAGCGTTCTGGGAAGGAGACCACCGGTGCCCGGTGATAAACTGCCATAGCCCCATCTCTCTGAACGCCGGGAGCCCTTCCTTGAACACAAACACCGTGATAAGTCCGAGCACGCTTACGGAAACCAGGGCCACAAGCGCCAACACAAGCTCAGCCCTGCGCTCATCCCTGCTGTGGCTCACCTTGCTGCCTCCTCCCCGTCGGTAATCAAGCCTTCGCCGGAAAGGATTTCCCGGCTGTGCGGCCCTGTGACAAAATCCAGGTAATCCCGGACTTCCGGTCCAACATCGTGTTGAAACACCAGGATAAACGGGCGGACCAGCATGTATTTGCCTGACCTGCAGTTTTCCACGGTGGGAGCCACCCCGCTTATCGCCAAAGGTTTGACCGAATCATCAACCAAGCCTAAGGATATGTACCCTATGGCCATGGGATCCTGTGCCACCGTCTGCCTGATGGCACCGTTAGAGTCCTGGAAGATGGATCTGGGGGTAACTTCCTGCCCGCCCATCACCAGTTCATCAAAAGCTCCCCTGGTGCCTGACCCTTCTTCTCTGCTAATCACATGGATTCTCCCTTGGAACGGGGCTTCCGCGTTGTCAGGCTCCTCGGCTTCAGACGAGCCTTGGCCGGCCGGTTCCTGGGTAGCCTGGCTGTCCTGGTTGCCCGGGCTGTCCGCTGTGGATACTTGAGTTCCCTGAGTTACTTGAGACAGCTGGCCCCAGTCGGTGATTTCACCTGTGTATATCTTGCAAAGGTCCTCAAGGCTTATGTCAGTAATGGGGTTTTGGGGATTTACTATCACTGCAATCGCATCCTGAGCCATAACTATCACATTGAGGTTTTCGGCTGCTTCATCGGAGGTCAGCCTTCTGGATAACATGCCTACAGATGCGGCACCTGTGAGCACCGAGCGAACCCCGGCGCTTGAACCTCCCCCCTGGACGTTGACTGCAGGCTTATCCGGATAGAGCCGGGCATATTCTTCTGCCAGAAGATCCATAAAAGGCTGGACCGATGTGGAACCTGCCACGGTTATCGACGAAGCAGGTTGACTATCGCCTGAGCACCCTGACATCCCAAGCACCATAATAATCAGGTATATTAGCAATGCAGGCGCCATCCGGTACGGTTTCGGAAAGACTCCCGTAAGTTGCTGAAACCCCTTCTTCATCTCCTGATGCCCCTCTTACCTACATCACAGGTTAGTAATGGTCTGTCTAGCTAGAGTATAACACCGAACCACCCAAACCGCGTACCCCGGACTCGGCACTAAGCCCACTATCTGGCCCGGTGCAGGGCACTTGACTCCTGGAACCACATCCCCTTGCCTTCCGTCAACAATTAACGTATGTAATAGCAAATAGTGCAAATTAAGGACGGATCAGTGTTTGCCCCGTGAGTTCCAGGCAAAAAGAAGGGGGTCTGCTACCAATGCAAACCACGAGACCTAAACGGTTCACTACCCGGATGGCAGCTGCTTTGTTGCTGGGAGCCTTGCTGATGATAGCAGGCTGTTCTCCTAAGGCAGCCACTCCGGTTGTCATCGTCGAACCGGCACTAACCGGCGAAACCGCAGTTGAAGGTTTTATTTTAAACTCGAATCTCTCAACCCATCTGGTTTCCCCAGACGGGTCGTACTTTTTGGCAGTCCGCAATGACGGGTATGGGAGCTACCTTGGAGTTTTCCCCTCCGACCTACCAGACCAGGAGACTTTGCAGGAAATCCCCGTCGAGTCAGTAGACAGAGAATGGCTATTGACCTCATGGTTCAGCTACGAACCATTGGGTTGGATTTCTGACACAGAATTCGTTTACGCCAAGCTGGGATGGCAGCCCTCAGGTGGACACAAGAATGAAAGGGGCGTGGTTCTGGTAGTAGCCCGGCTTGACAGGGACTCAGGTACTGTATCGGCAGAAGAATCCGCCTTCTTCGAGCTTCCCTACATGGACTCGGTAGTGCGGACACTGTTCCTCCCTGAACGGAATCAAGTGTACCTTAATAACAACACCACCATATGGCGGTTCGATATCGCCCAAAGAGAGCTCACCGTACTAAAAAGCGGCCTCCCCGACTACATTTACAGGCAGCCAATCCCTTCGCCGGATGGGAACTACTACGTGTATGAGCTCAACGAACAAGGCAAGCACGGGCTCTTCATTTTCGACACAACCACCCTTGAGGAGAGGCCCCTTATGCTCAACGGAGACACGATGAGCTTCTATCCGGCGTGGTCATATGACGGCAAGTACATCGCAGCATACACAGTGCACCGCAAGGAAGGTGCAACGGGCACTGCCTGGCATGATTACCGGCTGTTCGTAGGTGAAGACACAGCCCTAAGCATAGGCACATCGATTACGGTAGTCGATACCCAAGGAAACCTGGTAGCCAATATCGAGATAGAAGGCAAGTACGTTCAAGACTTTATATGGTCCCATAATGACCATGCCTTGGGTTTCGTGGCATCCATTGAGCCGGAACCAGAAACTGGGGCAGGCGCCGATGAGGGGTTTTACCGGCCAACGGTTTGCGAAAGCGTGTGGATAGCCCGGGTCGGGAATGGCTCAGAGGATAAGCCCCCTGTTCATCTAGGCGGCATCCCCAAGATCGGCGACGATGAACTGCCTCCCCACATCGCGCCTGTCACCTTTGACGCCAAGTCCGAAGGCATATATTGCCATCTGGTCCGCGACGGCATATGGTACTTCAGCGAAGACGCGGAACCTGTCAGGTTAGTCGGCGGACTATGGCCCGGCATGGAAGCCCAGACACCCCTTGTATACGGCGATTCAATAGTGGCGCTCATCGACGTGGGAGAAAACCAGTGTGAGTTCTACCTGTTTGATGGCGGAAATGCCACCAAATTCGGAGAGGCAGGCAGTTTCTGGACGTGGATCGTAGCCCACACCGGAGACAAACTCATCTTGTACCGGGGAGTAACGGGAAGCGGTGCTCCCGCTGAATATTGGCCGTATCCTGAGACGGGCCGTTTGGCCGTATACAACATGATAAAGCCTGAAGACTGAAAAGCAGTGCACGGGCCGGACGGAGCCAATGAGCCATGGGAAGTCCCCGGCCCGTGTTTGCGTTGGTTTACGGCTGTGCCACAAATCCGGTATTATATATCCGGCGTCATAACTGATGATGCCAATACGGGCAGATACCGGGCAGATGCCGCGGGCTTGGACTTTCTGACGCGGTACTGCCAGGCATGATATTAAGGCATGATGTTTGCCGGTTTTGCAGCAACTGACCAGTACATGAACGCCGTAGCGAGACATAGCCCCAAGGCATTGAACCATCGTGCTAAAGATACATCTGGGAGGCATTTCCGTGATCAAACGGTCAGTGCTGGGTTTCTTCGCCCTAGCTTCGATAAGCGCTTACTTGTACATAACCGGCCTCATACAAAGCATATCCCTGGGTTCACCTGCGGCAGCACCCATTGCAGTTGCCGTACTTCTCTTGGGAGCAGGGTACATCCTGGAATGGCCCTCAG
>LFST01000028.1:34763-45988 GCA_001513185.1 Candidatus Fermentithermobacillaceae bacterium DTU015
GCTTGGGCTGGGAGCAGTGTTAGGCTCGGGGCTTGTGGGGGTTGTGGCGGCGGTGATTTTGCCGGAGTTGAGCGCCCCCATCTATTGCGGTTCGTTTTGCGGCATGGCTTCGACAGAAGTCCTGCCGGGTATAGGGCATTTGATACTGAGTTCAGCCATAGCCGGAATAGTATTTGTGCTGGCTAAGGAAACCATGAACGGTTTCGGGGGAAAACTTGGTGCCACAGCAGCAACAGGCTGCACCATAGCAGCCTTGCTGACTGGCAACAAGATGCTTGAACCGCCGGTGCCAGACTGGAACACCGGCAGATACATCGTATTGGTGACTGTGGTTTCTGCAGTGGCGGCGTATTTGATAGGCAACAGGCTCAACCATGGAGGCGTAATGGGCAGCGGACTCATCAGCGTTGTAGGAGGGCTGATCCTGCCTGCTCTGTTCCCCGATATCGGAGGTTCTTTGGCGGCCGCATGTGCATGCGGCTCATATGCAGGTATGTCTAGCCGTGGCCGGATCCCCAACGAAGGGTATGTGGCAGTTGCCGGGGCGATTGCTGGGCTTATACTCATCTGGGGTTGCTCCTGCATCGGCGGAATCGGCGGCAGGCTCGGCACTACCGGCCTAGGCGGGGTAATGGCCACTTGGAGCGGGCTCCAGGTGTCCAGGAAGCTCTTGGCCCAACAGTCTGAAAATCAGACCGGCACTTGAAAAAACGGCAAGTCCCTGGAAAACCTGCCTGATTTTCCTACAGGTTCAGACGGAAGCTGTATACATAACACAAGCTGGTCCCCTCAGGTTCTCCCCTCAGGTCCCCTCCCCTCAGCCTATTCCTCACCTTATTCCCTGCACAGACAAGTACTCAGATATTTCAAACCGCCGTCGGCGATTAAGGTAACTACTGTATGGCCTGGCCCAAGCTCACGGGCTATCTTCAAGGCCCCAAATACGTTGGTTCCGCTGGATATGCCGCAAAAGATACCTTCGTCCCTGGCGAGGCGGCGAGCGCATCCGATGGCCTCATCGTCGGTAACCAAGATCGATCGGTCAATCACAGAAGCATCTAGTATCCCCGGAAACAGCCCATCGCCGATTCCCTCTTGAACATGCACTCCCTGGCAGGTGTCATGAAACAGTGAGCCGTGATAAGGTTCCACCGCCACCACCTTTATGCCGGGCACCGCCTTCTTGAGTTCCCTTCCAATGCCGGTAATGGTACCGCCTGTACCGATCCCCGAGACAAAGGCATCTAAGTTTTCCCCTGTCTGCCGGAGGATCTCCCGCGCAGTGGTCTCGGCATGGGCTTGGGAGTTGGCTTTATTGTCGAATTGCCTTGCAAGGAACGCATTGGGGTTTGAAGCTGCAAACTCTTCAGCCATTCTTCTAGCAGTTTCGAAGGTCTCTTTCATATCTTTGCCTGCAGGAGTCAACACCACTTCAGCGCCATAAGCCTTGAGTACCTTCTGGCGTTCGATGCTCATGGTCTCAGGCATAAACACTACGACCTTGTGCCCCCTCACCGCCCCTATCATGGCTAAGGAGATGCCCTGGTTGCCGCTGCTGGCTTCCACAATCACCGAGCCGGGCCCTAGCAACCCTTTCTGCTCAGCGTCACGGATTATGCCCCAGGCAGCACGGTCCTTTACGCTTCCGCTGGGGTTAAGGTATTCAAGTTTGACCAACACTTCGGCACTTTGAGCCCCGGGCAGACGGTTCAGCCTGACTATCGGAGTATTCCCAATGGCATCAAGCACGCTGTCGAGAACTTTCATTTGTTCAAGACCTCCATAATTCAACACCTCTCCATACGTTCCGGATAACTATTTTATGGAACAACAACCTGGCCGTCACATGGCCATCACCAGGCTTGGTTCACGAGACCATATTGAAAAAACCTCCCTTTACATAGGGAGATTTGCTACTCACCTACTGTTGCCTGCCGTGCCCCGCTATGTAGGTGGACGATGACGGCGGCAACCGCTCTAGCCTGTCACCACCTTCCGCAACTCATTACCGATCGCCGGAATAAGGCCAAATCCCAGCACCATAAGCCAATCACGTAGGGAAAGGCCTACAGTGGAAAACACCCGGTTCAAACCAGGAATCTGCACGACGGCTATTATGAGCAAGAACGAAACCGACGTACCAAGGGTCATGGCAGAGTTACTGAATACGCCGATCTTGCTCAGAGTCTGGGTCTCCGATCTTGCAGTGTAAGCCCTGAGCACTTCAGCAGAGGCCAAGGTGGCAAATGCCAAGGTGCGGGCATATGCAGCGTCCCCAGAAGCGCTGAGCCCATACACAAATATGCCTAAAGTCGAGAGGGCAATAAGTAGTGCTTGCACAATCACAGTGACCCATCTCTTCCGGGTAAGCAAAGGCTCATCCGGCGGCCTCGGGGGCCGTCTCATGGCATCAGGTTCACCAGGTTCAAATCCAAGAGCCAGTGCCGGAAAGCTGTCGGTGACGAGGTTAAGCCACAGGATGTGCACCGGCCTTAGGATCACAGGCAGACGCATAAGCATTGCAGCGGTGATGGTAACCAGTTCACCTACGTTACATGAAAGCAGATACACCACAAACTTGGCGATGTTGGAGTAGATGGTGCGCCCTTCTTCAATCGCTTCCACAATTGTGGCAAAGTTGTCATCGGCCAGCACCATGTCAGACGCTTCTTTAGCCACTTCCGTGCCTACACGCCCCATGGCCACTCCAATATCGGCCCGCTTTAGCGCCGGGGCATCGTTTACCCCATCGCCGGTCATGGCCACTATTTCGCCTCGCCTGCGGAATGCCCCCACGATGGCTACCTTATGCTCGGGAGCCACCCGGCCGTAAACCCCGACTTCATCCAGGACTCTGTCAAGGTCGTCCGGGGAGATCTTGGAAATCTCTGAGCCTGACATGGCTTTTGTGTTTTCATCGGCTATGCCGACCATCCTTGCGATAGACAAGGCTGTGACGGGGTTGTCGCCGGTTATGAGCACAGGCCTGACTCCCGCTTGCTTGGCTTTGGCCACGGCTTCCGCAGCCTCTGGCCTTGGAGGATCTATCATCCCCAAAAGGCCGGTAAGGGTGAGGCCGGACTCCAGTTCCTGCTTATCCTGAACCAAGCGGTCGATAAGCTTACAAGCCACTGCTATAACCCTGATGCCGCGGGCAGCCAGGAAAGCATCTGCAGACCTAAAACGCGCCATGACTTGGTCCGTAGCAGCCAGCCTGGTATTTTCCAAGCCCGCCACCAGGGATGCAATTGTCTGTGCATCCACGGTCCTACCCCGGAGATACGGCTCCGCCCCTCCCTCGTCCACTAGGGCAAAGCCGCACCGGGGGATCACGACCTCAGGTGCTCCCTTTACCCACACCAGATACCGTCCGTCGGGCATCTCATGTAGGGTGGTCATCCGCTTTCTGCTTGAATCAAAAGGAACCTCAAATACCCTTGGGAGGCCGTTGTCCAGGACCGCTTTGTGTATACCGGCTCTCTCTGCAGCTTCCACCAGGGCTACCTCGGTAGGATCCCCTGTGAAACCCTGGTCCCCTTCATCACCTGAGGTCATGGCATCGTTGGCCATAGCTGCACCGGCCAAGGAAATCGTGAGTTGTACCACATCCGAATCCCACTGGCTCACCGCGATGCCATCTAGACCGGGACCATCAGTATCGCCGAGGGCAACATCGGCGGTGGCCATAAGCCGGTTACCGGCAAAAGCAGCCACAACCACCATGTTGTTCTGGGTTATGGTCCCAGTCTTATCAGTACATATCACCGTGGTTGAGCCGAGGGTCTCCACTGCAGGAAGCCGCCTGATGATGGCATTCTGCGCCGCCATGCGCTCTACCCCCATGGCCAGCACTACTGTAACCACAGCAGGCAGCCCTTCGGGGATGGCGGCAACCGCCAAGCTCACGGCGACCATAAACATCTCCATGGGAGGCTCATTCCTGAGAACCCCCAACAAGAAGATTCCTGCACATATTAGAAGCACCGCTATCCCAAGGGTCTTACCCAGTCGCTCAAGGTTCCTCTGGAGGGGGGTCTTCTCCCGGGCGATGCTGTGGATCGCCCCGGCGATCTTGCCGATTTCGGTATTCATCCCCGTGCAGACGACAACGCCCCGCCCGCGTCCCGCAGTGACCACAGTGCCTGAATATGCCATATTCACCCTCTCAGCCAACACAGCGTCGAGAGGGAGCACCGCGTCTGCATCCTTGTTCACGGGAACCGATTCTCCGGTGAGGGAGGATTCATTGCACGACAGGCTGTGGGTTTCAACAAGCCTGATGTCGGCGGGCACCTTATCCCCGGCTTCCAGCACCACCAGGTCGCCGGGAACGATATCCTTGGCCTCTATCACAGCCAGAGTGCCTTCTCTTATCACTTTGGCCATAGGTGCTGAAAGCTTCTCCAAAGACTTGAGGGCTTCTTCGGCCTTGCCCTCTTGTATCATGCTGACGATGGCGTTTAGCACCACTATCGTGGCTATCACGGTTGCGTCCACCATCTCTCCCAAGAAGGCAGATATGGCTGCTGCACCGATCAGTATGAGCACCAGGAAATCGGCAAACTGGGCAAAAAACCTTCTCAAAGGGCCAGGCCTTGGAGCTTCTTTGAGAGCGTTGGGGCCGTATTGTGCCTGCCTGGCCTCGACTTCAGACATTGAAAGGCCCTGCTGCACTGAAACACCTAACCGCAACACCACATCTTTCCATGACTGTGCGTGGCTTGCTTCCCGTAGCGGTTCTGACAATGGTTGTCTGTCACCGGAATCCTTCATCAAACCGGTCTCCTTGCCGTAACGGATTAGTCCTGATTTAGAATAGTATACATCTCTTTGGGAGACTAAACCAGCAAGCCACACTATGGCCAGGTTACTCACCTGGCTTACATAGAACCCCGTAATATTTCACACCATAATCCCGAGGTGGGTGCGGTGGAAAACACACAAACAACTGCAAGAAGGACCATTGCCTTTGTCATCCTTGCTTTAGCCGTTATTTCTGTAGCTTACTTGGCCAGCCCCGGTTTTAGGGCTGGGCGGCAGGGGACGCCTCCGGATCTGGCAGGAGGGCTTGAACGGGACAACAGGATGCTAGGCGAAGCCGACCTGGAACGGCTGTTTCCCGACATAGTGCTCAGAGCAGCCAAAGGAAACGAGAAGATAATCGCACTGACCTTTGACGACGGTCCTGATGATGTATACACCCCTGCCGTGCTCGATGTACTGAAAGAAAAGCAGGTCCGGGCTACCTTTTTTCTGATCGGCAACCGCGTGGAACAGTACCCGGAAGTCACAAGGAGAATTATCGAGGAAGGGCACCTAATAGGCAATCATACTTTTACCCATCCTAATACAGGCAAACCGCTTGGAGAGCAACTCAGGAACGAGCTTGAACGGACAGAAAAAGCCCTTGCAGCATTTGGCGTGAGCCCATCGTACCTGTTCCGGCCTCCCTACGGCGCGCTCACGGCGCCGGCAGCCGTCGAAGTAGCCAACATGGGTTACCGCCTGGCTTTATGGTCCATCGACTCACTGGATTGGCGGGGGCTCTCAAAGGAAGAAGTGCTCAACAACGTGATACCCCACATCGCTCCAGGACGGGTGATCCTCCAGCACAGTGCAGGAGGCCCCGGAGAAGATCTATCAGGTTCAGTCCAGGCTTTGCCCGAGATAATCGACTACCTCCGGCAGCAAGGATATACCTTTGTCACCATGGACCAGATGTTTCCCCTTCCGGTCCAGGCAGAAGCCGCAAATTGCCCATGACCGCAGATTGTCCGTGTTCCTGGTAACCTTCACCGGTTCACCGATGTCCCCCAAGGTAAAGACCATGGCAGGAGAATCAACCTCCCACAAAGGAAATACACACTCCAAAATCGAAAATACCCAGTACCCGACAGCCTCAGCTTCAGCCAGCTGTCGGGATACCGGTCATGCCGGGCTAATCCAACCGAAGGAGTGATCAAATGTCTTCCGACAAAGCAAAGGTCCTGTATCTACCCGAACTTACCTGGCCTGAAGTCAAAGAGGCCCTGCCTGATATCAAAGTAGCTATCATTCCGGTGGGCTCCACCGAGCAGCACGGGCCCCACGGTACATTCCAGACCGACTTCGCTGCAGCCAGGGAGTTTTCGTTACTGCTAGGTCAAGCGCTCTACCCCAATGCCCTGGTCACCACACCTGTGCCGGTAGGCATATCCGAACACCACATCCGTTTCCCGGGTACGTTGTCACTCAGGGCTTCCACTTTTGTTGACGTCCTCTTGGACATCGCCGTGTCTCTTAAGAAGCACGGGATCAAGCGGTTTTTCTTCGTAAACGGCCACGGCGGCAACGAGCCTGGGCTTACCATAGTCACTAACCGGATCAAGCATGAAATGGGATGCCCGGCGGCTTGGAGTACCCTTCCTTGGAATCTAATAGGGGACCTGTCCAAAGAGATCGTCCAGTCACCTATGACCGGGCATTCATGCGAACGGGAAATCAGCATTATGCTGCATCTCTGGCCTGAAGGCGTAAGAAAAGAAGCGCTCACCCCCGGCAAGATCCGCAAAGAAGCCCTGGAATCAGCCGGCAGAAAACTGGCAGTAAGCGAAGCCCGGTTCTTTGATGAAGTGACCGAAAACGGCGCTTTGGGTGATGCAACCAAGGCCAGCGCAGAGTGGGGCAAGAAAGCGGTGGAAACTGCCTTGGAGCGCATATTGCCATATATGAAGGAGTTCATGGAACGTCCCATCCCAAGCTAAGTTGCAAGCACGTTTGAGCTATGTACCAGTTAAGGTATGTTTATGCCGATTGTATCACTGCGGCCATATCCCTGTATCCAGAAGGCATCGCCTGTGAATTTACAGGCATGCCTTATCTGTGTTGGAGGAATTGCCATGTGTCGCCAGGGGTTGTTCAGCGGTTGCCCGACAAACCGGTCAGAGATTAAGGGGCTATGACCATGCAAGCAGGTTTCATCGCGTTTTTCGGCACAAAGGATCTTGAGGCTACCCATGGATTCTATAGCAACTTGCTGGGTTTGCCGCTTGTTATAGATCAGGGGACATGCAGGATTTACAGGGCACCCGGAGGAGGCTTTATCGGTTTCTGCGAACATCTGGAGGTATGCCAGGCCGGCCGGGCGCCTATCATCACCTTGGTCACGGATGATGTGGACGGAGTTTATGAAACACTGATACAAGCAGGCACAAAGGTCTCATCCGAACCCAAATTCAACGAAAACTACGGCATATACCACTTCTTCGCCCAAGACCCCCAAGGTTATACAGTAGAAATCCAGCGCTTTGAAAGGCCGGAGGACGCCAGGCACTTTGAGGGTTGATACGGGATCTCAACCCACGTCCCAACGGTTCAAGCTGTTATGCCGCCATGACAATCGCGGGCTGCTAGTCTTTTAGTAGCCTAGCTCTTTGTCCACCTGGTTTATCAAAGGCAGCCCCTGCTGGAAACGAACCAAGTTCTGCACGAAGATGGCGAATGTCTTCTTGGCGTGTTCCTCATCAAACCCTGCAGAGTGAGGGGTGATGATCACGTTTGGCATCTCCCACAGAGGGCTGTCTTCAGGCAAAGGTTCCTGCTCGAACACGTCAAGCCCTACGCCCTTGATGAGCCCTTGAGACAAAGCGGTAATAAGGTCCGCTTCTTTGACCACCGCACCCCGGCCCACGTTGATGAAAAATGCAGTGGGCTTCATCAGGGAAAACTCCCTCAGCGTAATCAGGTGACGCGTTTCTCTGGTCAAAGGTAGTGAGCACACCACAAAGTCAGATTCTGTGAGTACCTGGTCAAGGCCTGACGGAGGGAGCACCAAGTCCACAGACTCGGTGGGTTGAGGATTGCGCCTGATCCCAATTACTCTCATGCCGAAAGCCTTGCACCTGCGGGCAACTTCAATTCCGATAGCGCCCAGGCCCAAAAGCCCTGCGGTCTTGCCTGGAAGGTTCACTATTGACTGAGCGTGGGGATCCCATTTCTTTTGGCGCCGGTGCTCCCAGGCATCATGGAAGCCCCTGCTCAATGCCAATAGCATGGCCATGGCATGGTCGGCAACCGTAGTCCCGTGTACCCCTCTGCTGTTGACCAGGATAATATTAGACTGCTGGAACTCGGGGATCATGTATCTGTCCACCCCGGTGGAACCCACGTGCACCAGCTTCAGCGTGTTTGACTTGGCCAGCAACTCAGGAGAAAAACTGGGTGAACCAAAAAGGATGTCAGCCTCAAACACAAGGTCTTCCAGTTTACCGTGGGTTTCGGGCTCCAAGAATACCGGATTTTCCACAACTTCCCGGATAGCATCCTTCTGCCAGTCATGCCACTTGGTGGTCTTAAGGAGTTTGAGTCCGGTGTTTTCCCGATTAGCGTTCATATCTGACACCGCCCTTCTGCTAATTTGAGTTGAAATTTGCAGCCTGCATGAATCAACCAAGCCCTAGTTCTATGAAGTATACAATAACCCCCACTACGAATGCAGGTATAGTATTTACGACTGTGGCCCAAAACGCGCTGTTGCGGTCCATGGCTAGCAGAGGGAAAAGCGCGTCGCCGTCTTGGGACAGTGAGTTAGCCAAAAGAGCTGCAAAGGGGAACATCCCCCTCAGATACAGGGACACGAAGATTACCTGGGGCCCGCAGCCAGGAATCAGCCCTACCAAGACTCCTGCGACGACCGAAGCCAGGCCAGCTGAAGTCATGACGGCAGCCACAACCTGCTCCCCGCCTACAAAATACACCGCAAGCTCGTAAACCAGGTACGCGATAAATACCCAGGTGCCGACAAAAGCTGTCTCCTGAGCGTTATGGATAAGCGTCTCTTTGAGCGAGAACAGCTTGTGCTCCACATCCTCGTGGCTCTGGGCTTGGGCCAGGTTGCCACAACGTGTCATGTAGGCGATTGAAACGACAGTCCCAAGCACCCCAACCCAAGTGACGATATTAGGCAGTCCGACAATCTGCTCAAGGTCCAGCTGGAACAGGCTTAGTACACCGAATACCAGTCCGACAGCAAGTACCGCCCAGAAGATAATGTAGCAGTTATGGGTGATCTTGTAGCCCAGCCTCGTGGGGTCTAACGGCTCGGCATGATGCAAGATAAGGTCTATTTCGTCACCTTCTTCGTGGCCGATGTGCCTCAGCTTGCTTGACCGGCACGTCAAGGGTTCCTCACAATACAGCTCATCTAACAGGGCTTCGGCCTTGTCGTGCTCACGCTCTACATCAGGTATCTGCGTTTTCGCCGAGCGTTTCCGTACCCATGCCCCGATGTTGTAGTAATCAACGATGTAACCCGTGATTGTCCCTACAACCAATCCGATTATGGTAATCAGCACAAACTCACGCGGAGCCTGGGTCATTATTACAAACGCCGCATCCCCTGCTGTCGCAAGCAAAGTAGCTACTATTGTGCCGAAACTGACACTGCCTTTAATGTAGAGGGGCATAAGCAGAATTGAACCTCCGCATCCCGGAAGGATACCTAACAGGGCGCCGATGAACGGCTGGTATTTTTTCGCCTTCTCTACAGTCTCTATAAAGGCACCCTGCTGTTTGTAATCTATGTAACCGAAGAATAAAAGCACAGCTCCTACGAAAACGGTAACGTCAATAAAAGCTGCTTCTGCGCTGCCTAGAATAATCATCCATAGATCCTGTAGCATCTTGGTATCACCTCTTTTCTGCAACAATTATACTTGGTTCCCGTAGAAGGTGGGTGGGTTTCTAATTACTTCGAGGACAGAAGGAACTGCCTACGCAGGGCCGAATAATAAATCTAGCAGTTACATAACCACGCCACTTGAACCAGAAGGAGGAACCCTAATGAGTCAAACCAATGACAGAGGATTCTACTTGTTCGACATGTCATGGCCCGAAGTCCAGGAAGCCCTGAAGACCGTTAAAGTAGCCTTGGTACCAACCGGCTCCACTGAACAACACGGACCAAATGGCACCTTTGAGGTGGATACCGCGAGAGCCAGGGAAATTGCTATAAGGCTTGGCAAGCGACTATATCCTCATGCACTGGTAACGCCCCCGGTCCAGTTTGGTGTATCTGGGCACCACATACGTTTCCCGGGAACAATAACTCTGAGGCCAAATACTTTCATTGAGGTGCTCATGGACATAGCCTGGTCACTAAGCCAACACGGAATAAGGAAGCTTGTGTTCATAAACGGACATGGAGGTAACCGGCCATCTCTGAGTATCGTGGTCAACAGGATCAAATACGAACTGGGAATTGATGCAGCATGGGTATCTCCAACCTCCGTGGTTCAAGACATCATCGAACAGCATGTAGAATCGCCCATCATCGGCCATGCGTGTGAAAGTGAAATGTCCCAATGCCTCTACCTGTGGCCCCAGTGTGTCAAGCAAGACGCTCTGGAGAAGGGCACCATCTACCCCCATGTGTACGAAACATGGAGAAGGCTCCCTGTAGAACACGGCAGGTACTGGGATGAAATCACTCAAAACGGCGCTTTGGGTGATGCAACCAAAGCCAGTTACGAATTTGGCAAGATAGCCGTGGAAACTGCCCTGGACAGACTAACAGAATACATTCGCGAGTTCATTATCAAGGACAAGGATTGAAACAAACACCGGGGCAAAGGTTCAAACAAAGATTGAAGCAAAGTTTAGAGCAAGGTTTGAAGCCCTATATATGCAAGAGCTTCTAGGTCCGCCAAAATGAGGCACCCTTCCTCTGAAGGACGGGTGCCTCGTAGTTAAACGGTCAGACCGTTTCATTGTTTACCGGAGCTATACGGAGCAACCCTTGCTAAGCCCGAACCCCTGAACACGTAGCTGGCCGGGCGGACCATAATAGCCACTCCATCGAAAGGTGCCAAGACGGATTCATCGCCAAGCGTTCCAATGACTTCGTCTTTCTTAATAGGCGCCCCAGGCTCAACCTTAGGCAGGAATACCCCGTTTGACTTGGCCCTCACTTCTTCAAGTTTCCCGTAAAACACCGGCTCCGGCGTTTTGGCTTCACCCTCAAGCATGTCAAGTTGCCTGAGCAGGTTTATAAGCGCTTGATAGCATTCCTCTGCCGCTTCAAGGTCTATGATCCCAAAGGGTTGTCCACCTGGCAGTTCAATGATGACAGCGGGAATACCTGTCTTGGTGGCTTCAATAAAGAGCTGCCCCTCGGTGCCGCCGCTTTGAATTACCCTGGGTATAGCAAGCATAGAAGAGAGCTGCCGGGCATGGTCAAAATCTTCGTG
>LFST01000028.1:45998-69663 GCA_001513185.1 Candidatus Fermentithermobacillaceae bacterium DTU015
GCATCCTTGGCTTCCTCCCAAATTAGGTTGGCAAGGGCCTGGGACGGCGTACCTTCAGGGTCCCCCGGAAAGATGCGGTTAAGATCTAGTTCATCGTAAGGAGAAGTGCGCTGCAAACGGCGGAATGCTGCCACATTGGCAACAGGCAGTACTTTTACAGAACCCTTTTTGAGGGGGGTTTTCTCAAGAAACTCTACCACCCGCTGAGCCACATGTATGCCTGTGGCTTCGCCTCCGTGGATACCCCCTGAGAAGAACACTCTCGGTGAACCTTCGCCAAACAGATGGAATTCCAAGTTCATGGGCATAAGATCTTCTATTGTACGTGTATATGTCTTCTTCAAGACTTCCGCCTCCCCATATGCTTTTGCCTCAGTCCACCTTATGACACCGGTCGGTTCACATTACCGGTATGTCTACAGGACTACAAAATGCCCAACCAGTCACCTAACAGGTATTTCAACCTGCCTATGAACAGGGACAACCTGCCCATGAGGGTGTTACCAAAAGCGGAGCCGAAAGCGATCATCATAAGGAGCCTGCCTACCCTGCTCATTCCCACTACCGCCTTATTTTCGCTGGTAAAGAAGAAATATGCGATGGTGCAAAGCGCCCCGAGTACGATAATGATGTTGTTGATGTCGTTTAGGGGTAGCATGGTCCCGCGGATTTGGCCTACCAAGTCAGACTGGGCAAACCGTGTAAAAGCCAGGCCTGACCCCACTCCAACCATCAAGGCAGTGGGAATTCTCCGTAGCCATTTGATTTCACCGCTAANNAAGGAATCGAACCATAGACGTGGGATCATAAGCTTCAGGTTTCCCGGCTTCAAGGTAGGCAGTCCTCACAACTTCTTCAGCCACGGTGTAAGTCTCAGACGCACCTACCGTTACTATTAGGTCAGTACCTAGTTCTGCCGTCTTGCGTGCTATGTACCGGGATACGGAAATAGCAGCAAGCAGCATTGCGTTGGCAGCGGATTGGGTAATACTCTGGTAACTTAACGCCTGATGCACAGGCCGTCCCATTTCGGTTGCCCTGCCGATAGCTTCGTCGATGGCATCTACTGCCGGCAACCGCCTTAGTTTCGGAACATAATACCCCTTCTTGGCAGTATAAATCCTCACCGCAAAAACAAGGGCAAATACGATTCCAGCGACTCCTATCGCTGCTCGTCCTTCGAATATCATGGTTTCCCCCCTACTCATAATTGAAAGTTGCTTGCTGTTTGTCACTCAGGCCATTCTCAGAAGATGCAACCTACACGAGGAAACGCAGTTCTAATATGAAGGTAGCCACTTGTCTGCCCCATTTTCATGGCCCTGTTGTGGTCTTGACGTTCAAGGTGGCTTGTAACGGGATAAGGTATTGTAAAGGATACTGCAAACACTGGGATGACTGCTGCTTGATACCTGTGGCTAAGGTGCCGCAACCGGTGCTAGGTTGTTCATGTGGGCAAATCCAAATTCCTGCATATCTACTCACTCCAACTTGTAGTACTACACACCCCCTTTCAGATTGACCACGTTTAGTCTAGCCATTAGCGCAAACCCTTGACACGCCAGGACTGATTGGCCACTTCTACCGCATACTCATGCATCGGTCAAGACTCTGCGTGCCACCAAAGGCCCGTCCTCATTTTGTGAAGTTGCTTTTGAATCGCCAGGCCGACTTGACAAGGATGTGTGGTAGTGTAAACCCCGATGCTGTAGAGCTTTAACCGAGTAGTTTTTTCTACAGGGAATTGAAATATCCTGCCTGATGTTTAAGTATTTGATTTAAAAAACTGTTGTCAGTATATTTTTAACTTTAAAAAGTGACTGAGGTACTATACCTTTGACAATCCGGTTTGTGTTATTCTGGAAAAGGGTGGTTGATCATATGGACGTAATCCACAGAATTCAAGGCGCCTACTCTTCTTTGACGCGCACACAGAAGCGGATCGCAGATTACCTGCTGCAAAATTCGGATAAAGCCTGTTTTCTATCGCTAAAGGAACTAAGCGACAGAGTTCAGGTGTCGGAAGTAACCATTATTAACTTCGCCCGTGCAATCGGATATGAGAACTACACACAACTCAAGACCAAGCTGCAGCACTATATCAGCGAGAAGCTGTCCCCGAGTCAAAAGATAGCCACAGCCATAAGCAGCCTACAGCAGGATGGACTAAGCGAAATCATCGAACAAGAGCAGCAAACGCTAAATCAAATGCTCACATTGCTCGAGACAGGTGACATAAAATCGGCAGTTGCTCTATTGAAAGAATCCAGGCGCGTTCATACCGTCAGCGGGAATATTTCCAAGATGGTAAGCGATTTCATCAAGCTACGGTTAACCAACCTCGGTTTGGATGTAGTCCATTTCGAATTGGGCACTTTTTATGACATTGCAAGCCAACTTCTGCGGGTAAACAACAACGATGTGTTCATCATAGTGTCGTTTCCACAGTATTCGAGGCGCATCATCACCCTTGTTGAATACTTGAGGCAACGTGGCAATAAAATGATTTGCATCACAGACAAGCTAACATCCCCCGTTGCCAAGCATGCAACAGTGACATTTGCCTGTCCAACCTACTCACCTGTGTTTTACAATTCGATTACCGCCCCCATTGCCTTGGCCAATATCCTCGTGTCAGCACTGGCTCTGGAACTTAAGGACGAGTTCAAACAAAACCAGCAACAAGTAGACCAAATGTCTCTAGCTTTGCGGCAGATGGAAGATAGACATATCTGGAACCATCACGGTCAAGAGCATCAGGCTGACTTTTCACCGGAAGAGTGGCCCACCGACTAGGATGTGCTAGGAGGACAAAACCAATAAGGAACGCCCGGTCTTGCCTGGGTTTCCGCCTTGTGCAAGCCAGACTTTGCCACATCGCACAACTAGATCTGTCGTGGGCTATGACAGGACCGTTGCCTGAACTCAGTAGGGGACATCCCGGTGATTTGCTTGAACACCTGGCTGAAGTAGCTGGGGCTATCATACCCGACCCGTTGCCCTACGGCCATGCAGGACATCTGGGTATCACGGAGCAAAGCCTTGGCCCTATCGATTCTTATCTTTGTGAGATAATCGTGGAAATTGATTCCGCATATATGTTTGAACAACCTGCTTAGATACCACGGACTTATGAACACTTCAGCCGCCACATCAGACAAAGTGAGTTTTTCGTGAGCTCTTTGCTCTATTATTGATTTGGCCGTCATAAGTAGGCGCCTTGTTGAAGACTCATCAGCATCAACCAGGGGTTGAAGTTCATCGGCCGCTCGTCCGTCCATTACAGAACCAGGGAGACCAACCCTGGACGATACCGCAGCGCGTTCCTCCATGATCTTAGAAGCACATTTCCTGATCGACTGCTTGAGTTCACTGGGCCTGACCGGCTTCAGCAGATAGGCGAAAGCGCCTAGATTGAGGGCTTCTTGAGCAAACTCAAACCTGTCATAGGCAGACACTATTATTACTTTCAACTCCTCTGCTTTGCGCCCCAATCGTTTGAAGGCTTCAAGGCCATTTAGGCCCGGCATCATGATGTCCAGCAATACCATGTCCGCGGTTACGCTTTCCAGGAGCGACAGGAGTTCATATCCGTTTGAAGCCTCCCCCACCACTTCAACATTAGGCGCCGAACGGCATAGATTTCGCCTAAGGAGGCGGCGGGCGACAGGCTCATCATCAGCTAAGATGACCCTTAGTTTGAAATCCGGGGCAATCCTAATGTTTTCAGACAAATGTTTTACCCCCTTGACCACACTGCAGGCATGTCCAATATTACCTTGGTCCCCTGCCCAGGCACACTCCTTATGGAAAAGGAGCAATCATCACCAAAGGTATGCCTTAGTTTTGTAATCACATATTTGATTCCTATACCCTGGGGCTTTCTCTCCTCATCAAGCAAGGAAAAACCCATGGCAATCTGATCCTCAAAGCCCACCCCGTTATCAGACACAGTTATACGAAGTCGGCCACCGGCCTCCCTGATGTGTACCTCTATCAAACCTGTATAATTAAGCTCTGCCAACCCGTGGGATATCGCGTTTTCAACAAGGGGTTGGAGTATCATAGACGGTACGACCAGATCCGCCAGCTCAGATTCTGAAGGATGTGCCGCAATCCTGGTCTTAAGCCCCTCACCAAACCGGGCATGCTGAATACGTAGGTAGTTTCTGAGGCAACGGAGTTCTTCCCGCAGCGTAGTAGTTGACTTGGTGTTCCTAAGGCTAAATCTCAGGAAATCAGAAAGACAATACACTATTTCCTCGACGTCTGATCCACCTTCTGAAGCTGCCTCTGCAATAGTGTTGAGGGCATTAAACAGGAAATGTGGATTTATCCGGGCCTCAAGGGCACGGAACTCTGCTTCCTGAACTTCTCGTTCCAATGTCCTTACCAGCTGGAGTTTCTTTACCATCTCTGCATGGTATTGGCTTTCCAACCGTCTCTGAGCCTCGCGCACATGGTAAGAAGTGATTGCATTGGCGATTGATTCAAGAGATGAAGCCGCAGCTACAATCTGGGCTTTTAGCACCACCTCGATCCCGTGATAGTACGCAAGAAGGGTGTCTACGGGCAGCCCCAACGACTCCCCAATGCTTTTTAGCCGGTCTAGGTGCTCCTTGGCGGGCTCTTGGATCTTCACAAAACCGCAAGCCATATGTCCAACCAGCTTGCCACATCCCCTTAAGGGCATTACCACGCACACTATGCCCGGGCAGCACTCCAAGATAGTAGGATGTCCTTCCTCAGAAGCTCTTGCACCAGAGGCTGGGTCAAACGCGGGACAGTTTAGCCTGGATTTGCCCAGGGAGCGCAGATAAATGCAAAGCTGAGGCAGCCGTGTGGGCCTTGTTACCAAATTACCTTCCACGTCGACCATTATCACGCCCAAATCCACTGCCTCGGCAAACTTGTCCTGGATGTTTTGCATAGTAGAGGCAGGCAAGAGCTCAGCAGCGCTGACCTGGTTAAGGTCATCCTGCCCGTCCTCTAAGGAATGAGCAAGATCTTTGATTTCCTTGGGCATAATCGGATGGTACACAGACAGATGCACCAGAGGCTCATCGCCTGTGTTGCGCACGTAGTGACGGGCACCTGCAGGAAGGTATTCCACAACACCTGGACGGAGCTGCCTTAGTTCCCCATTGACACAATGGATACCTGTACCCGACACCACATACAGCATTTGTTCATAACCGCTGTGGTAGTGTTCGGGCCATTCTTTTCCAGGTTCAATGGTACCTCTTCCAATGGTGATCCCATCGGGAGTCTGCTCATCAGGAAGCCTAATCCATTCGAAGCGGCCGTAAGCAAACTCTTGTAATCCTAGTTTTGAATCCCCATCTAACACTATCTGGCTCTGCAATTCAGCTAGGTCTGGTCTGTGTGTTGGTTTGTTTGCTGCCATGCTAAAATGCCACGCTCTTTCAGAATATGTTCAGTATTGCAAAGAGCCATCGGCAGGCGGGTCCGGTTCATGCCCTGGACATCGTGCGTTAGCAGCTCGCGCCTGGAGGCATGCGCCCGCCTGCCGCCGCAAAACTCCACCTAACCTGCAGATATCAGTCTGCTATCCCCTTTATCTTCGCCAGCCGCTCAAGGGATTCCTTTATTCTCAAGAGTGCGTCTATCGCGTGCTCTTCATTGGTAAGAGCCCCGTGGATCACCCGGATGTAACCGCTGCCTTCGTGGCCATAGGTCTTGCCGTCATTGACGGCTACTTGGGCATCCTCTATGAGAAACTCGCAGATCTCAGAGGAATCACCCAGCTTGGATACGTTGATCCATGAATAGAAGCCTGATTCAGGCATAAGCATGCTCACACCTGGGATGGAGTTGAAGATATCGTAAGCCAACTTGCGCCGCCTGTCGTAAATCTCCTTGTACTTATTTACAAAACTGTAGTCTGACAAGGCAGCGATGGCGCCTAATTGGGCTGCGGTATTAGTTGCGCCAAGCACGTTGACGCACGCACCGTATAGCACGTCCATCACTTCGTCATCAGCCACTACATAGCCCACTCTGAAGCCGCTTAGTCCCAAGCCTTTGGATACAGAAAACACTGACAGGGTCCTCTCCCACATCCCAGGAAGGGTAGCCAGGTTGACGAACTCTATGCCGTCAAACACTGTATCTTCAAAAGCTTGGTCCACCACAACAACCAGGTCGTTTTCCACCGCAAACTGGGCAAGCGCTTCAAGCTTGCTCCTGCGGAACACGGTGGTAGTCGGGTTGTTCGGGTGGGTGATCAGGATCATCTTGGTCTTGTCTGAGAGCCGCTTCTCAAAGTCTTCGATATCGAACTGGTATTGGTTTGACTCCCGCAAAGGTATCCTTACAATCTTCCCGCCCATAAGCTCAACGTTGAGAAAATTGTTTGGGTAGCTGGGGTCAAGTACCATCACTTCATCCCCTGGCTCGATAAACGGCAGCATGGCGTAAAACAGCCCTGAGTCGGAGCCGGGGGTAACAAGGATATTCCGGCTGGGGTCCGAGTCTATGCCGTTAAACTCTTTGAGCCTCTTGGCTATTACCCGCCTCAGTTCCGGGTTACCAATAGGTACTGTGTAGTGGGAAGCAGCTCCCGTCTGCAAACATTCAATTGTCGCCCGTAGGACATGTTCAGGCATCTTTCCGTCTGGATAGAAAGGGTCTGCCCAGCCCATGGGGGCTATGCCTTTGCGTATAAGCTCAAGGTACGAGTCTCCCACATCGGCTTTGGTTACTTTGCTGAAAAGCCCTCCTTCCAGCTTGGCAAACTGGGGCGACATCTTGTTCCGGATACTCACTCGTTCCTCTCCCTTCACGATGTCTACTTCTTCATACCTGCGTGCCGGACGTCTGAATTGTGCCGTCCGTTGCTCCGGCTCGCTAACTTATCTCTACGACAAGGGTCTAAACGCCCTAAGCTGTGCTTTTTTCTCAGGGCTAAGGCTCAAAATGTGCTCAAGTGTCTTAAGAGCTACGTTTCCGAACTCAAAGGTCTGATTGGTAAACTCCTTCATATCCATGTTGGACTTGCGATACAGCTCCTCGATGTAACGCATGCCCGTGTAGTAAGAAATGCCGTCAGCAGGACGCATCATATGGGCCCTGGTTTGAGCTTGGGCGCTGTACTCGGTGCAGTTGAGGTGGTTCATGTAATTATCAATCACTTCTTGCACCGGCTTCTTGTTGTAGTAAAGATCTACCTCGGCTTTGACCCTGTATGCACAGTACCAGCCTCGCTTGGCAGCCTCCAGCCTGGCGATGGGGTCCTTGTAGTATGGGATCATAAGGTATTCGGATCTGTGGGCAATACCCTCTTGATGGCACCGGGACATAAACAATCCCAACTTGAAGGTGTTGGGAAGATCATTTAGGCCCGATTTTATCTTGGAAGTATAATGGCCGGGGTACACTTCATGGGCCAGGGTTTCTTCCACCATCCCCCTGGTAAACGCAGCCAGGTTGTCAGGATTTATACACACTGCGCCGCCGATTTGCATAAACGTAGGGCAAACCATTCTCCATGTGGGTGGGATAAGTCCTACTCCACATGGCTCGTGTTCCTGAGGCAGATCGATGAATCTAAGGGCTTCACGCTTGAGTTGGCCCATCATGTTTTTCATGTCCTCAAGCAGGCTTTCAACAGATGAGTACCCAGGGGTGCCGTGATTGAGCAGGTCGTAGGCGTCTTTGTCAGGATCTATCTCCCGGGCCATTTCGAAAAACTGCTGACGCCTGTACTCCACATCCTCTTCGTACCAAGAAAGCACATAGTCAAGGGGCGCTTGCATCCCTTTTTCAACCGAGAATTCAAAAGGAATATCCACCACTTCCAACTCACTAAGGAGCAGCGACTTTACACTTTCTTGTATTTTCCCGGCAGCGGCAAGAGCGTGATCCCCGTGTTTCTTGGCCTGTGCTGCCAGGGAAGAACCTTGAGCGTAGGCTTGGACGAAGGCTACCCCTTTTGATATGTTGCCAAACAAGGGTGGTAGCAAGTCTGCCACCTGGCTCCGCCCAAGGTCGCTGCACCTCGTAAGCAGCGTGTTTACTGCGGCTAGCAAATCGGGCAGCTGCGCTAACCTTGCGCTAAGCACATTGGCACGCTCCTGTGCAGTGGCCGGATTGGCTTCCCCTACGAGGCTGTCAAACCCGGCAGAGATCCGCGTAATAAACTCGTAGGGCATCTTGGTGTTGCATTCAATTGAGAACTCCAGGGACTCAAGCACCGAGGTAAAATGGGCCCGCCAAAAATCGTCTGCCAAAGCGTTAACCTTGGCCTTCAAATCGCTGATGGAAGACTTCATAGCCTTAAGGTTGCCCTCTGTGGGCATGAACAGCTCATCCTTGTGCCAAGGGCCACCTGTGTATCTCGACACTAATTTGGCGATATCAAGGTCCAGCTTGCGGACCGTTTCAAGTATTTGCTCCGTCCATTTATCTGCCACGCGCTTACACCTCCGAAGTACTGTCTTCTGTGTTTACCACACCTTAAAGGTTCCGCCTTCCACGGGTACGCCGGGCGGCAAAATCCCAAAAGGCTGTGTCTCATGTCCGGGAACTTCGCTCCGTGCGATATGTCCGTCTTTTACGACTAACGCCAGGTTTCTGAGGTCTGATATCTCTCTATCCGGGGCTCCTTTGACCGCTATCAGATCTGCCTGTTTTCCGGCAACCAAGGAACCGGTGATATGGTCTACCTGGCAAAGTTCGGCAGAATTGAGGGTTGCCGCTTTGATGGCTTCCAAGGGCGTCATACCCGCTTCTACCAGCAGTTCAACTTCCCTCACAGTAGCATTGGTTCCATCCAAAGGATCCGAGGGAAGCAAATCGGTACCCACGGCAATCTTGACTCCTGCCTTTATTGCCCTTGTAATGCTGTCTTTGTGGAAACGAGCAGCTTCCCTTGCTTTCTCTACCTGAAATGCGGGACTGCCATGGGCTTCCAAGTAATCGAAGGCGTGGGTTACAGCCAGTGTAGGCACCAAATACGTACCTGCTTCTGCCATGAGTTCCACTGTAGCTTGGCTGAGCACATACCCGTGTTCAATGCAGTCTACTCCCAAGCGTACACATTCTTGGACGGGCTTGTCTCCGCCGGCGTGGGCCGCCACCCTCTTGCCGGACATATGGGCCACTTCCACAACTGCAGCTACCTCATCGTCAGTCATTTGCTTATCGGTAAACTTCTCACCAGGAGTACCCAAGCCACCTGTAAGGCAGATTTTTGTGAAATCTGCCCCTTCCCTCAGTTGAATGCGGGCTGCTTCCCTAAACTGGGCAACTCCGCTGCACTCAATGGTGCCAACGCTGTTATGTCCGTGGCCTCCATGGGCCAAAAGGATCCCACCTGCCACCACCAGACGGGGACCCCAAATCATCTGCTTGTCAATGGCATTACGTACGGCAATGTCTGCGCCGTGGGGGCCGCCGGGGCATCTTAGGGTGGTAGCACCGCAGAGCAAAGCTTCCACGGTCCGCCTGTAACATATAAGAGCCCAGTACGGCTGTGTATAGGGGTCAAGCTTGTAAGGGGTAAAGGGCAGTTTGAGCCCTAGGTGGGTGTGGACGTTAAACAGGCCCGGCAAAACAGTGTGCCCCTCAAGGTTTATCACCTGGTCATTCTGCTTAGGCAAAGGGGCGCCTGGATTACCCTGCTTTCCTGCATAGATTATTTGCCCGGAGGGCAAATCTATCACCACTGAAGCGCTCTCTACGGCAGGGCTTCCGGTTCCATCTATAAGGCGGCAGTTTTGCAAGAACAGCCTGTGTTGTGTGGCCGGCACCTCTATCCCTCCTATCGATTTCTATTTGCAGGTTGCTCGGCGATACGCAAGAGAGGCTTGTTTTCACAAGCCCCCATTGCTGAGATACTCTCTATTGGGCAGTCAGGGTCCTTATCTGCTGCTTTTTCTCCTCAGGCAACGCCAATATGTGCTTCATGGTAGCCAGCGGGATGCTGCCATAGCTGAAAATCTCGTTGGTGAACTCTTTAAGTCCTAGACCTGCCTCGTTGTACAGGTCATCCAGATATTTCATACCCGTGTAGTATGAAATAGCGTCGGCAGGACGCATCAGGTGAGCCCGGGTTTGAGCGTGGGCGTTGTAACTGGGAAGGCCTAGGTTGTTCATATAGTTGTCGATGATTTCCTGAACAGGCTTCTTGTTGTAATATATGTCCACTTCAGCCTTTGCCCTGCTGGCAGTAAACCAGAGCCGCTTGGCCACAGAAAGCTTTGCTGCAGGATCTGTAAGGTAGGGTGTCATCAGGACCATGGAACGGTCACACATTCCTTCTTGGAGACAACGGGACCAGAAAAGGCCCAGCTTGAAAGTGTGGGGCAAAGCGTGCTGGGCTGACTTTACGCTGTGTACATGGTGTCCGGGATATACTTCGTGGACGGCTGTGGTTTCAAGCCCCACCCTGCGGTATGAGGCTAGATTGTCGGGATTGATAGCCACTAATCCGCCCAGATACATGAATCCCGGCACCATCATCCGCCAGGTTTCAGGAATCAGCCCAATGTCGCAGTATTCATCCTCAGGTAAATCCACAAACCGGGTGCACTCCTCCTGAAGCAGGTCCAGGATCTGCCTCATGTCTGCAAACAGTTCCTCTACTGTAGCGTAACCTTGGCCGGACATCAGTACCTGATTGGGATCTTGACCAGGAAAATCTGCTTCAGCAATTTCGAAGTACTCTTTACGCCTGTTTACTGCATCTTCTTCATACCAGGACAAGAGGTAATCCAAGGGGACTTGCATGCCCTTCTCCACTGAGATTGCAAAGGGTATGTCCACCGGCTCCAATTCGCCTACATACACGGGCTTTACCTTGGATTGCAACCCTCTTATTGCTTCTAACGCCTGGTTGCCGAAGGCCTGGGCATCATCCTTAGCACCTTGGGTGGCTGCATGTGCTTGAACAAAATCAATGCATCGCTGAACATTCTTGGACAAAGAGGGTAAAACGTCTGCCAGCTGGCTTTTTGCCAGATCAGTGCGGGTATGGACCTCTTGGTCTATAGCCTGGATTACCGCCACAGTGTCTCTTAACCGCTTGAGGGCTGTTTCAACCTCTTGTCCAGATCCCGTGGCACCTGTCTCCATCATAAGCTTGTCGAGACTTGATGAGATCCTGGTTATGTATTCATAAGGCATCTTGGTGTTGCATTGTATTTGGAAACTCAGGGATTCTAACGCAGCAGTAAAGTGGCTCTTCCAAAATGGGTCTTCAAGCCGGTTTATCTCCGACAAGAGTTGGCTTACCTTCGAGTCCATCTCGCTCAAATTGTCTTTGGTGGGCACAAAAAGCGCCTCAGTCTCCAATGGCCCGCCTAAGTAATCTGAAACCAGGCGGGCAACTCGTAGGTCCAGCGACTTGATAACCTCAAGTTCCTGCTGTGACCATGCATTTGTCTGCATGTTAACCCCTCCACAAAACTAAGTACCTTCCCTTATCGCCCGGCCAGCATCTCCCTGCGGACCAGCGCCACTGGGATAGAGCCATAACTTGTGAGCTTGTCGTGAAATGCCTTAAGTGTAAACTTCTCGCCCAGTTTCTGCTGATACTCACTGCGAAGCTTAAGGATTTGCTCTTTACCCAGCAGGTAGCTGGATTGATAAGTAGGGCTGAAAGTATATCTTGTAGCTTCTCCGGAAGCCATGTGGTGTTCCATCCGCACTTTTTCCTGAAGCAACCTGGTAGCCTCTTCCAGACTCATACCGCCCGCGTGGAGGCCTACATCAACTACAACCCGGACAGCGCGCCATAGGGCATTCCGGAGGTTTATCAAGGTTGTCGCAGGTTCATCCAAGTATCCTTGTTCAGCCATTAATACCTCGGTGTAAAGCCCCCATCCCTCCACAAAAACAGTGGACCGGAAATTTTTCCTTAGGTCAGATACACCTATCTTAGCTAGGCAAGCCTGAAGGTGATGACCCGGAATTAGTTCGTGGAACGCAATAGTGCGCTGAAACGCGTAACAGTTGTCCCGCAAATGCTGTTTTTGGCGTTCGGGGCTTGCGTTAGGGTCGATAGGCGTGATGTGCAGTACGCTGTGATACCCTGGGGCAAAAGGCGGGCTGGTACGCATGTAACCCAGGGGATGGGTCGCCCTGGAGTACTCAGGCACCGGTTCCACTGCCCACGTCTGCCCTTCGGGTATAGTGATAAGGTCCTTTTCCCTTACGAATTCCTCTGCCAACCGCCCTTCATTGAAATATGAATCCAGCAGGGTGTCAGGGGTAGGATGATCCTCCTTGAACTCAGCGATAAGCTGTGTCCAATGTTTGTCCGCATCTATGGACTTGGCAGCTGCCTCCAGTGCCGATTCATACTCTTGGATCTTTTGCAAGCCGAATTCCCGGAGCTCTTCGGCATCCATGTCCACCATATGTACTTGCTGGAGTACCCTTTCGAAATAGCTACGCCCGCAAGCAAAACTACCTGTAGCCCTGGGCCGGATATCCTCGAGATACCGTCCAAATTCACCCATAGCCCTTATGGATGCTTGGCACAACTGATCAAAAGCCCTGTTGTAGCCAACTGCATCCTGGACAAAGGGTTGTATTGAGTTCTTGAGAAGACGCTGGTGTCCTGAGATAGCTTGAAGTGCAACATCGATCCATTCTTTCGGGATGCTTGACACAATCAGATTCCGCCTGGCGTCTTCGACGAACCCAGGCACCGCTTCCACCATGCGTCGGATTGCCTCAACTTGGTGTTCTGTAGATTCCCAGTCCTTTGTGAGCAGCCCGTTTAGCCCATTGTTTACCTGAGAAACATACCAATTGGGGTTTGCTCTCCAGTCTTCCTTGCGGGGTTCCTGGGCCATTTTGGCTTCTATGTTAGCAATAGCTACTTCGGCATCCAAAATCTCAGATGCGCTCAAGACCCCACTTTCAAGCAGTTCCTTTAATTGCCCTGCAAGCCGCGAAATCCGCGCACAAAGTTCTTGGCGCAGATCAGGGTTCACAGGAGGTAGCATTCCTTCAAATCCGGATACGCCCAAATTGGTGGCTTGGACAGGGTCAAGCTGCCACAGGGCTTCTAGTAGTTCCTTGCTAATCTGTTCCATTGTCTGCATGTTGTTTCATCCCCTTATAGGTGCGAGCCCGTCCCGGCCGTCCTAAGACGCAGCGACGGCAGGACGGCACTCGCTTGATCCATTTACATCCCTAAGCCTAGCCAATCTTGGAGGAGGAATTGGAAACGAACCAGGGTAACGCTGACCCGCCCCAACACAGTGTCGGCAAACAGTGCGCCAAACGCTATCATCAGGTAAATCCTTCCGACCCTGCTGAAAGCGTTTACGGGGCCTTGTTTCCTAATGGTAAAGAAGAAGTACGTAAGCACCGATGCTACGCCTATGACTACAATCCAGTTGTTGATGGTCGCACCAATATTGCCGGGCACCCACAGAGGGAGCATTGTAGCCCGGGCTTGAGCCAAGAACATAGGCTTGAGGTTCTTAGTGAGCACGTAGGCAGCACCGATACCCATGAGAAAGGCCATAGGATACCTGGCTAGCCAGGCATATTTCCGGGAATACCGGAAGTACATGAGAGCTGCCAGAAACAAGGGTATTATCAGAGTCCACTCTTTGCCTTCACCCAGCCGGCCGGTAAGGGTCGGCTTTTGGAAGTTGTACCAGTTGATAACCACAGAGTGTCCTGCCAAGATCGCCACAAACAAGGCCTCAAGCACCCTGTATACAGGGTTGTCTTTGAACAGAATGCTGTAAGTTCCCAGGGTCAGAAAAGCGCCAATCCAAACCCAGATGTCATTAGACATTAGCTCCACCTCCTCCGCTTGCACCCTTCTTGTACTTGTTATAGAAGAAGCCGATGTTACCCAGGATCACAAAGATCACGATTGTGAGGTTCATGAAAGACTGGGAGTCCATCCCGGTCATTGCGGTACCGGAGAATCCTGAAATCAATTCGTATTCAGCGCCGCCCCTGAGAGAGGCCACAATGGACACCAGTTGTCCTGACGCCAAATAGGGCATGGTAACCGCTACTGACACGGCAGGGAGTACTGTGATCATAGGTACATTGTGAGGATCAGTTATAACCCTGATGTACTCCGGGGTTCCAGGTGTTCCCACATGGATACCTACAATCAGGGCAACGTCCTGGATTTTGTTGAGACCGTCCATGATGGGATATTCTGAGATGGGATCCCCAAAGTGGTCAACTCCGCCTACTGCAGCAGGGAGATCATCGGTAAGCTGCTGCAGCCACACCTGGCCTCCCGGACGATAGCCCAAGTTCAAAAAGTCTACTCCATATTCCTTATCAGGAAAATCCGGCGTTACCTGATTGAGCAGCCTTGCCATCATGGCGCCGCCCTCCGGCCATGTGCTGGCGCCAATCACACGCAAATTCTTCTGAAAGCAATGTTTCAAGATGGCCAGGGCGGCCGGCTCCAACTCTGCAGCGTTTGCCGCCTGATAGTCGGTGCCAAACCACACTATGGACCCTGCAGGCAGGCTATCGATGGTTTCGTATGCCGTCCTTACCTGGTCCCCGACAGTAAGTGCCAAGCCTACAGGCTTTAGGATAACGATACAGAAAACCAGCGCTTGGAAAGCAAAAACCCATCGCCTGTCCAGAGAATCAAGCTTCTCAAATATGGTCAATGAACTCACCTCCGTGTTCGGCAATCAATCAAAGCCCATGAAACTGCGCTCGAGCCCGGTTATCATTCTCAGGGCAAGCACAATACCGCCTATGGCAGCGCTCATTTCAATGGCTCTCATACCCGCAACAGTCGGGAAATTGAGGATCCATTCAGCCGCTTTGGGGATTGCAGGCGAAATCGCAGAGCCTAGAGTCACGCGGCCGATCATTACGACGACTGCGGCTACCAGCAAAATAGCAGCATCCGCGTTCTTGGCGCGGAAAGCCCTGTATGCGGCAGAACCAATCCAAAAGGTAAGTGTCGAGAAGATGGTCATAAGTATTGGCGTAAGGATGTTATCGTATATGAGGTTGAAGGCAACGTTATGCAGGCCGCCAACCAGGCCCAGGATGATATATCCGTAGAGCACTACCAGCAAAATGGCATTGTAAAACCATCCTTCGCTCCTTCTGAGTACCGCACGGCCGTTGACTTGAGTAAGGCTGATAACCCCTACTAAATTGATGAAACCTACTACCACCTTGTACCAATCGTCCAGAGTCGCGGCTACAGGCTCCATAGCCGGACTTGCTACTATCACGCTGATTATGTATAGAAAGCCCGAAATCATAAGCAGGGCTACGGGTCCTTCTCGTTTCACTTTCTTCCCCCCTACTTCAGCATCAATTCTGCTATCGCGTTACTTCCAAGTGTGACAAGGATCGATCCGAGAAGCACCAGGACCAGTCCCAGCATTTTCCCCCAGTCCTGAACCACAAGGCCGCCTGTGGTGGAAGGTTCCGGATTGAGGTAAGCTGACGCAGCAAATATCTCCTGACCTATGAGGGTATAGTCACATGCTGCTACAAAGAAGGGGATCTGGCTGGTAGAAGCAGTGCCTGCAATCTGCATGGCGCCTGCTCTGTTGCCGGCTTCGGCCAAGAAAAGCGATTCAGCCCAAAACGCTCCAAACAGTATTTGGGCAGACACTTTTTCCCGCTCCATGATGCCGTTGATTCCTGCTGCCCACGCCCAGTTTTGTTCGTTGATAAAGCGCACGTCGGTTTCCCGGTAGGCGTCGCCTTTTCCGCTCACCTGGAAGGCCTGGCGGGTTACCGCCTCAGCAACGGGATATACAACTGCCACACCAAGCGGGACTATAATGCGTGTATCGTATTCAGCACATGACTTAGCCACATACTCCAGAACAGGCAGGGCTGCATATGTCTGGGCATCTGCCAAGTCACCTTTCCCTGGAACAAACATGATGGGGGCACCCATTTCAGTTGCCCGTCCCACAGCTTCTTCAAGGGCCTTAAGCCCCGGTATTTCGTGGATTACCGGAATCTTTTTTCCAGCCCTTGCCCTTTTGACCACGACAAGCAATGCAATGCCCATGATCAGTTCAAGAATGAAAGTAAGAACCATTCCTTCTTTAATCACCAGGAAATTCACCTCCATAACTTACCAAACATACTGTCACATCACCGGGGACAACCTTGGCTTTGCGGGTATGTTGCAGCCTCCCTCACCTCCTTTTGAAGACAACCACCGAGCAAGGAAAAGGGCCTAAGTTGGGCCCATTTACCACCATGGGGAGGAGGTTTCGGTTAGTATATCAGGAAGGATGACCAAAGCAATGCTGCGCGCTGTCTGGATCTTGTCGAAAACTATCAGGATTTTGCTAACTTACGCTGCTGGAAGGGAAAAGACGGAGAAGAGGGAGAAGATGGAGAAGAGGGTGAAGACGGCAGAGAGGGCAGGGTGAAGAGGGCGGACAGGCCGCCCTCTCCCAAGACTATCGAGAGATCAAGACCCTAACCTGCAAGCTGCCGCCTCTTAGGCGGCGTTTCCCAAGACTTCTACTTCTTTAGTATAAACTGCCCTAACCTAAGCTCGGTCTGCTCGCCATGGAGCAGTGCAGGCTGGCCACTTATGAACACATGCACGATGCCCACAGGCTTCTGGAATGGATTGTCGTAAGTGGCTTTGTCTGTAACCTTTACCGGGTCGAACACGGTAATGTCGGCCACAAAACCTTCCTTGAGTACGCCGCGCCTGGGGAGTCCCAGGTACTTGGATGAAAGCCCGGTAATCCTATGCACTGCCTCTTCTAAGGGTATGTCCTTTTCCCTGGCCCAACGCAGGAACCGTGGGAAGGTTCCGAAGTTGCGCGGATGAGGCTTGCCCCTGTTCTCCTCGGGCGCAAGAGGCAGCCCCCGGCCGTCGCTGCCGATAACATAGTCTTTCTGAGATAGCATGTAATCCACATCTTCTTCGCTCATTGCAAACGAAATGCACGTGCACATGCCGCCGGTTTCCACCGCCACCTTGGCAACGGTCTCCGCCATGCTAAGCCCTAGTTCCTGGCTCAACTCCCAGATGGTCTTGCCGTCGGCCACAGGGTAACGGCCGTTGGTTGTAACTATGTACAGGCTTTCGCCGTCGGATTGGGTCCTAAAAGCCTTTTCCAGTTCGGCCATGAGCCTTGGCCGCTCACCAGCCCCTGGTTTGAGGCGTTCAATTGCCTTATGCACCCCGCCCTGGATCGACCACTTGGGGAAAGAGTTGGTGATGCCTGAAGATGCTGCAGTATAAGGATAAACATCTACCGTAACGTTAATCCCTGCCGCTCTTGCATCTGCAACGTGCTTTACAAACTCTGGCGCGCGCCCCCAGTTTTGCCTGCCGCTGGCTTTGAAGTGGGCAATATGCACGTGGGCACCGGTCTTGCGGTAAATCTCGTACATCTCTTCCAGCGACTCAGGGGTCTTTTCGTCTTGCCTGCGCATATGGGAAGTAATTATGCCGTCATAATTGGCTACCACTTCACCTAACGCATTGAGTTCTTCCTGGTCAGAAGACACCCCAGGTGAATACCCCAGCCCCAAGGATAGCCCCCATGCGCCTGCCTTCATATCCCTGTCCAGTAAGGCTTGCATCTGGGCCAGTTCCTCAGGAGTGGCCTTGCGATCCTCAAAGCCCATTACCCCGACACGGATTGCCCCGTGGCCGATGAGAGATACCAGGTTAGTGGCCATTTTCTTGTTGTGTGCCTTCACCTTGTCCATAAACTCCTGGAAAGAACACGAGGCAAACTCCTTGAAAGGCTCCCCGGCGTACTCCCGAAGGATTTCCAATCGGTCTTCAGGACACGGATAGATGGTGGAACCGCACTGTCCCGCCAGTTCTGTGGTTACACCTTGATAAATCTTGCTTTCACACCGGTCATCAAGCAGGAAACCGGTATCAGAATGGGAGTGGAAATCGATAAACCCTGGCGCCACCGCCAAACCTGTGACATTCAGGACCTCTCTAGCTGGCTCTTTGATGCCCGGCTCAATCTTTATTATCTTTCCGTCTTTGACAGCAACGTCGGCCTCAATCGCCGGAACACCGGTCCCGTCAACTACAATCCCGCCCTTAAGAATGTAATCATACATGACGATCCTCCTCCCACGCTTCTTAGTTAGACATCACCCTTCTTTCACAATATTCTCATTCTTGAATGAATTTCCTTGCTGCCCTTGAAGCTGTCCCATGGAGAGGATATATGTTAGATTGAGCATGGCCCGGACAGCCCTTCTTTCAAACTCCGTGGCCTAAGGCGTCAGGCGATAACAAGCCCAGTGCAGTTCATCCAAAACCAGCAGAACAGGGGCGGAGATGTATGAAACCAAAGGCCTATATTACCAGGATCATCCCTGAAGACGCGTTGAATATCATAGCCAGATGCTGTGAGTATAGAATCTGGGAAAGTGAGACCCAAGCAGTGCCTAGATCAGTGCTTGAACAAAATGTTCAAGATGCCGATGGGCTGTTTACTTTGCTCACAGAGAAAATCGACAAGGACCTGCTGGACATGGCGCCCCGGCTGAAGGTGGTCTCCAACATGGCCGTGGGTTTTGACAACATAGATGTAGCGGAATGCACTAAGCGAGGGATTTTGGTTTGCAACACCCCAGGGGTGTTGACTGAGACCACCGCCGACCTGGCGTGGGCGCTGCTCATGGCGGCAGCCAGGCGGATAACCGAGGCTGAACGCTTCCTGAGGGAAAACAAATGGACCACCTGGTCGCCGATGCTGCTTACCGGCATGGACATCTACGGCGCCACCTTAGGCATAATAGGCTTCGGGAGGATCGGCCAGGCAGTTGCCCGCAGGGCTAAAGGATTTGGGATGAAAGTGCTGTATTATAACAGAACCGCCAGGCCAGACCTTGAGGCAAGTATGGGCGTCCGAAGGGCTACCCTCGAAGAGCTGCTGAGCACATCCGATTTCGTATCCATCCACGTGCCACTCACTGAAGAAACCCGGGGCATGATAGGCGAGCGTGAACTAAGCCTCATGAAACCAACTGCGGTGCTGGTAAACACGGCCAGAGGACAAGTAGTGGATGAAGAAGCCCTCTGCCAGGCACTCAAAGAGCGACGGATTTTCGCAGCAGGCCTGGACGTATTCCACGAGGAGCCTCTGCCGGCAGACAGCCCGCTAAGGGATCTCGATAATGTAGTGCTTCTCCCCCACATAGGCAGCGCGAGCATAGCTACCCGCACCAAGATGGCGGTCATGGCAGCACAGAACTTAATCCAGGCCCTGTCAGGCAAGAGGCCTGAACATGTAGTAAACCCGGAGGTCTTGGGCTAGCCTGGCCCAAGCTTTCCGGGTCTCCTTCCGGTCTAATTTAGTACAGTTAGCCCCTGCAAGTTAACAGTTTGCATGCCTCATTGCTTCCTGCGAAGCATCCTGGAGCCTGCCAATACAGCCCAAGGCTTGGAAGCCTCCTCACGGAAATAGAAGCGGAGCACTCTCTGCTGACCCATATCATCGTAGAACAGGGTCCGGTGATCGCTTGCCTTAACTTCAAACTCCAGGTCTTCCATCCTGAGTTTGAGTATATCGCCGTCCATATACAGGTCCACCTTGCCGCCCTCATCACACTCGTAGAATCCGGCGAACTTGGCCAGCTCTTCGGGTGAAGCCCCGCAATCCACCTCAACACTTCTCTGGGTATCCAATGGCAGCCCAAGCACGGTGTTGACTGCCGCAAGCCAGATGGCGCCGGCGGGAACTCCGTCGACGTTTGTAAGCACCGCTGCGGTGATGCCCTTTTCCGGGACAAATCCAAAATTTGAGGACACGCCTGGCTGGCCCCCGCTATGTTCAACCAATGTGACCCCTGTACCTGCGTAGTTGGGAGTTACCTTAAGCCCAAGATGGTAGTAAGTGCTCCTATCGATGGCGTACATGGGCGAATTCCACATCTCCCGGAGGCCATGAGCAGGGGCGATTTGCTTACCGTCATGGGTCTTGCCTTCGTTCAGATATATCTGGCCATACTTCATAAGGTCCAACACACATGACCTTACGCCGCCACCTACCTCGTATGTGCCAAGAGTAGGCCAAGCTTGCTTGTCGTGGGTGTGTGTCTTCCTGTTGTACGAATACGGAGTGGACACGTTTCCCATCTTGGGCAATTCTTCAAGGTTATAGGTGGAACGGTGCATACCCGCCGCATCCAGGATATGCTGGGTCATGTAGCGCCTGTAAAGCTGGCCTGACTTTCGCTGGATGATAAGGCCGTTGAGCAGGAACGTATCATTGCAGTAACTGAAATATTCGCCTGGAGGCCCCAGCAGTTCATACTCGGCAGAAGCAATGTACTCAAGGTGCTCCTCTAAATCGATGATCTCCTCCCGGCGTTTCATGGGTGGAAGGCCTGTGGTATGGGACAGAAGATGACGGATGGTCACTGCCGACATATCTTCCATCCCGGCCAAACGAAACTCCGGCAGATGCCGGATCACCGGGTCGTCAACAGACAGCATTCCCTGGCCTGCCAGCTGCATTATGGCCATGGCGGTAAACGATTTGGACACTGATGCACATCCGAAAATCGTCTCAGGCGTGACCAGATCCCGGGTCTCTAAGTCCCTCACTCCAAAACCTTTTGCATAAATCACGCGTTGCCTGTCTGCAACGGCCACCGCGGCGCCCACTATGTGATGCTTTTCCATCATCTGCTCGATGTAGCCCTCAAGCGGCCCCCAATTTATGTGTTTCACCGACGACCCCTCCGTTTCTTCATTCTAAGCTTCCGTGACGGCACCCCTTAACGATGCGATCTGTCCGGCTGTTTTCAAACCCCTGGCACCGGACTGAGTGCCTATTTGAGACCTACCTTTAGGTTATCAGACGCCACGGCCCTGGCAAACATACATTGGTTGTAGGTTGGCTCAAGGTGCGCCCGGGCTTCATGTTCACAGGCTTGTTTATGGACAAGGACTCAAGGGTGCCGCAAACAAAAGAACCGGCTTGATGAAGCCCATCAAGCCGGTTCTTAAGCCCAGTAGGGTCTAGGCAGGCATTACCTTAGTTACCAGTCGATGATTACCACGGGCTTAATCAAGTCTGGCTGCTTATCCTTCATCATCAGCAGAGCTTTTTCGATGTTTTCAAACCCGTGGAACTTGTGCGTGATAAGTTTGCCGGGGTTGACCCTGTCGTTGCGGACTAGTTCCAGGAACCGCTCCATCCGTTCCCTTCCGCCAGGGGTCAGCCCGCCCTTGATGGTCTTGTGAGCCATTCCACAACCCCACTCTAGCCTGGGGATGGGGATGGTGTCGCCTTCGCCGAAGTAGTTGACGTTGGCGATGATACCACCAGGCTTGGTCACCTCTACGGCAATCTTCATGATGTCGGAGCCGGCACCTGCTATAATGACCTTGTCGACTCCTTCGCCATCGGTAAGTTCCATCACTTGCTGTTCGATAGGCCCGTTCTTGTAGTTGACTATGTCTGTGGCTCCGTAGTACTTTGCTGCTTCTATTAGCGCGGGCCTGCTGCCTACTCCGATGATCCTGCCGGCTCCCTGTAGTTTGGCTCCTGCGATTGACATGAGACCTACCGGGCCTATCCCAATCACCAGGACCGAATCGCCGAATTGGATGTCGGCCAGCTCAGCGCCGTGGAATCCAGTCGTCATCATGTCGGTTATCATAACTGCCACTTCAGGAGGGACATCGTCGGGAAGCAGAGCTAGGTTCATGTCGGCATCATTGACGTGGAAGTATTCTGCAAACACTCCGTCTTTCACGTTTGAGAACTTCCATCCTGCAAGCATTCCGTCAGAGTGCATCGGGAAACCCCTCACACTTTCCGAAGTACGCCAGTCCGGAGTAATCGCCGGTACGACTACCCTGTCTCCGGGCTTGAAATCCTTAACTTCGCTACCTACCTCAACTACTTCTCCCACTGCCTCATGGCCCAGCAATAAGTCTTGTCTTTCTCCCAGTGCACCTTCAAACACCGTGTGTATGTCTGAGGTGCAAGGAGCAACTGCGATAGGTCTTACAATGGCATCGTAAGGGCCAGCTACGGGCTTTTCCTTCTCGATCCAACCCACTTTTCCGATACCTAGCATTGCAAACCCTTTCATCATTGTTATACCTCCTTGCTTGCTTTGTGTTTTTTTACCTTGCCGACCTGACTGACTCTTGAAACCTTTGCCTGATGCCAACTAGACCTACGCGTCGAGAGAAGCAGACTCGTTCGCGTTTAGTGATAGTTCTCACTTTCACAAATAGTGTAGCACAGGCCTCAACGGAATGCAACCACAAAATTAACTTTGTGAAGTAGAATTTAAGCATGTTTGCCGTGGCTGTCCGATGCTCAGCGTCCAAACCAGCCTCAAGCAGCTCATTTGCCTTCCTCTGTACCTGCCATTTCTACCGCGCTTGCAAGCCAAACCTCTCTTCTAGCCGTCCATCTGCTGCCGTAGACACCCTTCAGACCGGCCAAGTCAGCATCCACCCCGTGATTCGTCAGCCATTTGCCTGTTGCCAAGGCCCGCAGCAGGCAGTAAGATTTGGATAAGATATAGTCGAGACATTCCTACTAGTTACACACCTGTATCTGTAGTCTTCAGCCATCCCAACATGTCTCACTTCTTAAGGAGGGATCCTATGAATACCTTAGGCTCCGGCAACGGGTTCACAACCAACGGCCCTCATGGCGATGTAGAGAAACTGTTGAGAGAAGCTGTTCCCATCGGCGGCCATAAGCTACCACCCCTTCCCTACCCTTACGATGCTCTTGAGCCTTGTATCAGCCAGGAAACGCTTAAGCTCCACCACGACAAACATCACTTAGCTTACGTCAACAACCTCAACCGGGCGGAAAGGGAGCTGGCAGCTGCCAGGGAGGCAGGTGATTTTTCACTAATAAGGTTTTGGGAGACCGAGATAGCTTTTAACGGGTCAGGCCACATACTCCACAGTATCTACTGGACAAACATGGCACCCGGTGGGGAAACACCCGGCCCGTTCATTTCACGACAGATAGACCTTGCCTTTGGAAGTTTTGACGCGTTTAAGGACCAGTTCCTGGCCGCATCCAACGCTGTCCAGGGATCGGGCTGGGGTATCCTCGGATGGAACCCTGCGTGGGGACGCCTGGAGATCCTCCAGGCTGAGAAGCACGAAAACCTCACCCAGTGGGGAATCATCCCGGTATTGGTGGCAGATGTGTGGGAACACGCCTATTATGTGGACTACAGGAACGAACGGCGCAGATATCTCGAGGCATGGTGGAACCTCATAAACTGGGAAGACGTTGAACGGCGGCTGCTGTTGGCGCTGGGAGCCCAGGTGCCTTTAACGTAAGGTGTTGCCGCGTTAAGAAGCCTGGACACTTGGTTCTTCTAAGGATAGAACAACTAAGGATAGAACAACACAGATAGCATAGGATACACCATTTTCCCTGCTGTGAGACCGCACACCTAGAGCTGGTACACGTAATGGACCATCATTGAGGCAACCGTCCCATAGCAGCGGGGGATTGGGGATCTTGGAAACGCGGGTGATTGGTACACTCGGTGTGCCATTCTGACGGCAGCTCAGGCAGAAACCGGGAAGATTGGTGCACCTGGTGTACGATTCTTGCTCAAGTCACAGCTGAAAACAGGAAAAATGGTGCACATAGTGCACCATTTTCACCGTTGGAAGAGCCAAGGACCCTAGGATTGGTGCACGTGGTGAGCCATTTTGGGC
>LFST01000031.1:0-260 GCA_001513185.1 Candidatus Fermentithermobacillaceae bacterium DTU015
TGCAAGGTATTCGATCACTGGGACCAGTCATTAAGTCCTGAGGAGAGGGGCAACACACGCTATAGTCAGATCGTCGCTGATGTGTTTCTTTCCAGCACCAACGCCGTGACGATGAAAGGCACCCTCATCAATATTGACGGCTTCGGCAACCGGGTAGCATCCATGATGTTCGGCCCCAAGACCACAATCATTGTGTGCGGCTACAACAAGATCGTAGATGATGTAGACCAGGGTCTGGCACGCATTTGGAATTACGCCGG
>LFST01000031.1:477-1213 GCA_001513185.1 Candidatus Fermentithermobacillaceae bacterium DTU015
GGAAAAGAGAAGTTCCTGGTGGTCATCGTAGGAGAAAAACTGGGATATTAGAGGAAGCGGGCTGGCCACCGGCCAGCCTTCGGTAATCCTCTCAAGTAATCCTCATGGTCGCAACGGTTACCTCGTGGGACCTATGCTTCTAGTTGCTTGCGCTGCTGATTAGGCAACCAGACCCACCAACCGGTGCGGGCGCTCGTTGTCAGCGAATCTCAAGGCATGTCAGTCATATCCACTTCATACAGTACCTTGCCCGATTTATCGTAAGCCACTGTCTTTTGCCTGTGCCAATTATTGTACCAGTCGTAAGGCTCAGTCCACCAAAAACCGTTCTTGATTCTTATTGTAGAACCGTCAGAGGTGCCGGAGATCATCGCCAGCAAGAAGGCCGACAATCAGATACTGGCCTGCGCCCTGGAGGCCAGGGCTGACTATTTGGTTACAGGAGACCTGAAACACATATATCCCCTTCAGAACGTGGGCAGGGTAAAGATAGTGTCCCCTGCCGAATTTCTCGCCATCCTCCGGTCGGAGGGCAGGACTGTCCCGTGAACGGCTATATTTCAAAGCCCCCGTAGAGCCTTTGGATGGAGGCGTACCCTGGTGGGGGGTTCCAGGCCGGGTTAGCAATAGGACGGTGTATGCATCGAACAATGGTTTCTAACTCGATCAAAAGGTCACCAACTAAAACTTGACACGGCCTTTGCCATACTTGGTACTATGTGCCATGCATGGTGTA
>LFST01000031.1:1222-2464 GCA_001513185.1 Candidatus Fermentithermobacillaceae bacterium DTU015
ATGTCGAAGGATCAATATATGCAGTCGGCACTTATTCTGGGTCAATTTGTGGTCCTTCGCTTTATTGTTGCCCCAGCTATCGCTTATTGTGTCTACAGAATATGCGAGACCAAATCTATCTGGACAGCAATATCGGATATGACTCTAATATTGGTTTACTACATGTGGATCCGCCGAGGGGCAACACACAAAAATGAGCCTTGGCTGTCGGACAACGCTAGACCAATAAACCTGGTTGTTGCTGTCGGACTTTGCTGTGCGTACTTCCTGGGGAGGCTTCCAAGCATGCATTCAATTCCCNNAACGAGTATCTGAGCTTTTCGGGTCGAGCGGAAACTCATTCCTAATTAGCCTGATTTTCTAGCTCCTATCAAAGAGGAACTCTTGTACCGTGGGTTCCTGCTGAATCGTCTGTGTACAATTGTTGGTTTTTGGCCCGCTGCCATTGTTTCCAGCGCGATATTCGCGTTAGGGCATAGGAACCCGTTCTCGGCTTTCCTTTCCGGTATTTGGTTAAGCACGCTCTACTCGCCCACCCTTGGCGGCAGCTTGGTATTTCCGATCATGATTCACATGATCCACAACATAACATCAAATATGCTAAGTTTGCCCAAAGGTTTCTTCTTCTGATGCAAGTCCACACCCGAAGCTAAGGGGGCTTCTGCCATGAGAAAGACGATGAGCCCCAGTGATAACAGAATACAACCAACTACCACACCAAGGACGCCAATCCAGACCTGGAGGGGACCACTGCCAAGTCTATCCAGAGGATAGGGTCCGGATATGATCCATCGACGGCGTTCAGAGTTCTGCGTCCACGTAAGAAAAAACAGCACCAGCGCAGGAAGGGACATGCCCATGCCGACAAACGTTGAGCCAAGAAGATCTAGCCCCAGACCACCCACAAGCTGACCAACCGTGTGCCTCTAGCGGCGATAGGCAGCCCGAACCAACAAGATACTTCCGCCCAGAAGCGCTAGTATGATAAGCATCTTCCCAACCCTCCAAAAAACCCTGACAGTTGATCTCCCCAGCGGCAAAACTGGTACGCACCGAACAGAATAACCACCATAGAGACTTTAGATAGCCGTCTTAACATGATGGGAAACCTCCTAAATCCTTGAACACAAAGCCCTAGCTGGCTCTCTCCCAACCCACGGGTTGATGATTGCACCCCCTCTAAGATCGCAACGACGGTCTGACAGCAAGAGGTTCCCTCGGGCTACCAGACCGCATAATCCT
>LFST01000047.1 GCA_001513185.1 Candidatus Fermentithermobacillaceae bacterium DTU015
TGCGACGGTCCCGTCCAACAGCTTCTTGGTGTTAAATTCGGTTCTCGTTGAGATCTCATCGATCTCATCGACGAGCTGGTTGATTTCGTCCTGGATCATCTGGAGGTCGTCCGACTCATAAATCCCGTTGCCTGCCTGGACCACGAGTTCGCGCATACGCTGCAGGATAGCGTGGACTTCATTGAGCGCTCCTTCTGCGGTCTGAATGAGTGAGATGCCATCCTGGGCGTTTCTGACCGCCTGCCTGAGTCCGCGGGTTTGGGCTTTCATCTTTTCTGANNAGCGGCATCGTCAGCGGCCCTGTTGATCCTATAGCCTGAAGACAGTTTTTCCAGCGATTTGGCCATAAGGCCATCTGTTATCGCCAGGTTCTTCCACGCGTTAAGCGCGGAAATGTTGGTGTTGATTCTCACTGTTTCTACCTCCTTGTAGAATGTAGTCCGCATCCTTGCGGAGTATTGCCCGGCTCCTTACCGGGCCGAGGTGCAATTTCAATGGGTTAATCGAAAACCTTAGCCCTAAGTTGCAGATTCAAGGATGAAAATGAGTCCTTGGTCCCACAGGTAATGAAGGGCAGCTTCGCGCTGCTGAAGTTCGTATGCAAGATCTGCTGTCATCGCCTTGCGGCCCGATTCAAGGAGGCGAGTCCTGGGAAGTAGCTATCCGGGGATTTTGAGTAGCCAGGCTTTCCAAGGCTGTGTAGCTGGAGGATGGGCGGGAGTGCTAATAAACTTGCGATTTGGATCAGGGTTATAAGATTAAGAAGAATCCGCCGATATGTCCGACGGATTCCTCAACATGCTCAAACTACTTTGCTAATATCAAACATCCGGTATTTCTTTGGCTTAAGTTGATCCGATTGAGAAGTGGCCGATGGCTCCGAATCGAATCTTTGGCCCGAATCTCGTTCCTAGTTAATCTGAATGCTCCGTCCGCGCTTCGACGGTCCGGTCTTAGGCAGTGTTACAGTCAGCACTCCGTTTTCAAACGAAGCATAGGCCCTATCTGGGTCTATCTGCGAATCCAGGCTAATGGTCCGCACCATCTTGCCGAAAGACGATTCCTGAACAACCCAAGTGCCGTCTTTGATTTGCTTCTGCTCGCTCTTCTCCGTAGCGATGCTGATTGAATCTTCTGTGCACCTAAGGTCGATCTTGTCTTTTTCCACTCCGGGAAGTTCAGCCCTGACTATGATTTCGTCGCCCTGATCCAGCACATCGACAGGGAAACTACCAAATTGGGCCTCGGCAAAGGCTCTCGGGCTGAATCCCCTCCAAAGCTCGTTGAAAAACGAATCCATCTTTCTCTCAAGGCGTGCAAGATCATTAAGCGGATGCCACCGTCTAATCATGGGCCGCACTCCTTTCCAGGAAAGAATGAATCTGCTTCCAGATGAGATAGTTCCCAATATTGGGTTCAGTGATACTTTAGCACAAAGAGCAAAGAAAGTCAAAGTCAAAAACTCGAGGAGAAGAACCTTAGAGCGAGCTGCTTACGATTTGGATGAAATCCAAAAACTCTCTGATGAGTCCAGCGGGTACTATCAGACCGGGAAATCTGGAGTTTGGATAGGTGGCCTGGGACATTTCGCTCCGACAGTACGTTCCAACGGGGAGCATGGCCAATATGTAGGAAGGTTGAAGGAGAGCCCGGGTTTTGAGTTGTACCGGGCAGCCTTCTGGGAAGATACTGTCTAGATTCCCTATTGGTCCAGTCCGTCTTTGCCTTCGACTGAGCCGCAACACGAGCTGTCTATTTCCAAACTATCCACAGGCTTGGTGGTTACCTGTGCTGATTTGGTGCTCAGCCCTACGACCAACAAGAGCATAAACAATAAAGCCAGAACATCGTTCATAGAACCATCCTCCCCTCGTAGTTATCGGTTTGCAGATGTAGCTTCCTTACATCTTACGCGCCGAAATTGAGGGATGTGTGTGCTATTTTGAATTGTAATCAGATCTTGAGCAGGTGGCGCCCTGCAACCGACAGGTGTTCAAACATATGAAGAGCCACGTAATCAAATCTTGAGCATGTAGCCGCCTGAGAAGAAGAAGCCTTGAAATCCATTAAGAACCGCGCAATCAAATCTTGAGCATGCAACCGCTCCGTATATTCAGATGCTAAGCATGTGCCGGTCCCATGTCTTCAAATTTTGAACACCTCGCTGTTTTGACTAGTTAACTTAGCATCATGACCCAACTAGGTATGCTCAGATATTGCAGATGAGTACTAATGCCTGCGCAGGATTTGCGTATGAAGAAGGCCTATCTGCCCAAGACATGACTATCATCAACCTCCCCAGACTCAGGATTTGCGCAAGACTGATTTGGCCATAGATAAGCTGAGCGCAGTTAGATTGCCGCAAATTCCAGTATTACAGTACTTGTCATGGCTGACATAATTAGGTACAATATTCCACGACGCAACAAGTTCCGACTAACATCGCCACAGATCTGTCAGGAGTATCGACAGAGAGAAATACATCTTGAGCCGGTATTCCGGGCTTCTGCTGGTGTGTGTGGCGTTCCACTCCGCCTGGCTCAGTAGGTTGTAGATTAGCCTGCCTTGCCAATGTGCCGGTAACCGGGGCGATGTGAAGAGTGGTCAGGCTTCGAGCACAGGTACGGACAGCCACACTGGCTCAGGCATTTACTTGTACTGTTGAGGAGTAAACCAAAACAAATCGCAGTTAGGAGTAGTTCCCACATATGGATCATGTGCTCCTTCTTGAACTCTTGAAGTTTCCGGGGCTTTCTGAGTCCGATAGGATGATTTACATCCGTGTTTGCATTACACGGCCTGGTTCGCTCAAAGAACTTATTGCCGGCACCGGCCTGTCGAGGAACACGGTGTCCAAGTCGTGCAGGAGGCTTGAGCAAGCCGGATGGCTAAACCTCGTGAAGAACGGTGCTAAGATCATCCCGGTTCCTACAGCGCCGAAAGCCGTAAAGACTGAGCAGGCCAAGTCAATTGAGCACAGGTTCAAGTTCTGCGCCCACAAAGGGGAGTTTTTGACAAAACATTATCTGGACTGTCTCGTGCCGCAACGCAACTACATCGATAACGCCAGGCCTGACTTCTTGGTCTATCCTCTCACAGGTGAGAGGTTGGAAATCGATCGGTATTTTCCAGAGGAGAAGGTCGGGTTTGAGTTCAACGGGCCTCAGCATTATGGCGTCACCGACATGTACCCTGATGAGGAGCAATTCAGACAAAGGCGTGTCCGGGACATGTTCAAAATTGGGGCGTGTGCCGAACACGGCGTTGTGCTGACTGTGCTGACGGCTGCCGATTTGTCAGTTGGCCGGATGCGGCAGAAGATTCCACCGCGGCTGCCTCAGGATACAGTTGATATGGACGACCCGGTCATTCAGACTCTTGAGCGGTTGTCCCGGCACTACCGGCGCCAGATCGAGAAGATAGAAAAACGGGCAGGTCACGGGGTTTCTGGACCAAGGAGCCAGATGGCGTAGATGGGCACCTGCAAACCAGAACCGTAGGTGTGCATTCCGCGAGCCAGATGGAGTACATGTGCGTCTTACGAACGTCTTACGAACCAGATGTTTGAGATGTGTACCCTACGAACCAAATGGTGTGATGTGTATTTGCGAGCCAGACGGCGTAGAGATAGGACAAATACCCACTGGGGATGATGAGCTGTTGCACGGGATCCTGGTGTTCCTAGAGCCGATCCGTTCGGTGTGGCCTCAGGCGAGCTTCGGGTTAGCGGATATCTTGATTGCTCTTACAGGACTATGGATGGGGAGCCTGGTGTACGCAATTGCGTCAAGAATCTCTGTTAGAGGCGAAGTGACCAGCGGCCAAAATTTTGGATGGGTTCTGGGCAATCAGCCTAGTCATCCAAATCAGCCTATCCAAGTGTGGGAATTTATACCGCTGATCGGTATTATCATGCAGAGGGCTTTTGCGCGGGGGTGCCAGCACAAGCATTGCTGCCGCAAACTGGTCCTGGCACGTCTGACGCTGGAACTTGCAACCGCTGCTGCTTTCCTAGCGCTTTACCAACATTATGGGTTGGGATTGCACGGTGTACTGCATATGATCATAGCGTTACATCTGTGTCTCCTTGCGGGCACCGACATTATGTACAGGCTGCTACCCAACAAGGTGTTGCTGTCAGTCTTAGGTTTTGCGTTGGTTCTCCGGTCGTCTGCCTTGTCTCAGCCCAGGCTATGGACGAATCGAACGTGGCTGATCCGGGCACAGGGTATGTCGAGCAGCTTGTCCGGCGGCATCCTAGGTGCCTGTTTCGGTTTCGGATTCCTGCTTGTAGCAGCTCTCATAAAGCCCGGTGCCATAGGCGGAGGAGATGTGAAGATGGCAGGAGTAATTGGATTCTATCTTGGCTTCCCCGGTGTTGTATCCGGGCTTGCAGTCGGGTTCACGCTTGCGGCAGTCTATACCGTGATTCTGCTGCTGTTGGGACGCCTCAAGACTACCGATACCATCCCTCTCGGTGTGTTCCTTTCTATTAGTACTATCTGGGCAGTTGTTGCCCGAGGGTGAATTAGGCAAACAGAGTACCTTTTGTAGGTCCTTCTGGCTCCGTACATAATCAAATCCTGCGGCCCTCAGCTCGATGGATAGTCAAATTCTGTGCCCACTGACTCTGTGAATAATCAAATCTTGCGGATCTCAGCTCGACGGATAGCCAAATTTTGTGTCCACTGACTCTGTATACAATCAAATCTTGAAGACCTCAGCTCGGTAGATAGTCAAATTATGAGCCAACTGCCTCTGCGAACAATCAAATCCTGAAGAACTCAGTCTGGCAGGTAGTCAAGTTTCTCGCCCACTGATCCTGCATATGGTCAAGTATTGAAGATCTCAGTTCGGTAGATCGTCAAATTATGAGCCAACTGATTCTGTGAATAATCAAATCCTGATGAGCTCAGTTTGGTAGATAGTCAAGTTATGTGCCTACTGGCTCTGTGCACAATCAGATTCTGAGAACGTCGGATAGGCGAATTATCGAGTCTTGATAGTACGGGTTCCGGGTTTAGTAAGATTTCATGACACCGGTTCAACGTCATCATCAAATTGTGGTTGCCTCGGGTACTCTGAGTCTCAGATTTTCACCACGCCGGCCCCGCGTATGCTCCTATTCTGAGTACGCCTCAATTCTCATACTGAAGTTTTGAGAATACGCGGTATGTTGTTGTGGCGGATGAGGGAGACCATCCAGGGAAGACTTACAGGAAGAACGGGATGACTGCTGGTCTCAGTATACAGACCAATAGTCTATTCCATATCGCCCGTGAGTCTGAAAGGATTTTGTTGACCATCCTTTTCGAAAAATCGGGACAGAGGAAATCTATTCAGGACCGGTCCCCAGGGGGCAGGAGATGCATCGTGTGATGAGAAACAATCTGCATAATCTTGGGAAGACAATCAGGGCTCTGAGAAGGCAGCGAGGCCTCACACAAGAGCAATTGGCGGAACGGGCGGACCTGCACTCGACCTATATTGCGAAAATCGAGGCCGGCCAGAGGCTGCCTAGTCTCGATACCCTCGTTTTGCTTGCAGATGCGCTTGAGACCCCAGTATCTGTTATTATTCAGCAGGCTGAACATCGGCAGGCAGAACATCAAGGCAAACCCGACGTTTTCCGGGATGCCGGGACTAGCGCCGGCTCCGAGGATATCCAACAGGTTAAGCGAGAAATATCCTATATGCTGGAAGACATGGAGCTGGAACAAAGCCTGCTGCTTCGGGATATTATCAGGGCCATCAAGAAGTACCGGACTGATTAGTATTGGGTTGAGGCATGTTCGGGAGACGTCGATAGTCAAACTCTGCGTATTGTCTCCGTTCGAAGCTTCAAGATCTCATCATACTTGTTCTCGGGGTGCTCAGGGACTGTCTATTGTCTCTGTCCGAAGTTTGAGAATTCCATCATGTTTGTTTCCTATATGCTCAAATCCTGCGTATGGTGGCTGTTCGAGACTTCAGAGATTTACCCTACTTTCCTTCGGGATGCTCAAATCCTGACTACTGCCTCTGTTCGGAGATTCAAAACTACATCATGTTTGTTGTCGCTATGCTCAAATCCCGCCTATCGCCTGGGTTTGAGGCTTCAAAAATTTACCTTGTTCGCTTTCGAGATGTTCAAATCCCGTGCATTGTTGCTACTCGGGCTTCATGGTCTAATTGTCTTCATCGCTGGGATACTCAAATTCTGCGCATGGCTGCGCGCATAGCCGCGCACATCGCTGCCTCTTAGACCCTCAAAACCTGAACTTGTGTTATCCGCCAATCAAATCTACCAACTCCGAGACTATGCTCCTAAATTTCGAATGCTGGTCCCAGACCAAGAAGGGATAGACGATAAGTCTGTAGAATAAGACATATAGTCATATAATCGGTCTGGAGAATACCCGTATCAGTCTTAGGGGGCATCGCTTCAGGTTGAGAGCAGGGCTTGTTTTCGGACTTGACCCTTTTTTGTGTTAGCGGAAACAACGAGGGACGAGTCTGAGGCCGTGGAGATCGTGCTTCCCCTTGAGATATGGATTCACCTTGAGATCTGGCTTCCTCTATAGAGGTGCTCGATATAGGTGCATCCAAGCGGGCCTCTCTGCAGGTGCTCTGGGGCGCATTTGCCCGGTAATCCGAATAGCGAAGGGATTCAGAGCGGTCTGCGAGACAGGGGAAGCCGACTGGAAAGACGACTACCTCCCGAGCCCGGGTTATCCGGTGTACAGCAGCCGGATAACCCGCCATGCCGTGCTATTGACTGCTTCGGAATATGGCGCTCTCAGGCCTTGGGCCCCCTAACAGCTTACGTGCATTTGATGTGCATTTCACATGGATAGCTTTGGAGAGCGGAAAAGCCTGTCTCAACTAAGATATGAAAAGCTGACAATTATATAGCATTAGAATGACAATAAGATTCATGGCCTGGAAATCATTTTCGGGTTAGGCAGCGCCTGCAGTCCATCATCTAGGCGGCGACTAGCTTGGTACCTCTATCCTCTAGGCCGGCATGGCTCAAATTGCCTATTTCTCCGCGAGCACTCTCTGCAGGTCATCCCAAACAAAAAGCCCCGAAGACTTTGAGTTATGTTCGGATTCCGATTCGGTTTAATGATCCGAAAATTATCGGGATCGCTGTGGAGGCGGAACCGCTGCCCAGGAAACCGTCACGTCTCCGTTAGTTCGTCAACATACCACCACCATCGAGAACGCGGCACATTGTACTTCTCACGATACTTCCTGGGGTCCCGACTTAGATAGCTGTATACCTCCTTGGCATACTTCCTAAGATGCTCATCGGCACGCTGCAAACGAGCCAGTTCGGTTTCTGACAACAGTGCCTTGTGGTCCTCGACAACATCTCGACCATCGAGGATGTTGTCCATCTCGCCGTGAGGGTTCACATTATTGGGCAGCCACGAGACTTCTTGCTCGTAAGACTCAAGCATCCATAGCACTTCATCTCGTTTCACTGCTCTCACCTCTTCGATGGTCGAATCTCAACGAAATCGTTCTGAGACGCAAAATATCGTCTACCGGTTTTTATATGCCAAAAGCCAACACGCTGATTCTTGTCTATACTGTACACAAGACCCACCTTTTTGAAAAGCTTACTAAGATATTGAATTCGCTCTGCATAGAATGCCAGCTGCGGACCTGCCGTCCTGTGTACATAGTAGAAAACGCCTGACCTAGGATCTTGGATCACCATCTCCTGCAATTCACTAAACTGTCTGAGTCGCTTCGGCCAGTTGAGGATAATCTCCAAAGACGCCTGCATATCATCCCGAAGCAGCCTGATCCAGTCTTTGAAGACCTTATCGTGCTTCCCCACGAACAGATCACGATTCTGCTTGTACAGTTTAAGCCTCTCTAGCTCCGTAGGCGGCGGCCAGGGCGCGCCTTCACGGAGAAAATCGAGCGAAGTGAGTATGGCAGGCAACCTAGTCACCAGCCTTTACCAACCTGGAGGTTTGTCTACAACGCCACGACGTCTTCGTAATGCCAACTTCTCATAAGCCCCGCTCGCCGCATCAACTTGATCGTCATGGGCCTCGCCCGGGAATGCCTCGAGTTCGTCCAAGAACTCGCGTATCCAAGGCCCTCGAACGAGCTTCACGTTGCCGGCTTCTGCGGCGGCGCTGAGCGGATTAGCGCGTATCTCTTTGCTGCCAGTGGTCCTGTTAGCCTGAAAAGCAAGCCCAACTAGAACATTCCGCCGGTAGTGGTCTATAGTGTTCACGCCAGGAAGGAAGTCATAGGTAGGTCACAGGTTAGTCCCAGGTAGGCGTAGCCAAACCACGGGCAAGTCACAGGTAAATCACGGGTAAGCCCCGTTTAAACCACTGGCAAGTCGCGGGTAAATCCCGGGTAAGCCCCGTTTAAACCACTGGCAAGTCGCAGGTAAATCACGGGTAGACCCCGTTCAAACCACTGGCAAGTCNNCAAATCACAGGCAAATCACAGGGCTAGGTGCGACAACTGCTCTCGCAACCTAGCCCGTATTAGGATTTTCTCTTTGCGCTTAAACTATACATCTGATTCTGCATCTAATCGCTTGATTTTTCATCTACTCATTGCAGCGATCTTAGCCCCGGGACCGGCGATTATTGCAAGGAACTCTGACAAATCACTGAGATACCTCATACCGACCGTACCTTGCAGCGTCTACAATCGCGCCGCTGTTGCGAGATATTCCTAAGGCCTGCTTCCCAGAACTTCCTCAGTACTATTCCTTCGCGTTATTCCTCATCACTTCATCACTATTGTCAGACTCTTCTGAGTTCCATTTCTCAGAGATTTTCCTCAAGCTTGACCTTATTGCACCGCTTGTGTGCTTGTTGCGCACATACATCCCAGTTCCCTACTTCAATCCAGCCAAGCCCCCTTGCAGTCAGACTTCTCCAAAGACACTGGCAGGAACTTAGGTATTGATGCAGAACCTACAGGGCAGAACTTAATCTCGAAAAAATCGCTCACGGGGGACGTTCTATTGGGGACGTTCTATTATAGAGTAAACAATAGACTTAACAATGGCCGGTGCAGGTATCACGGCTCTTCTTAGGACAAAAACAGAATAATAAACCTGAACACCTGACCACAAGAAAGGAGAATGGATTGTGGACCTTAGCAGATTCAAGCGTCTCGGCTTGTTCCAACGGCCAACCCCCCTAGAAGAATTACCCAGGTTGCAGCAAGCCCTGGGATGCAAGCCTCGGATTTTCGTAAAGCGCGACGATCTCACCCAATCAGGGCTCGGCGGCAACAAGAACCGGAAACTGGACTTCCTAATGGCAGATGCCCTTGCCCAGGATTCCGACGTCATCATCACTCTAGGCGGAGTACAGTCAAACCATTGCCGCCAGACCGCTGCGGTGGCTACAAAACTGGGGCTTGAGTGCCACCTAATCCTTCAAGGTGAGGAACCGGCCGTAAGGCAAGGTAACCTGCTGTACAATACCATCCTCGGAGTCAACATCCACTTTGTGCCCGAGGACGGCGATATGAATCAGGCGGCCCAGGATCTGGTTGCAGAACTCAAAGAGCAAGGCCGCAAGCCATACCTGATTCCAGTCGGCGGGTCGACACCTCTCGGTGCCTTGGGTTACGTAGAGAGCACTATGGAAGTGATTGAGCAGGCGAAGGAACTGGGCGTAAGCTTCGGTCATGCGTTCCTTGCCACCGGGTCAGCCGGTACCCAGGCCGGTGCCGAAGTAGCCTCTCGGGAACTGTACCCTGCAATGAAAATCCACGGGGTATCTGTAAGCCGCGACTCAGAGCCCCAGAAAAAATCGGTGGCTGAGATGACTAACCGGGTGTATGCCCTGCTTGGTATCGAGAAGACAGTTACGCCTGACGACATTATCGTCCACGATGAATACTACGGCGAAAAATACGCAGTACCCACACAGGCAGGAAATGATGCAATACGGCTGGTGGCCCAGACTGAAGCGATTCTGCTGGATCCGGTATATACAGGCAAAGCCATGTCGGGCATGCTCGATTTGCTCCGGAAGGGACAGCTTGATGACGCAGAAGCAGTCCTGTTCTTCCATACCGGCGGATATCCGGCTGTTTTCGCGTTCGCTGAATATTTCCAAGACAACACATAGGCTATGGACGGGTCTTCGCCCGGACCCGTGAAGGGCGTCCGCCGGGAAGGTGGCCTAAAGTAGCGGCCGAAGCAGCCGTCGAAGTAGCAATCAACATGACGGCCAAAGAAGCGGGTTAAACAGCGGCCTTCCCGGCGGTTTACCGAATATTACCATTGACGGCAATATGCGTCGCAGCCCAGTCGGTTGGCAATATGTTGGCAATACGCTGGCAGTACGTTGGCAATGCGCTGGCGACAATACGCCGGCAACATGCTGGCTATACGCTGGAGCGAAATACACCGGCTGGAAAGCAGGTCTGTGGTGACATACACACCTGTATACGGCTCTACGGTCGAAGGAACACCTGGCAGGTGCGACACTGGTTCACATAGAGGTCCTTGACACTCAGGCGGATGCGGACAGTGCCTGCCTACACTGCGCATACTGCCCATACGCCGCCGGAAATTTCCAAGACCAAAGACATCCCTTTCAGAAAGCCCCTTACGAAAAGCCTGTCCAACAGAGATAGGTCCGATGGGGGTTTTTTAGCTCGTCAAGACACCCCCCATCTATTAGAATACTGTCGTTAGCTTAGCTACAGTTGGGATAGGGGAGGGTCATTCATGGACGAACGGATCAAATTGCTCAAGGAACTGACTGAGCTCCCGGGAGTATCTGGCTACGAAGACGAGGTCAGGGCATACATCAAGCAATATATGGCTCCGTACGCAGAAGTGAGCCAAGACAATATTGGCAGCGTGATCTGCAAGAAGGCAGGGTCCTCAGATACGCCTAGGATCATGATGGCCGGGCACATGGATGAAGTGGGCATGATGGTTACCTACATCACCAAGGAAGGGTACCTGAGATTCCAGACCCTGGGCGGCTGGTGGGAGCAGGTCATGCTGGCCCAGCGCGTAGTAGTGAAGACTTCCTCAGGTGACGTTCCTGGGATCATCGGTTCCAAACCTCCTCATATACTTGATGACGAGGAAGCCAACAAAGTAGTCAAGATGGAACATATGTTTATCGACATCGGGGCGTCCAGCAGGGAAGATGCTGAAAAGATGGGCGTGCTGCCAGGCGATCCTGTAGTTCCGGTATCGCCCTTCCAGCAGATGAAGAACCCCAAGTATTTGATGGCCAAAGCGTGGGACAACCGTATCGGATGCGCTATATTCATGGAAGCCATCAAGCAACTGGCAAATGTAGACCATCCTAACACTGTCTATGGTGTGGGCACGGTGCAGGAGGAAGTGGGGCTCAGGGGTGCTACCACAAGTGCGGCAGTTGTGGAGCCCGACATAGGGTTTGCGCTTGAGGTTGACATTGCAGGGGACATGCCTGGTGTAAAGGAGCATGAGGCCACAGCCAAGCTCGGAAAGGGACCCAGCATCCTCCTTTATGACAGTACGATGATTCCCCACAGGAAACTCAGGGATTTTGTGGTGCAGACGGCTAAGGATGTCAATATCCCTCTTCAGTTTTCCTACATGCCAGGGGGCGGCACTGACGCAGGACGCATTCACCTGTACAAGACGGGCGTGCCCAGCATCGTCATCTGTGTACCGACGCGGTATATCCACAGCCACGCAGGTATCATCCACCAGGATGACTTTGACCAAGCAGTGGCTCTCGTGGTTGAACTAATAAAGCGGCTTGACGCAGATACCGTCGCCGAGATTAAGCGTAGCTGAGAGTCGAGGACATTCCGGCCGGGCCTGCCCGGAAGAGACCTAGGGGCATGGCCCGGCTTGTTCATACCAAGCTTGAGTTTCCGGCAGGCCTGGTTGATACTAGGTGGCGAAGTTGGAGCATTCAATAAGACTGACCGTTGAACGACTTTCAGTATATCGGTATATACTTACGCTGAGTCATCTGGCTAGTCATCTGGCCGGTGGCTGGCCGGGTTGGTGAATTCGGGTTACACCTTGACGGAATAGGGATCCGGAGGAAACCGGGTTTCGGAAGGTCTTGGGGTTTAGAAGGAATAAGATCCAGAAGGAATATGGTTCCAGAAGGAATGATGTTCCAGGAAGACTGAGGTTCCAGAAGAAATCAGGTTCCAGAAGAAATAGGGCTCCATACTCTAAGAGGAGAGGCGGTATCCCATGCAAGTGCAGTGGGAAGCAGTTGAGACCATCCTCCAAGCGGTTAAGCAGTGTCCCGAGATCAAGGCGGCGTTTCTCAAGGGCTCTCTGGCAAAAGGTATAGCAGACGAATATTCAGACGTAGACTTTTACTGCCTGGTAGATACCGCACGACTTGAGCAATTCCTGAAGAAACGTCTGGAAATCCTTGAGTCCTACCGCCCTGTGATCTATCATAGCGAGTCTGATTTCGTGGGCCCTCAACTCGTAGCAGTATTCGACAACGGACTCCACTTTGACCTGTACACAGTAACCCTCGAGGCATTCCCCCGGATGGGCAAGTTCCGCGTGCTATACGATCCCCATGGCCTGCTTGAGCAGTTCGAGACAGAGGTCACCGATTACAGCATGAGCTGGGAAGAGGTTGTCAGGTGTTTTCACGGTTTCAGTTTCACACTGCTGGAGTTTTACGCCGCGTGGAACCGGGGGGATCAGATATGGTCGGCAAGGCTCGCAAGCCATCTGGCGGCGGATTTGGGCGTGGTATTGCGCTACGCCTACGATCCTGCTAACGCCAGGTTGGGCAGCAAGCGGCTTGAGGATGTGCTGCCTGTGGATATCCGGGACAGGCTCAGGGCTGCAGTGAAGTCCTGCTGTGGCGATATGATCTTCCAGGGAGTGCTCAAGCTTGCAGCCTTAATGGGCGAAACTATGGAACGGCTTGAAAGTCAAGAGGGGCACCAAGCCGGGCACAAAGCCGACTGGAAGTTGTTCAAGTTTATGGTGGAACGGCTAGAACGCCTCAGGAAGGGCCTACGGAGGGTCTAAAGTGACAGAAACCAAAGGGCTCAGCGGAAGCACGCTGAAAATCATAGCCGCCATATCGATGCTTGTAGACCACACCTACGTCGCCATCTTCGAACAAGGCTACATAAGAGGCAGACTTCCCATGCCGGGGCTTTTCACTCAGGAAAGTATGCTCAACTATGACCATTGGGTTTACCGGCTGGGAGGGTTCATGCGAGGACTCATAGGCAGGATAGCGTTCCCCATCTTTTGTTTTTTGCTCGTGCAAGGCTTCATCCATACGTCAAATAGGCGCAACTACAAGATCAGGTTGCTTATTTTCGCCCTGATTTCGGAAATCCCATTCAACTTGGCACTTTGGGATACATTCCGCTTCGGCATCTCTAATGTACTCTTTACGCTGCTCCTGGGGTTTATTGCCATGGAAGTGGTGGAGGCGGACTGGAATCCCTTGCTGCGCGGGTTGGCAGTGGCTGGAATCGCCTTCCTGGCCGAAGTGCTCGGTTGCGACTACGGAGCGTCAGGGGTGCTGCTTATCGTAGCGCTTTATCTTGCCAGGGCTGACAGAATGCTCACGGTGCTTGTAGGAGTGTTTTCCGTGTTTGTATTGCCGTCGCTAAGTAACCTCGCGGCCGTTCTGGCGTATATACCTATTGCATTTTACAACGGACAAAGGGGTCTCAGGCTCAAATACGTCTTCTACGTGTTCTATCCCGGGCATTTGCTCGTACTGTATCTTGTCAGGTGGCTGATGATAAGAGTTTGACGAAGACGGTTGGATGCCGAGATGGTGAGCCGGAGGACCTGCAGTGCCGGAATTGTGTAGCAGTTTGTTGCCTGAACCCCTCGGATTTGCCTGTTGATTTTAGAGTTAACCAAGCCAATTGCCGGCCTTGGTGGTTTCGATGGCCCCTTGATCTGCCTGTTCATCTTAGATTTGAGCAAAGCGCATAAGGAAGGCAGCGTAAGGAGTGTGGACATGCTCATAAAGGTAAGTAACCTCGTGAAGCGCTATGGGGACTTGCTCGCACTGGACCACTTCAACCTCGAGGTGGGGGAGGGGGAGATCGTGGGGCTGCTCGGCCCCAACGGTTCGGGCAAGACAACTGCAATCAACTGCATCCTGGCACTGCTTAAGTACGATAAAGGCACCATCGAGGTGTTTGGAAGGCCCATGACGCCCGATGCCTACGACATCAAGCGGGATATCGGAATCGTGTTGCAGAATGTCGCGGTTTTCGATGAACTCCGGGTGGAAGAAAACGTCGACTATTTCTGCGGGCTGTATGTCCATGATGCTGGTACCCGCCGCCGGTTGGTTGACGAAGCAATTGACTTTGTGGGGCTGGGCCGGTTTCGCAGGTTTTATCCCAAGAAGCTTTCCGGAGGGCTGCTGCGCAGGCTGAACATCGCTTGTGGCATAGCTCATAAGCCAAAACTGCTTATCCTCGATGAGCCCACGGTAGCAGTGGACCCACAGAGCCGGAACAATATCTTGGAAGGCATCAAAGAGCTAAACCGCCAGGGCAC
>LFST01000055.1 GCA_001513185.1 Candidatus Fermentithermobacillaceae bacterium DTU015
AAGCAGAAATTTGAGAGAACTAAGCCTCACGTGAACGTAGGTACAATTGGGCATATTGACCATGGCAAGACTACGACTACCGCTGCTATTACCGCGGTACTTGCGGCTAAGGGTCTTGCGGAATTCACGCCGTTTGACCGGATCGACAAGGCTCCCGAAGAGCGTCAGAGAGGCATAACCATTGCAGCGTCACACGTGGAATACGAGACCGAGAACAGGCATTATGCCCACGTAGACTGCCCTGGGCACGCTGACTACATCAAGAACATGATTACCGGAGCTGCCCAGATGGACGGAGCAATTCTTGTGGTATCCGCTGCAGACGGCACCATGCCCCAGACCAGGGAGCACGTTCTGTTGGCGAGGCAGGTAGGGGTTCCTGCGATCGTAGTCTTCTTGAACAAGGTTGACATGGTAGACGATGAAGAGCTTCTGGAGATTTCGGAACTTGAGATCCGTGAACTCCTTGACAAGTACGAGTTTCCTGGAGACGACACTCCTATCGTAAGGGGTTCGGCGCTTAAGGCACTTGAATGTGGATGCGGCAAGGAAGAGTGCGAATGGTGCGGCCGGATTTTGGAGCTCATGAAGGCTGTCGACGAGTTCATTCCCACGCCTGAGCGTGACGTTGACAAGCCGTTCCTGCTGTCTATTGAGGACGTATTTACGATTACCGGCCGTGGTACGGTTGCTACCGGCAGGATCGAGCGCGGCGAGGTCAAGGTTGGGGATCCTGTAGAGATAGTAGGTTTGACTGACGAGCCCAAGCAGACGGTAGTTACCGGCGTTGAGATGTTCAGGAAGATCCTTGACAAGGGCGTTGCAGGTGACAACGTAGGCTGCTTGCTCAGGGGCATCTCCAGGAACGAAGTTCAGAGGGGCCAGGTATTGGCGAAGCCGGGCAGCATCAAGCCCCACACCAAGTTTGAGGCAGAGATTTACGTACTGACCAAGGAAGAGGGCGGCAGGCACAGCGCATTCTTCTCTGGGTACCGTCCGCAGTTCTACTTCCGTACCACAGACGTAACGGGCACAATTACCCTGCCTGAGGGCATCGAGATGGTCATGCCTGGCGACAACGTGAAGATTCAGGTTGAACTCATAGCCCCGATCGCAATGGAAGAAGGGCTTAGGTTTGCTATCCGCGAAGGCGGACGTACGGTAGCATCAGGGGTAGT
>LFST01000054.1:0-201 GCA_001513185.1 Candidatus Fermentithermobacillaceae bacterium DTU015
GATCGACGCAATCGATGGTGCAATCAAGCTAGTCTCACAGGAACGTTCCAAGCTCGGCGCCTACCAAAACAGGCTGGAGCACACCATCAACAACCTCAACACCGCTGCCGAGAACCTCGAAGCCGCCGGCTCACGTATCAGGGACGTAGACATGGCGCTTGAGATGGCCAACTTCACCAGGCACCAGATCCTGCAGGCCGC
>LFST01000054.1:298-12943 GCA_001513185.1 Candidatus Fermentithermobacillaceae bacterium DTU015
CCCGATAATACGCCCCTCCTCTTGTCTCAATCCATCCCCTCCATAAATGCCCCCAGCAATCCTTCCCATCATGTCTTGCCAATGCAGGCCCAGGACTTCGCCCAACTCTCCATGCCCCAGTAATCCTTCCCACTCCCTTTGGAAAACCTAATCCCGAGGTGGTAAAGACTTGAACGAAGTTCTGGTTGTCTCGGTACGCGCGATAATAAGCTTCTTCTCACTTCTCATATTCACCAGGATTCTGGGCAAGCAGCAGCTCAGCCAGATGACATTTTTTGAATACGCAGTAGGTATCACCATAGGCTCCATAGCTGCCTCACTCACCATCGATCTGGACACAAGAGCCTGGCCTCAGTTTTTCGGAATGGCTATCTGGGTGATCTTGGCATTTGTGCTTCAAATAGTCGTGATGAAATGGCGCTGGGCTTCCAAATACATAGATGGCGAACCCACAGTTGTAATCATGAACGGCAAGATTATGGAGGACGCACTGCGCAAGACCAGATACCGGCTCTCAGACCTGATGGAGGAATTAAGGCTTCTGGGTGTGTTCGACCTGTCGCAGGTAGAATTCGCTGTACTTGAAACAAGAGGCCGCATCTCTGTGCTACTCAAATCCCAGCACCAACCTGTTACCCCGAAAGACATGAACATCCCTACGGATTACCAAGGCCTCTCGAAGGAGCTCATCTACGACGGCATCATCATCGATGCCAACCTGCGCCACGTTAACCTGGACCGGAAGTGGCTCATGGGGCAACTGAGGAAGCAAGGAATTCGTGACCCTTCAGAAGTATTCGTGGCCTCCCTCGATACTTCAGGCAACTTATACATAGACAAGTACGAAGACCATATCGCAAGCCCAAGCGACTTATCTGAACCTATTAGTCTGAACCTGTCAATGACGGACAGAAACCATAAACCATGATACGACCCTGGTCTTACAGAGTCTGAACCTATCAAGGGCAGACAGGAACCCACTAGCAAATAGCGTGCAGACAACTGATTGGACGCCATGAGCGGATAAGGTGCCAGAAAAAAGAGGTGCAAAACGAGGTGATAAGTATCAATGGCAAAGACCAATTCCAGGGGAAATAACAAGCAGTTCAAGGGGCTCAAGAATCCCAAACGTACCAGTCCCAAACACCATCGTAGCAGCCAAACCTGGAACAACATCCAAGTCATAATAGGCAGGCTGCTGCTTTATGGGGTGCCCGTGCTAATTCTCCTGTGTTTCGTGGCGGTCCTCAACTCGCCCAGATTGGGAAAGCAACCCAAGGGCCGGGATGATGACGTACTGCTACATCTCCAACTAGCCCGGGAGAGCGTAGCCGCTGAAGATTGGAACCGGGCACTCGTCCATATCGAAGAGGCAGAGAAGGCATGGAACTTGGTAGTCCCACGAATCCAAATCGGGGTACAAAGGGGCGATATCATAGAGCTCACATTAAGCCTCGCAAGGCTGAAAACATCGGCCCAGTGCATGGATAAGCCGGGATGTCTGCGAGAACTGGCTCAGTTATCCGTCTATTGGGACGAAATCGGGAAGTAGACGCGAGACAATGTATGTCGGGAGACAAGAAGCATGGAACATCCCGTGGTCACTGTGATGGCAATTCTCGGGACAAGCGCATTTACCAAGTTTATGGCGCCTTAGAGCCCTGATGAACCTCGGTACTCCCCGCGCCTGCACCTCCTCCCTTATACTCCACACTGCACCGGAGCCCTGCTTCCGCCAGCCCGCGCCCCGCCTGCCCGCTAATACATGAGGTCACTGCTAAGACAGGTGCCTTCGTTCCGCTTCCGCCAGCCTGCACTCCATCTACCCCTAATATTCCACCGGATGCACGCATATCCCAACTGCGCCCGGGCCTGCGTAGGTACCTACCACAGGACCTATTTCAAACAAGACCGGCTCATCAGCGACGTTGAGCAGTTCCACAGCTTGCTCAAGCAGCATTTTGGCAACGTCGAGAGCCTGCGTGTGCCCCACAGCCAACCGTACCTTGCGTTCACCAAATATATCAACCAGGAAATCCAGCATCCCGGCAATTACCTGCTTCATGCTCCTTACTTTTCGTATGATCACGTACTCGCCGTCTTGGATGTAAGCTATGGGCTTTATGTTAAGCAAGTTCCCCAGGAGAGACGAAAACTTGCCGATCCTTCCGCCCTTGTACGCATAATCCAAGGTACTGAGGCTAAACAAGACCTTTGTATGATCTTTGAGACGGGATATACGCTCCAAAATGGCTGAGGCGCTGAGTCCCTGCATAGCAAGACGCGCCGCTTCTATAGCCTGTGCAGCAATCCCGTAGCTTACAGTGCCGCTATCCACCACATGGATCCGGCCGGCGGCCACTTGTTCGGCTGCAAGCCTGGCAGAATTGGCGGTGCCGCTTAGCACCCTGGAGATATGAAACGACAAGACTTGTTTCCCCGATTCTATGAGAGGCTTAAATACCTCAATGAATTGGCTAGGTGACGGCTGGGATGTAGTCGGCAGATCCTTCGCCTTCTCCAACATAGGGTAGAACTGCTCAGGGGTAAGGTCGACTCCATCCCGGTAAATAACTCCCTCATGCACAACACTAAGCGGGACTACACTTACTCCGTACTTCTCAGCCAACTCCCGGGGNNATGTCGCTGGTGCTGTCAGTGACAATCGCGATTTCGCTCACAGTTACACGCTCCTTGCTACATAGTCTGCTGCACCACTGTTTAGCGCTCATCCTGAGGCCGCCTCAGGTATTGCATTTCTCGTTACCCTTCAAGTTGCCCTCTTTAGCAGCCCAGATTCACTGCAATGCTTTCTACCCATAAGATATGAGTTCAAGACCATCTCCCGTTCATCAATTACGACAACATAACTGCAGGCAAATGTCAACCAACGTTCACCCGCAGTGAACTCCTGGGATGTGTGTCTGCAATGTATACCNNCAATGTATACCAGCAATGTACACCTTCAATATACCTGGCGATGCAGCCTAGCCCTAGTTCGCGAACATAGCCTGGGTTCCAATGGTTCCGGCTTGAAGCTTGGCCATGTCTACGCTACCGGTGGTGCAGTGGGGCGAAACCAGCGGGGCAAAACCAGCAGGGCAAATCTAGCTGGCGAAATCAGCAGGCCAAGTCAGCGGGCGAAACCGCCTCCGGTGCTTCTGGGTGAAACCGGCTTGTGTCTGCGGCTGATACTCCGAGGCGAACCTCACGAGATGGCAAGTACCGAACCCGATCAATCGAATCCGACCTGACGAGGCAGAAGCCAACCCGAGGCGTGGCCAAACCAGCCATGTGCAAGAGCTATGTCCAAGGCCGATGCTAAAGCGTCCAATCTACTTATGTATCACCACTTTGGTTTTCTCGGGCACGTTGTCATATATCCATTTGGCATCTTCGATGCTGAGCCGTACACACCCGTGGGATGCAGGCTGTCCCAATTTTTCGGCCTCTTCCTGGATGACGTTACCGTCTCTGTCCATGACCACCGAATGGAACAGGTAGAGCCCCCAATCCCTGAACGACACCCAGTACTTGGCCCCCTGTTGATACTTCTCGCTGAAAAACCATTCTCCCCGGTTTTGGATCTCGAAGGTGCCAAGGGGGGTCTCGTGCCCTTGTTTGCCCGTTGAGGCAATCATTTCTTTGATGACCTGATCTCCGCCCATGATCCTGACCAGTTGCTCTGTAACATCTACCTCAATCCAAAGATCCTCAAAACCGCCGGCATCCAGGCCGGTGGATGGCACATCCGGTTGAGCGTCTTCCGAATCTTCAGGCTCCGTTTCGACCGTTTCCAGAGCCCCGGTTCCGGGATTTGCGTGTGAAGTTGCGTCCCCCGGTTGCAACTCCTCCTCTGTCATTGGACGGAACACTTCCAGTTCAACTTTAGAATTCAGGCCAGAGCCACCCGTCAGCCTGACGGGTACAAGCGTAAGGGAGCATGTCATGGTATCCAAGTCTGCAGAAAACCTCGGACCGCGCCACCCCAATGGGTCAAGCACTTCAAGGATTGCCCAGGCGGAGATCAAACTGGTCTCCGAGCCGTCTTGAGGCTCGAACTCATGTTCCAAAATACGCAGAATGATCCTGGGGAGCACTACTCTGCCAAACACAAACCCAGCGAGGGCTACTGCAACAAGGATCAAGACCAAAATGAAGCGTTGACGGCGAGCCATTGGAACCTCCTTGTACCTGGGCCCTGGATAGCCGGATCGGCCTCTGTGCTTACCGCTGGTGTTTCTAGCAGTGGCCTGCATGCATTTCCGCCATTATCCACGGCATTCTCTGTGGCGCTCTCTATTCAGTATTGCGTTCTACATGGCCTTCTCTCTGACGTTACCTACGGCGTTCTCTATGGTATCGTCCATTGGGTTCTCTATATACATTTTGCCGGACGGTCGCTAGGGCACTCTCTAAAGCAAGCGTTCTATGGTATTCTATGGCAGATAAGTTGAACTAAGACCATTATAAGACCTCATGTGCCAACCCTCAACCGGCACTGTCACGGTCTCAGGCAGCGGTATTCAAGCACAACTTCAGCCACCGCTCCGCTTGGCCATATCGGACTCGGGCAACCGTTTCCCCGGCCAAGCCTCCGGCATTCCAGCGCTGCGATTGGCCAATCAGGGCAGACTTTTTCACTTAGCCAGATGACACGCCACATAGTGTCCCTTTTCAATTTCTCGCCACTCCGGCCTCACTTCCCGACAAATGTCCTGGCAATATGAGCACCTGGTGTGGAAAGCACATCCAGGCGGAGGCTCAAGGGAGCTGGGGACGTCCCCTTCAAGCACAATCCGTTCTTTCTTGTGGTCCGGGTCCGGTATGGGTATTGCCGAAAGCAACGCCTGGGTGTACGGGTGCTTTGGCGACGAATACAGTTTCTCACTGTCAGTGAGCTCAACAAACCTGCCCAGGTACATGACCCCTACCCGGTCTGAAATATGCTGCACCACGCTTAGGTCGTGGGCGATGAAAATGTAGGTGAGCTGGAAATCGTCCTGGAGGTCCTTGAGCAAGTTGAGGATCTGGGACTGAATTGACACGTCCAAGGCTGACACAGGCTCGTCACAGATTATAAGTTTGGGCCTTAGAGCCAGCGCCCGGGCAATCCCAATCCGCTGCCGCTGGCCTCCGGAGAATTCATGGGGATACCGCCTGGCGTGATACGGGCTCAAGCCTACTACCTTGAGCAGGTCTTCTACCCGCTTGACCCTTTCCCGGCCTGAAGCGATACCATGGATTGCAAACGCTTCTCCCACTATGTCGCCCACTGTCATCCTTGGGTTGAGGGAGCCATAAGGATCCTGGAAGATAATCTGCATTTCCCTGCGCAATGCCCGGAGTTGCTCTGAGTTCATCTTGAGGACGTCTCTGCCTTCAAAAACCACAGAGCCTGAAGTAGGCTGCTCCAACCTCAAGATGCATTTGCCCGTGGTGGTCTTTCCGCAACCGCTCTCCCCTACCAGTCCCAGGGTCTCACCGCGGTACACGTCAAACGAGACGTCGTCCACGGCTTTTATCCAGCCTTGGATTCTGGAAAATATCCCTCCGCGGAGGGGATAGTATTTCTTGAGGTTCCTCACTTCCAACAGGATATCGCCGTTGCCCCCATCCGGCCCGTCAGCTGCAGCATGATTCAGAGAGTTGCTCAAGGTGTTATCCAACTTTGTTCACCTCTTCCTGTTGACTAGGAGTACCATTTGCCAGGGGGTAGAAACACCGCACCTTATGCCCTGGCACAGGCTCCCTTAAGTCCGGTTCTTGTTTGCGGCACCTGTCAGTAGCGAAGCTACAACGGGCATGGAACTTGCATCCTTCAGGCATGAACATCGGGTTGGGTACAGCCCCGGGGATCACGTGGAGCCTGTCGGTCTTCCGGCCTAACCTTGGGATCGATTTGAGCAAAGCATTGGTGTACGGGTGCAGCGGATTGTAAAAGATCTCCCTCACAGGAGCTTCCTCAACCACCCGGCCGAGATACATAACCACAACTCTTTCAGCCATTTCAGCCACCACACCCAGGTCGTGGGTAATGAGCATGATGGCAGTGCCGAACCGCTCACGTACATCCCGCATCACTTCAAGGATCTGGGCTTGGATGGTCACGTCCAGCGCGGTGGTAGGCTCATCGGCAATAAGCAGTTGAGGGTCGCACGCCAAAGCCATAGCGATCATCACCCTCTGGCGCATTCCGCCTGAAAGCTCGTGAGGATATTGATTCACCCTTTTTTCCGGTTCCGGTATACCCACAGACGACAGGAGAGATATTGTCCTCTCCAAGGCTTGCTGTTTGGTGTAGTGCCTGTGGAATTCGAGCACTTCTCCAATTTGGTCCCCAATGGTGTACACCGGGTTCAAGCTGGTCATAGGTTCCTGGAAGATCATGGAGATCTTGTTACCTCTGATGCTCCGCATCTCTTCGTCGGATTTGGTAAGCAGATCTTCCCCCTCAAACAAGATCTGTCCGGCTTCGATCTTGCCCGGCGGGTAGGGAATCAACCTCATTACTGAAAGGGCTGTCACGCTCTTTCCACATCCGGATTCCCCTACGACTCCAACGGTCTCTCCAGGCTTTATCCCAAAGCTTACACCATCAACTGCCGGGACCACCCCGTCTGCTGTATAGAACGTGGTCTTGAGGCCCCTGATATCAAGGAGATACCGGTTATCTTGGTTTACATTCCGTTCAATGTCCATATACGTGCCCCCTTCCCTTACCGGTGCCTCTTTTGCGCAACATAGTTCTGAAGCATTCCGAGTAACACGATACAGATTAGGAATATGACTTTTATCCCGTTTGAGAGGCGTGTGTGTAGGCCGCTATCAGACTCAAAGGGTATTCCCTTTCTGGAAACCGCTATAAAGGCCGCAGTCAAGATAAGGCCCGCCAAAGCAAACAAAAACACCGGCCATCTGGAACTGGGCCTTTTCAAACCAAACCCACCCCTTTCAAAACGGTACAAAACAGGTTATCGAAAAATATGTACAACACGCCTGACAAGGCAGTGGATAAGAGATCCTTTTTGTAAGACACTGATTGGATATCCATGCAGAGCACGGCTATTGAAGCCAGCCAAAAAGACAGCCAGCTCAAACCGGCCGGGAGGATAGGAGCATAAGCATAGTACCATGCTCCGGGCCTCTTCATCAGAAATACCACACCAAAAAGGAACAGAGACCTCAGACTGGCTCCTGCGGACGTGTCAGAAAACACGTTGAGTTTGTCTGCCACCAGGGTGAGTCCTACCCCCACGGCTAAACTGGGAAGCGCCAACAAGGTGAACAAGCAAGCCGCAGCCAGGGCCATGATGATCTTGAAGAATCCGTCTTGCATGGGATTATCCAGAACCAGCCCCAGGTAGTACGCCCATCCTGGCTCTACAGGATTGCGGCTTGAAACCCCTTGTATCAGCATATCCCCTTCAGCAAGGTACACCTGATAAAGAATGGCCCTGGTGCCATCGCCGGACAAGAGCATCTCAGGGAAAAAGCACTCTTTGGATGAAAGAGTAGCCGCTCCGTAAGATATTAGACCTAGCTGTGGGGCCTGCTCTGTTATCTGCTCTGTTACTGGCTCCGTTACTTGCTCTGTCACTGGAGCCATTTGTAACCCCGCCACCTCGGCGAGCCTAACCATGGCGTGATGTATCTGGAACTTCCCACTCCGGTTGTCAGCCCATGCCATGGCAATGGTGCCGTCGTCCAAGACAGCTGAGGGCCCCGATGCTTCCCCTTCCCCCTGCGTGATGTTTACCGGCTGCATGAGCCAATAGCCGTCGCTGTCAAGCACGCCGTACACCACTGTAGGCCGCCTCACAGTTCCCTGGTGCACCCTGCCCCGGGTGAAAATCAAGTGGCAGAGGCCATCTTGCGTAACAAGAGGCGCTATGCCCTCAAGCCCGGCAGAACCTGTCTGCATGAGCTCAATCGGAGGCTTAAGTTGCCCGTCCAAATACGGGCTGAGCATGACCTTGTTTAAGATTGCCCCTGACTCGAGCCATGTAGCCCACACACCAGAAGGAGCAGGAACAAGCTTAAGCGCAATCACCGAAGTATCCAGGGGGGATATCCTCACCTTCGGCAAGTTTGCCAGGGTGGTTTGAACCTGAGCCTCTTTCTGAGCTTCCCCCACCGGCTCCTGAATCCCAAGTGCGTTGAACAGGCCTACGTCTACCTGGGAGATAAACGCAGCCGGCCGGCCCTCTTCCTGGTCCACCCACCCCAAGAACACCGTGCCGCCCGAAACTGCAATAGACACGTCTTGGACTGCACTGGGAACTTCAGAAAACGTCCATGGTCCGAATAAGACCAGGGTTTCGGATGTGGTGTCCGGACCAGGGTCCAGGCCTGCCTCCAGGCCCAATTCGGGCTCCGATCCAGAATTCCATCCGGGAGCCCGCCGGATCTGTTTCAAAAGTATATGGTAATCATCGCCGCGCTTCTCAGCCCAGAAGATGAGTGCACTGTCGCCTGTCACAGCCACATCAAAGCTCACAACGTCTCCGTGCAAAGGCTGGATCTCCCAATCACTCAGTACGTTTAAATCCATGTCAGCCTGGGTGAGCACAAATGCCCCTTGGGCTGAGGAATCATGCGGACTGAGAGTGATGCACCAGATGGTTGAATCAGGCCCTATTACAGCCTTGTACCCCGGCCATCTGGCTGCCCTGGCGAGGGTCTGGGGTTTGCCAAACTCATCAGGCCACTGGGGCAGGTTTGATCGAAGCAGGCTTGACTGAAGGATGGGAGTGTGATTCCCGGCATAAGCAGTGGTCAAATCCCCGGTCCCGGCAATCAAGATACAATAGGCGAGACACACAACAAAGAGCGTTCTCCGGAACCGAACCGCTTGCTTTCCCCCGGGCTTCCGCAACCGTTTCTCCGAAACCTTCAGTCTGTTAGCAGCCATTTTAGTCCTTTAGCCTCGGGTCAAGGGCGTCCCTCAAACCGTCACCCACATAGTTGAACGAAAGCACCGTGAGAAAGATGAATATCCCGGGGAAAGTGCATATCCATGGAGCTTGGCGTAAGAAAGTCCTGCCTCCGTTGATGATGTTGCCCCAACTGGGGAACGGCTCCTGCACACCGAGCCCTATGAAGCTCAGGCCGGACTCTGTAAGGATGGCTCCGCCGATGCGCAGGGTAGCTGACACAATCACAGGCGCCATGGCATTGGGCAAGATGTGCCTGAAGATGATCCTGGCGTTGCTCGCGCCCAGCGCCCGGGCCGCAAGTACAAACTCCTGCTCACGCAAGGACAAGAACTGGCCCCTCACCATCCTGGCAAGCCCAGGCCACGACGTGAGCCCGATTACCAGCATGATGTTGAAGATACTTCTCTCTACGATGGACACGATGGTTATCAGCAAGAAGAAAGTGGGGAACGACATGACGATCTCGGTAAACCGCATGAGCACGTTGTCAATGATTCCACCGAAGTACCCTGCCACCGCCCCAATCACGGTACCTAGAACCACCGCCACGCCTGCCGCTACAAAGCCAACTGACAAGCTGATCCGGCTTCCCCATATCACCCTGCTGTAAAGGTCTCGGCCAATCTGGTCAGTACCCATCCAGTGTTCTTTGGAGGGCGGTTGTAATCTGTTGGCAGAATCTGTCTCCCTGTATGATTGAGTGGCTATATACGGCGCAAATATAGCTACAAGATACATCAAGATGAGAAAGCATAACCCCGCCATTGCGAGCTTATGGCGCCTGAAGCGTTTCCAGACCATGCTCAAGTAGCTTTCAGGTTCGAGCGTTAGCGCATCTCCCCCGAAATGGGGGTCCAATTGGTCCAATTCCGCAGGTGGTTGCTTACTTACTGCTGCCATCAATCATCACCGCTTCTACGAATACTTGATTCTAGGATCAACCAGCACATACAGGATATCTGAGATGAAATTGCCTAAGACCATGAGAAACGCGCCTATCATGTTGAGAGCCATCACTATCTGGTAGTCCCTTTGGAACACCGCACGTATGGACAGCAGGCCTAAGCCTGGCCACGAGAAAATCGTCTCAATGATTACAGAGCCGCTAAATAGGATGGGCAGTTCCATTCCAAGAAGGGTCACAATGGGTAATAGGGCGTTTCTCAAAGCGTGTTTGCGGATAACTACCTTTTCAGGCAAGCCTTTTGCCCTGGCAGTCCGGATGTAATCCTGCCTTATGACCTCCAGCATACTGGACCTCATATACCTGGTAATCCCAGCCATGCTTCCTAAAGAGATTACAGTCACCGGCAGGATCAGGTGCTTTGCCCTGTCAACCAAAACCGTCCAAAACCCATGCCGTTTGAGGCTCACTCCTATGGTAGCCACACCTGAAATGGGCAACCAGTCGGACTTGATACCTACTGCATATATGAGCATCAGCGCAAACCAGAAACTGGGCAGAGCCTGTCCCAAGAATGCGAAAAACGTAACCACATGGTCAAACCAGGAATACTGCCTAAGGGCTGAAATATTGCCGATAGGGATAGCTAAGGCATAAATGATTATCATGACTACGAAGTTAAGGTACAACGTATACGGCAATCTGTCCATTATATGGTCGATAACAGGCCTGCCGTCAACGAAGGAGCGCCCAAAGTCCCCCTTGAGTATCTGTCTTAGCCAACGGAAATACTGCACATAGATAGGATCATCTAGCCCGTACAGGGCTCTGATTCTAGCAACTTCTTCCGGGGGTGCGTTACGTTCGGTCAACAGCAGCACCGGGTCGCCTGGAGCAAGATGCATGATCACAAAGTTGATAATGGAAATTCCGATGAGCAGCGGAATCATTTGCAGCAGCCTGCGTATGACGTAGTTAAGCACTTGCTACCTCTCCTCTCACGTGGTTGGGTGGGGAAGCCCCACCCAACCGGTTTGCTTTCAGACTTAAACCCTTAGTTCTCCTCGATGTACCACAGTTCGGGGAACACGGGCCCTAGGGTAGACCATACGACGCCCTTGATTTTCTTATCTATAGCAGCAACGTAGTTCCTTGTAAATAGGAACACGTAGGGAAGTTCGTCGTTGACGATCTTCTGGGCCTCCACGTAGATTTTCCTACGCTCTTCCTGGTCCATCTCCTTGCGTCCCCGTTCGAGCAGTTCATCGAGCTCAGGGTTGGAGAACTCAACGTCGTTGAAGCCACGCAGGTTGCCTTCTGCGTCCACACCGGACTCAGTGTGGAAGAAGATGTAGAAGTCGGGGTCGAGCCCAACGCCCCAGCTAAGCATGTAAGCTTCAAACTTGGCCACATCGAGATACTGGGAGCACAGTACTGACCATTCCAGGAACTCCGGCTTCATTTCGACTCCGATCTTTTCCCAGTCTTCCTGAACGAGCATGATGATGGACTCATACTGCTTGGATCCGGAGTCAGTCACCAAGGTGAAGCTCAGCCGCTGGCCGTCCTTGACACGGATTCCGTCGGGGCCTTCCACCCAGCCAGCCTCTTCAAGGAGCTGCTTGGCCTTTTCAGGGTTGTATTCATAGGGTTCGAGCTCGCCTTCGGCATACGCCCAGGACACCGGAGGGATATTTGCATTCATCACGGTACCGTAGCCAAGCAGGATGTCGTCAACAATCGCCTGCCTGTTCAGGCCATACATAAGGGCCTTCCTTACCCTCTTATCCGACAGGATAGGATGGGTTTGCTTCAGGCCTATGTAAGTGTATCCGTTGGCAGGTACCTCTACGAAATCCAGCCGGTCAGAGTGTTCCGCCTTTACCCTCTCGATGTCATCCGGCGGGATTGAACCCATGTAGTCGATATCACCCTTTTCAAGGGCTGCCAGCATTACCTGCTCGTCCTGATAGAACTTGATGATTACCTGCTCAATGTACGGGCCTTCGCCGTAGTAATCTTCATTGGCTTCGAGGATAATGTGCTGGCCGCGCACCCATTCGACGAACTTGTAGGGGCCGCTTCCTATAGGCTCGAAGTTGGCCGGGTTTTCCTTCATATCTTTGATGGGTGTCTGCTCAAAGATATGTTTGGGAAGAATTCCGAAGCCCAAGTATGTCAGCAAAGGCGCAAACGGTTCTTTGAGATGAAACTCAACGGTATAGGGATCGGGAGCTTCGATCTTCTCCACGGACTTGAAGTTGGTCGCCCTGATACCTGTGTAGTCAGGGTGCAGGATTGCCTCGTAAGTGAATTTAACGTCTTCTGAAGTAAGAGGCGTGCCGTCATGGAACTTGACATCTTCTCTGAGATTAAATGTCCAAACAAGGCCGTCGTCGGAAAATGTCCAAGATTCTGCGATGTCGCCTACCATTTCAAGATTTTCGTTGGCTCTCACGAGCCCGCTGTATACCCTGTTGATTACAAATCCTGACGGACTGTCGGTATACAGGATCGGGTTGAAGATTACCGGGTCGCCAGTCATACCGTAAGTGATGCTGCCGCCCAACTTAGGCCCATCACTGGGTTCGCCCGGCTCTTCCGGCCCCGCTTGAGGCGTGGTGCAACCGCCTACAAACAAGGCGATTATGAGCACCAGCGTTAACATCACCGTAACCTTTTTTCGCATCTTACCTAACCTTCCCCCTCTTTCCTTTATTGTGTTTTGTGGTTTGGTCTTTTCCAGCCTGCATTAAAGCAAGGCCGAAATCTGAAAAATACGACGAAACAGTTTTCCGACTG
>LFST01000054.1:12993-27021 GCA_001513185.1 Candidatus Fermentithermobacillaceae bacterium DTU015
TGTCTGCCGGAGAGGCTCCAAACAACAACATTGCGCTAAACGCAAGCGGAGCTTCAGTTGCTGGAAGTAGTCAGATTCCACCTACAAACAAATAGCAGAACAGAACCCGGCAAGGTCCGTCCAAGACTAGGTAGGTTAGAATGATTGAGTGGGACAACTGGTACTGCTTAGACTATATTCAGTTGTTATGTGTCTCCAAGCCCGGCCTGCCTGGATATGCCATTATCCTGCGTTCTCTTTGAAAGCTGCCTTTCCGCCTAGGTGGTCAGGAAATTACAGGTCAAAGCGAATGCAGCTATGGCGCCTAATTATATTCGATGCTCAAGACGCTTAATCCTTCTTATTATTAATCAATGCACGGAATAATTCTAATACCTTCCAGGCACTTCAGGAGACATGGCGTGTCTCAGTCAGGCGTTTCGTGTGTTTCATAGGGGCGCTCTTCCCGCTCCTGCGCCTTAAGCTCATCCAAGAACCGTTTCCAGTCATCATAAGTCTTAAAGCGCCGCTCCTTTGGCCTGTCCTCCCTCATCTGCTCATAGACGGTCCATATACCATGTCTCCGGAACAATGCCCACCTAGGGTTGGTAAGCGTCGTCTGTGAAATATCAGGTGTCAGGTAGGTGATCTTGGTGTAGCCGCAGGGTCTCTCCCTGAGCATCGAACCCTACCGTGACCAGCCACGGGTGGTTGTTATGGATAAACCCAATGCTGATCCTGAAGGCTTCATCGGGAACCTCACCTTTGGCCCGCCTGGCACTCATAAATGTCCCCTGGGTCACAACGTGCCTGGCCAACAAATCATCTGCGGCAAACTCCAAAGCTGCCTCAACCAGCGGGTCCGAAGGTTCAAGGGACTGCCCGCCCTCGCCCATGGCATCCATCCTGAGAGCATAGGATAAAGCGATAAGTAGCAGCGCCAGCACCAAGAACTCCTAACGTCTCTGCACGACGAGATCCCTTCGGCACTAGGAGCCCCTTGAGGGCATATCAAGCATGTACGAGGCATAATACGGGCGGTTTTCGGTCTTAGATACACAAACCTGTGGTCCATTGAGGGTGTGACAGATTCTACCACCAGGGCCCAACCAAATTCTATTGAACAATCCGCATTCCTATAATATCATAGGATAAATATTCGTCCGAGCCTCCAAGCAGGCTGTAAGGCCGTGGGCCCTTCTAGGTGCCCTTGCCCGGATGTGCACTAGAGTCCAGCGCCTTCCACTTCTGGACCAAGAAGCGGTCACGGCCCGGACACCAATATTTAACACAATATTGTGGCCTACCAAACCACGGGAAGACCACAGGACTTGATGCATCAACTATGTACAAAGCATAGGAGGAAGGTATATGCAGCTAAAGAAGATGGCCGTGGTGTTCACCTGCCTGCTGCTCGTAGCTTCACTGCTCGCAGGCTGCGACGGCTCACAGAGTGGATCTCAATCACTGCCAACCATTAGATTCTTGGCTGACGACAGCGAAGCGGCCAAGAAGTATGCACAGGGACTCCAGGAAATCTTCAGGCAAGCCCTCGGCATTGAACTGGTACTTGAGAACGTTGACTTTGCCACACGCCTGCAGAAAATGAGAGACGGTGATTTCGACCTCGTTTTCGCAGGATGGGGCGCAGACTACAACGATCCCCTAAGTTTCCTTGAGCTATGGGTAACTGACGGCCCGTACAACGACGTGGGCTGGTCAAATGCAGAATTTGACGAACTTATCAGCATCGCCAGGTCATCCACTGACCAGGAAGAACGTATGGAAGCCCTGGCAAAAGCTGAAAAGATCCTCTTGGACGAAGCGCCTATCATCCCCGTTTACTGGCGCCAGAGGAACTATGCTGAACACCCCTGGGTGAAAGGCATAATCAGAAGCGCTGTCTTCCCGGCCAACGAGTGGAAGTGGGCATACACTGAAGGCAGGCCCGGCGGGGACAACGTACTTAACCTGAACCTTGGAGAAGAACCCCCGGATCTTCAGTCAATCACCTGTACTGATGCAGTGTCTATGGACATCCTCAACGCCACCCTGGAAGGGCTTGTGCGTATGAATGCCAACGGGGAGTATGAACAAGGTTCAGGGCTGGCTGAAAGCTGGACCATTTCCGATGATGGCCTTGTCTATACATTTGAGCTGAAAGAAGGCCTCAAGTGGTCCAATGGCGAGCCCCTTACAGCCCACGACTTCGAATATGCGTGGAAGAAGGTAGTCGATCCCAGGACCGCTTCACAGTACAACTACATGATGTTCTTCGTCAAAGGTGCAGAAGCCGTAGCAAACGTGGAGATTCCCGATAAGGAATCAGACCCCGAAGGCTACGAACAAGCCATGGCCGAGCTCCAGGAAGCCATGGACAACATGGGCGTAAAGGCGCTTGACGACTTAACCTTGGAAGTCACCCTTGAAGCGCCCAGCGCATTCTTCCTGAGCTTGACTGCTTTCTCTCCTTATTTCCCGCTTAACCAGGCGGCCCATGAACAGTGGGGCGAGGAATACGCCACAGAACCTGACAAGATGCTGTACTGTGGCCCCTTTGTGATAGACGAGTGGAAACATGGAAGCAAGATGGTTCTCAAGAAGAACCCCAACTACTGGGACGCTGACAATGTGAAACTGGAGCAGATCAATCTTGACATGATCAAAGACATCAACACTCCGGTCACCATGTACGAAGCCAAGGAACTGGATGTCATCGGCGTTCCCGGAGACTTCATCCCCAAATTCCAGGCAGAACGTCCTGATGAGTTCAAGCAGATGCCTGAAGCAATCACCTTCTACCTGGAATGCAACCTGAACCATCCGTTGCTCAAAGACCAGAGGGTAAGGCAGGCTCTGTCCCTGGCTCTGGACAGGCAGGAATACTGCGATAACGTGCTGAGAAACTACTCAGCACCTGCATATGCATACAATCCTCCGTCAATCTCTTCAGAGGAGCCGAGCGTGCCTTTTGTTGAGAAGTACCTAAACGATTACCTGCCGATCAACGGAGACGTGGAAAAAGCTCGGGAAATCTTTAAGGCAGCGGTTGAGGCTCTCGGTTACGAAGCGCCTGAACCTCCCACCAAGTAACAGACGATAGTTTGACTCGAAGGAGAGTCCAGAATACCACGAGGAGCCTCCCGGTCGAGGCTCCTCGCTTGCATAAGGAGGCGAGGCAATGGGCAGGTACATTCTGAGACGGTTAGCCCTCATGATACTTTCACTGTGGGTGATAGTGACCGCTACGTTCATATTGATGAACGCCGTACCAGGCGGGCCTTTCACAAGCGTAAAGCTTACGCCCCTGGTCCAGAAGCAGCTGGAACGCAAGTACGGCCTGGACAAGCCCAAGTGGCAGCAGTACGTCACTCTGCTCAAGAACCTTTGCCGGTTTGACCTAGGGCTTTCAATACGCGAGCGTGGGCGGAGCGTCAACGATATTATAAGGAATACCTTTCCCACTTCAGCGGTACTGGGAATAGAGGCACTGGTGTTTGCGGTAAGCCTCGGGCTTACCTTGGGGATTATAGCCGCGCTACACCGGGGGAAAGCCCTTGACTATACGGCGATTATAATCGCAATTATAGGTGTTTCGGTCCCCAACTTCGTGGTGGCGTCGGTACTGCAGTACGTGGTAGGGTACAAGCTTAAGCTCCTCCCTATCGCCAGATGGGAGAGTTTCAAACATACTATACTGCCTGCGTTTTCCCTAGGGCTCGGCACCCTGGCCACCATGACCAGGATGATGAGATCCAGTATGCTGGAAGTACTCAGCCAGGATTACATCCGCACGGCTAAGGCCAAAGGGCTCACTTCAGCCCAAATCGTGTGGAGGCATGGAGTGCGGAACGCCATCCTTCCTATTGTGACAATCCTGGGCCCCCTGATTGCCGGCATCACAACAGGCACCTTCGTGATTGAGCGTATGTTCGGCATCCCAGGCTTGGGCAAGTACTTTGTAGAGAGCATATACAACCGGGACTACCCGATGATCATGGGGACTACGGTGTTCTACTCGGCTTTATTGCTCTTCATGACTTTTCTCGTGGACATCGCCTACGGACTTGTTGATCCCAGAATCAGGCTTGCAAGAGGAAAGGGGGACTGACCGGTGGTTAGATACAATCCAAAAGCTGAAGACTTCGCTCCCCTTAGCCTTGATGAAAGGGAAAGCGATGCCATCACCAGGCCTCCGATAGGTTACTGGCAAGACGTGTGGGTACGTTTTAGGAAGAACAAGCTAGCCATTACTGGTCTGACCGTGCTCACGGTGCTAATAATCATGGCAATAATCGGCCCAATCATCAGCCCTTGGGATTACAGGGAGTGCGACTACGGACACTTCAACGAATTCGTAAGCAGCCGCCATTGGTTCGGCACTGATTATCTCGGCAGGGACATGTTCACAAGGTTGTGGCACGGTACCAGGATATCCCTGTTCATCGGGGTGACCGCGGCGCTGATAAACCTCTTGATCGGCGTCACTTGGGGCGGTATCGCCGGATACTTCGGCGGGATCGTAGATGACATTATGATGCGCATAGTGGATATATTGTACGGTATCCCCTACCTTTTGGTAGTAATCTTACTCCTGGTTGTTATGGAGCCTGGACTTGGTTCGATTATCATAGCCATGAGCCTTACCGGATGGACGGGCATGGCCAGGCTGGTCAGAGGCCAGGTGCTCCAGCTCAAAGAGATGGAATACGTGCTTGCTGCCAGGTCCATAGGCGCATCTCCCGGGAAGATCATCCTTAGGCACCTTATCCCCAACACCATGGGGGTAGTATTGGTAAACCTTACGTCCAGCATCCCTGGGGCGATTTTCGGAGAAGCCTTCTTGAGCTTTATAGGCTTGGGTGTACCTATGCCTGAGGCCAGCCTTGGGACCCTGGCAAACGAAGGTTATCAGGTGCTTCGTGCATATCCTCAGAACATGATTATTCCAGCAGTGGTTATGAGCCTGCTGATACTGTCATTTAACTTTGTCGGCGACGGACTAAGAGATGCACTTGACCCGCGCCTGCGTCAATGAGGAGGGATCTTGAATGGAACAGGTCAGCAACAATCAACTGAATCAAGGACGGGAGTTGGGCAAACAGGACGCACAACCGCTGCTCTCCATAGAAGATCTCCATGTGTCTTTTCACACCTACGCAGGCGAAGTGCATGCGGTGCGCGGCGCCACCTATTCGGTTGAACATGGCGGTTCGCTTGCGGTTGTAGGCGAGTCGGGCTGCGGAAAGACTGTGACCGTCCAAACCGTAATGGGGTTAACCCCTATACCTCCAGGCGAAATCAAAGGCGGCAAAATCATATTCAACGGCCAGGACCTGCTGCAGCTGTCTGAGAGGGAGAAGCAGTCGATCAGGGGTAAAGACATCGGCATGATCTTTCAGGACCCCATGACCGGCCTCAACCCCACCATGACCGTAGGCCGGCAGATCGCCGAGACTGTGGAAAGGCATCACAAGGTGTCCCGCAACGAAGCCATGGAAAGGGCCGTGGAAATGCTCAGTCTGGTTGAGATACCCAACCCCCAGGTGAGGGCGCGGCAATATCCCCACCAGTTCAGTGGTGGTATGCGTCAGAGGGCGATGATCGCCATGGCGCTGGCATGTGAGCCGCTTCTGCTAATTGCCGACGAGCCCACGACTTCCCTGGACGTAACCATCCAGTCGCAAATCCTGGACCTGCTCCAAAACCTGCAAGAACGTTTGGGCATGACCATAGTGCTGATTTCCCACAACCTGGGAGTGGTAGCGCGCCTTGCAAAAAGCATCGTGGTAATGTATGCAGGTAAAGTTGTGGAAAGCGGTCCGGCTTCAGAAATTTTCTACAACGCAGCCCATCCTTACACCCAGGCATTGCTCAAATCGGTGCCAAGGCTGGACCAGGAGATAAGGGGCGAACTCGCAACGATCCCGGGCACTCCGCCGGATCTGTTTAAACCACCCGCAGGCTGCGCATTTGCACCCAGATGCAAGTACGCCATGAAAATCTGCGTAAACTGCGACGCTGAGCCCATCAAGGTCGGGGACAACCATTATGTGTCGTGCTGGCTGCACCACGAGGCAAGCCCCAACAACCCATTGAAAAACCAGGCCGAGAACGGGGGTCGTACCAGTGACTGAACCAGTACTGCAAGTTGAAAACCTGAAGAAATACTTTGACATCGGAAGACGCCAGGTCCTCAAGGCGGTAGACGACGTCTCCTTTGAAGTGGCCAGGGGCGAAGTGCTGGGTATTGTGGGAGAAAGCGGATGCGGCAAGACTACTTTGGGCAGGACGGTTGCCAGGTTGTACAAGCCCACATCGGGGAAGATTATATTTGACGGCGAAGATATTACGATGAAACCCGAGCGTGACCTGCTGGGGTTCCGGAAGAAGCTCCAGATGATCTTCCAGGATCCTTATGCATCTTTGGACCCTCGGATGACGGCAGGGGAAATCATAGCCGAGCCTATCGATGTCCATAAGCTGGCCAAAGGCCCAGAACGCACTGAAAGGATACACTACCTGCTCAACCTTGTGGGACTTAATCCTGAGCACGCCAACAGGTTCCCACACGAGTTCTCAGGAGGCCAGAGGCAAAGGATCGGGATAGCGCGGGCACTGGCAGTGGACCCTGAATTTATCATAGCCGATGAACCTATTTCATCCCTGGACGTTTCGATCCAAGCCCAGATCGTAAACCTTTTGACCCGCCTCCAAGAAGAACGGGGCCTTTCGTTTATGTTCATCGCCCACGACCTGTCCATGGTGCGCCACTTCTCCCACCGGGTGGCTGTGATGTACCTGGGGCAAATCGTGGAAATCGCGCCGTCTGCGGCAATGCACGCATCCCCGCTGCACCCTTACACTAAGGCGCTTATGTCGGCCAACCCGATTCCCGACCCGGTTGTGGAGCAATCAAGAACCCGGATTACTCTGCCAGGGGAAGTGCCAAGTCCTATAAACCCGCCGCCAGGCTGCAGGTTTGCAGAAAGATGCCCCCATGCCCACGACAGGTGCCGGGAACAACAGCCGGCCCTGAAGGAAGTGGAAGCCGGCCACCGGGTAGCATGCTTCCTTTACTGAAACAACATGCATAACGATGGGGAGACTGTGTTGAACCACAGTAAGTGGCAAAAGGATGGTTTGCGTCTATCGCGGAAGGTTCCGGCAGAAAGTCCCAGGGGTTTCCGGGACAATGGTGCACGTGGTGTACCAGTCACTCCGGCCAGAGGGAAATCGGGCTGATTGGTACACGTGCACCAGTTTTCTGCCAAACCACTGGAAAAGGCGCTGAAAGGATACATGAAGGGCACCAAGCTACCGGACGTTCAATTCCATGCATACATTAGCTATCTAGATCCCGATAGACAAAATGCCGCACCCCGGACCAAGGATAGCTGAGTAACTCCCTCAGCATCTCCCCGGCATTTTCCGGGTGCACCTTTATCTTCTCAATTTCACTTATGCCCACCCAAAAGAACTGCATTTTAAATGATTGTCCGCCCCGGATATCCGTTACAAGAAAACTCCGGTCCGGAGGGAACTGGCTTTCATCCAGCAAGGAGATGTCATAATACAGGCAGATTTGATGAAAGGCCGTGCCGGACCAGAGATAAAACATCTCCCCTACCCATCTGAGCGGGCCCACCCTGATATCCGTTGATAGCTCTTCCCTGAACTCCCGGACCAATGCTTGCTCGCCTGTCTCGCCAAATTCAACATGGCCGCCGGGGAAGAAAGCAAGCCCATCATCGTCCAAATGCTTCTGAAGCAGCACCTTCCCGTCTCTAATCAAGATACCTGCCACCCTATAGCCGAATACACGGCGATCCTTGTGAAAGAATATCTCCATAGGAACCCTCCTAATGACGCTTCTCGATAAGCATTACCATGACCGGTCATCATCTTTCAACGGCGTCTCCTGGGGATTCCTCTATCAACCAAGACAGGCAGAAAGAAGCTTGTGGCCTAGACGCATAGGGTAGGCCGTTACATGTGGATATAGATGACTACATCCAACCTGGGATTGTGTGTACTTTCTCAAGAAGGAGATGCAAAAGGATCTGCATTGCTTCCGTAGCAACTTATAATGTTGCCCTAGCCGTTGTTTCACTCGTCTGAGTTGCACTCGTCTGCCAACTTCTTGAAGGGAACGGAAAACACGTCGAATACATTAGGAGATATTTCGACCGCGAAAACGACCACATCAAGCTGCTCGGACACTTGCTCACTGATGTCACACAATGCGCCCGGACCTGCTGACTTAATGACGGCCCTGAACCCTTTGTAGCACACTTCGTTGTTGTCACTTACAGTGATACCCAGATTACGAACAACTTCTTGCACAATAAACCTGGTCTTTTCGGTAACACTCATGCTCTTCCCCCCTTTAGGACTTCTTTTGTGTGGTCCGGTTGGAAGTATTGTAATCAACCGCCTGTCTCTAGTCAAATAGCGCGTTAAAGGGAATGAAGGCAGGGAGTGGTAAGAGAAGAGCCGTTTCATATTTTCTTTCCTGGTCAAGAAGGCTCCAACAATAGCCCCAATCAACGCAAACGGAGCTATTCTTATGAATAACCACTCAGATATGTGGAATCCCACTCCAAGAACTGCAGTTTCGGGGTCGCTATAATCCCAAGTCAGGTAAGGACTACCGGCTACTTCATGGTCATTTTAGGCCGCCATCAGCCGTTGCCACAAGCAACACATATTAACATCCCATTGAAATCACTGGTCAAGTCCTTTGTTCGTCGAGGTTCACGCCAGACACCGGCTGACAAGCAGAAAACCATCAGAAACCGACTCATACTGGACAAGTACCTGTGACGAGGTCCGGGGCTAATTATGCCTAGCACATCACTCCACCGTTGAAGGTGTCCACCAACTGTCCACTGACTCAGCGGAAAACGCGTCATTTGACTGATTTCTGAGGATCTGCCTCCGGAGGATTTAGATTGCACTATTGGACTCAACGGACTGGATAGCACTCAAAGTGCCTGTTAGGAAGGAGTATCACAAAACAAATTGGTGGAGCCGACGGGATTCGAACCCACGACCTCCTGAATGCCATTCAGGCGCTCTCCCAACTGAGCTACGGCCCCACCTACAACCTATATCATACCTGTTTTAAGCCAAAAGTCAAGTTAACCTGCAACGAATACGTTAGCCTCTGTGCCTTACCCTGCACTTACGCACCCTCTGCGCACAAACCATAACCGACCCTAACCATGGCCTAATTTTCTTAATCCGGGTCATCAGAACGCTCCTCTTCCTGAACTTCAATACTGGAAGGTCCAAGCTGCCGGCCAACATCGGCTGGGCTCATCTGCCCTGCTTGAAATTCCACCTGAGGAGCGTCGCCCCACAGCCTCTCCAGGCCGTAAAACTCCCTTTCTTCATCCCTAAACACGTGCACTATGACATCACCGTAGTCTAAGAGCACCCAAAACCCAAGCCCGTAACCTTCCACGTGCATGGGCTTTTTTGGGATGTCTTCAGAGTAAACCACCCTGTCGGCAAGGGCTTGCACATGCCTGGGGTTTGAACCTGACGCGATGACAAAGAAGTCAGCGATGAGGGTGATATCGCCTACATCCAGAATAACCACGTCGGTGCCTTTTCCATCGTACAAACACTTGGCTGCTTGTATGGCCAAGGCTTTTGCCTCTTCTTTTCCGGCTCTTGTATGCTCATTCACTTGAACAGCTTGAGTATCTATAAAAACCAAACCTCCCATTTTGATCTATTTTTCCTGGACTCACGCCTGGTTAATGTCCCTACACTAATACTTCTATCTCGGCATTCTAAAGTCTTTCCCGATGATGACCAAAACATCGGATTCGTCAGGAATTTGGTCAGAGGTGTAACCCTTTGACTCAATCCCCGCTACCCTCATACTTTTCAAGAGTTCAGTCTGGACATCCTGATTCGCCTTAGGAGCTAATACTTTGGTCTCATCGTAATCGAAATTATCGGCGTTGCCAACGCTTACCACGTTGAAACCGTAACTCCTCAAGATCGAAGCCACATAATCGGCAGCGCCGGGAATACCGCACCCATTTTGCACTGCCACCCTGACCTCTGAGTTCTTCTCCCGGTCTATACCCCTGACAATCTCATCGACTACTTGGGCCGCCTTCTCAGTGTCAACCAGATAGTAGCTTACGTCACCGATATAACCCGCTTCTCCGGGCAAAATAGCCCATTTCACTTCGTCCAGCTTGACGCCCAGGCCTACTGAAGCCAGGTACATAATGTCTTCATTGCTCATATCGGTCACCACATAGGGCAACATTTCGCTTATCATGCTAGGCAGCTTGGTAACAGTGCTGATCCTCAAAACCTTGTCTGCAAGCGCCTGCAGAAATGCCTGTTGAGCCCTAATCCTGCCTATATCAGCATCAACATATTCCCTGAAACGCACAAACTTGAGCGCATCTTCGCCGTTTAGGGTTTGCAGGCCAGGCTTGAGGTGGATATACAGATCCTGCTCCGGATCCTCGTAATCCATGCCTGGAGGCACATCTATTTCAACGCCGCCCAATATGTCAATTACTCTCTTGAAACCTTCGAAGTCGATACGGACATAGCGGTGAATCTCTATATCCAGAAAGTCTTCAAGCGTTTCAACTACAAGCTCCGGCCCGCCGTAGGCATGGGCATGTCCAGCCTTTTCAAGCCCGTTAACCTTGGGTATGAACACCCTGGTATCCCTGGGAATTGATAACACTCCGACATCCTTGGTTTCTGTGTCCACGCTTACTATCAACATCACATCGGAACGGGTGCCGGTCTTTAGCGACTTAAGCGGCTGGCCGTTAACCCCACCGTCTATCCCGATTACCAATATATTCATCCTTGAAGTAGATGCGTTAACAAGGGGAAGTTCGCTGGTGGGAGGATATCCCCTTGAATATCCCTTAAGATAGGTGTACATACCTACTCCCATGCCGACCAAAAACAACACCACGCCAAGGGCAACCATCCCCAAGAACTTGCCCCAGCTTCTGGTTGCAGGGCTTGAAGGGGCTTCTGGCCTCTTATAAATCCTCGTTTCGTCCATATCAGCGTTGTGTTCATTACGTCTGCGTTTTCGCGATCTCATTGAATACCACCACCGTTTCTGTATCCACAATCCAGCCTTTGGATTGAGCCGCATAAGTAATGGCGTTCCGCAAGCCTTCCAGCAGGGCCCGCTCAAATTCACCTTGCCCGAGTAGTTCGCGGACAATGCCGGCACCAGGGTAGGTCCTGGTGGGCTCAACCTTGTCCGCCAAGTATACGATCTGCTCCAACTTGGTCCAGTGGCGCCTGCCGGTCACGTGGGAAGCAATTGCATTCAGAACACCCTTATCCTTTATTCCAAACTCTTTTTCAACGATGACAGCTGCCACTTTCCCATGCAGCAGAAGAGGACAATCTCTTTCTTCTCTTCTCAGTATTATACCTTGTTTTCTTGCCTGCAGGTATAGGGAGCCCGGGGGCATCTCCCTGGCAACATCATGCAAAAGCCCTGCTAGATAAGCTCTGTCAGGGTCCACCCCATACCGCCGGGCAAGCTCGTACCCATACTCGGCAGTGCTTACGCTATGTTCAAACCTGTCTTGGCTAAGCATAGACTTGGCAAACTCAAACGCACGCTTATAAATCAAACTTCAGCCCAACCTTCGAGAGTGTTGTGTATTCCCGATAATTCGACGTAGACATAAGTATCGAAGTTTCAACTACACGGATACCGGTAACAGAAGGTCAAAATCAAGGGATGTTGGCCGCAAGGTGATTGCTGCGATGATGCTAACAGTAAAGCACAGCACTCGGCTATATAGCCTGAACGGTGCTCAAGCCTCCAAAAAAGGATGTTGCCTCCAAATCCTCTCCGATTGTAGTACATGACGTAATACACTCAAAAAAGATGAGGAGGCAATACAATCCCGGACTACATGAAGCTAGTACCTGGGCTGGCGGGGCCTGGCTTCATTTACCACTATTTGACGTCCACCCAGCATGGTCCCATTGACAGCCTCAATGGCTTTTTGAGCGTCCGCTTCGTCTACTTCGACGAAGCCGAAGCCTCTTGACCTGCCTGTGTCTCTGTCAGTGATGATCCTGCAGCTCTTGACCTCAACAAAGGGACTAAAAGCTGCTGCCAGCTCCTCACTGGTGGTAGACCAGGGCAAATTGCCTACGTATAGGGTCTTCATAGATACACCTCCCTTTACTTTGACTTGGCCGAACCTTCTCCCGACCGACCATCCCCTGATAAAACGGCTAACGCGTTTTGTCAGCAGGTTCCGAATAGAGCCCGTGTTTTTGGATATACAGACGCACGGGATCGGGGACTAAGTATCGAATAGACTCGCCTTCTCTTACCCTTCGCCTGATGTCCCTGGATGCAATAGCCAGCAGGGTTACCGGGAACGGATGGACCTTTGAAAAGCATTCCGGCCCTAAGATCTTCTCCAATGTAAGGAAAGCCTCCACGCTGTAACCGGGCCTGGTCACGGCAATGAAATTGGCCAGTTCAAACAGCTGCCTGTACCCATTCCAAGTATGGATTTCAAGGATAGCATCAAGCCCGGTTATGAAGTAAAGCGCCTTGTCTTTGCAAACGGTCTGTTTCAACTCCCGCAATGTGTCCAAGGTGTACGAAGGGCCTTCCCGCTCTATCTCAATTGGTGAAACTTCAAACCGAGGATGATCGGCCGTAGCAAGCATGGCCATCATATAACGATGTTCAGGGGAGGTTACTTCGGAATGAGGCTTATGGGGAGGCCTACCGGCCGGAACGAAGATAACACGCTCAAGCCCGAATCCTTGCAAAACCTCTTCGGCAGCCCTTAGATGTCCAAAATGAATCGGATCGAACGTACCGCCCATTACACCAATCGCAGTCACCCGAACGCCTCCAAAACCCAGGAACCCTGAAAATCAGACTTCACAGTGTAATACTTGCTTATGTGTATACGTTTGTCTATTCTCTGTTCCCGTCAAAATTCCTTCTTTACCGGTTGGATACCGCCAGCACATCGCGTATTCCCTTAACCAGATCGTTCAGCCCGATGCGCTCCTCGGCTGAAATCAGATACACAGGTTTGTTTGCAACCGTTTCCATCTGCGCTTTAATCTCGTAAAGCGCTTCTTGTGACTCCACCAAATCAATCTTGTTTATGGCCACCAGGGCTTCCTTCTGCTTCATCTCATCGCTGTAGGCCATAACTTCCCGGCGCACAGTCACAAAATCATCAATGGGGCCTTTCCCGGTGTGTGACTGGCCCAGAGTGCTCCCGTCCACCACATATAATAGTACCGCCGTGCGTTCTATGTGCCTGAGGAATTCATAGCCAAGACCCCTGCCCTGGCTGGCTCCTTCGATCAGCCCTGGTATATCGGCGACCACAAATCTTTCGCCGTCGTGCTCTACCACACCAAGATGGGGTGTAAGGGTGGTAAAAGGATACGGGGCCACTTCCGGCTTTGCCCTTGATATGGCCCTTAGAAGCGTGGACTTGCCTGCGTTAGGAAACCCGACAAGGCCTACATCAGCTATGGACTTAAGCTCAAGCTGGATAGTACGCTCTTCTCCGGGCTTACCTTCTTCAAATTTCCTCGGCGCCCGGTTTTTCGCAGTAGCAAACCTGGCGTTCCCCCTGCCGCCTTTACCCCCTCTGGCGACGACCACTTGCTGTCCCTCGTAGACCAGGTCCGCAATCAACTCGCCGGTGTCTGCATCATACAGCACTGTTCCGGGCGGAACCCCTACTATGAGATCTTTTCCTCTCCTGCCGGTACGCTTGTCGCCTCCCCCATGACCGCCGTTTCCGGCTCTCAGATGGGGCCGGTACTTGAAGTCAATTAGGGTATTAAGATCGCTGTCCACCCTGAAGATCACATCCCCGCCGTCGCCACCATCACCTCCGGCAGGGCCGCCAAAAGGCACATATTTTTCACGCCTGAACGCGACACACCCGCGTCCGCCACTTCCCGCCTTTACAAATACTTTGGCTCTGTCAATGAAGCGAGACGCCAAAACGTACCCCTCTCTTTTCCGAA
>LFST01000054.1:27050-38987 GCA_001513185.1 Candidatus Fermentithermobacillaceae bacterium DTU015
CTGGCTGATGCTGCTACTTCGTCCAGAGGAATTACAGACACGATCCTTCCGTTCTTGCCTCTACGCTCGAAGGATACATATCCGTCTGCCTTGGCAAACAACGTATAATCCTTGCCCATGCCTACATTACGCCCTGGATGTACCTTGGTACCCCTTTGGCGTATGATGATGTTACCCATCCTGACAAATTGGCCGTCGTGACGCTTCACGCCAAGCCGCTTGGAGTGGGAGTCCCGTCCGTTCCTGGAGCTTCCTACACCCTTCTTCTTTGCGAACAATTGAAGGTCTATCATCATCATTCCAGCTCCCCTCCTTCCTTCCTAGTACCCGCCTAAATGCGTTTCCATAAGACAAATTCAAGAAATCTAATCAATATCTTGATATGTCACATCAACGTGACCTGAATACGCCCTGGCAATTGACAGCAATCCCAGTTCCAGCGTCCTTAGAATGGCCCGGGGGGCGGTTGCGTCAGCCTCATCCAGGTCAACGTTAACTTCAAGATAGCCAGGTTGTCTGCGGAAACTCACCTTATCGCCCAGCACGTCTCTTAAACCTAGTAACGCACCCTGGGTCAACGCCGATACCCCTGCACATACTATATCCTGGCCATGTTCAGCGAAGTCTGCATGGCCCTCTACTTTGAACCCGACTATCAGGCCGGCAAGAACCCGCGCCTGCCCTGCTCTCCCTGGCTTAAGACGCTTACGCAGAAGCTGTACCTTCACCATTCTGCTTGATGGATTCGATCCTTATCTCTGTAAAATTCTGACGGTGTCCCCAACGCCTTCTGTAGTTGTTCTTGGGCTTGTACTTGAATCCCCGTATTTTCCTGCCTCTGCCCTGGCGAATGATCTTTCCTTCAACAATAGCCCCCGGAATGTAGGGCTTTCCTACTTGCAAGTTTTCGCCATCTGCAATAGCCAGCACTTTGTCAAGTACACAGCTGTTCCCGCGTTCGCCGTCGATTTTTTCAATCCTGATTATGCTACCAGGAGATACCTTGTATTGCTTACCGCCTGTCTCTATTATTGCATACAATTTTGGAAAACCCCCTACTCCAGCAAAGCAGTTACCGTTACAGTCTAGCACGCATTTGAAAACTATGTCAAGGACACAGGTAATCCGCCTAATCCGACACTTGGCTGCCGGTTTGGCAGTCCTGGGAATTTACTATTATGCCTTTGGCAAAGGTACGTAGGCAGGACGTGATTTTCACATGCACCGTCTCGCCCACACGTGAACCTGCGTCTTTAATATCTATAACATAACCCTCAACCCTTGCAATCCCATCTTTAGGATTCTGGGCGTGGGGTTCCTCAACCTCAAGCCTGAGCACGTCACCGATCTTCACCGGGATTGCCTTGGCAGCAATTTCCTCTTTGGTGCCCAAAGCTTTGACGTTCATGTCTTCAATATGGAGTTCTTCTGAGCCTCTGATGAAGATACTCCTACCGGTCTCCTTCTCCAGTTGCTTTAGGTTAGCCCCGCCGGGCCCTATGAGGTAACTGGCCACACTAGGGTTGACTTCAACAAGTACCGCTTCGCTGTGGGAATTCCTCAGGATGCTCCTGATTTCCCTGCGGACCCTGGCTGCCATGGTCTCTTCAGACAACACCGCACCCTTGCCCCCGCAATAAGGGCAGGTCCTGGTCAACATGGCGTCCAAGCTGTCTCGTACCTTCTTCCGGGTCATCTCCACCAGCCCCAAGCCGGTGAGCCCCACCACAACTGTCTTGGTGTGGTCCTTCTTAAGGTGTTTCTCGAGCTCTTCAAGCACCCTTGCACGGTGCTCAGGATTATCCATGTCTATGAAGTCGATAACGATGATTCCGCCGATGTCCCTGAGCCTCAGCTGGCGGACGATCTCTTCGCACGCTTCCATATTGGTCCTGAACACCGTGTCAGACAGATTCTTGCTGCCTACAAACTTGCCGGTATTTACGTCAATTACCGTAAGCGCTTCTGTCTTGTCAATGACTATATACCCGCCTGATTTGAGCCAAACCTGGCGGCTTAATGCCTGTTCGATAGCAGCCTCTACACCGTATAGGCTAAACAGGGGGATCTCCCGGTCTCTATAGTAGATGACCCTGTCTTTCATCTCAGGCGAAACGCTGTTGAGGAGATCCAAGATCTTGGCGTAAGTCTGGCTGTCATCTACCAGCACACGGGTGGTCTCCTGGTTGAGTTCATCCCTCACGATCCTCATTACCAGGCCGAAATCCCTGTGCAGAAGTGACGGCGCCGTTTGCTGCTTGGATTTCTGCTGCACCTTTTCCCATAGACGCAGCACAAACGTTAAGTCTCTCTCAATTTCTTCCCTGGTTTTACCTTCTGCCACAGTCCGGATAATGAGCCCCATATTGGAAGGCTTGATTTCTTTGGCGATTTTCCTAAGCCTCTGCCTTTCCTGTTCGTCGGCAATCCTCCTGGACACACCAATATAGTTGACTGTGGGCATGAGCACTAAGTAGCGTCCGGGAAAGGTGATGTGTCTGGTTACACGGGCACCCTTTGTACCGATAGCCTCCTTGGTCACTTGGACCACAACGCTCTGGCCAGATTTCACTATTTCCTTGATGGAGGTCCTGCCTTTCTTCCTGCCTCCGTTTTCACCGGGCAAGAACGCATCATCTACGTACAAAAAGGCATTCTTTTCCTGTCCGATATCTACAAAAGCCGCCTGCATCCCAGGCAACACGTTTATAACTTTACCAAGATACACATTACCTGCTGTCTTCTGGCTATTGGGTTTTTCAACATAGAACTCTACAACAGAGCCGTTTTCAACCACAGCTACCCTGGTTTCATCAGTATTAGCGCTAATAAGTATCTCCCTGCTCATGGGAGTATTCATCTCCTAACAAAAATTTAGCTTATTCCAAAACTCACCACCGCCTTAATGCGGCCTGATAGATAATTGGTAAATCTCAGTCAAAATAAACCTTCAGCCTGTCAACGATGACTTCTCGTGTGTCAATATCCAGTCCAAATTCAGACAGAGATTCAAGCACCCATTGCGGACGTACGGTACGGCCATTGTCATGTCTTATTTTCATGAAAATCGTGGCTGGACTTGAACCGGGTACAACCTCAATGCTTTCCACAAATTTGCGTAGATCCGTCGTCCGCGTTTGCTTGGGCCTTTCCAATTCATACAAAACTTGCTCCTGAGTCAAAAACTGCTCTATAGCAGGAGATAAATCTTCAGTAGTCACCTCCTCCACCTCAATCCTGTACAAAGACCCTGTAATCTGTGACTCAAAATTTTGCTTGCCGTCGTCAACAAGGTAGACTTGCTTTACGGAAAACCCCTCTGGCAAAACCCTGGAAAAGGCCTTTGTCAATTGGGCCAAAATATCAATATCCCGGAACTTCCGGCTACCGCACTTAGCGTTCGCCCTGACAAGACGCGCAATACCCTTGGTGTCAAGCACCACATCCATGTATTCTTCTTCCCCCGCGGTCCCCACGGGCAAGGGCGCATAAAACGATACCTTCATCTTGGGCGAATAACCTCCGGTCATGGCTACAGGCCATCCGGCCCTGGCCAGGGCCATCCTCAGGTTCCGGGTAACGTCCAGATGGCTCAAAAACCTGACTTTATCCCCTTTTGTGTACTTGACTCTCACTCGCATCCATCACACCTCGAAACTCCAGCGCCTACTTGAGGGACATTTCCACCCCGAGATTGGGACACACTCCGCAGCCAACGCAGTAAGCCGTACGGCAATCATCAGTGGTCAGGCCCTGCCTAGCCCGGTCCCTTTCCCTGAGCAGGAATTGCTTAGATACCCCTGTATCCAGGTGGTCCCAGGGTAAGACTTCTTCCTTGCCCCGCTCCCTGTGGGCATAGAAAGCAGGATCCAAACCTGCATCATAAAACGCCTGCTCCCAAATGTTTATATCGAGATGGCCGCTCCACGCTTCAAATCTTGCACCCCGTTTATACACCAGTTCCAAGACCTGAGATAGCCTTCTGTCTCCCCGGGCGAACACAGCTTCCAGCCATGTATGTTCTACATCGTGGTACTTGTAACTGATTCCTGGGCCCCGCAGGCCGTCACCGAGCAGCCTCTGCCGCCTCCTGAGTTCTTCAGGGCGCACACATGGTTCCCACTGAAAGGGCGTGTTGGGTTTAGGCACAAAACCCGAGACTGAAACCACTATGTTGGGTTTTATCCCCATATCCCGGCCTGCCTGGCGGATTTTCCTGGCAAGGTGTGCTATGGCTTTTATGTCCTCATCTGTCTCACCTGGAAGTCCGATCATGAAATATAGCTTGATATGTGCAAAACCCGAACCGAAAGCGTGCCTCACGGCGCTCATGATATCTTCTTCGGTGACCTTCTTGTTTATGATATCTCTCATCCTCTGGGACCCTGCCTCCGGGGCAAGGGTGAGCCCGGTCCTTGATGCCCCCAGCATTTTGGCCAGGTCCACCGAAAACGAATCCACCCTCAAGGACGGGAGGGAAAACTTCGTACCGGGACATTCGCCCATAAGCTGCGACAGCAGCGCTTCAATGTGGCTGTAATCTGCAGACGATAACGACACCAGGGAAACTTCCTCGTGTCCCGACGCCTCAAGCAGTCTCTTGGCATACCTGGTAATAGTCTCAGGCGTCCTTTCCCTCACGGGACGGTAGATGGTTCCGGCCTGGCAGAATCTGCACCCTTGGGTGCATCCCCTGAATATCTCCACCATCACCCTGTCGTGGATGGGTTCGACCAGGGGTATCAGTGGCTTATCTATAAACGGGGCATCTTCAAGGGAGCTAATCACCCGCCTCCGCACCTTGGACGGAGGGATGAAGTATCCGGGCATATCATCTGGAAAACATGCGCGCCTCAATTCTGAATCCCCGGCGTGGGCTTTGATGCTCTCGTAGGATTCTGGACTTAGCTTTACGGGCGTGGGTGATATCTTGGCTACGGTGCCGTCGGTGTTGTACTCCACGTCGTAAAGTGACGGTACATACACCCCTTCCACCAAAGACAGCATAACAAGGAGATCCAGACGGGACTTGCCGGTACCCTTCCAGGCTTTGTAGGTATCCACAATGTCCAGAGCCAGTTCCTCCCCGTCTCCTAAGGCAAAAGCATCGACAAATCCGGCCATTGGCTCAGCAGCCATGGTACAAGGCCCGCCGGCTATGACCAAAGGATCCCCCTCAGCCCTGTCCCTTGACCACAGCGGGATGCCACCCAGCTCCAACATCATCAGCACATTGGTGTACGTGAGCTCATATTGCAGTGAAAACCCGACAATATCGAAAGCTGAAAGGGGCAGCCTGTTTTCGATGCTGAAAAGCGGCCAGCCCTGCTGTTTGAGCAAATTCTCCATATCGTACCACGGTGCGTACACCCGTTCACATGCGACATCTTCACGGCTGTTGAGCACAGCATAAAGGATCTGGGTGCCCAGGTGACTCATGCCAACCTCATAGACATCGGGAAACGCCAGGGCAAAAATCACGTCCACCGACCGGGGGTCTTTCTTGACTGCATTGATTTCCCCGCCGGTGTACCTGGCCGGCTTTTCAACCTTGCCTAAATGCCGCCGTAAGTGTTTCCATGTGATAGTGCTTTGCCGTGTTTGTGCCACCTGCGACCATACCTTTCGATTCAGAAAATAATTGCTGGTTTCCTAACAAGGACCGTTAAATCGCTGCATAATCATGCATAAATATACTTGCAGCTCCCTTAACCGTTGCGGTCCAAGGGACATTCCCACAGCCCTATTTACATACTCTCCTTGATTTACATTATAACCCGTATGATAGCAAGAGGTAAAAACAAAGCAAACCGGCCAGGCCCGGCTCACTTGCAGTCCGCCCGCGGATGGCCCACCGGCCACTTGCGTGTTGAAGGTTGCAGCCGGCCATGAGGATACCGAGGCAGGAAGTCATTGGGGGAAGCAGTGATCGGCAATCGCACCCGAGTCTACCGAAGCACACACATGATACTAGGGTGGGGAATCCAGGAGATCACTGATCTTGAGGTCCATAAACCCTTTGTAAAATGCTTCAAGCAGGGCCGTCTCGGAAACAGAGCCCAGCAGGTTCATGTGCCTGTCCACAACAAGCAGTACATAATATCTGGAGGGCCGTAGCTTCTGGACCAGATGCTTGACCTTAGAGTTTCCGCAAACCATGAGCTCCTCCACTGGAAGCGCTCCTTTGTGTGCAAGCCTCCGGTTCCGTGCCAGAAGTGCCAAAATATTGTTGAAAGCAGCCATCTCCCGTTCCTCGGTGGCGCTCCAGACTATAAGCGGCCCCAAGATCACAAGGCTAGGCCCCCGTCCCAAGTATATCATTCCTGCGGTTCCCAGTATGCACATGCAAATCCCCATCCCTATGCTCAGTCTGGATATCTTGTCGGTGGCTTGTTTGTATCCTAGTTTCAACGACAGTTGAGCCCTGAGAAATCTTCCGCCATCAAAGGGAAGGCATGGGAGAAGGTTTACAGCCAAGAGTCCGAGATTTACCCGTACCAGGAATTCAAGCAAAGGAAACCGGCCTGGTACGAGGAGCCCTGGAGTAGCGGCTGTATATCCCAGGTAGCTCAAGACACCCAAACCTGCAAGCAAGGCGCTTTGAACAGGGCCCGACATGGCGATGATAGCCTCTGACCAAGGTTCAAGGTGCCACGCGCCTTCCAGCCTGGCCACTGCACCGAAAGCCCAGATTTCGATCTGCTCCACTTCTGTTTCCAGGAAATATGCGGCTATAAGGTGGCCCATCTCGTGGACCAGGAGGCTCCCTACGAAAACCACAAAATACAGGGCATACCCAGCCCCTATCAGTACAATCGCCGCCAGCACAAATGTGATATGCACCATTATCTTTGTATTTCCGATTCTGGCTACCGCGAAGCTCATTATGGTTCCGTCCCCTTCTATGAGGTTCCAGTAGAGGTCTTGTGAAAGTACTTAAGTCAAATGTAGCCGCTTTTTGGCTGCATTGTGGCTGAATTGCTCATCTGGCTGTGTGCGTACTAGTGTATCTCGGACCTAGGTGGGAGCAGCGTCAAGGGATCAACTTCCAATCCTTCTTTCTTTATCTCAAAGTGCAGATGAGGGACTGCTCCGTCAGCTGCCGGGCCAACAGTGCCGATGAATTCTCCCTGCTTGATCTGTTGGTCTTTTGCCACTGATACTTCCCCGAGACGGGCGTATACACTGGCAAATCCCTGGCTGTGCTCGATTTCCACCGTCAGGCCGTAAGTATCTGATTGCCTCACCCCTGTGACTATCCCGTCGGCAACCGCTACCACTTGGCTGCCCTCCTTAGCTGCAATATCAATGCCCTGGTGTAACGACATACCCTGTGAACCGTCATTGCTCCTCCAGCCGAAATATGAAACCACTTCGCCCTGGCATGGCCAAATCAGTGAGGTTTGCTTGCCCACAGCCCCCCTGGTCCAAAACTTCTCAAGGTCGAAGCTTGCTACAGTGGCTATAGTCCCGGGAAGCTTTGCAAGCCACCCTCTGACATCATCGTAGGAAATATCCTGATCCACTGCCTTCTTTGCCATAGCCGCCAGGTCTTGGGCTTTTTCCAAATCTGACCGGGAAGCGCCTAGTATGAAGAAGAATACCATAAGGGCAACAAGGGCTTGCCAAGCCCATCCAGGTAACCGGGTTTCTGACAGGGGCCGAGGTTGCCACCGGGACCTGTATTCCTGCCTGCTTTGGTTCCAAGCCATCCCTTTCACCTCACTTCAAGAAAGGTTATTATTGATGGGTAGAACTTATGAATGAAGGATAGGCGCAACAAGAAATAGAAGTGTATCCCATGAAGTGCAGATCAAACCGTTCTTCCCAACCCTTTTTGGGCTAAAACCATGGAGGCTGGCTGATGTGACCGCTAACGGCAATCACAGTAAAGATACTGCCCCCCGGATCATACTGGGCGGGCTTCAGGTGGGTGAAGACCCAAACCCACCTGCCTTGGTAGCCATATCATATCCTTCATGCGATAGGGCGCACGCAGTGGCTAAGTACCTCATGTCAATCCAAAACGGGACAATTCCTTTTCAATCTGCTTCCAATGTATGTGCAGGCGACACAGCGATTAAGGTCAATATTTCACCTAAACCTGTTAAAGACAAAGGTTATCTGTGCCAGGTGATGGCCAAAGCGGACCCCAGGCATCTGACCTACTGCTTCTACGTGGCGTCTTATGTGACTGAAGAAGAGGTGTCAGTGTTCTACAGCTTCTTCGATGTTGCCAATCATTATGTGTTTACGGTAGGTCACGAGACTGATCTGCTTCTAGACACGATCCATATAATAAAATATATCGTTAGCAGGAGAGGAGATTGACCTAGTGTCTGCAACCCAAATTTACTCAGACGAACAAGTGCTTTGCGTACCCACCGAAGCGCTGTACTCAAGGATAGGCCATTGGCGGGGCCTCACCGAACCTAGTTCAGAGATATGGAGGATAATTGCCAAGAATTCGCTGTTTAAGCCGCGAGCCGAGCTTGAGCACGATCCGGCTTTCAAACAACTTATCTCATACACCCTCTTCCTCTCGGGCAGGCGCATATTCGTCATGAAGCGGCTCTATTCTCAGGGAGAGGAAAGGCTGCATGGCCTACTTTCAGTGGGCGTAGGGGGCCACATGAACCCTGTGCAAGAGGTCCCCTGGCCAGGCAGGCGGCGGATAGGCGACCTTAAGAATCTGGTTACCTTAAACACCTTAAGGGAGATAAAGGAAGAAGTGATCTTGGCCGGAACGCCTGCATTGCGGATCGTGGGGTTCCTGAACGATGACGCAAATGAGGTTGGCAAGGTCCACCTTGGTGTGGTGTCTGTAGTACACCTGCCCTCCCCGATCCTAGCGGTAAGGGAAACTGACAAGATGATGGGCACATGGGTGGAACTCTTGAAACTAGGCTCACTTGGTGCTTTTGAAAGCTGGTCCTCGTTGGTACTCCAAGGGCTGGTATAGCCAGGCAGGATAACCAGTAGTTTAACACAGGGTATGACAGCGGCCGGCACAGCAACGGGAGGCCCCTGAAATCAGGTGCCTCCCGTACTTGTTCACATCCTGCTCAAGATCAGATGCTTATACCCATCCAGTCTGTGAGCAAGAAGCTAAGCCTGTTCAAGAACAGGGAGATACGCCCCTGCACGGTATTCCCAAACGCCGTGCCGAAACCGATCATCATGATGTACCGCCCAATACGTCCTGAACCTTGTATGAACTTAGACTCCTTACCTACGGTGAAGAAGAAGTAGGACAACACCACAAGGAAGCATACAAAGAACACGATGTTGTTCACAGAATCGAGCGGCCTCATGGCGTCGGCCACCTGGGTGAACACAGGCCTCGGCGAACGGGCAATGCTTCCGCCCAAGCCCCAACCTACCGCCAAGGCGATGGGATACCGGGCAAGCCATCTATACTGAGGCGGAGCATATCTGGCATATAGGAGCAACCCCAGTACACCCATGACGATGTAGTAGTACTGCTTTTCTTCTAAGGCGTAATTAATGAAATAGGGCTTAATGAACGAGTGGAACAACCGTGTTATGTTGTAAGATGTGTACAGGGCCACTAGGGTGTATTCTGCAATTCTGTAAGCCGGGTTCTCTTTGATCAAGTAGCTGTAACAAGCCAATGTGCAAAGAGCGGCGACCCAAATTTGGACTCTAGTCAACTGGATTCACCTCCTACCAGGCATTCTCGCATGGAAACCAACCTGATTACTCGTCACGTGCTCTTGATTTCATGTAAAACCCGATGTTGCCAAGCACGACCAAAACCATTATCCAAAGGTGTCCCATGGACTGGGCATCCATGAGCTTCACTGCCCTGCCAGGCCTATTGAGGAGGAGTTCGTATTGTGCCCCTCCAGGCAGCCCGGCGAGCAATCCCTTGATCTGCCCGGCCCTAAGGGTGTTCATGGCGCCAGGTACCTGCACAGCCACGTTACCTACGTAAATCTCGTAGTCCGGGAAGTAGGTGGTGTAAGTGGGCAAGCCTGGTGAACCGGCTACAAAGGCCATGATACCCTTGGACGATTCCTTATCCCACTTCTTGAACCTGTGCATCAGCGGCAGATCTTGGAATGAGTTGCCAAGCATGTCAGTCTCGGCACAAGCTCCCCAGAAGTCGAGCTGCATCTGACGCCACAAGGTGGTGCCACCCGGCTTGTAGCCTACATAAACCCAATCAACGCCGTACTCTGCAGAAATTCCTTCTGCTTCTAGCTCGTTGGCCACTTGCTCAAGTAGCGTATATCCCAGCCTCTCACCCGTGTTCCACTGGGCAACCATGATTACTTTGACGCCCTTAATCATGCAGTGCCTGAACCAGGATTGGAGCTGGGGTCCGAGTTCACCTTCGGAACCACCGGAGAATGCAACGTCGCCTACGACGATGTCGCCGGGCTGGAGGCTCTCTATCCAGTTAAACACCGGGACGGTGGTGGTCTCATCAATGGTTATTGCCAGGCCGATAGGTTTAAGCACCGGGAATACCAGCGACACAGCCATTATGATGTAAACCCACCGGGGATCTATGGTGTCAAGCTTTTCTAACCACTTCACAGTATTTCCCTCCTTTCACAGTGTCCTGGAACTGTGTATACAAGGGCCAAATGCCTGACATAGTCCAACTCCCAAATTAATCCAGGCTTCCCAGGTAACGTTTCTCAAGGCCAAGTGCTACACGCAAGATCGCTGCATATGCTCCAAGGAATATACCGATTCCCATTGCACGCTGGCTGGCTGCGTTAGGTATTGCTAAGAACCAGTCCTTGATGCCTTTGAAACCACCCAGGAAGGATTCTGAACTCCAGATTACCTCGCCTAGTGACACGTTGCCTAACATCACGACAAACGCTACGACCATCATAATGATGGATTCCAAGTTACGAATCCTAAAGGCCCTGTAGGCGGACGACGCAATAAAGAATGCAAGCATAGAGAACATTGTTGAGTCTAATGGAACGATAATTGCGTCATAAATCCATGTGAAAGGCTTGCTTTCCATTCCGCCAAAGAACAGCCCAAGGATTGCGTAACCGTACATCACTATGAGCAGCCATACACTATAAATCCAATGCTCCCGGCGGCGCCTGATAGTGTTCCCATGTACCCGGGTCAAGTTGATAAGCCCCATGAACAGACCCATACAGTACATGAAGGTGACAGAGAACGAGATTCTGGAAAACAGCGTGACGCCTTCATAGATTTGATAGTTGAGCATTGGCTCTAACATCTCAAAGCAAAAACGGAGCAGCGTCATCAGGAAAGTGAGTACTATTGGCACTTCCCGTTTCAAATCAGTTCACCTCCCTCCGTTATCAGCAACCATCAGTACTTGATCATGTCGACTATCAATGAGCTGCCTATAGTGTTGAACACAGCACCAATAATGATCAGGATTACCAAAGCCACACGGGTGACGTCCTGAGCTACTACGGAACCGTAAATCACCGGCTCTTTGGACAAAGCGGCTGCTCCTGCATAGAACTCTTCGCCGATCATGGTGTAGTCGCAAGAAGCAACAAAGAAGGGGAGCTGAGCTGTGCTTGAGGTGGCGGCCACCTGGATAGCTCCCACCAGCGCGCCGGCTTCAGCAAGAATCAGAGACTCAGCATAGAAGTAGCCCACCAGGAAGTTCGCTGCCGGCTTCTCACGGGCAATCATACCGGCGACACCCATGGTGTAACCGAACTGCCAGTCAGACATAAACCTGACATCGTCCGGGTTGAAGGCGTCGGGTCTTCCTGCCTCGAGGTAAGCCTGCCTGATGATTTCCTCGTTTACCGTCATGGTGAGCCATTCTGAGTTGGTGTTGATGATCCTTGTATCGTAGGACGCGCACAGCTTAGCTACGTGAGCCAGGTAGGCCCAGAAAGCCCATGTGTCGTAGTCACCTACGTCCTGGTAGTAGGTTGTGATGTGAACCGGGCG
>LFST01000054.1:39036-66250 GCA_001513185.1 Candidatus Fermentithermobacillaceae bacterium DTU015
ACCCATGGTCAGCGCGAGGAACAGGCCGGCGATGGTGCTGTCATCGGGTACGAAAATACCCCACTTCCTTGCAGGAGCTTCTGCTGCAAGAATCAGCAAGTTTAACACCTATTTCACCTCCTTGTAAAATAAAACCAACTACAATAAATCAAACAGAACACACCATGTGCGTTACAACCTATACTGCGGCTGTAGAACGAAGAAAGTGGTACTTGAATCCTAGAAATGTGCTACATTGAGGAGTCTGTTGATTCATGAGATGGCTTTTCGTTGTCACTATATTCTACGCTTTGTTGAAAAATCCTTCTTTGTAATATTAGGACAAGCTGAAGATTATATAGAAATCCTGGGTTTGCTATCAACACTCAGTTTCTGGCTATGTTGCCGGGCAGGTATGGCCCTCGCCAGCCTCTCCTATTGGGTGTTATGATTTTCCCGGCGGGATAATAGTACTGACACGCAGGCCGCGGCCTGCCGGATAACCGGTAACCATTTGAGTGCAAATCAAGGTAAAGCGCTCTGGGCGGATTATGGAGGAATGCAAGGGTGACAAAAGGCGATAAGGTGCTCGTGATGTTAGCCGTAATTGCCACGGTGCTCAGCTGGGCCGGGCTAAGGTATTTGCCGGACACAAACGGTGAGTTGACCGCCGTGGTCAGGGTAAACGGCCGGGAAGTAGCCCGGTTGCCAGTTGGTTCTGAGGTACTGTCGCAAATAACGGTTCCTGTCCCCCGGGGAGAAGCGACTATCGAATACGGACAGGGAAAGGTGCGGGTGTTACCCTTAGATCGCAGTGTGTGCCCCAACGAAATATGCTGGAGGACCGGCTGGATTGGTTATCCTGGACAATCCATAGTGTGTGTACCCAACCGTATGGTCATCACTCTAGAAGGCAGGGAACCAGAAATCGATTCAGTGGCAGGACGGTGAACGCGGGGTACCGGGCCGCAGTTATTCCAGCCGCTTGGTGATGTGGGGGTTCCTGATCAAAAACAGCAACAAAGGCAGGCCGAACAGATAGCAAGAAATCGCCTGGCCCAACAATATATGGGCAAACACCGGCCAGTAGCTTAGCCCGCTTAGTGGTGCCACATATGCGGACACCAAGAACGCGTTGACCAGCACCGGAGGTAAAGGCGCCAGATAGGGGCTAGGCATCCGCTCAGTGAGAAATCCGCTTATGAGGCTGGCTAAAGCACCCAGGGAAATGTCCCACACCAGAAAAGGGCTCGCCAGGTTGGCCACAATACATCCGATGTAGAGCCCCCACTTGGCCCAAGGAAACAGGAACGGCAGAACCGTGAGGGTTTCAGATACCCTTACTTGAACCGGCCCATACCCGAAACCTGAAAACGGGGGAAGCATAGTCAGGATCGCGTAGATCCCGGCCAGCAAGCCTACCCGTGCTACGGAGGCCGGAACAGACCTGTCTTTGCTCACATTCCCACCTCCACGTTGACACTTGTATGGTTGAAGTTGTCTAGGCGTTGACTTCACCTATATCCTTCCGGTAGTAGGCGCCCGCGAAACTGATCTGGGATACAGCTTCGTACGCCTTGGACCTGGCAGCATCAAGTGCCGGCATAAGCGCCGTTACCGCAAGCACCCTTCCGCCTGATGTCACAAGCCGGCCCTCGTGATCCAGCTTCGTTCCTGCTTGGAACACCAGTACGTCTGGGGATACGTCCCCTGGCCCAATACCGTCGGCAAACCTCTCCAGCCCTGCTATAGGCAGTCCTTTGGGATAATCTCCCGGATACCCCTGGGACGTCATTACAACAGTAACCGCTGCCTCGTCCCTTACCCCGATGCCCTTGCCTTCAACAAAACTCTCAAGGCGTCCCTCTGCACACGCAAGGAGGGCCCCGGCAAAATCCCCGGTGAGCCTGGGTAACACACATTGGGCTTCGGGGTCACCAAACCTTACGTTATATTCAAGCACCTTGGGGCCGTCCTCGGTGAGCATGAGTCCTGCGTAAATCACGCCCCGGTAATCGATTCCGTCAGTCTTGAGCCCCATCAAAGTCTTATACAAGATATCCCGGCAAATCGCATCCTCCAGTTCAGGGGTGACAAAGGGAAGCGGCGAAAACACCCCCATCCCCCCGGTCATAGGGCCCTTATCACCCTCAAACACCCGCTTGTGATCCTTGGCCATAGGAAGTGGGAAGATTGTGTTGCCGTCACACAAAGCCATGGCTGTAGCCTCAGTACCTTCGAGGAACTCTTCTATGACAATCCGCCTGCCCGCCTCACCGTGAAGCTTGCCTGAAAGCATTTCTCCGATGGCCTTTTTCGCCTCATCCATATCTGAGACTATGGTTACCCCTTTTCCGTAAGCCAACCCATCCGCCTTGATCACCCACGGCCCGGGCACGCTCCTGATGTAACTTACCGCATCTTCCACCTGTTCAAACGCCTTATACCTGGCATGAGGGATCCCGTGCCTCGCCATGAAATCTTTGGCCGCGCTCTTGCTGGCTTCAAGCCTGGCACCGGCACTTGTGGGGCCAAACACCCGGATCCCCCTGTCCATCAGAAAATCTGCAATCCCGGCAGCCAGGGGATTCTCGGGACCTACCACAACCAGGTCTATAGCCTCGTTGCGGCATAGGTCGTAGATGGCTTCAAAATCCATGGGGTCAATAGGCACGTTTACCCCGCAAGCTTTGGTGCCTGGATTGCCCGGTGCAATCCAGACCTTCTCAACCCCGGGACTCTTATGTATCGCCCATGCAAGGGCGTGTTCTCTTCCGCCTGAACCCACAACCAAAACCTTCATCAGACCGGCTCCTTTCAGTCAGTGGAGGAAATGACGGTTACCTGTAAATACCATGGCGATACCATGCTCGTCAGCTGCATCGACCGACTCCTGATCCCTTATTGACCCGCCAGGGTGAGCTATGGCAGTGATCCCGGCTTTGGCCGCCTCTAACACTGCATCGGGGAAGGGGAAAAATGCATCTGACGCAAGGCAGGCGCCTCGGGCCCTGTCCCCTGCCCTCCTTATGGCAATCCTTACCGCATCTACCCTATTGGGTTGGCCACCGCCTATACCCACAGTCTGAAATCCCCGGGCAAGTACTATGGCGTTGGACTTGACGTGCTTGCACACGGTCATGGCAAACTTGAGGGTTCTTAGTTCCTCCTCAGTAGGCTGCCGCTTGGACACAACTTTCCACTCTTCAAAATCTGGGAGCAACAGATCTCGCTCCTGTACCAACAACCCGCCCATGGCTTGCTTCAGCGTGTAGCAGCCACCAAACACACGTCCAGCTGAACCCCCTGAACCGGCACATCCACCAAGACCGCTATGGCCGGTGCGGGCATGGTTTGGAGCCAACACAAGCAGCCGTAGATTCTTCTTGGTCTTGAAGACTTCAAGTGCTCCTTGAGTAAACGATGGGGCTGCAACCACCTCAAGGAAAATCTCCCTCATTGCCTCAGCACAGTCCTTGTCCACCTGGCAGTTAAATGCCACAATCCCGCCAAACGCAGACACCGGATCGCCCTGGAATGCCGCCTCAAATGCCTCCTTTGGGGTTGCCCCCATTGCAACCCCGCAGGGTGCAGCGTGTTTGACGATCACACAAGCCGGAGAGCCAAGGTCCCATACAGCGTGAAACGCGCCGTCAAGGTCGTTTATGTTGTTATACGAAAGGGGTTTGCCTTGAATTAAGGCTTCCTTTAGCGGCGGGATGTCTCCCCCAATGGCAGGCTCGTAGTATGCCGCTTGCTGGTGAGGATTCTCCCCGTACCTTAGGGACAACACTTTGTTGAAGCCCAGCACCATAACGTCAGGGAAGCCGGCTTGAGCGTGGCTGTGCTCCTGCAGGCGGCCAAAATATGAGGCTATGCCAGCATCGTACTGGGCGGTATGGGCAAAAGCCTCATAGGCCAGCCTGCACCTGAGATCCAAGCTTACTTCCCCGTAAGACTTTAGCTGCTCTATGATTTCAGGATACCGCTGGGGATTGCATACCACAGTGACCCACCGGTAGTTCTTGGCGGCTGCCCTAATCATGGCAGGCCCGCCGATATCTATCTGCTCAACCGCTTCTTCCACGGTAACTCCCGGGCGTTTGACCGTCTCAACAAAGGGATACAGGTTGCACACTACCATATCAACCGGGGTCACATCGAGGTTTTCCAGCTCATCCATGTGGTCTTGCTTGTCCCGCATGGCAAGTATACCGCCGTGGATCTTCGGATGGAGCGTTTTCACCCTCCCACCGAGTATCTCAGGGAAATCTGTCACCTGGCTCACTTCCGTAACGGGAACACCTCTGTCCTGCAAGTACCGGGCAGTCCCTCCTGACGAAACGATTTCCCAGCCTGCGTCATACAGCACCTGGGCCAGTTCATCTATCCCGGTTTTGTCGGCCACACTCAACAAAGCGCGTCTCACTGGTCACACCTCACTACGTGTTGTTTTGGCAGCCTGTTCCCCCGCAGGTTCCGGCCAAAGATGCAGGCCCCGGCGGCTCAACTTTACCCTGCCCTGCCTGGGGAGCAGGCAAGATTTTCACCCTCCGTCCTTCTACCCTGACCCTGCCCTGGGCGATGAGGGTTATAGCCTCAGGCAGAATCCTGTGTTCTATCTCAAGTATCCGCTGGGAAAGGGTCTCAGCGGTATCATCTTCGTATACAGGGCAGGCTCCCTGGGTGATGATGGGGCCACCGTCGACCGTAAGATCCACAAAAAACACAGAAGCGCCCGCTACTTTAACTCCGTAGTCCAAGGCTTGTTTCTGGGCATTGAGTCCGGGAAACGCAGGTAACAGCGAGGGGTGCACGTTAATTACCTTCATCGGGAAAGCCTCAAGGAAGGTCTCGCCTACCAGCCGGTCGTAGCCTGCAAGCACCACAAGTTCCACACCATGAGCCTTGAGAATCTCTACGAGTTTCCGCTCGTATGCAGGCTTGCAGCCCGGCCACTTCCCATACTCACCCGGCTCCACAACAAAAGCAGGTACACCTTTGGCATAGGCCCTGTCCAAAGCTGGTACACCGGGCCTGTTGGATATCACTACCTCAACCCTTGCAGGTATGCTACCGTCTTCACACCCGTCGAGGATAGCTTGAAGGTTGGTGCCCCTTCCTGAAACAAGCACTCCCAGGGAAACGATGTTACCGCGCCGGCTGTCCAACTATCTCACCTGCCACAAATGCAGAGATCCCCGATTCACTGCACAAAGCAATCACCTTATCTACCTGTTCTTGGGCCACTACAACCGCCATACCTATGCCCATGTTGAAAACCCTGTACATCTCAGCATCGGAAATCTTGCCAAGTTGCTGTATCACCCGGAACACACGGGGGACTTCCCAATCGAAAGCAAATTCCACCTTGAGTCCCTGAGGCAGTATCCGCGGGATGTTCTCAACGATCCCCCCGCCGGTAATGTGGGCGGCAGCCTTAACCGACACGCTGTCCATGATTTTGAGCAAAAGCGGTGCATATATCCGGGTGGGCTCCAGCAGCTCTTCTCCTAAAGTCCTGCCAAACTCATCCACATGGCGGCTAAGCTCCCAACCTGCTTCTCTGAACACTTTTCTGGCCAGGGTGTATCCGTTTGAATGAAGTCCCGACGAGGCCAGCCCTACCACTATGTCGCCCTGCTTGATGGCTTTTCCGTCGGTAAGCCTGGACTTGTGCGCTATCCCTACGCAAAACCCTGCAAGATCGTACTCTCCCGGCCGGTAAACATCAGGCATCTGGGCGGTTTCACCGCCGAGCAGCACGCAGCCTGCCGCCTGGCATCCTGTCACGATGCCTTTTACAATCTGCCCCACCAGTTCAGGGGTGAGCCCGCTGCCGGCAATGTAATCGAGGAAAAACAGGGGTCTCGCACCTGAGGTCACCACGTCGTCTACGTTCATGGCGACCAGATCTATGCCCACGGTGTCGTGCTTGTCCATCATCTGGGCAATTATCACCTTGGTACCTACGCCGTCAGCTCCGGCAGCGAGCACCAGGTCTTCAAATCCCAGATGGTCCAGGCTGTAGAGCCCGGAAAAGCCCCCTACGCCCGACAGCACCCCTGCATCCCTGGTTTGTTCCGCCATCTGCTTTATTTTCGAGACCCATGCGGCTGCAGCATCAATGTCAACCCCAGCCTTAGTGTATTCCGAGGATTTAACTGAAGTCATTTCAGCGATATTCCCCTTCCAGCGGTATGGGATACTTACCTGTAAAACAGGCTGTACACAAGTTCCCCGCCCTACGTCCTAAGATTTCCTCCAAGTCCTCTACATCAAGAAAGGCAAGACTGTCAGCACCAATAAGTTCACGGATCTGTTCCTGGGTCTTTTCCGCGGCTATGAGCTCCCCGCTGGAAGAAGTGTCGATGCCGTAAAAGCATGGGAACCTGTAAGGCGGGGAGCTGATCCTTACGTGCACTTCCTTGGCGCCGGCAGCCTTCAAGAGGCCTACCAAATATTTCGAAGTGGTGCCGCGTACCATGGAATCGTCAACCATTACTACCCGCTTGCCTGACACAACTTTCCGCAGCGGGTTGATCTTTATTTTCACCCCGAGTTCTCTTAAGGGTTGGGTTGGAGCGATGAATGTCCTGCCTATGTATCTGTTTTTTACGATCCCCATCTCATAGGGGATACCCGCCTCTTCTGCGTAACCTGTAGCAGCTGACAGGGACGAATCGGGAATTCCCATTACTAAGTCCGCAGATAAAGAGTCCTTTTGTGCCAGCCTCCGCCCCAGCGCTTTCCTGGCTGCGTGCACGTTGATGCCGTAAAGATCCGAATCAGGCCTGGCGAAGTATATAAATTCAAACACGCAAAGATCCATGCCCCGTTTACCCCGGGCGCCGTCTATATAACATGACACCGGGGGCTTGGCACGACCCACGTCTGAGCCAGGGTGCTCTGCCTCTTCGATGAACACTACTTCCCCTGGGTCGATTTCCCGTATAAATTCTGCCCCTACAGCGTCCAACGCGCAGGTCTCAGAACATATGATGTATGCACCGTCCAGTTTGCCAAGGCAAAGTGGCCTGACGCCGTGAGGGTCTTTGGCCGCAATTACGCCCTTTGAGGTGAGCACACATAAAGAATAGGCACCTCTTACATCTGACAACGATTTTATGAGCGCCTTTACGGGATCGTTTAAGCCGGACTTGGCCATGAGGTGAGGTATTACTTCGCAATCAGAAGTGGTCTGGAAAATCGAACCGTCCTGCTCAAGGCGGGCCCGGAGCCTTGGGGCATTTATGAGATTGCCGTTGTGGGCAAAGGCCATCTGCCCTTGCCACATCTTAACCGAGATAGGCTGGGCATCTTCAATGCCACCCTCGTCTCCCACATTTGAGTACCTTACATGCGCAAGAGCTGAACCGCCTCTGAGCCGCACAATATCGTCTTTTGTAAACACATCAGCAACCAAGCCCATGCCTTTCTTGGTTTGGATCCGGCCGCCGTTTAACACAGCAATTCCAGCAGACTCCTGCCCCCTATGTTGAAGGGCGTAAAGCCCGTAGTAGCATAGTTCAGATGCTTTGGGATGCCCTACTACTGCAAATACCCCGCACCGCTCCCTGATCTCCCGGCTAATGTCTCGGGTCTTCACAAATCCCATATGGGGTATCCCTCTTCCCTGAGGCTTTGACTGGCCCGGGTAATCTTGTCCGCCATGGATTGCTTGTAACCGGCGAGTCTTGCGGCTAAGGAAGTATCTGTCAGGGACAAGATCCTCACCGCCAGCAAGCCGGCGTTCCTCGCCGAATCAATTCCTACACAAGCCACAGGCACCCCTGGGGGCATCTGGCTTATGGAAAGCAACGCATCCATTCCGTCAAGAGTTCCTGTGCTCACAGGAATACCTATCACAGGTACGTCCACCAAGGATGCAAGCACTCCCGGCAAGGCCGCCGAAAGCCCTGCCGCAGCGATAACCACCTTAATCCCTCTTGAAGATACGGAGCGGGCGTATTCGTCGAGCAGTTTGGGGGTTCTGTGCGCCGAAATCACCGCTAGCTCGTAACTTACTCCAAACTCATCAAGCACTCCGAAAAGGGGTTTGACCTTGTCAAGGTCGCTGGCCGAACCTAACACAATTCCCACTTGTACAGTTTGCTTGCTATCCATCGAATACGCCCTCCCATCCGTTTTCGTCACAAGTTAGACTTGAAATAGGCCCTGCGCCTTGGCCTGCCGGCCATGCCTAAAGCCTAAAACAAGCCCGGAACCAGGTGGATTACGGAAATGGCCGCCAGAATGTAGACCAACCAATGGATCTCTTTGGCTTTGCCGGCAAGCAGTTTCACAGCCACATAGCTGATGAAGCCCGCGGAAATTCCGTCAGAGATTGAATAGGCAAACGGCATCATGACTATTGTTATGAAAGCAGGGAAAGCTTCTGAAAAATCGAACCAATCGATGTACTGCACAGAGCCCATCATAAGTACACCTACAATTATCAGTGCAGGAGCTGTAGCCTGGCTGGGGATCATCCCGGCAAGAGGGGCAAAAATCAGTGACACCAGGAACAGCACGCCTACTACCACAGCAGTCAGCCCCGTGCGGCCGCCCTCGGCAATACCTGCGCTGGATTCCACGTAGGTCGTGACGGTGCTGGTCCCCAGCGCTGCGCCGAGACATGTGCCTATGGCGTCTACAGTCATCATCTGTTTGATCTTTGGAAGCTGCCCGTTTTCATCGAGCATGCCTGCCCTGGAGGCGGTGCCCATAAGGGTGCCTACCGTGTCAAACACGTCAACAAACCAGAAGCTGAAGATGGTCATAAAACCCAGGCTCAACGCCCCCTTGATGTCCATCTTGAGGGCAATAGGTGCCAAGGATGCAGGTTTGCCGATGATGCTGCCAGAGATCTGAGTAACTCCCATGGGAATCCCGATTACCGTAGTGATCAGGATACCCAGGAGGATAGACCCCTTCACGCCCTTGGCCACGAGCACAGCAGTGATAAGCAGGCCAATAAGGGCTAAGGCAGTGCCTTTGTCAGCAAAGTTACCCCTTGTGATGAGGGTAGCAGGGTCTCCCTGGATGATGCCGGCGTTGATCAGGCCGATGAGAGTAATGAAAAGCCCGATACCCACGCCTACCGCCCGCTTAAGGGTTTGGGGCATAGCAGCATCGAGCACGTTGATTGCACCGGTGACAGCCAGGATCAAGAAGATTACGCCTGACAGGAACACAACACCAAGGGCTTTTTCCCATCCAGCTTCGGCGGCTACTACGAAGGCGAAAAACGCATTAAGCCCCATACCGCTGGCAAGGGCGTAAGGGTAGTTGGCCATGAGCCCCGCCAGGATTGTGGTAATACCTGCAGAAAGTGCAGTTGCAGTCATCACGGCGCCGAAAGGCATACCTGTTGCGCTTAAAATGTCGGGGTTTACGAAAAGGATGTAAGCCATGGTCATAAATGTGGTGATACCTGCAATCACTTCAGTGCGTACGTCGGTACCGTGTTCTTTGAGTTTGAACAACCGTTCCAGCAAGGATTCTTCCTCCCTCATTAGGCTGATTGCTTTGGACACCTGCCGGTCATGAACCGGGATCTTCCAGCACACCTATGTAATTTAAGCCTCTGTACTTCTCTGCGTAATCCAGCCCGTACCCTACTACGAACGCATTGGGAATGATGAAACCGTAGTAGTCCAAGTTAGCCCTTACCCTGCGTCTTGCGGGCTTGTCGAGAAGCGCACACACCTTGAGGCTTGCAGGCTGCCTGTTTCTTAAGGTATCCAGAAGGTACCTGAGAGTAAGCCCTGTGTCCACTATGTCTTCAACCAAGAGAACGTGGCGCCCCGCCACACTTTGCTCGAGATCCTTGGTAATCCGTACCTCTCCAGATGACTCAGTTGAATCTCCGTAGCTGACCGTTCCCATAAAGTCAACTTCCACGTCACAATCCAAATACCTGATGAGGTCAGCCATGAACATGAAACTGCCTTTGAGCACGCCAACCATAAGCAGTTCCCTGTTGGCGTAATCCCTGGAGATTTCCTGAGCCAGCTCTCTAACCCGTTTTTGCAATTCTTCAGTGCTTATGAGTACTTTGATCTTGTGCTCCTGCAGCATTCCTCACCTCCTTGGGCTTCTCGGTTTAAATTTATCATCGCAATTCCAATTATGCAATAACAAATTTGACAACCGCGAAATTGTCAAACAATTTACTAATGGTACAATTCTGCTCTTATTGCGTATTAGAATAGTGGAGCACATCTGAAGGGGGAATCCAAGTGTCCAAGAAATTGTACCGCTCGAAAACCAAGAGGATAGCATTGGGCGTTTGCGGCGGGCTTGCAGAGTATTTCAACGTTGATGAGACCCTTATCCGGCTTGGAGTAGCTTTTGTAGCCTGCATAACCTCCATTGTACCCTGGATACTTTTCTACCTAGCGGCGGGGATCATTATACCTGAAAACCCGGAATGAGTACACAAGCGTCAAGGCCTAGCAGGCAAAAACATAGGCTTCATTGCAGCTTTGCAGGCGGGCGCGCCCGCTCAATCCAACAGGAACATCGCGGCAAAGATACAGGCAAACATAATAATGTTCAGCAACCCAAGGATTTTGGCGTCGCGCCCGGTCTTGACAACCCATAGAAGGCTCCCGAGGAAACAAGCGATATATATACAACTTAAGACGATATTAATCCTCCTGTGCTTGTGCCAGATAGCCATCTTTTCTTCCCACGACATCTCATCCCATTCAGGGGTCTCCCACACAGGAGGCTTAAGACGGAGCCACTTTCTCAATGCTCCTTTCCATTCACTAAACTTCACTCCGGAATACCTCCAAGTTAGCTTGGGGTACTGTCACGGATCTTCCGTCATCCAGCCTCACTTCTGCCACCTCAAGCACTGCTTCACATTCAACTTGACTGGGCTCTAGAGGCAGGTTTTCAACTGTGCCCCACAGGCCGAAATACGGAGGCCTGGTACACCTGACCCTGTCTCCAACGCGCAAGGCAGCGTATGTCACGGTAGGAGCCAGCTTAGTCTCATCGGATATCAATGGCAGGCCACAGGTCGCCTCTTCTGCGAGAGCAGGTTCAGCATCGCCGGAGGTGCTTATGATAATCTCGGGCCTTATCACCCCCGCCCTGATTTGGGTGGTCCCATCGATTGAGGCAATGTTTCCATTGTGTTTCTCAAGTATGTCCCAAGTTTGCCTATTTACCGGCAGCTGCCCGAACCCTTCGAGAATTACAACCGTAAAATCTGTATCCTCCTGGCCGGTAAGCCCGATGTTGAGCTCCCTGCCGGCAAGCTGCACCAAGTCAAGCTGGTTCATGCCCCCGGTGATAAGACCCAGTGCCCCGTGGGCCCGGGCTGCTTGAACAGCTTCAAGCGAGGCAGACGAACCGCTAACCAGGATTTTGCCACTTACGTGCTCATCGATCCTGCTTTCATCAAGGGGCCGGTCAGGGCCGCCGGACATGATGATAAGCTCCCCTGAGCGCTCGCCGCCGATGCCGAATACCCCTTGTATATACGCACCTGTGGTTTCAACTACCGCACCGTAATGAGGAAGCACTTTGGTCACCCTGCCTCCTATATGGGCAAGTACCTTGGTATGCTTGATTGGCTTCACAAGGGTAATGGTGCCCGTCAAGGTACATATCTTTTCCACAATGCCGCTAATAGGTGCATAGACAAAATCCTGACCGTCAAGTTGGGCGATAATCTTCCCTTCATATACATAGTCCCCTTCCCTGACGGTAGTGACAAACCGGAGCAACCTTGGGTTTATACCCAACCTGGAAGCAGCTGCAACGACGCTCACAGGCTTGGCAGACCGTGGATCCTCCCTGATTACGATCCGGCCCTGAGTCCTTGAAATATACTCAATCACCCCGTCACACGGGGAGGTAACCTCTATCACTTCAGACCAAAAACCCTTTTGGTATCTTGCAATCACTTCCTTGGCCTTGACTATGTCTCCCACTTGCTTGAGCATCACCCGGTCCACAAGTTCAGGGCCGACTTTCTGCTTGAGTTCAGCCCTGAGATCTATGATATAAGGGTTGCCCTTTACGTACTCTGCCTTGGCTATTACAGTTTCAGGGTCAACCTGGTCTCCCTCTGCTACCAGCACATCGCCGGGAGTAGGCAGTTTCCGCTCCTTCCGGATGAGCGCGTTTTCCAAAACCCTTAAGGTCGAAAGCACTGCCACAGTCTACACCTCCAATCCCTTCAAGGTGTGGCTGGGATATGCCCCCAGGGCATGGTACCACCGGGCCACAGTGCGCCTAGCACTTGTAACATCCTTGGGGAATTCAAGGGGCCTGCCCCGGCCGTCAAGTATAAGGCGGGTGACACCACCAGGCAGCTTTTCAGACACAGGCCTTCCCGGGCCTCCGCCAACGTCAAACTCCCTGTGTGGCACAACTTCGATCCCGCCTTGTCCGCCATCCTCCAGATCTATTACCTGCAATGCACCTGACACCACATCATAGGTGTCACCGCCCACTGTCACCCGGGCAATAGTCCTGCCTGGACTTGCTTGGGGTCCCACAGGCGCAATACATGTCCCAAGGGGTATCAAAGTCTCCTTCTCTATGAGCTCTCTTGCAACATCTTTGTCTATGTCCATGAGCACACCCATGTGGGGCAAGAGGAACCAGCTGTCCACATACAGGTGGGTGATACCTTCGGGCTGCAGCCCGTCCAGGAGGATCATTGCAGCCTGAGACCGCCTGGGTGCATATGACAGGGCCCCGCCGGTGCCTATCATCACCTTGATTTCCATCATGTCTACCAGGGTGTCTCCTGTGGCGGCCTGGCGGAAAATATCGCCTACGCCCCGCTGTTGCCTTACCCCCTTAAGGCCCCGGATTAAGCTCTTGTGGTGCTCGAGGGAGAGCCTTAACGCCTCTTTACACACAGCCTGTTCCAGCATAAGTTCCTGGAATGTATGGGGCAATCCCGTAGGCCTTATCATCTTATTGAAGTTCCAGTTTCTCACGATGTTCTCATCTGCCTCAAAAGGAAGCCAGCGCAGCACCATCGCAGGGGTTGCCTCGGCGAGTACATTGCCCATACTGTATGACATCCCGAGGTTTGCTGACACAGTCCTGTAAAACTCTGAGTCTATCACCGAAAACACATCGGTTGTGGCGCCGCCTACGTCCACGGCTAACAGATCTCCGTCAAACTTGCCAGCCACAAACCTCAAGGCATCGCCTACCGCAACAGGAGTAGGCTTGATGTGGCCGTCGGCCCAGGCAAACAAGGTGCTGTAACCAGGAGCATGCATCATCACGTGTTCGAGGAAGATATCATGAATCTTGTGCCTTGCTGGGCCAAGCACCTCTTTTTCAAGCATCGGCCTTATATTGTCTGCAAACGAGAGTTCCATTTGGTCTTTGAAAAGCTGCTCTACAAAGCTTCTGGCCTCAACATTGCCGGCAAAGATTACCGGCGTCTTGAAGTCCTGCCCAAACCGCGGCTCCGGGTTTGCCATGGCGACCATTTCGGCTATGGCAGCCACTTCAGAGATATTGCCGCCGTCGGTACCTCCGGTAACCAATACCATGTCTGGCCTTAGGCGTTTGATCGCGTCGATCTTTTCAATGGCGCTCCGGGGATCGTCTAAGGCAATCACGTCAGATACTATGGCGCCTGCCCCGAGGGCCGCCCGGTGGGCAGATTCAGCCGTGATCTCTTTCATGAGCCCGGTAACCACCATCTGAAGGCCGCCGCCTGCGCTGGATGAAGCCACAAATATGTCAACACCCAAGCCCTCCCCTGCAGGCGTGATCAGCCTGGCTCCATCCAGGAGCCGTATCCCGGTCAGGGCCTCTAGTTTCGATAGCGCCTGTCTCAGCCCTATCATTACATCCAGGTGAGGAGCTTCCACCGTTGTAGGAGATACTGCCTTACCTTTCATAGCCCAAGCTCCGTCTTGGATTTCAAACAGAACCGTCTTTGTGGTTGTGCTACCGATATCTGCAGCAAGGAGTCTCCTGTACATATGCATCCCTCCTTGTGAGCCTGTAAGGGCTGGCAGCGGCAGTCAGAAACGAACGCGAATGGCCTACGTTTGAGGGAAAATTTCAGGTCAAGTTTTCTACACTATTGGCAAAATTCCTTCTTGTCCAAAAACACGCTTATCCATTTATATGAACGAGCTGAGGAATAGTTGAAAACCAAAGGCTTTCCGGGAGCTATACCAATTTGAACAGTTGTCACTCAATTGTGGTCAATGTTAAACTCTAAAAAACTTACGATTTCGACAGGAGAGATCTGTTATGGATAAAAAGGATAAATTCCTGGAACACGCACTGTCGTTTGACGACGTGCTCCTGGTTCCAGGGTATTCTGAGGTACTGCCCAAAGATGTGGACATCTCCACAACCATCGGAAACTCAATCAGACTTCAAATGCCCATCCTCAGCGCGGCCATGGATACAGTTACAGAGAGCCGCATGGCGATTGCCATGGCCCGGGAAGGTGGCCTTGGCATAATCCACAGGAACATGTCAATCGATCAACAAGCCCAGGAAGTGGACAAGGTCAAACGGTCGGAACACGGGGTAATAATCGATCCCTTCTACCTCTCACCTGACAAGACAGTTGAAGACGCCCTCAATTTGATGGCCAAGTACCGGATTTCAGGGGTACCTGTTGTCTTAGGGGATAAGCTAGTGGGGATCATCACCAACAGGGACATCAGGTTTGAAGAAGACTATACCAAACCCATAGCAGAAGTGATGACCAAAGAGGGGCTCATCACCGCACCTGTGGGCACCTCATTGGACGAAGCCAAAAGGATCATGGGGAAATACAAAATTGAAAAGCTCCCTCTAGTGGACGATGAATTTAAGCTCAAAGGGCTCATCACCCTAAAGGATATCGAAAAGACCCGGCAATACCCCAATGCGGCCAAAGATGAGAAGGGCCGGCTGCTTGCCGGGGCGTGCGTGGGCGTGGGCCCGGGCACCATGGACAGGGCAAGAGCGCTTGTGGACGCAGGAGTTGACGTGATTGTAGTCGACAGCGCTCACGGCCATTCAATAGGGGTGCTTGAGACTGTAGAGAAGATCAAAGAAGCCTTCCCTGAAAAAACCATCATAGCGGGCAACGTGGCCACCGGGGAAGGGGCCAGAGACCTTATCAAACGGGGCGCCGACTGCATCAAAGTAGGGGTTGGCCCCGGTTCCATTTGCACCACCAGGGTGATAGCAGGGGCAGGAGTGCCTCAAATTACCGCCATCTTCAATGCAGCAGTAGTGGCAAAAGAATACGGAATTCCGGTAATCGCCGACGGAGGCATCAAGTATTCAGGCGATATTGTAAAGGCGCTTGCAGCGGGAGCTGACGCGGTGATGATCGGCGGGCTTCTGGCCGGAACTGACGAGAGCCCTGGAGAAATGGAAATCTGGCAAGGGCGCAGCTTCAAAGTATACCGGGGGATGGGTTCACTCGGCGCAATGAAGAAGGGTTCCGCCGACAGGTATTTCCAGGAGCCATCTTCTAAGCTGGTACCTGAGGGCATCGAGGGACGGGTTCCTTACAAGGGGCCTGTGGCAGATACCCTGTACCAGCTTGTAGGCGGGCTCAAGGCAGGCATGGGATACTGCGGAGCCCCCAACATAAAGAGCCTGCATGAAAAGGCCAAGTTCGTTACAATAAGCAGTTCGGGGCTCAGGGAAAGCCATCCTCACGATGTGTATATAACCAAGGAGGCACCCAACTACACGCCCTTCTCAGTGTAAGAAGAGGCAGGAGGTTGGACATCAGGCACGTAGTCTACATCTTGGGTGTAAACGTTAGCCGGGTTCCATAACATGTAAGTATGTACGCCGTGTTCGAATACTGCATTGATTTGGCCCTGCACCTCCTGAGGACCGTACTTGTATCTCATTGAAAAATCCTGGAGCCAGGGCCTTACTTTGCCCCTAAGCCCCTGGGTGCGGGTAATCGCCTCTTCCATGGCGTTGTAAACGACCTCATACGGGTGCTTCTCAGGTACCTCAAACCCGTAGATCCCCGGGTTGTAATAGTGGGACGGATACACCATGGGACAGATGAAATCTACCAAGTCCGCCAGTTGCTCCAGGCGCTGCCCTATCCCCATATCGTCCTGGGCGATGGTCACAAACCCAAACACATCGGCACCGAGGTACGCCTTGCCTTCCAATGCCTGGCCCATATACTCCAAAAAGGCAGCTATGGCATCGCCCCGGGATTCATACTCCTCGTGGCCGGGCATGAGCACCCCGCGCCGTTCCAAACCTTGGGCGCTGTCAGGGAACCTCACGTAATCCAGCTGGATCTCATGGAAGCCCATATCCACAGCCCACATGCAAACATCCTTCACAAATTCCCAGTTCCGCTTGTCATAGGGGTTGAGCCATAGCCTGCCGTCCCGATCCCGCCAGAGAGTACCGTCAGCATTCCTAATCGCCTGCTCAGGTGCAACCATTGCCATGTGGGGGTCCTGGAATGCAACTATTCTTGCGATTAGGTAGTAACCCTCCTGCTTGAGAACGTTCACCAAGGCTGAAAAATGGTTGTAAGAAGCGGCCTTGGAATTGATGCCCTCGGCCTCACACGGAATTCTGCCATTGTTGTCTTTTACGTCGATGACGAGGCAGTTTAGCCCGGGATTGTTGCGGATAAACGTGATCACTTCAGCAAACCTTGAAGGGGTACCAAACACGTCCATGGTCACATACAATCCCCGGGCCGAAAGTGCCTGCTCCATAGGCGCCAGCCGGGCTTGTTCCTCCGGCCCGCCGGCACCCTGCCCCTCTTCCGCCCGGCCTTCTTCGCCTTGGCCGTGTTCAACCCCACCTTGGCCAAAATGGCTTCCGCCTACCGGGTTGCCTGGGTTGACTGTATCTGCAGTTTCCCTGGCAAAGGGCAGCACCTCAAAATGATATGCGCCAAGCAAAATCGCGGCAAAAAACAGCAAGGCAACACTAGCCCAAGTACGTGGGTGCCTTGCTTTCCTGCGGTCCTTACGAGAGCGTCCAGGCTCTAAGTTGATTTCCCCCATGAAAATTCTCCCATCTCTCTACCTGCTAGACAGCCAAAACCACTTCCTTTTCATTTCTTGATAGACGTCCGGAAACCTCTTAAGGTTTCTGGTTTCTTGCTCGATTCGACATTATTTGTGCTTGACTTGCCTTAGGGCTACGCTGATTTCAAGGTACCCTTGAGGCATTTCCAGGGGGATTATGAGCCTCTGAATGTCAAGTGTGGAGATTACCACGCCTACACCTGAAACCAATGTGGGCGGTGATAGCTTGCATATATAACCACACTCTTCCAACCCGATGGTAGCTTGTCCGGTGATAATGTTCCCCATCTCTGCAATGGCCGATTCGGCTAGTTCGTCGAACACAGGCACCGGTTCGCCAATCATGGCAGAGGCAATAGCTTTGGCTGTACGCTCGGACATGGAATAGATCACGATTCCCTCTGCGTCTCCGGTGACACCGATGGCTACGTTGATTTCTCCCGACGTCATGCGGGATGACTCCAAGCGCAACTGGCCGCGTGTGATCTCTGTGCTGATCTCCTGCTTCAAGAAGCTCACAGCTGACTCCAAAAACGGATTGATTAAAGCTGCCTTAAACATGTGACCGCTCCTTTCTCAACTAATTCTCCGGCCAAACAGGCTCTATTTGTTGCAAGTTTATGCCGAATTACCACTTACGGTAGAAAAACGGGAAAACTTGGGTCAATTCGTAGTCATTGGCGTTAAAAATAGCTTCTGTGGCCCCCATGAACAACACACCGCCAGGCCTTAAGGAATCTGCCAACCGTGCGATTACTTCCCGTTTGCTCTGCTCGGAAAAGTAGATCAGCACGTTGCGGCAGATTATGAGGTCCATACCCCCAGGGTATTCTGAGCTTAAAAGGTCATGCCTCCTAAAGCTCACCATTCGCCTGATAGGGTCTTTGACTTTGTAGAAGCCGTCTTCTTCGCTGAAGTACTTTTCCAGTAGGTGTGAGGGCACGCCTTTTACTTCGGCTGTGCTATACTTACCTGCCCGGGCCTTGCTCAAGCTCATCTCATCGATATCCGTCCCTAGGATAAACACGTCGTACAGCGAGCGTTCAGCGAATACGATCGCAGCCGAATAAGCTTCTTGGCCGGCAGCTGAACCTGCGCTCCAGACCCTCATGCGTCCTTTGGCCGAGTCTATAATGAGCGGCAAGACCTTCTCATCTAGCACGTCCCAGTGTTCCTTGTTCCTGAAAAATTCAGATACGTTGATGGTTAGGTACTCCACCAGCCGTTCAAGTTCCTCAGGATCCCGCTGCAAGCGCAGGGCAAAGGTTGCAAAATCGGGGATGTTGCGCCTGTTCATGTAGTTTACCAGCCGCCGGTACATTTGCTTACCCTTGTAGTTGTGAAGATTGATGCCGGTAAGCTCGGCCACCTTTGTACAAAAATAGGCATAGTCCGTTCCAAATGGGTAGAGTTCTGATGTGTTTACCGGTTCTGACATATCTGTCCGCTCCCTAACTGTGTCTCCTGTTGTTGCAGAAATCTACTATGGTACCTGCTATATCGTCCAATGGCACAAGTGTTTCACAACCTCCTGCCTCGTAACAAGCTTTCGGCATCCCCCATATCACCGAAGTCTCACGGTCCTGGCAGATAACCTTTGCTCCTGCCTTTCGCGCTGCCCATGCACCTTTGGCGCCGTCGAAGCCCATACCCGTAAGTATCACAACCATGAGCTTGTGCTTGAACAAGGGCCCTGCGTCAAACAGGGTTACATCCACAGAAGGTTTTACGCCGTGTACCGCATTACCTTCGTCAAGATACACATGGTAGACGTCATGCTTATCCCCTGGCGGCTTGTCAATCCTCAGGTGATATCCTCCTGGGGCAACCAGTACCAGGCCCGGTTCCAGGATATCCCCGTCGGCTGCTTCCCTCACTTTAAGCGCAGAAAGCATGTCCAGACGCTGGGCCAAAGATGCAGTAAACCCCCGGGGCATGTGCTGGCACACTATAATGGCAGCAGGCAGATCCGGCGGCAGGTTAGGGATGATTTCCTCAAGCGCTTGGGGGCCGCCGGTGGAAGAACCTATCACCACCAAAGTATCCACAGAAGCCTTGCCGTTTGATGATTTTCGTTTCTTGGCCCTCTCAGTTTCATGGCGGCGCCTGATCCTTTGTACCCTGAGTTTGGCACCGGAAGCTTGGATCACCTTCTCGCACAGCTCTTGTGCTACCTGGGGGACCAGGCTCCTGGACACCGGCTTGGGCACAAAATCAACCGCGCCCATTGAAAGCGCTTCCATGGTGATCTTTGAACCACGCTGAGTCAAGGAAGAAAACATCACCACAGGCAGCGGCCGCTTGGTCATGATTTCCCTTAGTACCGACAAGCCGTCCATCTTGGGCATTTCGATATCCAGCACCATCACATCCGGGTTGAGGGAAATACACTTAGCCACACCTTCCACACCGTCTCTGGCCTCATCTATTACCGTTATCCTGGGATGACTTTCTAGCATTTTCCTGAGAGTCCGCCTCATGTACAGCGAGTCATCCACGATGAGCACCCGGATTTCGTCAGACGGATCCCTGGACGTCATTGCCCGCATTGCTTCCTCACTGCTTCAAGTAATTTGTCGGGGTCAAAAGGTTTGACGATGAAATCCCTGGCCCCGGCCTTAATGGCTTCAAGCACCATACTCTTTTGACCCATGGCCGTGACCATTATTACTTTTGCATCGGGATCCTTAGCCCTAAGTTGCTTCAGGGCTTCGATACCGTCCATCTCAGGCATGGTGATATCCATGAGTACCACGTCAGGCTTTTCTTCGAAGTACAGCTTGACCGCCTCTTCGCCGTTGGCCGCTTCCACAACTTCATAGCCGTTGGCTGTCAAGAGTTTTGAGGTCCTGTTCCGCATGAACATGGCATCATCTGCAACTAATATCTTGGCCATCCATACCCACTCCCTTAGTCAAATCTCGTTGGCAACTGCGTCTGGTGAACAAACGGTTACTTTGCCTGAACCTATGTAAAGCCGCATGGTGCGGCTGTGGCTTCCGCCCAAGTCCTCGCCGGCAACCGGGATGCCCGCTGCTTTCAGCGCTTCCCGCACTGCCCGCACATTCATTGCCCCTATATCGCCCAAGGGCGAACAAAGCCCCGGAATGACATTGGCTCCTCCCGCAATCCATGCCTGGAGGTTTTCCCGCTTGCACCCCATATCAAGCAGGCCGGATATGAGATACGGAATGGCGGTCTCACCGTACTTGCCTAGGGACTCTTGCGCGTCACGTAACTTGTGAGGGAGAAATACGTGGGCCATCCCGCCTGCCCTGAACTCATGATCCCACATAGCCACACCCACGCATGAGCCCAGTGAATAGGCTACAAGTACAGCTGTGTCATCTTGTGAAAACTTAACTTGTGCAAGTTTTACCGGAACCAGCTTCATGGGCGTCTCCCTTCCAGCCTTAGACCAGATTAGTGGTGTCAAGGATCACAGCCGGGTCCCCTTGGGGCAAGATGGTAGCGCCTCCGATACCTTTCAGCCTTGAAAGGATTCTGCCTAATTCCTTGACTACTATCTCCTCTTCGCCAATCAGCCCATCAACCCCAAGTGCCAAAGGTTCATCGTGGGTGCGGGTAAGCACTGCATACCTAAAGTTGCCGTTTCTCATCCAGGGGTCATCTTTCAGGCAACCCTCCAGGGAAACCAGGGGAAACACGCTGCCCCTTACGGTTAGGGCGGCCTTTCCTTTGACCGTCTTGACATCTTCCGGTCTTACTGCCAACACTTCCTCAACCGATGACGTAGGTATCGCATATGTAATCCCCGAGCACTCCACAAGCAGCGCACGCACAATAGCCAGCGTAAGAGGCAGGCGCAAAATCACCGCAGTGCCCACGCCAGCCTCGCTCCTGACTTCAATGTGGCCGTTTATCCGCTCGAGGTTGGTCCTGACTACATCCATGCCTACTCCCCGGCCAGATACCTCTGTTGCTTGTTTGGCTGTAGAAAAACCTGGCGCGAAAATCAGTTCGAGGGCTTCCCTGTCAGAGAGCCTGGCAGCAGCTTCCCGGGTAATGATCCCTTTGTCTATTGCCGTCTGCTTGATCTTCTCAGGGTCTATCCCCCGGCCGTCGTCTCTCACCTGGATAAACACCTGGTTGTCTTGATACCACGCAGACAGGGTTATCTTGCCTCGTTCAGGTTTGCCCACGGCTTTCCTCTCCTCAGGTAACTCGATACCATGATCAACTGCATTCCTGAGGATATGGATCAGGGGATCGTCTATGGCTTCGAGCACGGTCCTGTCAAGTTCAGGCTGTTCTCCCGTGATTTCAAAGTCGATTTGCTTGCCGCAACGGCTTGAAAGGTCCCGTATCATCCTGGGGAACTTAGTAAGTATGCTCCTTAAAGGCAGGAGCCTCGCCTTCATGATGCCCTCCTGGAGTTCCTGGGAAGTCCTCTGGAACCTGGCTGAAAGCGCCGCCAGCTCGTTACCCACCACCGCAGTAGCTTCATCGGCCTGCATCCTGGAAGCGATTTGTGACAGCCTGGTCCTGTCGATCACCAGTTCCCCTACCAGATTGAGCAACAAGTCCAGGAGCTCAACATTAACCCTCACAGTGCGCCCCAGGTTGGTTTTCCTGATCATAAGTTCAGTGTCTCCGCCTCCCCCATCTTCCCCGCCGGCACGGCCATTGTCTTCGCCGAGCCCCTCATCTGCCGGGGATTCCTGGGTTTTGCCTTGAGCCAGCCCGCTCCCGTCAAACGGGACCAAGGAGACCTGAACCACATCTTGCACTGATTCAGCCACTTGTTTGGCTGATACACCGCCATCGTCGCTTGTCAGGTAGATGTCCAGCTCAGCGCCGGCCTCATCAGATTCTACATCCTCCATGGAAGGCACTGAGCCGATTATTTCGGCCTCTTCTCCGACCAAGACAAGTACCTGGAAGCATCTGACAGAAAGCAGATCTGCCTCTGGATTGAACTTGACGCTCAACTTATGGATAGGCATGCCTTGGTCTAACCTCTCAATAAGTTGCTTGGCCAGCGCTGGATCCAGTACGGACGGGTCTTTACCGGAAGGTTCAGCCTGAGCACCGCGTTTGACTTGCCCTTCCGCCGCCCCATCTCCACTGGCCTGTACTGACTGAATCCGTGCCATAACCTTGCCGGCAGAAGGCTTCTCACTCCCTGTTTCCAAAGCATTTGTCCAGGCGGAAAGCCAGTCCAGCACCAAGAGCAAGAGATCCGTTATTTCTGTCGTGAGTTCGCGTGTGCCGGATCTGATTTCGTCCAGGATGTTTTCCATGGCATGGGTGACTTCCACGCAGTCTTGGAAACCCAGGGTAGCAGCTCCGCCCTTAATCGTGTGCATTGCCCTGAAAATTTCCTGGATGAGGCCTTCAGACGGCGATTTTTCGAGCGCAACCAGGTTCTGTTCTGTGTTTGTAAGCAGTTCATCAACTTCTTCAAGGAAAATATTCAGATCTTCTGTATATTCCATGGGGCTTGGCTCCTTCATCCTTCAAGGTTCATTTGGCCAATGCAGATGCCAAATCTACCTGCTTGAGGGTTCTCCTTTCAGCATCTGAGATTATCCGGGTAAGATCCAGGAGAACGATAAGGGAATCATCTACCTTTGCGATACCCTGGATGTAATCAATCTCATCGCCTGCAATTACCGATGCAGGGGGTTCGATGGAATCCTCGCTGATGCGGAGCACCGAAGATACAGAATCCACGATTACGCCTATGCTCTCGCCGTCAGATTCAGTGAGCACGATCCTCTGCTCAGGAGTAGGCTCCTTTTTTTCAAACCCAAAGTGCTTTCTAAGGTCGAGCACTGCGATGACTTTGCCTCTTAAATTGATGATACCTTCAACAAAATCAGGAGCCCTGGGAACAGGGACTATCTTCTGCATGGGTATGATTTCCCTGACTTTCTGGATATCCACGCCATAAGTTTCTCGGCCTAAACAAAAAGCCACGATTTGACGCTCATGGCTGGTTTCACGTCTTGCGGTGTCATCATTCGGATTGTGGTTGGTTGACACTCTAATCCCCCTGTCACCTAATATCGAAACCGAAGCACAAGGAGTTAAGGTGTTACGCGGCAAGTTCAGGGGTTTTGAGGATTACGGGCTGAGCGTCTCGTTGATAACTTCCCAGATGTCGGGAGTCTCGAAGCCCCGTCGCCAGGCAGCCACGCCCGCCAGATCGTATTTGTTGACCAGCCGTATACGCTGTTCCATTGACCCGGCATCTTCTAGCCACACCTTGTAGGTAACATTACCTTCTTTCTTTTCGGCGTAAAGCAGCCCTGTATCAGCCTGGTAGCCGGGTGTAACATTTTGTTCCCTGAGCCACCGTGCAATGCCTTCCATGCCTAAAGCTCTTGGTGTGACAGTGGTTTGGCCGTGTTCATAAGTCTCTATCCACAGCCTGGTGTAAAACGGGACACCCAGCACGAGTTTGTGTTTTGGGACTTCTTCAAGGGTCTTCCTGATGGCCCATTCGGTCCATGGAATCGTAGAAACAGGGCCTGCCACCTTGGAACCATGGGGAAACTGGTCGTAAGCCATGAGCATCACGTAATCCACTACTTGCGCCAGTTTGTCCCGCTCGAGGAACAAGGACCAGTTCGGGCTGGACGATTTGACGGTTATGTCAATGGACACGGTAAGCCCCTGGTTGTGAAGCAGCGGAGTAAGTTCCCGTATAAACTGGGTAAGATACGGCCCATCTTCCAGGTACACGTTCTCGAAGTCTACATTGATACCGTCAAGTTTGTAGATATCAGCGTAGATCAGGAGTTGGGATATCACTTGATCCCGTAGATCCGAATCCCTGAGCACCACTGAGGTCCTGTCAGGATCGAAGGAGTTGGAGAACAATGCCCACACTTGATATCCTCTGGAATGGGCCCAGTTGACGTACCGCATGTCGGCCCGGTTCTCAACTTCTCCCGGGGTCTCGGCAAGGTGAAACCAAGTAGGCGAAACTACGTTCAGGCCTGGCATGTCGCCTAGAGTGGAAGGATCAGGGGTAATCCTGTCCACCTGCTCCCACACCAAAACCACCTTGTCGCCTTTAAGCGGCCTGGGTGTATATTCAGCAGGCTCAGGTGCCTCCGGCGGCTCTTCCCTGAGGCCCGACACGTGTTTTTTGGGCAGAAAACCACATAATCCAAGAGATGTCTCCACTCTCAGCCACCTCGCACCATGACCGTAAACCACTATCTGCTCCCCTTGAGGCAATACCTTGACCCTGCGAGCCAAGGGCGATGCCTTTGTCCTCAGTACGGTGCGGGTGTTTGTCTCCCCCACGAACCTGGGAACATCAAGGGCTCTTACCAGAAATATACCATATTCCCGGTTCAGGCGGGTGGTAACCGGATACAGAGTCTCCAAAGTGCTGGCTGGGACATAGGGTTGCCTGCCGTCAAGTATCACAGGAAACTCCAGATTCACAGGATGTTGGTTCACATAGGCAGTAAGCGACTGGGTCTTGAGCTTGACCACCTTGTCTTGGGTGGTCACAACCATTACTCCCTTTTCATCCCAGTGTACATGAGGGTCGAGCTTTTCTTGTATGAACTTTAAAGGCACGTAGACTTCCCCGTCTTCCACCACAACCGGAAACTTCTGGACCTCTCCTTGATACACCAGGTAGGGGCGGCTGCCAAGAGGCGGCTCTGCATATTGGAACGAAGGGTAAATTACAGCAGCACCCATCAAGAGCACAATAGCTGCCAGTATTATCGCCGGCCATGGTACGCGCCTTGGCCCTCCCGGCATGGAAGTCTTGGTAGTCAATACCCTCATCCTTTTTTTACCTTCCCGGCCCAAGGGGAACCCCCGGGCTCCCAGTCCAAATACCCATCAAGAATACCTATCTAAATGTCGTATGGAACATGACTTTTTCCTCGGGCTCAAAACAGGCGCCCGGATTCTACCTGGTTCGACACAGGCGGGTCTTGAATCCTGCCGGGGGACAGATTAGTTTATGGCAGTCAGGGTAACTTCTGCCAAGCAAGGCTATTGGGCCCAAGGTTCTAAAGGGGAACACTACTGCGGAGAAAACATCGGCCGGCTGAGGCTACCAGGCTATGGCGATACCTCAAACCAGCAAAAAGACGTTCATCGCTGAACGTCTTTTTGCCTATTTTATGCGCTAAACCAGGCTTAACCCAGGACTTGCTCGTACACCCTCAGCCAGTTACCGCCCAAAATCTTCTTGATGTCGTCTTCTTTGTAGCCGCGCCGCATGAGCTCTTCGGTGAGTTTGGGCATCTCAGACACGTCTTTCATCACCTGAGGGCTTCCAGGGGTGACGCCAAACCCGTCAAAGTCAGAGCCTAGTCCTACGTGGTCAATCCCTGCTACTTTCACGATGTGGTCGATGTGGTCACATATTCTCGAGAGGGACACATTTTCCCTGTCGTCATCCACAAAGGGCGGGCAAAATACTACCCCAATCACGCCGCCTTTAGAAGCCAGGGCTTCTATTTGCTTGTCTGTGAGGTTGCGGGGATGGGATGCCAGTGCCCGGGCATTTGAGTGGGATGCTATGTACGGCCTTTCCGCCACCTGGTGAACTCCCCAGAAACTTGACTCAGACAGGTGAGACACATCTACCAGCATGCCCAGCTTTTCCATTTCCTTGACCACGGAAATCCCCAGGTCGGTGAGGCCTGACTTACCTGATTTCTCTCCTACCCCGTCGGCCAGGTCGTTCCGCTGGTTCCACGTAAGCCCCATGGCCCTTACGCCCAGCCTGTAGAAGTTCCTCAGCACAGACAAGCTACCCTCGATAGCTTCGCCGCCTTCAATGCTCAAGAGTCCTGCTACCTTGGCTTGCGCCTTGGCGTCCAGGATGTGCTGGGCCTTTGTAGCCAACACAAACTCCCCCCCGGACCGGTCGAGCAGATCATAGAACGCATCAAGCATTTCCAGGCACCGTCTCGCTGAAGCCGCAGGCTTGTACTGGGGCTCGATGTAAAGCGCCATCACCTGGCAGGTAATCCCGCCTTCTTTGAGCCTGGGGAGATCGATGTGGCCTTGTTCATTCCTCTCAAAAAAATCCCGGGGCGGCACTCCAAACCACGAGCCCCGGGTCATAACCGAAAGTATTGTGTCGCAGTGCCCGTCAATCACGACCGCCTCTTGGTGAATTGATTGAGCCTTTGACAAAACAATGCCCTCCTTATTAAGATGCCAGGTTCACTCTTAAATCAGGAACCTGGCATTGACAGTGATTGTTGGCTCAACTCCGCATATGTATACACATGTGCACACTCTTGCCGTTTCCCAGTTGTAGGCAGCTCGCGTCAACCGCCTACCTGCTGAGAAACCAGACTGCTTCGGGCGCTAGTACGTCTATTCTTCAACTACGATTGCTTCGGTCGGGCAAGTATCTGCGGCGTCCTTGGCACACTCGATGTCGCTTGCGCCTTCCTTGACTTTGGCTTTGCCATCGTCGGTAAGCTCAAACACATCAGGGCATGTGTCTACACAAAGCCCGCACCCAATGCAGAGATCCTCGTCGACGTAAATCTTGGCCATTTCTACCACCCACCCCTTTGCATATTTCGTGAAGTGTTCTACGATAGTGATTATAACACAACCCTAGGGGTTCAGTACGCACACCAACCACTATTTTAGTTTGGCTGCTTGAAGCGCATTGCTCACCGCCTGGATCCACTTCTGGGAACTGTTGGTAGCCCCGCTGTAGGTGTCCACCTCAGGGCTGTTCTTTTCCACGAACGCCTTTTCCAAGGCCTCTTTTGCCTCAAGCACAGTGGTGTAGGGGTAGGTGGCGTAATCCTTGAACTGATCCTCGGAAGTTACCTCCAGCAGGCGCACGCTCTTGATTTGGTCCTTTTCTATGGTAACGAAAGCGATGCCATAACCCTTGTCATCACCGTCAGACCGGCCCATGAAGGTGCCGTCAAAATACTGGGTTGTGACCTGAGGGGTCTTCCTTGCCTTTTCCAATGCGAAAGATACTGCAGTGATGTATTTGTTTGACGATGCGGTGGCACCACTGTAGGTTTCAATGTTCGCATCTTGCCTGCCTACGAAACGGCCTGGCAATTGCCTAAACGCTTCCCTGGCCGCCTCCCATTGATAGGTCTCCATATCCTTTTCCTGGGCCCGGGCGTTAAACTCGGTGAGTTTAACGTCCACGATTTTGTCATCCTTTACGGTAACCTCGGCCACGGCATAACCATTATCATCGGCAG
>LFST01000054.1:66261-102128 GCA_001513185.1 Candidatus Fermentithermobacillaceae bacterium DTU015
CCAGCATCAAACCAGACAGCAACATCCCGATAAGTTGCTTCTTAATCATTGACAATATCCCCTCCTGAAAACTTGCTGAAACAGATACCTGTTGAGATTATGCCCTCCGTAAGGAGTATAATAAGCATCGGGAGCACCGCTCAAGCCACAGTGGAAATTTTCACAATTAGCCATGCCCCGCCTATCTGGACATAAAACAGTATCCAGCTGCACACAAATTAAGTTCTGCACCGTTTGCCATAACTCGATATTTGTCGGGAAATGGACAGTTGAGCTTGTGAGGACAAACCCATATCTTACAGGGAGGTTTTCCAAACTCTGTAAGAGATTGATACCTTTTGTGTAACCAGTTTTTGTCAATNNCATGTCGAACGATTCCAGGTTGTCCACAAGGGTTTCCACAGCAGTTTCCGAGAATCAAGTCTCCTGTATTCTCAATTAATGACATTGATTAGGAGGATCAGGATGCCAAAAACAGCGGTCAAAAAGAGTACGCGGAACTATTGCCAGGACGGGCGGGAATTTGTAATCCATTATGAATTTGAGGCAAGTGCGGTGCAGGAAACCTGTCTAATCAGGGCTCACCTGGAAGAAATACAACCGGCCGGGAAATCCACACATGCCGCTTCTATAAGCGTTGAGGTGGTATGCCCTTATCGCGAACTTGGTGAGAGATTATTCGACCTTATAAACAATGCCTCTGACCCGGTGTTCCCGGTACACCTGCCCGAAATCCTACGGGATCAGATTTCCTGCACCTTATTGGATAACTTTCACTTCACCTTGAAGACAAGTCCCTCGTAATCTTGGGTATGATGTCATGGAGCTCTATGAACTCATCGGCAGCATCAACTAGTTCATCAGCTGCCTTGAAGTTGCAGTTGGCGTAGGCATCCGGGTGCTGGGTGGACACCACCTGGATCCTCACGCCCCGCTTTGCCACGGCCCGGATGAGCGGCACAAAATCGCCATCCCCTGAAACCAGTATGAACTTGTCGCAGCGGTCCACCAAGGAAAACATATCGATAGCAAGTTCAAGATCCAGATCAGCCTTTATGGTGCCGCCTGCAAACACTTTGAGCGGTTTGAGCACAACCATGTAACCGTTTCTGTTCAGGAACCTGTAAAACGATTGAGACCTGCGTCTTTGATTCTCAAGTTCCTCTCTCAGGGTCTCAGGATCATCGGTGGAGGACAGCTTCACATACTGATCAATTGTCTCGACGGTCCACTCACCGGTGTAGTAGTAGGCCCTTATGAGGATACTTCCTTCAGACAAGAAATTGAGTAGCTTGATGAAGTCAACGTTGATCCCGAACGCGTCATAGGTGGCATACTTGAAATTCCAACCGTCCACAAAAATGGCTGTCCGCGGGGGATAAGAGCTGAATGAAGAAGACATACAATTTTTCCTCCCATTGATTGAAGAATGGTTTGATGGGGTGGTGCGCCCGGCGCGAATCGAACGCGCAGCCTTTGGCTCCGGAGGCCAACGCTCTGTCCGTTTGAGCTACGGGCGCATATGTGTGGCTATATGCATTATACATCTAGCCTCACCGAAACACAACTTATTATACTATATCCGGCCTGATAACATAAGCAAACCTATTATTACAAAAGCCCCACCGGCAGTATACTTGATTATATGCTCCGGGACTACCCTGCACAGGCAATCGCCGACCAAGACGCCGATAAGGGACGACAGCACCAATGCCATGGCCGACCCTAAGAACACGCTCCATGGTGACTTCTTGGAAGCAGCCAGCATCATGGTGGAAAGCTGGGTCTTGTCTCCCAATTCCGCCAAGAACACCATGGCAAAGGTAGAGAGTACAACTTGCCAGTTCATGCTAGCTGAGCCTCGCGGCTCCGGTCCCCCTTTACCGTTAGTCGGATGATTACTTCATTCTACACCGATCTTGTAAGGCACGTCCACGCAACCTTGTTCCTATTAGGGGAAAACCTGTTCACACAGCCATTTTGCGCTCACCGGTCCGCGGGGTTTTTACCCACACCTTGGGTTCCTTGCCAACTGCCTTAAGCATGAGAGCCGCAGTATACGGTACAGGGAACATAAAAGCTGCCAGCGGCAACAACATCAACCCTACGTACACCATTAGCCTGCCTAAAAATCCATCAGGTTCAAGGGAAGTATCCAGATAAGGGCCGTACCGCCTGAAAGCATACACGGTAAATCCAAGGTAAACCGCGGAAAACATGGTAAGCAGCCAGCGCCCGGCAGGGGGCACTATGTGCGGATCAAGCAGGTTCTTGTAATGCAAAACCATGGCAACAGGAGGGACAAAAGTAGCCAGCTGATACGCCAACCATTCAACCTGTCCCTTTACGATAAGCCTAGCCTTTATCTTACGTCTCTCCCTGGGCTCGCCCATTTGTTCCTCCTCTAATTTGTCTACCACCTGCAGGTGGCCTGTGCCCCAACGCAACCTTTGCTTGAAAAACGCCTTGAAATTGGGCGGGGTCTGTTCCGATGAGTGGTATGGCAGATACTCAGGCCAGGCAGAGTTGAGTAAGTAAGCCCTTACGCCCAGTTCCAAGTCCTCTGTAAGTACCGTGTAGTCCCATCCGCCGATTTCAAACAGCAGGTTCTTTTCGACGAACACGTTTGTGCCTCCTACAAAAGGCAGCCTGCGGAATAGCCACGGCAAGTACCAATCGTGGGCGATGGCCTGATAAAGCGAAGCGATCCTGCAAAAAGGACTCATGCTGTAAAAGTTCCTGACCTGGAACACCGGCCCTTGAAGCACCCGGGATCCTTTCGGATCCAGCAAACGCCTGTATCCTACGTACAACAGCACGTCCCTATGAGGCCTGCTTTCAGCGTCGTAAAACCCGCAAATCTCTGACCGGGGATCTAAGAAGCCCAGCCCCCAGTTAAGTGCCCTGCCCTTGGTTGACGGGACGCTCCGGCCGGTCCTGACACCGCCTAGCTTACCTTCAAAATCAAGGGGTACAACAACGTGCTTCACCGTAGGGTACCTAAAACCTCTGTGTATTAAGTCGGCTTGCACCGAAGCTACCACTTCTTGAGTGGTTGGGTAAAGGTCCTTGAGTGCCTCAAGCAGCTTGTGCTGGAGCACCTGGCTCTTGGCTGCGCTCTTGAGCTCAGTGGCCACCCTGCCGGCTATGAATTCCGTCATGCGCAAGATTATGTCTTGGGTAAGCTCGTGGTTGGCCCTGGCAGTGTGATGTATGGCTTTTTTCAAGATGGGATAGCTGGTGCCGTCAAAAAGCTGGGTATAAGCTGCCAACACGGGTATTGACACAGCAAGAGAAGCAGGGTAGATCCTGTCTATATCCAGTTCAGACAGCCAAGGGCATGCAGACTTAACAATGCCCCTGAGGGTTTTGGTCTTGGGTGTACCCTTGCAGTTCATGATCTCGATTGAAATGTCCCTGACGATCAGCTGGCGCTCCCGGGCAGGCAACAAGCACAGATCAGGAATCCCCAAGGAATAGCCGTCTTCAAATTTCCTGGACACAAATTCAGCAAGGGCGAGGTCGCTGAGCACGGCTATAATCCCTTCTCTGGCTTTCTGGGAGAGTTCACAACCGTTTCTCTGCTTGTGTATGAGGTCCAGCACTTCTTTGATAATATTCTGCCTTTCATCCTCTGTGGCCTGGGTCTCCTTTTCGTCTGTGACTACCAGGATCTCAAGTGACTGCTTAGGATATCTCAAGGACACCAAGTGCCTTATGGTGTTTTCTATCACCACCGCCTCATTCCGGGCAGGTACAAGCACGCTTATAAACGGCACCTGCTTCCCAAGCCTGTGAGCTAAGGATACCAGTTCTGACTCTGTTATGCTGGGCCTCCTGTTCCAGTACTTTCTCTCGCTGTAATACCTCCAAACAAAAAACCTGGCAAAAAGCAAAAAAAATAGGAGATATACTGAAAACGTTACAACGTACAGGGTCTCGGCTGTTGTCATCCCCAACACGGGCCTCCTCTTGTGCTTTTGGCGGGCTGTTTATCTTCACCCAAATTAGTGTTGCGCCTTATCCCGCGGCCTATTCGTGTCAAAAGCAAAGGAGCGGCCCAAATCAGCCGCTCCTAGGTACCCTAAGCCGGACCCTGGTGAATCGGGCTTTAGCTAGCCCCACTTAGAGGATACCGCCAACCCGCTTGATGGCATCCTCCAAGTTAGGAGTGCCCACCTCCTGCAATTCGTACCTTACCCGCAGCGTCGGTTTGTCGATCTTCATGACCCTGCGGAGGTCAATGGGGGTGGCAATTATCACCAGATCGCAGTCGATGCGGTTGACAGTCTCCTCAAGCTCCTTGACCTGCTTTGGTGAATACCCCATGGCAGGCAGCAGGGAACCGATGTGGGTGTAGGTTTCAAATGTTTGCTTGATGCTGCCCACAGCCCAAGGCCTGGGATCGATGGTTTCAGCCGCTCCCCACTTCCTGGCTGCGATCATGCCGGCACCGTAAGGCATTTCTCCGTGGGTGAGGGTCGGCCCGTCTTCGATCACCAGCACCCGCTTGCCTGTGATCTCCTGGGGGTTGTCGACGATAAGGGGCGAAGCAGCCTCTACAATTATGGCCTTGGGGCATACCTCCCTTACCGTATTACGGAGCCGGTCCACATTCTTGGGATCGGCGGTATCGATTTTGTTGATAACCACGATATCCGCCATCCTGAGGTTGGTTTCTCCCGGATGGTACAGCATTTCGTGGCCTGGCCTGTGAGGATCTACGAGCACAATATGGCAATCGGTGTGATAGAACGGTACGTCGTTGTTGCCGCCGTCCCAAAGGATGACGTCGGCTTCCTCTTCGGCCCGCTTAAGGATCTCGGCGTAGTCTACCCCGGCATAGACCACGATTCCCTGATCGATGTGAGGCTCGTACTCTTCCCTTTCTTCAATGGTGCACTTGTGTTTGTCAAGATCCTCATAGGTAGCAAATCTCTGCCAAATCTGTTCCTCCAGGTTCCCGTAAGGCATAGGATGACGGATAACGGCAACCTTCTTGCCGGCAGCTTCAAGAAGCCTAGCCACGCGCCTGGTTGTCTGGCTCTTTCCCACCCCTGTCCTTATTGCGCACACTGAGATAACAGGTTTGCTTGACTTAAGGGCAGTGGTGTCAAATCCAAGGAGTTTGAAATCTGCTCCTTTGGCCAAGACCATTGATGCCTTGTGCATCAGGTCCACATGGGAGATGTCGCTGTATGAAAATACTACTTCGTCTACGTCGTATTTTTCGATGAGTTGCGGCAAATCTTCTTCTGCGTAGATGGGAATTCCGTTGGGGTAAAGCTTTCCTGCGAGCTTTGCCGGATATGTACGTCCTTCAATGTCAGGGATTTGGGTGGCAGTAAAGCATACTACTTCAGCCTCTGGATTGTCCCTGTAAACAGTGTTGAAATTGTGGAAGTCCCTTCCCGCTGCTCCCATAATGATGATTTTCTTCCGTTCCAATTGAACCCCTCCTGTTTGGTTTTGGTTAGCCTGAGTTGTTACAACCACACCGTGCCTACAATATCTGCCGGCCTTAAACAACCAGGGCAAGCACCCTGGTGAAGGTTTGCCCTCTCAAGTTCCAAGGCCCCTCTTTCAAGCAGCAGTTGTCCGCATCTGGGGCACAATGTGTCGGCGTATCCTGTCTTCCAGGCATTACCGATATACACGTAATCCAGTTGTTCCCTGGCTACCTCCCTGAGGTTTTCCAGGGTCTTAAGTGGTGTAGGAGGTTTATCGTACTTGTACGCGGGGAAGTAGCGTGAAAGGTGCAGCGGTATTCCTGGGTGTATATGGCTAAGCCACGTTGCCAATCCTTGAATGTCTTGTGCTGTATCGTTTTCCCCTGGTACTACTAGATAAGTGATCTCCACCCATACCCCGGCGGCGGCAGCCTGCTCAACTGTCCGGCGCACCGGGTGGGATTTCCCTCTGACAACCCGCCTGTAGAAGTCGTCATTCCAGGCCTTGACGTCTATGTTCATGGCGTCGATGAGGGGAATCAGCTCATCCAACGCTTGCTCCTCTATGTACCCGTTGGTCACGAGTACGTTGGCCAGTCCTTGGGCCTTAGCCAGTACGGCGCATTCCTTGACGAATTCATACCACACCGTAGGTTCATTGTAGGTGTAGGCCATACCTATGGTAGCAGGATATCGCTTCTTTTGGGAAGAGCAGATATCTATCACCTGCTTGGGGGTAAGTTGAGTACAGGCAGGCCGTGCCTGGGAAATCCGCCAGTTCTGGCAGAAGGCGCATTGAAAGTTACATCCGTAAGTCCCAAGTGAGAGCACCAAGGCACCTGGGTGGAAATGATACAGGGGCTTCTTTTCTATAGGATCGAGGCAGATAGAAGCTACCTGCCCGTAATTTAAGGCATAAAGCCGCCCATCCCTGTTTTCCCTCACCTGGCAGATCCCTCGCTTGCCAGGCTGGATTATACAGAGGTTAGGGCACAGCTCACATTTCACCTTGCCCTGTTCAAGGGGCTTCCACCAAAGCGCCTCTTTCAAACCCCGAGCCTCCTTGTACCGGGTGTTTACTTGTACCGTTCCACGGTAAACCGGTACACCTTCACCTGGGTGTCACCGGGATTTATGCCCGCTTTGCGTTTTGCAATCGCCAGCTGCTCCTCCACAGTGTCAATCCCGGGCAAATCAGGGAGTAACAGCCCCCTCCTGTTGCCTTTGACACATATGACCCCATATTTTTTTGGATCAAGTTCCCCTAAATCTTCCACAACTTCGGGTGCAGACAAAATATCCACTGAATATTCCAACATGTCCAGTTCGTCCTGGGTCACAGGCAGGAACCTGGGGTCATCGGTTGCGGCGCTTACGGCGTTTTGTATTATTTCGTCTACGATGCTTCCGGTGGTAGGTTCAGTAGTGCCTATACAACCCCTGAGGTTGCCTTCTTTGTAGATAGAGACGAATACTCCTGCTTTATAGGTGAACTCAGGAGGGACTTCTTCCTTTACCGCAGGCGTTTTGCCCGTTTTCACGTAGTGCTCGACGGCTGCGCGGGCCAGCCGGACAGGAAAGCTTCCTTCCTGGCGTCTTCTAGCCATGAGGGCTTGCTTTTGCTTTACTATATCCGGCTCTCTGGTTTTGCTTTTACCCACAGGCCTGAACAGAGCCACTCCATACCCTACACCCCACGGGCCTTCATAAGACAGCACCCGGGGCTCTACCAGGGTTTGATCCAGGGTGCCAAGCATGAGCGCGATGGGCCTGAGGCCGCATTCGCCTGCATCGGCAATCAGATCTCCCGGCATGCTCAGAACATCTTCCACTGCAAACGACTTGAGTTTGCTCATAAGCAGCTCGTCAAATTCTCTGCCCCGCGGGTTGTAGCCGGCAGGAGCATCAGGCTTGAGCCTGTGAGAAAGGTCTCCTGAAGCAAGCACCCCGATTTTGCGGCCCAGCTCATCAGCCGCCTCAGTGACTATCTTGCCGAAACGGTAAAGATCAAGGTAAGGCAAGAACCCTATGTTCACGATGACCAAGGCTGCATCAAACCCGTGTTTACGTAAGTAGTAAAGGGGTACAAGCACACCGTGGTCCAACCTGGGCTTCAATCTGTACCAAGAGTAGAGCCGTTTATCAAGCTCGACTACCTGTATGTCCGCATTGCGGCTGCGTTTACCTATGGCCTCTACCAGTGCCAAGTCTATTTCTACCTTCGCTCCCACCATCCTGGCGCCGAACTGCCCGAAATCCCCTTGAAGCTCCCTGACCGCCGGCATCGACAGCGCGTCGCCAAATACAGGACCGTGGGGGGTGATGATCACCAGGGTGTCGAGCCCGCTCTGGGTAAACTCTTTCCCCAGCTCATCCATTGCACGTACGGTGCTTATCCCAAGTTGTTCTTCACCCCGCCCAATTTCCGGAATGATGATGGGCGGGTGTGGTGCCAACCCCGCCAGAACTACGCTATCTGGCACCCTTCTAATACCTCCTTAGTCACAAAAGGAGATGTAAAAGCCTTAAGCAGCGTACCGTAAGCCAGACCGAACTCAAGGATATCGCCTACGTTTACAGGGCGCTCAGCTTCTTCCACATCGCAAATCAGATGGTCTGACGATGCACCTAGTATTTCCACTCCTTTGTCCCGGGGAAACAAGGACGAAAGATCAATGTCCTGCTGCCCGATGGACACGATAGCTCTGCGTCTTAGCCCCCTGTCCTCAAATACAGGCACATTGCCGAAGGCATCCTGCCCGATCTTGCCCATGGGCTTAGAAGGCTTGGTTTTGACTTCGATTACTTCCGCCTTTATCAAGAACGCGTCCCTCACACAGCCGGGTATGGGTCTTCTCTCGACGGCTTCTGTGCCAAGCAGGATCCCTTCGCCAACCCTGAGTTCGGTAATACCATGGGGCATCTCCCCGTCCAGAACCAGCTGGATGTTGGCTGATGTTCCGCCTGATACCCGTTCAAGGGGCCTGCCAATCCGCTGCTCCACCTGGTCTTTCACCTGAAGCAGCAACTCCATCTTCTCACGGGTGGGGATCACTCCCCCATAACACGCCATGTTGGTACCTATGCCCAACAGACGGATACCTGGTATCCTGTCAAATTCGGCTGCCGCGTCGGCAGCTTGTTCCGGCATGACCCCTTCCCTAAGGTCCCCAAGATCCACCATCAGGATTACATTATGAACTTTACCGGCTCTAATCGCAGCTTCTCCCAGGAGTCTCACGATGCTTGTTTCAGAATTGAGGCTGGCATCTGCGTACATCACAGCTTCCTGGCACTGGGAAGGCCCGGGCGCCCTGAGGAGTATGGTTTCCCCCTTATAACCGTGCCGGCGCAGCCTCTTTAGGTTGTCAATTCTGGAATCGCCGATAGCAGCAGCCCCGCCGGCCAGCATAGCTTCTACAACAGCAGGGTGGGCACACACTCCTTTGGCCACCCCTACCAGACGCATACCTTGCTTAGAACACAGCTCTGCTAACCTTCTGGCATTATGCTCAAGTTTAGCTTTGTTTATGGTGATGACCGGATAACTCATAGCTCCAACCCCAAGCTTCCCAATAATAGACTTCTTGCCTGTTCCGGGAATCTCCTTGAAAGCACACCGCACATAGCCATGATATATTCCCTGTCCAGTACAACCTGGGCGGCTGCAGGATACAGCTCCCTGCCGTACCCTTTGCCTATCAGCTTTGAAAGCACCTGCTCGCCTCCTGGCAACCTGGTAAGGGGTCCCCCGGTACCGATGATGAATTTTACGCTGGAAAGATCTTTACCGGAAGCCACAGTCATCCTGCCTTGAGGCCCATACAGGTGTTTGATGGTACCCACGTGACGCTTAAATGCAATACTTATCGCCACATCTCTGAGATAAGATACGAGCTTTATTTGTTTGTCGGTCTTAGGGATTACTTCCAAATTGGCAAGCACGGGTTCCGGGTCAAATCCTAAGTCTAGCCCAATCCTGTCTTTGGCAAGTTCAGCTATGTTCCTGGCATTTACGTGGATCCCCAAGTCCCCCTCAACCGTCCTTTTGGCCAAGGGCTCGGGGGCTTCCAATATCGCCTGGATTTCAGGGCTGCCTTTTGCCACTGAGTGGACGTCAACAGTTGCACCGCCCACGTCAACGGCACACAGGTCTCCCAGCACCGGCCACAAGACCTTGCACGCCTCCATTACAGCGCCGGGAGTAGGCATTATCGGGCCGTTGACCATGGTTCTGATTTTGTCCATTCCAGGCGCAGTTACTATGTGTTCCTCAAATACTTCCTGGATCACCCGCCTGGCAGGTTCGATTATCAGCTCATCTACCCGGGGATAAACATTATCTACAAAATAGGCTTTGATGCCCGCCTCATCGAAAATCTGCTTGATCTCGCCTCGTGCTGCGATGTTACCTGCGTAGATTACCGGACAGTCAAGCTTTAAGCCGGCGATCAGCTTGGCATTATGTATGGCAGTGTGCTTCTCGCCGTAATCTACCCCTCCTGCTAACAAAATGATCTTGGGGTTTACCCGGCGAAGCTCTTCCACATCAGCCTGGGTCATTTCACCGGCAGTTATCATCTTGATCACGGCGCCGGCACCAAGCGCAGCTTCCCTGGCGGCCCTCACGGTCATGTCGTACACCAGTCCATGGACGCTCATGGATAGCCCGCCGGCGGCGCTTGAAGCTGCCATCATAAGATCCCATTCAAGGTCGTCAGAACCCTTTTGCCCCAGGTTCAATGCCAGGTCCCGTAGCGCCGACCTGAGCGCAACTGTAACATCCCCCGGATCTTCCAGGGTAGCGCCCATCCCCTGGCCTAGGAGGCGGGGGGTATCCCCGCCGTCTCCCAGGTCAACTGCATTTACTACCGTGGTAGTACTGCCGATTTCAGCTACAAGTACGTCAATTTTCATCTGCGACCCGCTTTCTGCCTTTACCTTCCGCCCAGAGTTCCCTGCGCTTTTCCACCAAGAAGGAAGCCACGTGAATTCCCTTGGTACCCCTGCCGAAGCCTGCATCCATCCCGGCTTCAACGGCCAGTTCGTTGGTGACTTGGGTACCGCCGCTTACCAGGATAAACCTGTCCCTTACGCCTTTTTCCACGCAAAGCTTGGCCAGTTTTTCCATGTTCTTTCTGTGTATGTCTGCATGACTGATGATGGTGGATATCAAGATGGCATCGGCATCTTCCTCAATGGCTGCGTCTACCATCTTTTCCACGGGCACCGAGGTCCCAAGGTAGACCGCTTTGATGCCGAAGCCTTCAATGCCGCCGTGCTTGATGTCGATGATTTCCCTCATGCCCACCGAATGTTCGTCTTCACCCACGGTCCCGCACACAACTTTCATGGGATACTTTGCTATTTCCTGTCTGATTTCGTCTTCAGAGAGGAGCTTGGGCTTTTCGGGGATCTTGAGTTCAGACCGCTTTAGGACAAATGGCACTATTCCCTTAAGTTCGATGAGGGTGCCCTCTGCGGGGTGTATCACCCGCTTGTGAATGATTTCAGCCTGTTCAAGGCCCAACCTTTCAGCCAGTTCCAGCGCGGCGCTTTCGGCAATCGGTTCCGGTTCAGGGAAGAACGCTTTCACCGTGATGTAGCCGTCTTTTGCCCACTCCACTTCAGGCCGTACAGCATCGGGGCCGTACTGCTCATCCACAGTAGCCAGGCGCTTCTCCACGTTGTCTTCGGGATCTAATTCGTCGATGTAGACGATCTTATCCCGGTTGCAGAAAGTACATCCATCGATCAAATCGCAGGGTTTGGACAAACCTTCAGGCAAGTTATTGTAGCCAAAGTGATGGCACACCGGCGCCATGTAGTCCTCGTCCCGTTTGACTATGCTCCCTGCGGCCACTCCGCCGTTGGGGTCCCTGGCGATACCGTCGCCGTTCCTCGCGGGGTATTCCCCGGAATCGACAAAGAAGCCCTTTGCTACAGCATTGAAGTATCCCTCTTCCTTGATTTCCTCTAGGAAGAGCACTGCCCTTTCCGCCAATTCCCTCACTTTCTTGGGGATGGGGCCGTCTTGCTTGATCTCTACCATATCCCGCAGGCCGTCCATGCCCACCAGTGCCTGCTTGGCAGTCTCAACCGCAGCTACGTTGTTGTAGTGCCACGGTACATTCCGGCCTTCGTCGGGGGTAATGGTGCTCTGCACATCCGCCGACGTAAGCCTGGATACCATCAGGTTGAGCACGTGGGTCACGGTGGCTTCCCTGGGATCCGACTCTATGTGCCTGGTATTCTGCTGCGCCCTGACCTTGTAGTCCGAGAACAGCCACCTGAGGCACACTGCATACGGCAGGTCGTAGGAAAGCGCCGGCCCAGGCGGTGCTGTGGGCGGTACAGATGACAGGGCAATCTTGTCTTTGTCCATGCCTATCATCTCAGAATACGCTGTGTTGATCGCATGCTGCACCAGGAGTTCCGGCATTACCTTCCATGCTTCCCTGGCAGTGGCATTGGCGTTGTGGGCGCCGTCAATCTGCAGCATTCCGAACGCCGCCATGATCTTTTTGGCAACGGCAGCATCCACAAACGAACGCTGCATGTTGACGTTCCTGTAGAGCACGTTATACTGCGGATCTTGATGGGCTCCGTTGACTCCCTCTTCAGCAAACAACACGGCTATCTCAGGCCCCGCCACCCCTGACACGTAGGAGTGGAAGTTGATGGGCCGGCCCACTTCATCTTCAATGAGGTCCAGGGCTTTCCTGGTGGCCCTGAGCTGCTTGCGGGTAATGGGGATCCCGCCCACGCCTTCAGGTGTCCCCTCCAGCAACCCGTCGATGTGGCTTTGGCCCGTGGTGCGGATTACCATGATGTGGTCCGCTCCGTGCCATGCAGCCATGCGCATCCGCCGCAGGTCGTCTTCAAACCGGCCTGACGCGATTTCTGTGGTGATCACACAGTCCGGCTGCGGATCAATGTTCTGAAAATACTTGGCTGCCGGCAAAGGTATGGACCGTTTGAGCGGCTCAGATGTCTCAGAATATGTAAACGGCCCGAGCCTCTGGCCGGGTTGTTGCTTGCGCCACGTCCACCCAAAACGCCTGGGTTTGTAATTTTCCAGATCCTCAAGGACCCGGCGTACATCCAATTTTTCTTCCGGGTTAAGTGTGTATCCCTGGTCTGTCCGTGCTTGCTTCATTGACTTGCTCCACCTCCAAACAGGCTGACAACTTCGTCCCATCCGCTACCTGAAGCAAGTTGTTTGCCAGCCTGAAGGTAGTCAATGCCCCGGGCCTTGGCGAAGGTGAGCACGATGTTACCTGCCCCCTTGCCAAGCAACCCTCGCTTTTCGGCAGATGATACTATGGACTGGGCTTCCAAGCTTGAAAAGCCCATGCGCAACAGCACCGATCTCTCGATGGAAGGGGAAGTATGGGTATACGCCAAGTCGTAGAGGGGCTTGACTATTTCCCGTGCAAGCTCCCAGAATCTTTCCTTGAGTTCCTCGTCGGACAGCTCCGCCAAGTGCTTGCGCCTCTCTTCGAAATCGCACGGTCTCTGCATTAGTACTCCACCCCCAGACTTTCCAGCACCGACGCCACAAATTCAGGGCTTGAATTTGTATCTTCAGCGAGAAACTCCAGTTCTTCCTGGGTGATCTTGGACACCTTGTTCCTTTGTACGGCGTTCCTGATATATGATTTCCTCATTCTGTCCAAGTCCACCTCAGTCACACTGAGCTGTGAGAAATGCTCAGGGATGGCAATTACCTTTCCAGGTACGTTGAGTTTAGGCTCGCCCCGGATTACTTCTACGCCGTTTTCCCTTGCAAAGTGCAGCTGGGCTTGAGGATGCTTTCCTGCGCCTGTATATTCGGTTTCCTGAACAACCACAATTTCGTCTTCAGGGAGCTCCCTGGCAAGGGCTATGGCAGCTGCAAGGGAGGTGTTGCCTGCAGGCCCTCGCTCTAAGCCCTCTACCTGCGCCAGAGCTTCAGTGACATAGAACACTTCACCCTGGGTGACTAGCACATACCGGTCCAGGTACCTCAGAGGCCTTGCAGCGTTCCTGGGGACGTCGGTCCTGTCAGGCCATGTAGCAAAGGGAACTCCAAACCCTGTGTGTCCTGTGGTAAACGATTTTTTGTTGAAATCATTATCAGAAGCCATATGAAGCCCGGTGAGGTCTACGCTGGCGCCGATTATCTTGGACTTGGCACCGGCTTTGCGTACTCCTCTGGCTGTGCCGGTTACGTTGCCGCCGCCGGCGTGGGTGACAACCACATAAGCCGGATCCTTGCCGTACCTTGCCCTGCACTGTTCTACCAGCTCATATCCTAGGGTCTCTACTCCTGATATAGCAAACGGGCTGTACAGAGACGCGTTGAAGTAACCGGTTTCTTCAAGAAGTATCAGGGATACATAGAACAGCTCAGGCCCAACGGTAAGCTGTATGACCTCGGCGCCGTAAGCTTCGCATTTCCTGGATTTTTCGATGATCTCAGGCTGGCCTACGTGGCGGGAATCGAATACTTCCTGGACGATAATGCATCCCAGGTTGGCCATGTTAGCCTGGGAAGCCACGGCTGCGCCGTAGTTGCCGCTGGTGGCTGCCAGCACACCTGGATATCCCAGTTTCTTGGCGTGATATACGGACACGGCTGCCCTCCTGTCTTTGAAGCTTCCCGAAGGATTGGCAGCCTCGTCTTTCACCAGAATCCTTGCGCCGTAACCCGGCTTGGAGGTCTTCCTTACCAGTTCGGTTATGTTCCTAAGTTCCAAAAGGGGAGTATTCCCCACCCCCACCTGCTGCTGGATCCGCCTAACCTCATCCAGGGAATATCCGGCTTTCTCCATCATTCCTTCGTAATCAAACGCAATATCTGAGTAGATGAATTCGTCATATTCGAGGCCCAAGGCTTTTTTCATGATCTCGCCGCGGCGGGCCATTACTGCGTTGTATGACAAGTCACGGAACACCTCAGTCATCCTCCTTCAGCATAGCCCTGAGTTCTTGGCCGATGGTTGAGAGCTCCGGCACAGACGGCCCGAAAGAATGGGTATACCCCGGGTTTACCCTGGTCAAAGTACCCTTGACTATCCTGTTGGCGGGCGTCCTGATTTCAATTTCCTCTCCCACTTTCCCGGAGCTCATAGCCCAGCCTTTAACCCAGCACTCCAATGGGACCTTCTTAGTGTCCTCAGGAACATCAGGGGAACGCTCTTCAGCGGGCAAAACCACATAGTGAATCTCGACCCATTCGCCTTGCTTGCATGTTTGTGACACGATACTCACCTCACTGAGACTATTGCTCAGGGCCCCAGAAGACCCTTCATAAAACCAACGGCCGGCTATTATCTGCGCTTGTTGAGTGACAACGTATGCATCAACCTGGGAACAGGCAAGTCTGCCATGGTCACAAGCCCCTTAGGCCCGCTTAGCACAAGGGGAATCATGTTTACGGCTATGGCCATGGTCCCGATCCCACCCGGAATTTCAGGCTCGATTGCCAGATTCACAGGCGGGTTGCCCTTGATGGTTATGTAGTCTCCTGTGCTTACGCCTTCTGCGTCGGGGCAGATCTGTTGGGGATGCTCCAGGAATATTACTTCCTTGCCGTTGGAATACGCCCTGGCGATGTGGCGGCAACCGGCTACATTCCCAGGAGCAACTGTCACGTGGGGGGTCCGTCTCTCAACGCTGGTTATGATGGGCTCCCGCTCTTCAACCACTTCATCGATTTCCCAACCAAGGGCTTTGGCGATGAGCATCACCGACTGCATAAACCCGATATGCCCAACGATCTCGCCGGAAGCCAGCCCTTGCTCAAATTCTTCAGGGGTTGTGCCCACTCCCTGGGTTTTCATTACGGTAGGCCCAAAGGGCGAAAGATCATTGACCCGCTTGCCGTGTATATGCTCAACATCCATGCATATACCAGTGAGGGCTATGATAAGGGTATCCAAAATGAACCCCGGGTTAATCCCTGTACCCAGCACCGCTTTGCCTTTCTGCTTTGCCAGGCTGTCAATCTTGTCGGCCAGTTCTTGGGATGCAGCCCAGGGATACGCCATTTCTTCGGCGATTGTGATCACGTTGGCATCGTGCTGTAAGGCAGTCTCGATGGCTGGATATACTTCGGAGACGAAGGAAGAAATGCTGATAAGCGCGATGTCAGGCCTGGACTCAAATGCTTCGTCCGCATCGTGTGTGACGATAACTCCTGTAGACGGCTTATCAAGAACCTCCCCCAGGTCCTTGCCTACTTTAGCTGGATTGAGTTCAACTGCTGCGACGATTTCTACGTCTGGATTCTCCAGAAGCATTGAAGCCATGCCGCTTCCCATGGCTCCCAAGCCCCAGAGGAGTACCCTTGTCTTACCGTTGCCAGTACCCATCGCTAAACCTCCTGACATACTTAGTGAGCCGCTGCTAGCCAGCAGCCGGCCAACAAAATAATAGGCCGATTTCCTGACTAGATTGTGTATCGGGACGTCATTTATGACGAAAGTCAGCAATCCGGCTAGCATTCATTCATTCTTGAATAACGTGCCAAATTCCTTCTTTTCAGCAGGAAATATCACGACAAGGCAATTCCCAACCCAATATGATAACACTGATAGCAGGGGAAAAGGATGTCACTGGGGAGACAAAAAGGCAAGGATCGCGTTATATATGCACGTAACGAGTTTTTGCTGATACCGGTCAGAACCGAGTAACTTTTCCTCGTCAGGGTTGGACAGAAAGCCCAGTTCCACCGTAACTGCAGGCATTTCAGCGTGATTGAGGATGAAATGGTCCAGCTGGGAGGAAATCTCCCGCTCAGTATCGGTGTGTTTTGCGAACTCATCCTGGATGAGCTGGGCCAGCCTCTTTGAATCGGGGTGCTTGGATGCGTTGTAGAACACCTGTGCCCCTCTTTCCCACGGGTCGGTGAAGTCGTTGCAATGGATGGATATGGCAACCGAGGCCTTGGATTGCTTCATGATGTTTATACGGGCCTGGACATCGCTTACTTCAGGTGTCTCCAGGTCATAATCGCCGGTACGCGTGTAAACTACTTGAGCGCCGCTCCTCGCCAGCCGGTCACCAAGCAGCAGGGCTACTTTGAGCACAATCTCTTTTTCCGTGTAGATCTCGCCGCAAGCTCCGGGATCGATCCCGCCGTGGCCTGGATCTATAAAGATCACGTGTCCCTCAAGCGGCCTTACCGAGCTAACGGTTATTACACCTCGGGAAATGAAAAGGCTTATCACAAGCGAAGCCGCCAGGATACCCAAAACGCCTTTGGGGAATAGTTCAAAAAGGGGCCGGCCTCTACGCCTGCCCCTTCTTCGCCGGTTTCTCCGCATCCGTGATTCCTCTCAAAACACAATACTACAGATAATCTATATACCCACAGCACACCAAATATGTCCGGGATTAGCGTTTTGAGAACTGGGAAGCTTTCCTGGCCTTCTTGAGACCGTACTTTTTCCGCTCTTTCATGCGGGGATCCCGGGTCAGGAAGCCTGCTTTCTTCAGGATGCTCCTATAATTGCTGTCCACTTTCAGTAGAGCCCTGGCAAGCCCGTGCCTTGTTGCCCCTGCCTGGCCGCTAAGCCCGCCTCCCCTGGCGTTAACATAAACATCAAAACGTCCCTCAGTACCGGTCAGACGCAGAGGGGAGAGTGCATGGGCCTCAAGCACTTTGTCGCCAAAATACTCGGTAAGTTCTTTGCCGTTAACAATAAACCTTCCAGTACCTGGCAAGAGCCTTACCCTGGCCACCGCATGTTTCCGCCGTCCAGTAGCAAATATTTGCTCCATCTCACTTCCCTCCTTGCCACAACTCAGGTTTTTGCGCCTCATGGGGATGGTTAGGGCCGCTGTACACGAACAGGCGCCTGCGAAGGCGTCTTCCCAGCCGATTCTTGGGAAGCATACCTTTGACGGCAACTTCTACAACCCTTTCAGGGCGCTGTTTCAGCATATGCTTGTAGGGAATGTATCTGTCTCCACCGGGGTACCCCGAATGGGTAAAGAATATCTTCTGTTCCGGCTTCTTGCCGGTAAGAACCACATCTTTCGCGTTTATGATGATTACGCTATCCCCCATATCTACAGACGGGGTAAACGTAGGCTTGTGTTTTCCGCGCAGCAATGTGGCGGCCAAAGACGCTACCCTACCCAACGGTTTACCCTTGGCATCAATGATCCACCACTTCCGTGGCACTTCCCCTGGTTTAGCCATATAAGTTACGCCCACTGTCACAACCTCCTTATGCCGCCGTATAAGCAACATTCATTCTAACTTTGTGATTTTGCCCGGTCAAGAGAAACTCACCTTTTCAAGGCACAATCCCTTGCCGGGGACGCATTGCCCCACTTTGGCTCTGTTTCCCGAACTTGCCGCCTCAAGGGCGGCTCTCACCGTCCCTGGCGGCAGGTAACCTCTGCCTATATCCAAAAGGGTCCCTACCATGAGCCTTATCATTTTGTACAAGAAGCCGTCGGCAGACACCCAAAATTCCCAGAGGACGCCCTCCTGCCCGCCTATGTCCCTCTGGATCCATTCAGCCCGGGTTACATGCCTGACCGTGGTCTTGGCCGACGAGCCTAAGGCCCTGAAATTTGCAAAGTCGTGCTTGCCCACAAACGCAGATGCCTCCTCAGCCATCAGCCGGTAGTCCAGATCTCCCGGGTACCAAAACACATATCTGTGTGCCATTATGGGCAGGCGCCCGCCCCGCCAAATCCTGTAGCAATAAGTCTTGCTCACCGCATCCCTTAAGGGGTCAAAATCAAGGCTGACTTCCTGCGCCGAATCCACAATTATATCGTCGGGCAAAAGCCCTCCCAGGGCTCTTGGAATCCTTTCAGGCGGGATGGAGGAAACCGTGCTAAAGGCAACTACCTGGTCTTTTGCGTGAACCCCTGCGTCGGTCCGTCCTGCAGCTTTTACCCTGACGGGATGTCTTAGCAGTTTCCCCAGGGCATCCTCCAAAACCCCCTGGACCGTGAGCATATCCTTTTGCCTCTGGAAGCCCGCATACCGGGTGCCGTCATATTGTAAGTGGAGCTTTATCCTGGTAACCTTACCCATCACTACCCACTCACTCAGAGCGTACCCCTGGGAATCACCGGCCCGAACCGGATCCGGGTGTAGATCACCAGGGCTGACATGATAATGGTAAGCCCCAGGGCCAAATAGTCGCCGCCTGATAACCTGAGCTGCCTCATCCTGGTCCTGCCCTCGCCTCCCCTGTAACACCTGGCCTCCATGGCCATGGCCAGCTCGTCAGCCCGTCTGAACGCGCTCACAAACAAGGGCACCAGCAGGGGTACCAGGCTCTTTGCCCTCTGGATCATGTTGCCTGACTCAAAATCGGCTCCCCTGGACATCTGGGCTTTCATTATCCTGTCGGCTTCTTCGAGGAGGGTGGGGATAAACCGCAAGGCAATGGTCATCATCATGGCGATTTCATGGGCAGGCACTCCGATCCGGGAAAAAGGCTTAAGTATGTCTTCAAGCCCGTCGGTGAGCTCAATAGGCGAGGTAGTAAGCGTCAGAAGCGACGTAAATACTATCAAGATGATGAGCCGGATCCCTATAAATAGTCCCTGGATAAGTCCGGGCCAACTTGCCTTAAGCGGGCCGATTTGGAATATTGCCGGGCCCGGCGTGAGAAAAAGGTGCAGCGCAGTTGTGAAAAGCATTATGAAAACGATTGGCCTGAGCCCTCTTATCAGCACCTTCCAGGGAATCTTTGAGAGGGTCACCGCAAGCACCGCAAAAGTCCCGGCAACGGCAAAGGAATAGAAGTTGTTGCCCACAAACAGCACAACCATGAATATCATCGAGATAACTATCTTTGCCCTGGGATCCAGGGAGTGCACCAATGAATTGACAGGGTAATATTGGCCCACTACTATCCCGCGTGAAATCATATTGCCCCTGCCACCCCTTTTTTCCGGAGTTCCTTCATTATTTCAGCGTACGCTTCTTCCACGGTAAGCACGTCCTGCCTGACCGCCCAGCCCCGCTGGCGCAGCTTTTCCATAAGCAGTGTTACCTCAGGCGGCCTGAGCTGTTTTGAGTAGAGAAACTCCCTCTGGGTGAACACTTCCCTGGCCGGCCCGTCAAACACCAGTGTGCCTTTTTCAAGGACCATCACCCGCTCGCACAGCCTGGCCACATCGTCCATGTTGTGCGAAACCAGGATCACCGTCATCCCTGTTTCATGGAGTTGCTTGATGTTGTCCAAAATCTCCATCCTGCCCTTAGGATCCAGCCCGGCGGTAGGCTCGTCCAAGATAAGCACCTTGGGCTGTATCGCCAAAATCCCGGCGATGGCCACCCTCCGGACTTGTCCGCCTGACAGCTCAAAGGGCGAACGAGGCAGCAGCTCCTTATCCAGCCCTACGAGCTCGCAAGCTTTCTCTACCCGGGCTTCCACTTCTGCCTGGCTAAACCCAAGGTTTCTCGGCCCAAAGGCGATGTCGTCGTAGACTGTCTCTTCAAACACCTGCTGTTCAGGATATTGGAACACCAGTCCTATCTTGCGCCTTATCTGCTTTAGGCTGACCCCTTTGGACCAGATATCAACCCCGTCCACAAGCACTGTACCGGATGTAGGTCTTAGCAAGCCGTTAAGGTGCTGGATCAACGTGGATTTCCCTGAACCTGTAGCACCTATGAGACCTACAAATTCGCCGTCTTCTATCCTGAAACTCACGCCGGAAATAGCCGTTACTTCCGACGTGGTACCTTTCATGTACGTATGGGTCAGATTGCTTACTTCAATCGGCATAGTTCATCCACCAGTTCATCAACGGTCAGTATCCCTGGGTCGATGTCGATGCCCGCAGCCCATAAGCGCCGGCTAAGTTGCCCGATTGGCGGCACTTCAAGCCCTAGTTCAGAAATATCCTCCCATTGACTGAACACTTGTTTCGGCGTCCCCATCATAGCGATCTTACCTTGATCCATCACGATAACCCTGTCTGCATAAAGCGCTTCATCCATAAAGTGGGTTATGTGGATCACGGTAATGCCCATCTCTTGGTTCAGTTGCTTTATCGTCTTCATTACTTCTTCGCGGCCGGAAGGGTCCAGCATGGCTGTGGGTTCATCGAGTATGATACATCTGGGTTTCATAGCCAGGATTCCGGCAATGGCTACCCGCTGCTTCTGCCCCCCGGACAAATGATGGGGGGAATGGCGCTTGTAGGCCTCCATACCCACAGCTCTTAGGGCCTCTGACACCAGTTCCCTGATCTTGTCCGGTTCGATCCCCAGGTTTTCAGGGCCAAAAGCTACATCTTCCTCTACAACGGTTGCTACCAGTTGATTATCGGGATTCTGAAACACCATTCCGGCGCTCCGCCTTATCTCCCAAGTGAGTTCAGGCGCCTTGGTGTTCATCCCAAATACCCAGACGTCACCTTCATCAGGCAGGAGAAGGGCATTTAAGTGTTTGGCTAGGGTGGACTTGCCTGACCCGTTCGGGCCCAAAATTACGACAAATTCTCCTTGAGATATCTCAAGGTCCACCCCAGCCAACGCCATGACTGCTTCAGACTCGTCCACTTGGTACTTGAAAACCACACCTTTGGCCTCGAGGCCGCAAGGTTTTTCAACCGGCGTCATTCTCAACCCTCTTATTTATCCGGCTGGATAAGCTCGATTATCGCCATGGGAGCCCCGTCGCCCCGTCTCTGGCGGGTCTGGATGATCCTTGTGTAACCGCCTGTACGATGGGCATACCTGGGTCCTATGGTTTCGAAAAGCTTGGTGACTACATCTTCTTCAGTGATGTAAGCCAAAGCCCTACGCCTCGCGGCCAGGTTGTCCTGTTTGGCAAGGGTAATCATTTTCTCGCATATGGACTGAGCCTCTTTCGCCTTAGTCAGAGTCGTCTCTATCCTTTCCTGCTTCAATAGTGACGTCACCAGGCCGCGCAAGAGAGCTTTGCGCTGCGCTGAAGGTCTGTCAAACCGAGAGTAACCCACTTCGTTTCCCCCTCACTCATTCGTCTTCTAGGCGAAAAGCCAGCCCTAATTCAGCCAACTTGCTCTTAACCTCAGCAAGGGATTTCTTGCCCATGTTCCGTACCTTTGAAATCTCCCGCTCGGTCTTCTGGATCAGTTCGCCCACGGTATTGATGCCCGCACGCTTGAGGCAGTTAAATGCCCTCATTGAAAGTTCCAGATCTTCTACGGGCATTTCCAACAACTTGTCAAGTTCGGACTTCTCTTCGGGTTCTTCGTCTTCCTGTACATCCTGTTTGACCCGTTCGGTGAAATCCTTAAATAGCTCCAGATGATCGATGAGTATCTCTGCAGCCTTTTCAATGGCCTCGTCCGGTGCAACGCTCCCATCGGTCCAGACTTCCATGATTAGCTTGTCATAGTCGGTCCTCTGGCCCACACGGGTATCTTCCACTTGGAAGTTGACTTTGGTAATAGGTGTGAACCTTGAATCGAGGGCTATGGTCCCCAGAGGCTGGTCAGGCAGCTTATTCTCCTCTGCGGCAACATATCCCCGGCCGTCCTCTATGGTGAGTTCCATGTACAGGGAACCGCCCTCATCAAGTTCTGCAATGTACGCATCAGGGTTTATTATCTCCACGTCAGGATCAACCTGAATGTCCCCGGCTGTAACAATCCCAGGGCCTTCTTTGCCAATCCTGGCGGTCTTAGCACCAGGGCTATGCATCTTAAATACCAACGACTTAAGGTTTAGGATGATTTCCGTCACATCTTCCCTGACGCCGGGAATAGTGGCGAACTCATGAAGCACCCCGTCTATCCGTACCCGGGTTACAGCTGCTCCGGGCAAAGACGACAACAGCACACGCCTGAGAGAGTTGCCCAGTGTAACACCGTACCCCTCTTCGAGAGGCTCGACCACGAAACGGCCATAGGTGTTGTCGGGCGACATCTCTTCGCATTGTATCCTCGGCTCGATTAATTCGAACACTTATAAAACCCCCTTGTTTACACAAATTCCCGGGGTAAATTACTTAGAGTACAGCTCGACGATCAAGCGCTCATCAACCGGAGCATCAATTTCGTCACGCTCGGGCAACCTTACAAAGGTAGCCTTGAAGTTCTGAGGATCCAGTTCCATCCACGGCGGAGCTATATGATCCTGGAGATACTCTGCCAGGGCCTTGAATCTCTCCAACTTGAGAGACCTGGGCCTTATCGCGATCTCCTGCCCCGGTTCCACCAGATATGACGGAATATCCACTTTACGGCCATCTACCGACACGTGCCCGTGGTTCACAATTTGCCTTGCCTCGGCCCTGGATCTGGCGAACCCGGCACGGTATACCACGTTGTCAAGCCTTCTTTCAAGAAGCTGCATGAGGGTTTCACCGGTTACCCCTCTTGCCCTGATAGCTTGCTTGAAATAGCCACGGAATTGCTTCTCGCTTACTCCGTAGAATCGCTTGGCTTTCTGCTTTTCACGGAGCTGCAATCCGTACTCGCTGGGCCTTCTCATCCTTCTGTGCATTCCAGGAGGTGAAGGCCGCTTCTCAAAAGTGCACTTTGTGAAACACTTTTCACCTTTAAGATATAACTTATGTCCTTCGCGCCTGCACAATCTACAAACAGGTCCTGTGTATCTGCTCATTGTCTGCCTCCCTCATACTCTGCGTCGCTTTGGTGGACGGCACCCGTTGTGAGGAACAGGAGTTACGTCTTTGATGACAGTAACCTCAAGCCCTGCAGCCTGCAACGCACGTATTGCCGCTTCTCTGCCGGCACCCGGTCCTTTGACCCGGACCTCTACTTCCCTCATTCCATGCTCAATGGCTTGCTTCGCTGCATCTTCTGCTGCCATCTGGGCGGCAAACGGGGTGCCTTTTCTCGAGCCTTTAAAGCCCTGTTTTCCCGACGATGACCAAGATACCACTGCGCCTTGAGTATCAGTTATGCTCACTATCGTGTTGTTAAAGGTGGACTTAATATGGGCTATACCCTTCTCTACAACACGCCTTTCTCTCCGTCTGACTCTTTGTCTTCTTCTAGCCAAAACTTATCTGCCCTCCCCCGACGTCATTTCTTGCGCCTGGCGCCTACTGTCTTCTTAGGGCCCTTCCTGGTACGGGCATTGGTTCTGGTCCTCTGTCCTCTTAAAGGAAGACCGCGCCTGTGCCTGAGACCCCTGTAGGTGCCAAGATCGATGAGCCGTTTTATGTTAAGCTGGACTTCAGCCCTGAGATCGCCTTCAACTTTATAGTTCTGGTCGATAAAGTCTCTGATCTTAGCGATTTCTTCCTCGGTGAGATCCCTTACTCTGGTATCAGGATTGACCCCGGTAGCTTCAATGATTTCCTTAGCCCGGGTACGCCCGATACCGTAGATATAGGGAAGGGCAGCCAGTACTTTCTTGTCCCTTGGTAAATCCACACCGGCTATACGAGCCATTCACCTTTCACCCCCAGTTAACCCTGTCTCTGCTTGTGCTTTGGATTAGAACAGACCACCATAACTCTGCCATGTCTCCTGATGATCCGGCATTTTTCACACATCTTCTTGACCGAAGATCTCACCTTCACCTAAAAAACCTCCTTCACAAGGGAGACGTCCCTTGTCCCTATCTAAGACGGCGGATAATTCTGCCACGGGTCAAGTCGTATGGGCTGAGTTCAACAAGCACCCTGTCTCCTGGGAGAATCTTAATGAAATTGATCCTCATCCTGCCGGAAATATGCGCAAGCACTTGGTGCCCGCCTTCGACTTCAACCCGAAACATGGCATTGGGTAGCGGCTCAGTGACTACGCCTTCAACCTCAATGCTGTCCTGCTTCGGCATGCAATTCCCCCTTGCATAACAAAAGTGTATCCTCAAACTACCAATTTATACCACAGTGAGACAAACTGGTCCGTTTTCGGTGATGGCCACAGTGTGCTCAAAGTGAGCTGACCATGAACCATCTTTGGTTACCACATGCATATCAGGGAAGGTAACTACCGCTGAACCTCCTGCGTTGACCATGGGTTCGATGGCTATGACCATCCCCTTGCGGAGCAAAGCCCCGGTACCCGGCCTTCCGTAGTTGGGCACCGTGGGGCCCTCATGCATGGATCTTCCAACCCCGTGCCCTGCGTAGTCTTTGACCACGCTGTACCCGTGGCGTCTCACATAGGTCTCTATGGCATGGCCTATGTCCCCTATGCGGTTTCCAACCACTGCTTGTTCAATACCCAGTTCCAATGCCTTACGCGTTACTTCGATGAGTTTCAGGGCCTCAGGAGAAACTTCCCCTACAGGGAAAGTTGCCGCGGTATCTCCTACGAAACCCTGATAGGTCGCACCTACGTCGATGGCGATAATGTCCCCTTCTTCCAAGACTGTCTCCCCGGGTACTCCGTGAACCACCACTTCGTTCTTGGATGTGCAAATGGTGGCAGGGAAACCGTACAGCCCTTTGAACGTGGGCAGGGCACCTTGGCTCCTTATGAAATCCTCTGCAAAGCGGTCAAGGTCTTTAGTCTTAACCCCTGGCCTTACCATTTCGCCTATCCTCAGCAGGCATTCCCGGGCAATCCGCCCCGCCTTGGCCATGACGGCTATTTCTTCGTCGGTCTTTAGAATGATCATGAGTCTCTCTTCCCTGACAAGCCTTTTTGCTCGAGCGCTTCGGCTATCCTTTGGAAAACCGAATCCACATCTCCACAACCATTAATAGATACCACAATTCCGTCCCGATTGTAATACTCAAACAAGGGTTCGGTGAGTTCATGGTATACCTTGAGCCTTTGCCTTACCGTCTCCTCATTGTCGTCGGGCCTGGTGATAAGCGTCCCGCCGCATACATCACACTGACCCTCAGTCTTGGGCGGATCCAGCTTTATGTTGTAAGGCTTGCCGCAGCCCGAACACACCCTCCTGGTGCTCGCCCGCTGGATGAGCTCTTCTTCAGGTACTTCCAGGTTAATCACTAAATCAAGCTTTGTGCCCATCTCTCCCAGGATCTTGGCCAGCGCTTCCGCTTGCGCCACATTCCTAGGAAACCCATCCAACACCAAACCTTCAGCCGCTTCAGGCGACTTGATGCGCTTTTCGATGATCTGCGTGGTTATGTCGTCGGGCACCAGCTTTCCTTCGGCCATTATGCCTTCAACAAGCCGCCCTAGTTCCGTGCCTTCCCTTACTTCCTGCCTGAAAATGTCGCCAGGCGCTATGTGCAAGAGGCCAAACTTGTCTGCCACCAGTTTTGCCTGGGTTCCCTTGCCTGCGCCAGGCGGGCCCAAGAACAAGAGTTTCACTGTAACCGCCTCACTTCAAAAAGCCTTCATAATTGCGCATTACCAGCTGAGCCTCAATCTGCTTCATGGTCTCAAGCGCTACACCCACCACAATCAGCAGCGAAGTACCGCCCAAGGCTCTAAATCCCGACAAGCCTGTTATCCGCACAACCAAGTTTGGCAAGATGGCAATAGCTGCAAGGAACAGCGCTCCCACAAAGGTAATCTTGTTGACTATTTTGGCCAGCGTTTCAGCGGTAGGCTTGCCCGGACGAATACCAGGTATGAAACCGCCGAACTTCCTCATGTTGTCAGCTATGTCATACGGATTGAACACCATGGATGTATAGAAATAGGTGAATCCGAATATGAGCAGGGCTAACAACAAAGTGTACCACGGCTGGGTGTAATCAAAGAAAGCCTCCACTCGCCGCGCCCAGGGTGCATTGATAAACGATGCAATGGTCCCCGGAAACGCCAGTAGCGATGACGCAAAGATAACGGGGATTACGCCCGCCTGGTTGATCCTAAGGGGAATGTGGGTTGAATAACCGCCCATCATCCTGCGGCCCACGACCCTCTTAGAATACTGTACAGGTACGCGCCTTTCTCCTTCGGTAACCCAGACGACCAGCAGCAATGTCACTATTGAAATGACCACCATGGCCAACACGTTGTACCACTTGGCCAACCCTAGCTTCAGGGTATAATACAGGCCCGCTATTTCCCGAGGCATTTCAGACACTATACCCGCAAATATAAACAGGGAAATCCCGTTGCCAATGCCTTTTTCGGTGATGAGTTCGCCAAGCCACATCAAGAATGCAGTCCCAGCAACAAGGCTGAGTATCGCCTCAACAACAACCCAGGGTGAAGTTGAGACAAGCGCCCCTTGTGCCCGGATACCCAGGGTCATACCGGTGGCCTGGATCGCTGCGATGATTATCGTGCCGTACCTGGTGTAACTCTGCAGCTTCTCCCGCCCCTCTTCGTCCTTGGACATCTCTTCCCAAGCAGGTATGACCATGGTAAGGAGCTGCATTATAATCGACGCGTTGATATACGGGTAGATGCCCATGGCAAACACCGAGTAATTCCTCAACGCACCGCCTGAAAACAGGTCCATGAATGCAAACAGGCTTCCCTCTCTAAACAACCCGGCAATCACTTCCGGGATAATGCCGGGTACCGGAACTGCAACCCCAGCCCTGAATACAATGAGCAGGCCCACTGTATACAGGATCCGGCTGCGGAGATCAGGTACCCGCCACGCTGTCCTTAACGTGGATATCATCCTAGATCACCTCGGCTTTGCCGCCAGCAGCCTCAATTTTCTGCTTGGCACTGCTGGAAAACGCATGGGCCCTGACGGTAAGAGCTTTGTCGATCTCACCTTCACCCAAGATCTTGATATAGCGGGAATTGCGTCTTATAAGCCCGGCCTCTTTGAGTTCTTCGGGCCCAACCTCGCTGCCTGCGTCGAAAACCCCCATGTCTCCTACATTTACAATGTCATAGGTAATCCCAAAGATGTTGGTAAAACCGCGCTTTGGGATACGCCTTATGAGCTTTGTTTGCCCGCCTTCAAACCCCGGCGGTTTGGCGCCACCTGACCTTGCCTTCTGGCCTTTATGGCCTCTGCCTGCGGTCTTACCGAACCCAGAACCGATACCTTGCCCTTTGCGCCTGGGTTTCTTCACTGAACCCGGAATTGGCGAGAGTACCTCATGCAAGTCCATTAGGAACAACCTCCGCTTCTTCACCTTTGTCCCTTCTGCCTACCAGGCCACGAATCTCGGCAATCTCACGAGCGCTACGAAGTTGCTTAAGAGCTTCCATCGTCGCGTATACTACGTTGTAAGGATTTGAAGAGCCCAGAGACTTGGCCAAAACATCTTGGATGCCCCCAAGTTCCATGATGGGGCGGACACCCCTGCCGGCAATAATCCCGGTACCCGGTGATGCCGGACGCAGAAGCACCTTGCCTGCACCAAACCGCCCGATCACTTCGTGGGGAATTGTGGTGTTATGCATAGGTATTTCGATTACGTTCTTCTTGGCATCTTCTATGCCCTTTCTGATGGCATCAGTGAGGTCTTGCGCCTTACCCAATCCGGCCCCGACCTTACCTTTGCCGTTTCCAACCACTACAAGAGCTCTAAAAGAACGCCTGCGCCCGCCTTTCACGGTCTTGGATACGGGACCAAAAGCGACTACATGGTCCTTAAACTCATCTTCGGGCCGGCTTCTTCTGCTGTCCATGGTAGCATCATCTCTTGACAACAAGTAATCACCCCGCATGTTAGAACTCAAGCCCACCTTCTCTGGCTCCGTCTGCTAATGCCTTTACACGTCCGTGATAACGGTAGCCTCCCCGATCGAACACAACCTGCTTTATGTTCTTCTCCAAAGCTCTTTTTGCGATCAGGTTCCCGACTACAAAGGCGCCCTCAACGTTGCTGCCAGACTTGCCTGTTTCTCGGAAAGCCTTTTCACACGACGACGCTGACACCAGGGTTTCCTGGGTCGTGTCATCGATAATCTGTGCATAAATATGCTTCAGGCTCCTGAACACGTTGAGACGTGGACGTTCAGGTGTGCCCACTACTTTCTTCCTCACCCGGCGGTGGCGCCTGGCCCGCCTTTCACGCTTCGTTTTCACATCCATTTCAAGTCCTTCCTCCTCTTGAGGCTACTTAAGCGCCCTTGACAACCTTGCGTCTGATAACCTCTCCCGCGTACCTGACACCTGTGCCACGGTATGGCTCAGGCGGACGCAGCCTGCGGATGTCTGCAGCTACCTGTCCCACCACGACCTTATCAATCCCACGCACTATTACGCGGTTGGGTTGAGGCACTTCGATCTCTATTCCCTCGGGAGGTACTATCTCGCAAGGTTTAGAGAAGCCAAGGTTCAGTATTAACTTGTTTCCGGACATCTGGGCACGGTAACCAACACCGCTCAACTCCAGGGTCTTTTCATAACCCTGGGTTACCCCGATCACCATGTTGTTGATGAGGGTGCGGGTAAGCCCATGGAGGGACTTATGCTTCTTGCTGTCGGAGGGCCTTTCCACAAGGATAGTGCCCCCGTCCACCGTTACCTTCATGTCCGGGTGTAGTTCCCTGCTCAGTGTCCCTTTAGGGCCTCTTACCGAAATCTTGGAACCTTCCAAGTTCACGGTAACGCCTGAGGGTATCTCTATGGGTTTTCTCCCGATTCGTGACATGCAAAAACCCTCCTGTATTTTCCTACCATACGTAACAGAGCACTTCGCCGCCTATCCCGGCTTTACGGGCTGCCCTGTCGGTCATGATTCCCTGGGATGTGGAAATGACAGCAATACCCAAGCCGCCCAGCACCCTGGGAAGCTCATCTTTACCTGCATAAACCCTAAGCCCGGGCTTGGAAATCTGCCTGATTCCGGTTATAGCACATGTCTTGCCGGGACCGTATTTCAGGTACGCACGCAGTATAGAATACGGCTTGCCTTCTATTACCTCATAGTCCCTGATGTAGCCCTCTGCTTTAAGGACTGCCAGAATTCTCTCCTTAATCTTAGAGTAGGGGATGTCCACCCTCTCATGTTTTGCCATGCCGGCATTGCGCAGCCTGGTAAGCATATCGGCGATAGGATCATGTGTCATCGATAATTCCCCCCTACCAGCTGGCTTTCTTTACGCCAGGAATCTCACCGCGATGAGCCAAAGTCCTGAAACAATGCCTGCACAAGCCGAATTTTCTCATGTAGGCGCGCGCCCTGCCACAAATATTGCATCTATTGACTCGCCGCGTGGAGTATTTCGGCTGTTTATGCATCTTGCTAAGTTTGGCCTTGCTCGCCAAGGAAACTCCCCCTTACTGTCTGAAAGGCATACCCAGTGCTTCCAGCAGGTATCGCCCTTCTTCATCGGTCTTCGCCGTAGTGGTAATGGTAATGTCCATACCACGTATTTTCGAAACTTCGTCGTATTCTATCTCAGGGAATATCAGCTGCTCCTTGAGTCCCAAGGAGTAATTCCCCCGGCCGTCGAAGCTGTTGGGATTCAAACCGCGGAAATCCCTAACCCTGGGGAGAACCACGTGGAACAGTTTTTCCAAGAAGTCATACATGCGTTCTCCCCTGAGGGTAACTTTGCATCCTACATTCATACCCGCCCTGACCTTGAAAGATGACACCGACTTCTTAGCCTTCGTGATAATAGGCCTCTGGCCGGTGATCTTCATCAAGTCCTTAACAGCAGCTTCCATAGCATCAGCATTGTGGGTGGCTTCGCCTACCCCCATGTTGATAACAACCTTTTCGACTTTGGGCACCTGATATATGTTCTTGTAGCCGAAGGCCTTCATCATGGCGGGAACTACTTCTTGACGATATACATCCTTAAGTGACACGTTCCTCGACCTCACTTGTCAATGGCTTCGCCACATTTTCTGCAATATCTGACTTTCTTGCCGTCTACAAACCTGTACCCGACCCTTATGGGCCTGGAACACTCGGGGCATACCAACATCACTGCTGATCTGTGTATCGGGCCTTCCCTTTCGATAATCCCGCCTTGAGGCAAGTCTTTGGTTGGCCTCTGATGCTTCTTCTGCAAATTCACCCGCTCGACGACTACACGGTTAGCCCGAGGTATGGTGCGGAGCACCTTGCCCTTGGCCCCCTTATACTTGCCGCTAATCACCAGGACTGTATCACCCTTACGGATATTCACTCAAACCCACCACCTTCCAGGCACTAAATAACTTCCGGGGCGAGAGATATTATCTTGGTAAAGCGCTTCTCCCGAAGTTCCCGTGCCACAGGCCCGAAAATACGGGTACCTTGAGGCTCCGTTGCGTCCTTGAGAATCACCGCAGCATTGTCGTCGAACTTGATATGGGTGCCATCAGGGCGCCTCACGCCCTGCTTGGTCCGGACTATAACCGCCCTGACTACCTGCCCCTTCTTAACAACGCCTCCTGGCGTGGCCTGTTTGATGGAAGCAACGATTACATCACCCAAGCCTGCGTAACGCTTGAATCCGCTCCCAAGGACCCTGATGCACATGATTTCTTTCGCGCCTGTGTTATCTGCTACTTTCAGTCTGCTCTGTGGCTGGATCACGTCTGGTCACCCCCTGCGTGGGCCTTGGACTTCTCGATAACTTCACTAATCCTCCACCGCTTACGCCTCGATAGGGGCCTCGTCTCGGCCAGCCGGACTCTGTCCCCTATGACGGTAGCGTTATCTTCGTCGTGGGCCATCACTTTCCGGGTTGATCTGTACCGTTTCTTGTAGATCGGGTGAACCTTCCAGCTTTCAATGGCCACAACCCGAGTCTTATCCATCTTGTCGCTTATGACTACCCCGATCAATTCCTTACGTTTCCCACGCTCCATAGATTAACCCTCCTGGGTAAGCATTCCGAGTTCTCTCTGGCGCTGAATAGTCTTCACCCGCGCTATTGTCCGCTTAACCTCTCGTATCCGCATCACATTGTCAAGCTGCCCTGTAGCATGCTGAAAGCGCAGGTTAAACAGCTCTTCCTTGAGATCCGAAAGCTTTTGGTCCAAATCCTTGTCGCTCAATTTCCTAAGCTCCTGCACCTTCATCTTCATTCACCGCCTTTTCTTGTAAGGCACCTAGGTCCGGCCGCATTTTGAATTTGCATTTCATCGGCAGTTTCATAGCTGCCAGCCTGAGTGCTTCTCTGGCTGCTTCCTCAGGAACGCCTGCGATCTCAAACAGGATGCGTCCTGGCTTGACTACTGCAACCCAGTACTCAGGGTTGCCCTTACCGCTTCCCATTCTGGTTTCTGCAGGCTTTTTGGTAACAGGTTTGTCAGGGAAAATCCTAATCCAAACCTTGCCACCGCGCCTTATATGACGGGTAAGGGCCACTCTTGCGGCCTCGATCTGCCTGTCAGTTACCCAAGCCGGTTCCAGCGCCTGAAGCCCGTATTCGCCGTAAAACACTTCGTTTCCGCTTCCGGCTTTACCGGTCATTCTTCCACGGTGTTGTTTCCTGAACTTCACACGTTTGGGCATTAACATAGCTCACTTGCCTCCCTTATCGTCTTGAGGTTTCGCCGGGAGGATATCACCCTTGTATATCCACACCTTGACGCCTATGCGTCCGTAAGTGGTGTGGGCCTCGGCAAATCCATAGTCGATGTTAGCCCGTATGGTATGGAGAGGCACGGTTCCTTCGCCGGCCCTTTCGCTGCGAGCTATTTCAGCACCGTGCAGACGTCCGGACACCTTCACCTTGATCCCTTTGGCACCGGCTCTCATGGCACGGCCTATGGCTTGTCTCATTGCCCTTCTGTACGAAACTCGTCTCTCTATTGCACTAGCAATGTTCTCTGCTACCAGCTGTGCATCCGTCTCAGGGCTCTTTACTTCGAGACAGTGTATGTTTACCCGCTTACCGGTAAGTCTCTCCAAATCCTTCCGAAGGGCCTCGATACCTGTACCGCCCCGCCCGATAACCATACCAGGCCTGGCAGCATGCACAATTATACTGATTTCCTGAGGCTTGCGTTCGATCTCTATCCTGGGAATACCGGCCCTGTTCAGATTGTCCTTGATATACCGCCTAATCTTCCAATCCTCGAGGAGGAGGTCGGCAAAATTCTTGCGGGCAAACCACCGGGAATCCCAATCATAAATCACGCCTACGCGAAACCCCTTCGGATGAACCTTCTGACCCAAAGCCTTAACCCTCCTCTCTTTCTCTCAGAACCACTGTTAGGTGAGAAGTTTTCTTCTGTATAGGATAAGCTATACCTCTGGCACGGGGCCGCCACCGCTTGAGCGTGGGCCCTTTCCCAACGTAAATCTCAGCAACGTACAACGAATCCCCGTCCATGTCATGGTTGTTCTCTGCATTGGCGATTGCAGACCGGATTGCTTTTTCCACCACTTTGCTGGCTCTCTTGGGAGTGTATCTCAAGATCGCCAAAGCTTCTCTTACTGGTTTCCCCCGTACAAGATCGGCCACTATGCCCACTTTGCTAGGGGATATCCTGATATATCTTACTTGGCAACGAGCTTCCATAGGTTCACATTTACCCCCTTACTTCAGAGCAGTCGAACGGACAGTGTGTGCCCCGTGGCCCCTGAATGTACGCGTGGGAGCGAATTCGCCTAACTTGTGTCCTACTGCATCTTCGGTAATATATACCGGCACATGCTTACGCCCGTCGTGAACTGCGATTGTATGACCCACCATCTCAGGTACGATGGTTGAGGCTCTCGACCAAGTCCGGATAACTCTCTTTTCCTTCTTCCGGTTAAGTTCCCGGACCTTGGCCAGCAACTTCGGACAAACATATGGTCCTTTCTTCCTGGAACGGCCCATGATCGCCCCCTCCTTCCCAAACGCTTATTTCCGACGCTTAACTATCAGCTTATCCGACGCTTTCTTGCGCTTCCTTGTCCTGTAGCCCAAAGTAGGCTTACCCCACGGAGACACAGGGCCAGGCAACCCGATAGGCGCTTTGCCTTCGCCACCGCCATGGGGGTGATCCACGGGGTTCATAGCCAAGCCCCTGACGCTGGGACGCCAACCTCTGTGACGCTTGCGGCCGGCTTTGCCCAGCACCTCGTTTTCATGCTCCACGTTGCCTACCTGTCCTATGGTGGCTTTGCACGCAACAGGCACTTTCCTCTGTTCACCTGAAGCAAGCCTCAGCAGCGCATAGCCGCCTTCCTTTGCCATAAGCTGCGCCTGGGCTCCTGCAGCTCTGGCTAGCTGCCCGCCCTTCCCCGGCACCAGCTCAATGTTATGAACAAAGGTACCTGTGGGAATGTGCTCGAGAGGCAACGCGTTACCCGGCTTGATGTCAGCATCAGGCCCGGACATAATCACGTCGCCAACCTGTATGCCCACGGGAGCCAGGATGTACCTCTTGTCGCCGTCGGCATAGGTGATAAGAGCCAAACGCGCTGACCGGTTGGGATCGTATTCGATCGCCGTCACTTTACCGGGCACGCCATCCTTGTCCCGTTTGAAATCTACGATACGGATCAGCTTTCTGGCGCCTCCGCCGCGGTGCCGCACTGTTATCCTGCCTTGGGAATTGCGCCCGGCAGACCGCTTCTTGGAGAAAACCAGCCTCTTTTCCGGCTCCTTCTTCGTGATCTCCTCATACGTACTGGATACGCGCTGCCTTAGTCCGGGCGTCGTTGGCTTATAAGTCTTAACTGGCAACCAATTTCCCTCCCTTTACCGCTTCCTAGACACCCTCGAAGAACTCAATGGTCTCTCCAGGTGCCAGGGTTACCATAGCTTTTTTCCAAGCGGGAGTACGCCCAGCATGATACCCCATCCGTCTTGGTTTACCTTTCATGTTGATGGTGTTTACCTTCAGCACCTTAACCCTAAAGATCTCCTCTATGGCGTTATGGATATCTGCCTTGGTGGCCTTAGGATGCACCCGGAACGTATAGACTCCCTTTTCCATGGCATCATGGCTTTTCTCAGTGATTATCGGTGCAATGATAATGTCTCTGGCCGTGAGCTTCATGCCAATTCCCCCTCAAGTTTCCTAAGTGCATCTTCCGTGACCACGAGGTGCCGTTTGGACATCACATCGTAGGTGCAAATCTGCCTCGCGTTGGTCACAGAAACACCAGGAATATTCCGGGCTGACAACACCACATTCCGTTCCGGATCGGCAGTGACTATCAGGCAGCTTTTCTCAACGCCAAGTTTCTTGAGTAGCTCGTATACGTGCTTGGTCTTGGGCCTTTCCATCTTGAGTTCCTGCAAGACGAGAATCCGTCCCGCCGATGCTCTCAGCGACAGCGCAGACAACAGCGCCTTTCTCTTCATCTTCTTGGTGAGCCGCCAGCTGTAATCCCTTGCCACAGGGCCAAACACCACTCCGCCGCCCTTCCAAATGGGTGAACGGATGCTGCCGTGCCTGGCCCTTCCCAAGCCTTTCTGTCTCCACGGCTTCCGGCCTCCACCGGCGACTTCTGCCCTTGTCTTAACTCCTACAGTGCCCACTCTTGCGCTGTTGAGATGGGCAAGGATTGCCGCCCTCAGCAGGCCCAAGTTGGGCTCAACACCAAACACCTGCTCAGATAGGCTAACAGTGCCTAGTTTTTCGCCTTGTTCGTTGTAAACATGTGCTTCTGGCACAAGGCTCCCTCCTTAACCTGCGCTTCATCGAGAAGCCTCTTTGATCATAACCAAGGATCCTCTTCGTCCAGGCACCCCACCATGCACCAAGAGCAGGTTCTTCTCAGGATCCACGCCGACCACACGCAGATTCCTAATAGTAACTCTTTCGCTGCCCTTGTGCCCCGGCAACTTCCGGCCCGGAAATACCCTCGCAGCATCCCTTGCCGCAAGAGAACCCGAACCTCTATGATACTTTGAGCCATGGCTCGACGGGCCGCGCCTAAAGTTCCACCGCTTGATTGACCCTGCAAATCCCTTTCCAAGGGAAGTGCCCGTCACATCAACGTAATCGCCTGACTTGAACACATCTACTTTAACCTCATCGCCGATCTTAACGTCCTCACCAGGCTTCACCCTGAACTCCCGCAAATACTTCTTGGGAGTAACTCCCTTGCTCTTGAAGTAACCTCTCAGGGGTTTATTAAGGCGATGCTCCTTAACAAAACCAAACCCCAACTGCACACCGGTATAGCCATCTTTGTCCGAAGTCTTTATGTCCACAACTGTGCAGGGGCCGGCTTCAATGACGGTTACGGGAATGAGTCTGCCTTCTTCATCGAATACCTGGGTCATTCCGATTTTCTTGCCCAGAATGGCCTTCATGTCACAGCACCTCCTCCATCAAGCGCCCCTTCTACACAGCCTTTATCTCGATATCCACACCTGCAGGCAAATCAAGCCTGGTAAGAGCATCCATGGTTTTGGTTGTCGGCTCCATAATGTCGATGAGCCTCTTGTGTACCCTCATCTCAAATTGCTCACGGAGATCCTTCTCCCCGTTGGGAGCAGTAAGAATGGTGTAGACGCTCCTCTCAGTGGGAAGAGGTACCGGGCCTGATACCAGGGCGCCGGTCCTCTTGGCTGTCTCTACAATTCTTCCTGCTGATTGGTCCAGTATCTTGTGATCGAAGGCTCTCAATCTAACCCTGATCCTCTGCCTTCGCACAACGATCACCCCACAATCTTCGTGACTACCCCTGATGCTACCGTACGTCCGCCTTCGCGGATAGCAAACCTAAGCCCTTCTTCCAT
>LFST01000052.1:0-39672 GCA_001513185.1 Candidatus Fermentithermobacillaceae bacterium DTU015
TTGCTTCGTCTACAAAGGGAGTGGGAATCGGAGCAAAGATGCCTCTAAGCATTCTAGCTTCTCCTTTCGAAAGGATGAATCCAGGAACCTACGGACCCACTGGACGAAGTCTATGGAGGACTTCGACAACAAGACCGCTCTTCCTGCTAGAACTAGAGCTTCCTCTATCGTCAGCAAGCACATGAGAGCAGATGACAAACCCAAGTGACATAATAGGATGTAACTTCCAATTGCACCAAGTCTATTATATACACCTCGCAGTATTGGGCGAAATTGAAACAGGGGCGGTTGCCCGCCCCTCTGTTGCCTGTACTGCTGCCGGCGTAAGGCCGGCTGCCATGCGCTATACCACCTGGCTGGTGCTTCTCAAACCACGCACCTGTATCTCAAGACACTCTCAACACTCACTGTATCCGCAAGCCAGGCACTTCTGGCAGCCCTCTACATGAACCAGGTTCCATGTGCCGCATGTAGGGCACAAGTTGAACCGCTTGCCCGGAAGCAGAGGCAGCTCGTCCTGATAAGGGATAATCTCCTCTTCAGCTTCTTCCTCGCCTTTGCGGATATGGTTCACGTACTCATCGATAAATTGCCCTATCGCATCAGGCACCGAACGCACCCTGTTGGGCCCAAACCCTATGCTCCTGGAACCGCCGATACCCATGAGCTGGTCGGCGATCTCCTGGGGGTCGATGCCGGACCTAAGGGCAATCGAGATTAGCCTGGCAATCGCCTCGGTAAACGCCGCCACATCGCTGCCAGCCTTGCCGATCTGGGCGAACAGCTCAACCGGATGGCCGTCCAGAGCGTTGAGGGTAAGGAATAGCTTGCCCACAGGCGTCTCCTTGGCGGTTGTAAACCCTTCCAAGGTAGCAGGCCGTTCGATGGGCCTAATCCGTCCCCAGACACCGTTGACCCTGCCCTTCTTGCCCGGGCCCGGCACGCCTTCTACTTCGGTGTGCTGAGCGCCCGGCTCTGCGGCAGCTGCACCGGCAGGGTCAGTAACCGTCTTGGCGCCCACCGTGAGAACCTGTTCCTCGCGGCTGCCGTCCCTGTACACGGTAACCCCCTTGCAGCCCAGCTTGTACGCTTGGATGAACACGTCACGCACGTCTTCCCTGGTGGCTTCCCGGCGGAAGTTTACGGTCTTTGAAACCGCATTGTGGGTGTACTTCTGAAATGCCGCCTGCATCTTAACGTGCCATTCAGGGGTAATCTCGTGGGCGGTCACAAAGATGCGCTTTACATCGTCGGGCACTTCGGAAATGCCGTGCAAGGTGCCGTGCTCAGCGATCTTCTCCATTAGTTCCTGGCTGTAAAAGCCCCTTGCCTCAGCCACACGCTGAAATCTCGGGTTAACTTCCACAAGTTTCTTGTTATCCAGCACGTTCCGGGTAAAAGCTATGCTAAACAGCGGCTCTATTCCCGACGATGCACCGGCGATTATGCTGATGGTTCCCGTAGGAGCGATAGTGGTCGTGGTAGCATTGCGCAGCCTGATGCCTTTGTCTGCGTAAATGCTCTTCTCCCAATTGGGGAAAACCCCTCGGGTCTTGGCCAGCTCCTTAGACGCCTCAACCGACTCTTTCTCGATAAATTCCATGACCTGCTCGGCAAGCTTAACCGCCTGTTCAGAATTGTACGGGATGCCAAGATCCAGGAGCATATCAGCCCAGCCCATTACGCCCAAGCCGATTTTCCTGTTGCCATGGGACATATTATCTATTTCAGGCAAGGGATACTTGTTGGCATCGATCAGGTTGTCCAGGAAATGGACGGCCAGCCTTACCGCATCGGCCATGCCTTTCCAATCTATGAACAGATCCGGATCGGCAGTGCCGGGTAATCCTTCCTGCCATACGGCTCTTGTGAAAGCACCCAGGTTGATGGAACCCAGGCAGCATGCCTCATAGGGCAACAGCGGTTGCTCCCCGCACGGATTGGTGCTTTCGATCTCCCCCAGCTCAGGCGTGGGGTTGTCCTTGTTGAGCCGGTCAAGGAACACGATCCCTGGCTCGCCGTTCCGCCACGCCTGGTCGACAATTTTCTCAAACACTTCTCTGGCGTTGAGCTTACCTGTGACCTTGCGGTTCCTGGGGTTGATGAGTTCGTAATCCTCGCCTGCCTCTACCGCCTGCATGAACTTTTCGGTGATACCAACGGAAATATTGAAATTGGTAAGTTCCTTCGTGTCAGTCTTGCATGTTATGAATTCCAATATATCCGGATGATCTACACGCAATATCCCCATGTTGGCACCCCGGCGCACACCACCTTGCTTCACCGCTTCGGTGGCAGCGTTAAACACTTTCATGAAAGATACGGGCCCCGATGCCACGCCGCCGGTTGAACGTACAACGTCGTTCTTTGGACGCAGCCTTGAAAAACTAAAACCTGTCCCTCCCCCCGACTGGTGGATCAAAGCAGCATGCTTAAGTGAGTCGAATATGCTGACCATTGAGTCGTCAACAGGCAGCACAAAACATGCGGACAGCTGCTGCAAGTCGCGGCCTGCGTTCATAAGCGCCGGAGAGTTGGGCATGAACTTACGCTCTACCATGACCTTGTAGAACTCAAGCGCCCTGTCGAGTATGTAATCTTCATTGGCCTCGGTAAACTGCTTCATCTCAGGCCAAGAGACTTTCATAAGCCCTTTTGACTCAAACCTTTCAAAAGCCATCTTGAGGGTTGCCCAGTCTTTGTCTGATATCCCGGGCAACTTCCGCGCAGCCTGCTTCTTAGACCGCTTGGCTTGTTTTGCGCTCTGCTCCGCTCCGTCCCGGGTGGCATCAGCTTCAGCTCCGTCCTGCCTCCCTCCGGAATAGACCTGGGGATGGTAGAGGATATCCATTAGAGCTATGTTCCTGGCTACCCGCCAAAACATCTCCATCGGAGTTTCAATGGGCTTACCGCTCTTGTCCTTCCTCAGGTAGCGCCGCTCCAGCACCGCTATGGCGTTTTCTGAAAACTCCCCTTCAATCAGATCTAATTCTTTGGACATCAAACAGCCTCCCACCTAACTCAAAAATCGAGCCGGGCTGTCACGCTATGCAAGCTATCCGCGCTGCCGGCTCCTCTCGTCTAAGATCCGCTCCACTTCCTTGAGGAAACTGTCAACGTCACGGAATTCTCGGTAGACCGATGCAAATCTGACATAAGCCACGTCATCGATCTCTTTGAGCCTATCCATGACAAGTTCCCCGATTTGCCTGGAACTAATCTCGCCCTTGCCTGTGTCACGGACTTCTTTTTCGATGTCGAAAGATGCCTGCTCCAACACATCAAGAGGGATTGGCCTTTTTTCGCATGCCTTGAGCATTCCGTTAAGGATCTTTTCCCTTGAAAAAGCCTCTCTACTACCGTCCTTCTTTATGACTACCAGAGGCTGCCCCTCAATACGTTCATAGGTAGTGAACCGGCGTTTACAATCAGGGCATTCCCGACGCCTCCTCACGGCAGTCATTTCCTCAGTGGTCCTTGACTCTATCACCCTGGAATCAAGATGTCCGCAATAAGGGCACTTCAAAGTTGTCCACCCCGGTCATGAGTTTATCTGCGTCAGGCCAAAATTGTTGGTGCCACTACCCTCCATTAGGACCACCTAGCCGGAAAGGCCGGCATACCCTTGGCCGGGTATGCCTATGAAGGGCTTTTCACACATTGGATCCCATAATTTAGTAGATCCAAACATGTGTTGGCACCATATATATCTGCGTTCTCCATATTCGACACTATATGTGTGGTTCCTTGTGGATAACCGTCTTACGAAGAGATTTTTCGATAAATTTTGCTCGATCCACCACGAACCGCTCATGGGTGCCTTGGCCCACTATGTCCACGCCATCATGGGCGCTCACCTCAAACACCAGCCTCCTGCCGTCAACCTCAGTGAGCACGGCTGTTGCGGTCACAGTGAGCCCGGGGGGCGTAGCTGCCAGATGCCTTATGTTCACCATGGTACCCACTGTGGTCTCCCCGTCTTCGAGGTAATCCTTGACTGCCTCAACGCTGGCTTCTTCCATGAGGAGTACCAGGTTGGGTGTGGAAAACACGTCTACGGCACCACTGCCTGTAGCCGAAGCGAGTGTATCTTCAGTCACCTTTACTGACTTGCTGCCTTTAGTGCCAATAGGGATTTGCTTCATCAAGAACACCTCGCTATGCATGTCACATAATATCATGTTACTGGTACGTCTGCTGGTTCAACGTATAGGTAAGGTGAACCGTGGCATTCAAAGATTGGACGACAGGGCATACCCTCTCTGTAATCTTCAGGTACTTCTCGAGAGTGTTTGTATCCAGCCCCTCGCACACAATATCGTAGTCCACGTTTATTTCTGTATACCTCCTGGGCGCCTTGTCGCTAATTATACCTCTAACTGTGAGCTTAACCTTGTCAGGTGTATACCCGTCCCTCTCCAGCAATGATTCCAGGGTTAGCCCGCTGCATCCGGCAACGGCCATAAGGAGCAATTCCATGGGGCTGGCGCCTTCTGAATCGATTACAAGTTCCTGATCCTCTGAATCCCTGTACTCGATCCTGTCTTCATACAAAACGGCCGACACCTTGGACATGAGATTTACCTCCTTTGATTATCCCTTGTTTGTGTCTTGCTCATGATTGATCACGGGCACACAAGCTAGAAGTCCCGAACTACTGTCACAGCGCAAACTGCAACCAGGAAACGAGGTGATGATATAATCGTTGTTGGGACTTGAGAATATCTTGGGCACTAATTTCAGAGTACATGAAAAAACCAGCACCGTACAGGTCTATAGCTGTAAATGAATATCTTGCGCTGAGAGACAGGGAGCCGCAGGAGATCATCCTACGGTCAAAGCGGCAGCCCAGAGAATTCTATGCCCGGAGTGCCCTGGATTTAGCTCCAGATTTGCTGGGGTTGTTGCTCGTCCACCAGACCGGTGACGGCATTACCGCCGGGCTGATCACCGAAACCGAAGCATACGCAGGGCCTGAGGACAGGGCATGCCATGGGTACAACATGCGGAGGACCCAGCGCAATGAGACGATGTACGGCCCCCCTGGAATTGCCTACGTGTATTTTGTGTATGGCATGCATTACTGCTTCAATGTAGTTGCCTTCCGAGAGGGAATCCCCCACGCGGTGCTAGTAAGGTCGGTAGAACCGGTGCTCGGAGAAGACATAATGCTCAAACGCAGGAAGGGCAAGCTCCCCTTGGCAACAGGCCCTGGAAGGCTGTGCCAAGCCATGGGGATCAGCAGTCACCATAACGGGGCCGATCTTGTAACGGGGAACCTCTACATAGCCAAGCCCCCGGGAAAGGACTTAACCCGGGAGCTTGAGATAATTACAACACCCAGGATAGGCATTGATTACGCAGGTGAAGCCAGGCATTACCCGTGGAGGTTCATGCTCAGCCCATCGTCTCCCCAAGGCGGTTAAGGTCCACAAGGTTACACCTGATGCCAAGTTTCTCGGCTACCGCCTGCTCACGCCCGTGACACGAAAACAGCAAGATCTGATGGCGTTTGGAAAGCTCTGACACGATTTTGAGTGCCCCTTCAAGCCGCTTGTCGTCGTACTGCACAAAAGAATCGTCCAGGAAAAAGGGGAATGAATCCTTGTTTACTATGAGTTCAGCCACAGCCACCCTGAGGGCAAAGTAGCATTGGTCCACTGTGCCGCAGGACAGGTTGGCAATGGGCGTTTGGGATTTGTGCCCGGGATGGATGACGCTCATTTCAAGGTCTGGAGATATCCTTGTCTCATAATACTTGCCCTGGGTGATTTGCTTGAGGATCTCCCCGGTCCTCTCATTAAGCAACGGCGCAAACTCACGGCGCAGGTTCCTGGACAGGTCCTCCAGGGTTTCAAGCGCCAGGTCCAAAGCTGCTTTGTCCTGGATTAGTTCTCTTTCAACTTCCGATACCCTGGCAAGATCCTCTTCTATGGAATACACAGGCCGCCCTTCACGCTGCCTGAGGTAGGCTTCCTTTTCCAGCGACGCTTTGCGTTCCCTAAGCCGGCCGAGTTCAGATCTAAGCTGGCTCAAATGCCTTTGCGCCTCTTGATAATCCTTTTCAGACACACTGTCTGCCGTAAAGCCACCGTCAAGCCCGCCGGAACCTAACCCTGGCCCCGAACCCAGAGCCGAACCGACACCTGAGCCTAAGTCCAAACCTGAGCCTGAACCCAAGCCCGATCCAAGCCCTGATCCAACCAGCTCACCAGCCAACCCGGCCATAGTATCTCCACCAATTGCTTGTTCCAGCTTGTCCAGTTCTGCCTCTAAATCCCCGAGATCTCTGCCTGCAAGTACAGCGCTTAGTTTTTCCTTGAGGTGTCCCAGCGCCTTGAGGGTATCCTCATATTCTTCGTGGGCCGCGATCTTGTCATGAAGTTCCTGCAGGGTTGCCACGCCGGCAGCCTCAAGCAGCCGTGTCTCTGCCTGCTTGAGTTGCTCCTGCCTCGCCCGCAGCTTGGACAGCACACCTTCAAACTCCTTCACCCTGCGCTCAACGTTCCCTATTTCACCCTGTATAGCGGCGGCTTGCTTGAGTTTAGCCCGGAGCATGTCCACCGCCGCTTCAGTAACCGCCTGCCCCGGGGCAAGACACCCTGTCTTCATGAGCACCGACATCAGTTCCCTTTCGGTAGCCGAAAACTCCTGTGACGACTCATACCAATACCTGTGGGCCAAGTCATACTGCTCTTTGGCGTTTAAGAGGCGGGTGTGGAATTCAGACACCTTATGGAAACGGCGGCGCAACTCTTCCACCGAAGTTGCACCGTAAAGTTCCAGGAAATCATACAACTCTGCCTTGGCTTGGGCAATTCTTTTTTCCTGGGCTTCAACCATGGCTGCTGCTTGGTTGTACACTTCTTCTGCCTGGAACCTTACATCCAGCGCCTTTTTCCGCGTGTATGACCCGATACCGAAAACTACCACTGCTATTGCAAACGCAGGTACAGCCAGCGGCAGCCCGACGATAGTCAGGGCAATCGCTATGCCCAGCACCCCAAGGGACAAGGCGTACAGCCAGGCCCCTGCGCCCCTTACGTCGGCCTGGGCCAGCCCGGCTTTAGCTTGCTCCAATTCCACATCGAGTTTTGACTTTTCCCGCTCTGAAAGCACCACAATCTCTTGAAGCTTTTCGGCCTCTGCCAGCGCTGCCTCTGCGTCAGACAGATGGCCCATATCAGCTGCCTGCTGTTCCAGACGCCTCAGCATGCGCCTGGCTTCATTAGCATGCCTTTCGCTCCTGCTCGCACCTGCTTTACACGTTAGGTATTTCGAGTACATCCCTGACACCTGCTCCTGGGTAAGCCCAGTAGAAAGCACCCTGTCGTATTGGCCTAGTTCCTCCGTAAGCGCCTGTTTCTTGGCCTCCAGGTTCATGAGCTCCGCCCGGACCTCATTTATCCTGGCCTCCAGGTCTTGCTTGCTGTGGACCAGCTGCTGCAGATCCTGTTTGATATTGTGGGGAAGCTGCTGTGCCCATTCCAAGCGGCTCAGGGTGTGTTCAAGCCCGGTTATCTCCTGCTTAAGCTCCCTGGCCTGGGACACCACCTTCCTCAGCAAAAACGCCCTTATGCAGTCTACCTGCCTGGACGCCTCCTCAGCCTTACGGGCCAGCGCCGCTTCTTCCTGCCTGAGCCGGCGGAGTTCCACCATGACTTTCCTTACCTGAGCTTCCCTTTCCCGGGCTTCTTCGAGTTCCCGGGTAAGCTCGGCCTTTTGTTCTAATACCACATCCAGCTTGGCCCGGGCGCTCCTGGGGGTCTTGATCTTGGCGCGCTCCACGTTGAGCACCGCCAAAGCCTTGGTGAAAGAAAGATCGTCTTCGGTGCCTTGGAGTATATTTTCGAGCTTGCCCTGGATCTCCAGGCCCAGGTCCCCGTCTTGGCCGCTTCCAAGCTGGCCTATCCAGATAGTGTTGCGGAATTCCTTAGCAGACAGCCCCAGGTGCAGCTGGGCGAAGTTGTACTCTTTGCGGGAATCCTGCACAAATTCATGGGTAATTTCTTCCCCTGTTACGTCGTCGTAAATCTTGGTGATGTCGGGCTCAAACCATCTCTCCACCCGGTAAACCCTGCCGCCGGCTTCATAAACCATGATACCTCGGTACTCTTGGCCTTCCCAAGGCTTGTACCTGTCAAATTCAGGAGTCCTGTAAACCCTGGTGCGCCCTTCTTTTTTGAAACCGTACAGCATCCCCAAAATGAACGCAGCCAGCGTGGATTTACCGCTTTCGTTGTCCCCGGTGATTATGTTAAGCCCATCTTCCAGTATTATAGGCTCGCTTGCATGAAATTTGCCAAAAGCCAGGGGCCAGAGGCTCTTGAGCTTCAAGTCAGTCCAGCCTCCTTCTGGTGATGATCTCACCCTGCCTCAGCGCGTCGAGGCCGTAGTACATCGCCCGTTCGATAATGTCCACCTCTTGGGCATCCCCTGTTTGTTGTAAACGGCGCTTAAGCTCCATAAGTTTTTTGACAAACCGGGCTTCAAGGCTCTGGTTTTCCGGCGCCAACAGAGGATCCAGGTCGTAGTCCAACACAAACTCAGGCTCCAGGCGAAGGCTGAAAAACTCGTCTGCAAATTCGTGGCGCAAGCCTGGCAGGTCAAGCTCAATTTCAGGGTTGAGCCGCCCCCTAAGGGTTATCTTCCACATATCCCTTCGCCTGTCCTCAGGGCTCCCTACAGCCAGTATGGCATTTCTCACCTGCTCGCCGGTATCAAGTCCGGTAAGATCAACCTGGACAGCCCTCACGGTACGCACCGCCATTGGAACAAATTCAGCTGAGACTTCTGAAGGCCCGGTGCAAGTCACCAGGTAAATTCCCCGCTGCCCTTCATCTCCGAAATCCAGGGGTTCGGGGCACCCTGGGTAAACCACGGTGGTTCCGGCGATGTTTCTGGCCATGGGCACGTGGATATGGCCCAGGGCAAAATAAGCTGCCCCTGAGCTTGCAATGTGCTCCTGTTTTATCGGGAGATACACCGACTGGTCAGCCAGGTCCCCGTGGAGGAGCACAATGTTTAGGCGGTCCCGGCGCGCTACCCTAAAGCTACTTAGCAACGGATCCCGCTGGACAAAAGCCGCCCAGCCCAGGCCGTACACATCTACCTCTATCCCGTTTGCCTCAAACGAGACCCTGCCAATGCCGGCAGAATCGAAGATCGTGACATTATCAGGCCAATCCACGCTGAAGTACAGCGAATCGGGCAACAGCGGATCGTGGTTGCCGGGAGCGATGAACACCCGGGTTTCAGGGATGGTAGAAAACAATAAAGCCAGATCCTTTACCCACGACGGGCGGGCATAAAGATGCTCAAATACATCACCTGCTATGAGCAAGATCTGGGCGTTTTCTTCTTTGACGAAATCCACTATCCGCCATAGCGCGGTTTCGACCTCCCGCCGCCTTATGTAGCGGCGTTCTTCCTCAAGTTCAAAGCAAAGGGGCCTGCCTGCATGGACATCTGCAGTATGTACAATTTTGAGCATACCCTTCCTCCGGCATGACACGCTGTATGAAAACAGATGAACTACGCTTCGCTAAAATGCACTGATTACCTGCGGTGTCTTAGTCAGTTTCTCTGCTAATCTTATCACAGGTTTCCTTGGCGTTCATCAGCAGGTTTGCCAGATATCCGCGTTTTTGGCCTCAGCGACAGATCTTCCCATTTGCCGCACCGGGACCCCCACCGTGCCGCAAGCTCGTCGTCTACAAAGATCTCCTGTATCTCGCACCTGTTACCGCAATCATCGCACAGGAACCCCATGGTGTAAGCTTCTGAAGATGCTATCTTCTCCACCTGCCTGAACCGGGTAGGTGCTTCCGTGTCCAGGAACCTCTCCCGGGCAAACAAGGCTGCGCCTAAGGCCCCCATTACTTTGAAATAGGGTGGTACTGTGATGTCCAGCCCGATCTTATGCTTGAGCGCCCACAACATCCCTGCATTAGCCGCAACTCCGCCCTGAAACAGTACCCTGGGCTTTATGGGCCGGCCCCTGGCAACATTGGTCATGTAATTGGTTGCCAAGGCAAGGCACAGCCCGGCGATGAGGTCTTCCCGCCTGTACCCCAGCTGCTGCTTGTGGATGAGATCCGACTCAGCAAACACCCCGCACCTTCCTGCAATCCTGGACGGGGCCCGGGACTTGAGCGCCAGCTCACCGAATTCTTCTATGGTCACTCCCAGCCTCGCCGCCTGATGGTCCAGGAACGAACCGGTTCCTGCCGCACACACCGTGTTCATGTTGAAACCTACGGGAAATCCGTCTTTGAAAAAGATGATTTTCGAATCCTGGCCGCCTATATCGATCACGGTACCTACATCGGGGAACAAGAACGCTGCAGCCTTGGCATGGCTTGATATCTCGTTTTTTACTGTGTCAGCACCGATTATCACAGAAGCCAGATGCCTGCCTGACCCTGTAGTCCCCACCATTTTTATGGAGTCAACCAGACCTTCCTTGGAAAGTTTCTTAAATCCCCTTTGAATCGCGGCAATGGGGCCGCCCTGGTTGCGCAAGTACTCTTGAAATATCACGTTGCCGTGTGTGTCGATAAGGACGATTTTCGTGGTAACGCTCCCTACGTCTACACCCAAGAACAGCTGTCTTGCCTTCATGTACCTGCCATTCGCTCCTTGCTGATTTGGCTCTGGCCGAGCTTCTTTCTTCTGCCCTCGAGCAGGTCGCAAAAAGCCTCAAGCCGGGTCCTTAGGCCTGCTGCACCTGTCTGCTCTGAGACCATGAGCGACAGCACGGGTATATCCAGATCCTGTGATACTTTAACCAGAATGCTCTGGGCTATTATTTCAGGCATGCACGTAAACGGGAACAGGTGAACTACCCCGTCCATGCCAGACATGGAAGCCCGCACCGCTTCCCCAACTGATTCCTGTCCGTGCCCGCCCACGTCCACCGGGAGGTACCCTGCGGCTGCATCTACCGTCTTGCGGTATTCCATGATCGCCCCTGGGGTCCTGAAAATCCGGCAATTGAGCCAGTTGGTTACATCCAGGGTGCGGTATACCCTGACCCTCTGTTCCAAGGAACCCAGCGTTTTTTCTACATCCTTGTTTACGAAAGGCTCGTTTATCACATAAATTTCCCCTGCCAGGAGTACTTTGAGAGGCTCATGCTCTACCCGGAGAATAGTTTTCATGTCCCGCATGTAGCTGGCAAAAGCCCGCCTTGCCTCTGCCATGTTCCTGGCCCTGTCAATTTCCATCAAAAATTCATTGTACCGCTTGTCGCCTGCGCCCCTTACCTGCTCCAGAGCCCTTACTTCCCTCAAGACATCCTGAGACCTGTCGACCAAGGTCTGTTTTTGGAGGGCTAAGGCCACGGCCCGGATGATGGTGTTTAGCCTGGGGCCACCTACAATCCGCTTCCAGGTGCTGAAGAACTCCCGGCCACGGGATCTTAAGGGAAACGGGGAATCAAAGGCCAGCACACGCACTGGATAGCCTGCCCGGCGGAGGATCGTCTCCATAACCTGGGCATACCAACCCAGCCTGCACTTGCCCTTCCCCTGGACCATGATGATAAGAGATGCCCCTTGCTCGATTAGGGCACGCATCTGGCCCAGAAGTACCACCATGGGATAGCAGATGAACTCGGGAGCCAGCTCTCTGCCCGCATTTACCATGTCTTCAGACAAGGTCTTGGGAATCCTGGCCTCTACCCCAAATTCCCTCATCAGCGCCGACAAAGATATGTCAAGCCGGCCCATGGTAACGATCCCCACGGGAGACTGGACGGAGCCAGATGTACTCCGGGCAAAACCGGTCTGGGCGGCGGAATCTTGGCCCTGAGCCGCCTGTGTTAAACCCTCCTGCAACCCCGCTGGGCTGTCCAGTTTGCAATGCTTTATGCAACCGGCCGTCTCACCGGGCCGGCTTGACCCCCTGGACCTGCATGAATCCATGAACGCTTCCAGCCTGGTGATAAGCCCTGCCTCGCCTGTGTGTTCATCCACACACAAGTAGAGCACAGGGATGCCGTGCCTTTCCGCTTCGGAAAACACATAGTTCTCGATGATGGAAAGGGGGCCGCACGCAAACGCCGTCACCAGCACAATCCTGCCTACCTTCCGGTTGCGTATTAGGTACAGGCAAGAACCCAGGATGTGGCCTTCATTGGTCCACATCTTTTCCCCTTCGAAGATGGTGCTAAGTTCTTCTCTGGATTTATCCCTGGGGATCATCTCAGGCAGGATCACCTGACCGTAATCAGACAAATACTTGATGATGGTGTCCCCGAACAGATCGTGGATGAGGTAGGCGTGGCCCATGACTGCGGTAGAGTCAACTGCCCGGCTCTGGGCTCCCGACGCCTCATCCCAAGCGCAGACAGTGGAAAACCCTTCTCTGGAAACCATATCACCAGGAAGATTTCTATACTGCCCGCGGTCAAGCAGCCGCCTCAGGGAAATCCCAAACCGGTGCATATCATGTTCCGCCTGCTTCCAAGCTGCAAGCCCCTTGCACAAAGCATCCCTGATCCGGCTGTCATCGGCTATCCCCATTTTCCTCCCGGCCTCGATCCAGGTAGACTCCCATTTACGCGGGTGGTCTTTTAGGTCAATCACAGGGCTGATGATCTGTGAATCACCAAGTTCCAACCCGGCTTTTACCATCGAAGGCAGGCCCATCATCTTGGGACAGCAATAGTTGTCTGGCTCCAGGGACACCACCGACGGGATAAACAGAGCATCCACACCTTTGGACAGCAAGCTTGCTCCATGGGCGAAGGCCATCTTTACGGAAATACACGGCTCATCAGTTGGACACAGCCTCAAATTATCAAGGTCCCTTGCTGTAGAGGCAGGGGTCTCGATGAACCTTACCCCTAATTCACCCAGAAAAGTTCTGTATAAAGCAAAAAGATAGTAGAAGCTAAGCGCCCTTGGAACACCTATCTGCATAAGTCTCTTGTGCCACCTCTGGCATTGTTCATGGCTGGATAGCTTTGGAATAATATAACCAGTCAGGCGGCGAAATAATCAGGGTGGGAAAACAATGAAGAGGTTAAGGCAGGCCCAAGCATCCAATCCCGTCAACGGGACTTCTTGATGTGGACATTGCCTGCTCCGCATGACACGTTCACTTCAATCTTGGTAGAGGCAGATTCAAAATCCGGTGAAACCCACGAATTACCCTTCTTGATGAGCCCAAGGTCTTCTGTCTTGACCCGGGCAATAAACGGAGGGGCTGAGACCGAAACCTTAAGGCCTGCTGCCTCAGGCACGTAAAGTTCTACATCTACCACGCCGGCTGCGATGTCAACCACTGAATGCTGGCCACTCAGCCCGAAATCTATCTCCACATCAGCCACGCCGGCCGATACATCCAAGGACTCGGCATAGGAAGACACCAGGTCAAACCGGAGAGCCGCAGCACCGGCGGTTACCTTAATCCCTGCCGGAAGGGAAGGATGGAAACGTAAGTCCCATTTCTGCTTGCCTGCATCTTTACCGTCCCTCACAGGCGATGCTATGTTGGCGTGAACGGTAGAACCATCACCCCGCACCACCGTCTCAACCAAGGGTTCATGGCGATTCCAGGCGAGTTCGCCCACCATAGCATACTCAGTTTCTGAAGCGCCCAGGCCTGTGTCCCCCCTGGTCTCGACTTCCAGGGAGGGGGCAACCAGCCTCAATTCCAACTTGGACACCCCAGGATCAAGGGGGACCTCAATCTGCTTAGAGTATTGCAGAGCCGGATTGGATCCCCCTTGTCTCCGGAACAACATCATCGTAGGCCATCCCGGCTGCCCAGGGAACGGGTGCATCACAGACAGTATCAATGCCAGGATAAGCGCCAACGCAATTCCAGGTATCCGCCATTTGGAAAACGCAAGCTGTACTCCTAAACCTATGATGAGCAGGGGCCAGTACTGTAGCAGCACATCCCATACCGACCAGGGCAGGTACCCTGTAGTGTTCATAAGCAGCACAATACCGATGACGATAACCAGGATTCCGTTTACCACACGATTGGACATGGCTTAGCGATCCCTCCTGAATACGCTCAGGACAATGGCCACCCCGATCAGGATGATCACAAGCGGCCACCATGTCCTGATGAACCGTACAGGCATCCTGAGCCAGTAGGTCGGCATGTATCGCTTAAGAAGGTAAAGTGCCCCTATGACGATAAGAAGGTATCCGAAAAACTGCTTGTTCCTGTCGACTTCCGTGGTCTGAGGCGATGGCTTGGCTTGGGCCGCCGGCTTGCCTTGTAACTGAGACGCATTCTCCGCCGAAGCGTGCTTTGTCGGTTCCTCTGCCGGTTCCGCTCCAGGCTCCTTCACGGCACAATCGGCGGGCTTCTCAGACTCCCCTTGCTCATCCGGGAGCCCAGCTGATGGTTCCGCTGCCGGTTCCCTGGCACCGTCACCTTCGCCTTCTGGTGTCTGATCCAATCCAGCGGCAGCAAGGATCTCGCGGGCGGTAGGAGGAAGAGGCGCACCGGCTGTTTTGGCCTGGGCGTCATCGGCAGATGAATCTGCGGGCCTATCCGGCTCCGGTTGAGTGCATGCCTCTCCTTGCCCCTTGGACTTGGCATCCTGTGCCCGGGTACCCGGCTGGCCTGGCGATGGCTCTGCTCTGGGAGCTTCGGGGATGATGATCCACGCAAGCAAATAGGCCAGTATGATATTTGGAGTAATCACGGTAAGCAGAGCTATTGCCAAACGGACAAGGGTAACATCAACATCGAAATACTCGCTAAGCCCTCCTGCCACTCCTCCTAAAACCCTGAGTCTCCTCGATCTATACAGTTTCTTCATGTTCTTCTTACCTCACTTCGACAAACCACTAAATGAGCCACCCATACCACTACAACCACACCCGCAAGAATTAATACGTTTGGAAACCATCCTGGTAATACGTCGGTGATAATTTCAAGGGCAAACAGGCCGTCTGCCCGTAAGGCAACTAAAACTGCCTTTAGGTTGGCCCACAAATCCCCCGAAACCAGCTGGTCATATATAAACCTCAGATCTGCCCAGCCGAGGATGTAAGTCTTGGGGCCCAAAAGCCCGCCGCTTAAGCTGAACCGCCGGTAAAACAAGAAGTTGAGCAAGAGCAACACTATGCTGGCGGCCCACCGGACCCTGACAGAAAACACACCTTCACCAAGCAAAGGCCGTAAGAGCTGGCGCCACTTGGCATCCTTGGCGGATTGCTCGTTTTGCACTGATTCGATAATCCGGCTGCAAAGCTCCGGCGGAGGCTCCTCAAGGGGGATATTGCTCAAAAGGTCGTCAAAACGTTCTATCTCCTCAAGCCGCTTCTGACATTGGGCACATTTCTCCACGTGATACTTTACCAGCCGGGTTCTTAGCGGCGACAAGTACCCGTAGAAATAGCCTTCGATTTCGTTCTGACCAGGACAACCGGCAGAACCCACCCGATCCACCTCCGTACCCTTCCTGTCCAAAGGCAGCTTTGAGGTCACCACTTGAAACCTCGTTCCTGGAGAATCTTCCTCAGTGCCTGCCGTCCCCGGTAAAGCCTGTTCTTGATGACGGTGCCCTTAAGCCCGGTTATCTCCGAACACTCCTTGATAGACAGCCCTTCTAAATGGAAAAGGATTATAAGCTCCCGGTAACCTTCATCCAGCTGCCCGATTGCGTCCTCTAGTATTTCCCGCAACTCCCTGTTGTCGTACAGCTGCTCCGGGCCCGGCATGGGGCTCGACGCCCTGACTTGCGTGACCACGTTACCCTCCAGGGATTCTTCAGGCAGGGATCTCCCTAATTTGCGCCCCCGGTCTATGCACACGTTGCGTGCAATCCGATAGATCCAGGGCTTGAAGGGATGCCCCAGCTTAAAAGAATCAATGTTCCTGAATGCCCTCAGGAATGTCTCCTGGCTGATATCCATGGCATCTTCCTGATTCCCGGTCAACCGGTAAGCCAGGTTGTACACACCCCGATAATATTTTACAACAAGACTGCTAAAGGCGTCGCTGTCACCGTCTTGGACTTTCTTGATGATATCTGTATCTTCTTTCAGACGTGAAAGCCTCCCAGACTTAACCGGCCCTTCTCTAGTAGAAATACGCCGGAAGCATAATAAGGTCTCAGCCACGGGGATCTGTCATCCACAAGCACCGTGGTAAACCCCTAACCCTACTTATCGGTACCTTTACCAATACTATCAATGACTATGGTTATCCTTCATCCCACTGCCCGGGCTAAAGTACGCCGGATGATCTTATCTGCGGCTGAGGCCCTTTGTGCCCAAGAATTGCTCCTGGCCCAGGATTTGTACCGTCTGGCTGTCTCGGGCCTGGCGAGCACCTCAGAATATGCCTGTTCGATATGGCCTGCAAATTCTCCTGCGCTCCGCCCTATCCTGGCTAGAGCACACAAGGACACTTCATGGATGGGGGTGGATACCACAGGCTTGCCGCATGCCAGATACTCGTACATCTTGATAGGGCACGAGTAATCGGTCATATCCCTTACCTGGAACGGGATGATGCCTACGTCAAACCTGTTGGTGTAATGGGGGAGTTGTTCGAAGGGTTTTTCTCCTATGTAAAAGATGTTCTTCCCGTACGGCAACCGGTCCTCTGTGATATTGAGAAGGGGCCCTACGAACACAAAGTTCCACCGGGGGAGCCGTTTGGCTACATGATAGACCAGGTTCCAGTCGATCCACGACGCCAGCGCACCGTGAAATCCTGCAACCGGGCCGGGCCTGTCTGGAAAATCACCGGGACGGGGGCCCACCCGCTGGAAGGCTTCATAATTTGCGCCGTTGGGCAGATAATGTACCGCATGGTGCGTGTAGCGGTATCTCCCATATAGGAGGTGGCTGGCTGCAAACACCAGGTCCGCCTTGGACATCGCCTCGTCAAACTCAGGTTTCCAGTAGTCAAACTCGTCTTGGGGCAGATCGCATACATCGAAGATCATAAGTTGCTCTTGATAGAACCCGCCTGCAAGCAGATGGTGTTCGGGGAGGGTTATCCACAGTATTACCGGGCTTTCAAGCTCGGCGGCAGGCGGAGGCACATCCCTGCTCAGGATAAACAGGCCAGGCTCTATCTGGCGCAAGGGCGGCTTCCTCCCCCTGGTACCGGGATCGTGGAAGATGCATTTGTATCCCAATTTTGCCATATACCGCAGCATCTGATGGGGCCTCTGTTGCAGGCGCTGCCACGGTATGGTGGGAGGATAGATAATCGTCGCCACTTAGCTCACCTCTTACCCAGTGCCCCGGCTGCATTGCACCAGGTTGCCCCGTGAAACACTGTTTCCCGGGGGCGGTTCCGGTACATGCGATAGAGGCTACTATATGGGTATGCGGAAAAGGTGGCTTTTGTTCGGCAAGGGACGGCGCCCTAAGATGCAGACGGCGCCTTAACAGGCGCCTTGAAACCTCTGATCTAACACTCCCGGAGCTACACCCTGATCTCCTGCCATTTGTCGCTCCGCCACCTAAGCACCATAAAGGTTGCCCTAAGCGTCCAGTCGGCTGCCATGGCAATCCAGGCTCCTTCCAGACCCATTCCGAGCTGCCTGATGAGGAGCAGTGCCAAACCAACCCTTACGCCCCATGCCCCTGCCATGGTGATACCAAGCACCGTACGGGTATCTCCTGCGCCCCTGAGCGCACCTCCCATCACGAACCCTACGGACTCAGGTATCTGGATATATGCCATAATCCGCATAGTCAAATACGCATACGGGTAGACCCTGGAGTCATCGGTAAATATCTTCATGAAGCCGACCGGGAACAGCAGGAACAATACAGCCATGCCTCCCATGACCGCCGCCGCCATCTTCCAGCATTCGATGGCCGACACTTTTGCCGCTTTGGGCTGCTTGGCACCTAAGTTCTGGCCTACCATGGTAGATGCCGCAGTTGAAAACCCAAACGCAGGCATATACGACATGGACTCTGCGTTAAGGCTCACCACGTGGGCTGCATAAGGCACCATGCCCAAAGACGCCACAGTCCTGGCATAGATTAGGGAGGCGCTGGACATGAACAGCCTTTCCAGGGCTGCAGGGAAGCCGATTGAGATGATACGCCTAATCAGAGGAAAATCCAGTTTCAGAGCTGCCCTCAAGCCGGGCCACTTGAAATGGATTATGCTCTTGGGCTTGTTGGCAACATAGAACATGGCAGCAAAGGCGAAAAACCTCGCGATACTGGTTGCCAGAGCGGCACCGGCTTCCTCCAACCTGGGGGCGCCAAGATTGCCCCAGATGAAGACCCAGTTAAGGAACACGTTGAGCAAGTTTGCGGCAGCGTTGATTATCATTGGGGTCCTGGTATCCCCTGCGCCCCTCAAAGACCCTCCCATAATGAAAGAACACAACATAAACGGAGCGCCTGGGATGAGCCATCTGAAGTACCTAATCCCGCTGGACAAAGCTTTGGCATCGGCGCCCATCAGGGAGATGACCTTTGGCGCAAATATCCACGCAGGCACCACCAGCAGCAGCCCCAACATGCCGGCCAAGACTAAGGCCTGAAACGCTGCCCTCGAGGCAGTATCCTTGTCGCCTGCCCCTACAGAACGGGCAACCAGCACCGTGTTCCCCATGGCAATACCGCCGAATATCCCGTTAACCAGCATCATAGGCTGGAAGCTCAAAGACACGCCTGCTACCACTTCCGCCCCAAGCCTGCCTACCATGGCTGAGTCAACCATATGGGTGAGCATGGAGAGGACTTGTTCGATGATAACCGGCCACGCCAACGCCAGCACGGCCCGCCTTACTTTGGGCCGTGATTCCATATCTTCAGGGGCGAGTATCGCCTTGGACCTGAATCCTGCGTGGGCTTTTTCCGGTCCAGCACCGTGGGTCTCATGAAACCCGGTTTCTTGTCCTTGTGTTGATGCTTGGGGCTGGGGGGCTTGCGCTGCCCTGGACTCCATGTGCTCTTCTTGCATCAAGCGTACGCTCCTTCCATGTTGCTACGCTGTTTCGCCTGATCAATAAACAGTCCGATACCATATAGCCAACGCTGAACCGGCATTGTCGGGTGCGGATAAGCGATGTTTGTCTGCTGCAAGTCAGCCACATTTTATTCTAGTCACGAACTAATCTGGTTTCAAGTGCCCAGTTTGCTCATGATACCCCGGATATCGTCCAGTATACGCTGCCCGGTCAGGCTTAATGGCTCCTTTGCCCCCATCTGGGCAAGCTGCGGGGCCCCGCCTCCCCTGAGCCCCCAGATTTGGCCCAGTTCCGACACCAAGAGTGCGGCGTTTTGCCGAGGGGGTATATCCTTCCCTTTCTTCCCCTTACCCGGTTGGGCGGATGCGGATGCAACCACCAAGGAAAACTGAGGAGCCTGTGAAAACATAATCACTGTCTTCCCGGTAAGTTCACTTACTGACCTGGCCATGTACCTGAGCTCTTGAGGCAGCTTGCCTTCACACCTGCATACAGCGAAGTCCTCACCGCCGGCTATCCAGCCAGGACTGCCAAAGTCAGGAGCCTTCCCGGTGTCCTGGGAACCTGCCTGCCTGGCAATCTCTCGGATCTCGTACTCCAAGAGTTCCTTCTTGAGCCGGCTGACTTCTTTGTCCAAACCCGACGCCTTTTCAGACAAGGCAGCCACCGTTTCCGGAAGGTCCTGATAGCCAACTGAAAGAGACCGGGCTACCCTGTCAAGTATCTGCTCCTTCATCCTAAGGTCTGCCAGTGCCCTCTTTCCGCACCGGAAAATCACCCTGACTCCTCCATGGGCCCTGTCCAGCCGGTTTATCTTGATGATCCCGATTTCGCCGGTAGCCTTCACATGGGTTCCGCCGCAGGCGCACGCGTCAAAATCTCCAACGTAGACAACGCGCACAAGGTCAGACCCGGCTGGGATGCGCCGGCGGATGTGGTCAGGCAACCGGCCTGATGCATATTCCCGGCTCTCAACAGGCAGGTTGCTAAACACCATCTGGTTGGCCAGGTCTTCGGTTTGTGTGATCTGGTTGTCATCTACAGATTCCACACCGAGATCAATGGAAACGTAGTCGTCGCCCAGGTGGAACCCCACTGTGCTTGCATTGCAGACCAGTTCAAACGCCCTGGAGAGGATGTGCTGCCCGGTATGCTGCTGCATAAAGTCAAACCGCCTGTCCCAATCGATTTGCCCGTGTACTACCTGCCCTGGTTTGAGAACCCCGGCAGCTGTTACCTGGTCAGGCGACAATACGTGGACGATCCTGCCATCTTGTTCGAACACGTGGTCCACGCAAAACCTCATCCCCTGGGGCAGTTGTATAATCCCCCGGTCAGACGGCTGGCCCCCGCCCTCAGGGTAGAACAAGGTGGAATCAAGCACTGCATAGACGTGCTCATCATCTTGCCAAACTTCAGCCACTCTGGCTGAAAATTGGGTGTCGTAGGGCTTTTGCCAGTACAACTTGGTTGTGTGGTTAGCTCTGTCCTTCAAGTGCGTCATCCTTTGCTCTGGGAATGCTCATAAAATTGGTTTTCTACAGTTTGCCCCGATTCCCTTCTGCCGGTTTAGTACCGGGCCTGGCGGCCGAAGTAAAGGGATTAGGGCACCTAAGCGGAGTAACCCGGCTGTCTTAAAGCGGCACTTGCAGCTGAGGCCTGTTACCGGTACAGGAACTAGACGTAAAATAGAATTGGTAGGTTATCTGTTCAAAGAAAGGAATGGTCTATTGCTGCCTCTATACCTATTGTTCATGATCATCCTGGGGATTCCCGCCCTGTTCTTCCTGCTCTACCTTAACGTAGCGGCAGTATCCTTTGAAAGCTTAGGGCTTTCGCCGAAGGGTGCTTTCCTGGTGTTTGCCCTGTCTTTGCTGGGTAGTGTGATAAACATACCCATTAAACGAGAGCAAATTGTGACCCGGCGGGCGTTCCCGGTTCTGTTCCCCGTCTTTTTCTACTATCCCCCTGTGGTGCAAGAGCGGGTACTGGCGATAAATCTGGGCGGAGCCGTGGTCCCTATGGCGGTCAGCTTGTACCTCTTGCCCAAGGCACCCTTGTCCAAAACAGTGCTGGCTACGGCGGTTGTGTCTGTCATATGCTACATGGTGGCCAGGCCGGTTCCAGGCCGTGGCATTATGCTCCCTGCCATGGTACCTCCGCTCGCTGCTGCCCTGTCAGCGGTGGTTTTGGCCCGCGGGAACGCGGGAGTGGTGGCGTACATCGCAGGTACAATGGGAACCCTCATAGGGGCTGACCTTATGCACCTTAAACATCTGCGCCGCACGCCAGGTGTACTTTCCATCGGCGGCGCAGGAGTATACGACGGCATATTTCTCGCAGGACTTATTGCCGCGTTTCTCGCTGCCAGGTAAGAAGCGCCAGAGGGACTCTCAGGATAGCCCTGCAAGAGTAAAGCCGCCCTGGCTGCCAGCCGGCAATGTCAGGGCGGCCCGATATACGGACACCAGTGCGATACATTAAGCCAACTTGAGCCTTTACTTCCTCCTAATCACCCTCCCGGCGATCTTGCCTGTGCTCTCGCCGTTCTCCACGGCCAACACACCGTTTATCATCACGTGTTCGATCCCTACAGGATATTGATTAGGCTCTTCGAAGGTAGCCTTGTCGATTATGGTCTCAGGATCGAACACTGTGATATCCGCCTTCATCCCGGGCCTTATGAGCCCCCGGTCCATGAGCCCGAACCGGGCAGCAGTCATGCCTGTCATCTTAAACACGGCGTTTTCGAGGGTGAAAACCTTTTCTTCCCGCACGTACTTGCCTAGCACCCTGGGGAAAGTACCGTACGCTCTGGGGTGCGGTTTACCTGTAGCCAAAGGCCCGTCGATTGCCCTGCAAGATGAATCAGATCCTATCATGACCACAGGATGGGCCATCACCGTCTTGACGTCTTCTTCGGACATCCCGAAGTGGGCATATCCAACGTTGAGATTAGATTCTATGAGCAATTCAAAAGCCGCATCAACCTCAGACACGCCTAGGATAGAGGCAATTTCAGGGATCCGCTTACCTTCTGCAAACTTGTATGTTTCGTTGGCCACCGAGGTGATGAGCATCTTAGACCAGCCGTCAACAGGCCCTTGATAGTCTTGCACTTCCTTCTTCAGCCTGGCGCCGGTTTCAGGATCCTTGAGCCTTGCCAGCAGCGCCTGGGAACCGCCTTCATGGGCCCAAGAAGGGATTATGGCTTTAAAGCCTGTGGCAGAAGCCACATACGGATATTGATCGCAGGTCACATCCACCCCTTGACTGCGAGCTTCATCGATCATGGCCAGGGACCGCTTTACCAGCCCCCAAGCCGCCTTCCCTGACGCCTTGTGATGGGAGATGTGCACTGGGACGTTACCTTCCCGGCCAATTCTGATAGCTTCTTCCACAGACTCAAGCAAGCCTGTACCCTCGTTGCGCATATGGGTAGCATATATCCCGCCGTACGCGCTCATGGTTCTTGCAAGTTCGATGAGTTCCTCTGTATCAGCAAACGAGCTGGGCGGGTATATAAGTCCGGTAGAAAAGCCAAACGCTCCTGAACTCAGGGCTTCCACCAGAAGAGCTTTCATTTCATCCAGTTCAGCCCGGGTAGGGGGCCTGGCGTCGTAACCTACCGCACAACTCCGGAGGGCTCCGTGGCCTACCAGAGGCACGATGTTAAGCCCTACTCCGTTTTGCTCCAAAGCCGACAAGTACTCCCCAAAGGTAGACCAGCTGACCCTGGCACCTTCTTCTGTTGACCTAAGGTCCGTCCTCTTCCCTGCAATCGGCGCAGGTGAAGCCCCGCACTGCCCGGTAACCTCCGTGGTTACCCCCTGGCGGATCTTGCTTTCGCCCCTCTTGTCCACAAACCAGCAAGAATCTGAATGGCTGTGGGCGTCTATGAACCCAGGCGAGAGCACCATGCCTTTGCAGTCAATTGCCCTTTTGGCTTGTGCGTCGATCTTGTAAGCTACCTCTTTTATCTCGTCACCTGCTACAGCTACTTCCCCGAAAAACCATGGTGCTCCTGTACCGTCTACAATCCGGGCGTTTCTGAATATCAAGTCGTACACGATCTCACCCCTAGTATGTTTTGAACCCAGATTTGCTTGTTTTGACACCTGAAACTGCGGAAACTACGGTGACATCTGTACCTTTCTACCGGCCACGGAACATCAGTTTAAGGAAGCATGAAGCTACTTTAGTCTGTTTCGCCCGGCCGGCTAGCCAATCCTGCAACAATCGTTGCCCATGCCTCTAAAGTACAAGTTGCTAATTGCGATAATGCATTAGGGGGGAATTTTCATTGGCCAATTGCGTAAAATGTGGAGCATCAAACCTTGGAATGGGACGCACTGACTTGGTTATCGTAGATGAAACATGGTACTGCCAGAAATGCCTCAAAGCAACATTAGGGAACATATCATGTGACAGATGCGGTAACGTGCCGTTCCGTTCGGGCGAACACTTCAAGACCATCGACAACCAAATGGTTTGCACCGACTGCATGGAAAAAGCGGGCATCATGAAGAAGTACGACTACGTCATGTCTGCGGTGATGTCCAAGGCAAAAGCTGCCAAGGCAGCCTCACCAACCACACAAGCACACCGGGGCCTTGAGGCTTTGGGCACTATGAAGGAGTTGCTGGAACAAAACCTCGAGCCCGGAGAAAAGGTGGAATTTGCGGTTGTCGGAAATACCGGGGAAGCTCTGGCATGCTCATCTAAGCACCTGTTCATCCTGAAGTCAGGTATGGCTTCCGGTTCGCTTACCGGCAAGAAATGCATAAAGTACCGCTGGAACCAGATTACCGGGGCGGAAATCAAAGAAGGTGCGCTATACGGCCTGATTGAAATCCAAGGCAACGGGCTTCCGTCACATGACGTGAGAAACATAAGCCAGGTGAAGCAGGCTGAAAACGCAGTGACGTTCCTTATGGCAAAGAAGGCCGATTTCGAAGAAGCTTTGAGGACCGTAAATCAACGCATCTGAGGTTGGCCGGTCCTTAACTGGAAAATTGCGACCCGGATGGCATAAGTTCCATAGTTTGACCAGAAAGAAACCTCCTGTTTGACGGGGAAAATACCCGCAGGGGGTTCTTGATTTGCCTACAAAAACGCCTATCAGGCATCAGGGAAACGACAGCTTGTTTCTTGCCTTGGAAATGTCGCTCATCTGTACGGCCGCAGGGATTCCCTTGCATGTGCATGCAGAAGGGCTCAGGGGAACCGGGAAAACCACAGTAATGCGCTGGGCCTCCCAGATGGCGCCCAGGATAACACGGGTCAAGGGCTGCGTTTACCAGTGCCGGCCTGACCTTCCCCATTGCCCAAATCATTTAGGGACGGGCTCCCAAGGCCAAATCGAGACTGAAAACGTACCCATGCCTTTTGTGGAAATAGGGCACGGGGCCAAGCTGGGCACCATCCTGGGAAGCGTGGACCTTGCCGGTTTGACTGATCCCCATAACCCCAAGGCCGCACTGCTTCCCGGGTCCATACCCATGGCCAATAGGGGCATCGTGTTCATCGACGAGATCAACAGGCTTGCAGAAACCGCCCCTGAAATCACTGATGTGCTCTTGTCAGTCATGGGGACAAAGCCCGGCAAGATCAAGATCGAAGAAGTAGGGCTTGAGCCTTGGGAGATACAGGTGAATTCATCGGTATGGGCTACATCAAACCCTGATGAAGACCCCGGGCCCCTGGAAGAAATCAGGAGGCAGCTAGCTGACAGGTTCGACTTGGTGGTCCCTGTACATAGGCCCTCAGACCCCTTGGTAATACAGGAACTCCTCATGAGCAAGTATCAAACGGCACCGGCTCAAAGAGGGAATGTCAAACTCTCAGGCAGCATCCAACAAGCTGCTGTGAGCCTCAGAGCCGTAACCGTTCCCCGTCCAATCGTGAAATACATGGCAGACCTTTACGTGGAGTACAACATCGAGAGCCTCAGAGCCATCGAATCCCTTGAACTTGCCTCAAGGTGCCTGGCAGCCATTCGGGGAAAACCGCAGGTGTCCTTTGATGAAATCTCTACTGTGATGCCATTGGTGCTAAGACACAGAACCGAACCTATGGTGCTTTCGGAAATCCTAAAAGACCTGGAGTTACGTAAAGCTCCTAGCACCGGGTTAGCCGGGGATCAAGCACAGCAAAAGAGCGCCGGCGGGCTCAACCTGACAAGCTCACAGCAATGCACATCTGGCACGGCGAAGGTGCCTGAGCCGCAAGCCGGGGCACAAGAGGCCTCTTCTAAGTTCCCACCAGACGGAATCCCTGGCCGGCAAGGGAGCCCGGCGGATTTACCGCCTGCATCCAGGCAAGTCCCGGAAGCAACTGAGTCATCCATTGACCATAGACAAGTACCGGCCTTCCATAAGGTTCAAGAGCCACCGGGCTACAACGGGCACAAGCCTGTAAGCTGGCTTGAGTGGCTTTTCGGGTGGCGCCACAGGAATAACCCCGGCCAAACCTTGTGCCAACACCACGGGAATCAGTATAACCGGGCAGGCAATGGCACCGGCTCACGGAAAACATGGGGGACACACGCCAAGTTCCACCACACTTCTCAAACCACAAGCTCTGAAGGAAACCGCCTCCACCCTGCGAGCCCTGTGTCTCCCCCAGAAGCCGCGCGGCCTATTTCCCAAATCAGCTGGGAACAAGTCCTGTTACCCCCTGAGTGGAAGGACAGGCAGAAATGATCTACTTCCCAAAGGGCGCCTGCCCCGGACAACAAAGGGCAATTGAGCGGCTTCATAATCTGCTGAATGAGCCTGTACCGGTACGGGTGGGGGAAACTGCCGTGGTATCAACTAAAGTACACGTACAGGACCCGGCCATACCCCACAAAGTCACTGCCATAATGAACGCCGATGCAGGCCAGGTGTTTTATCACAGAAATACCCCTGGTGAGATAATCCACATAGACGTGTTTCATTCGGAAGGCAAGATCGCGCCTGAAAAAGTAGCCCGCTCGCTCATAAATGCCTTGTACCACACTGAGCTTGAGGACATCCACGGCGGCCCCGGCCCTTCGCTTAAGCTATTTGTCCCCTACATCGACATCCAAACCGCAGCCGGTGGCGGAAGGCTCGACGGCTCCCTTGCCCACGGCCGGGAACAAGGAGTAAGGCAGGCTCACATAACCCACGTCCACCTGACCATGCTCAACGTGCACGTGCTCCTATCCTGCATATTTGTCATCGTTGGCGCGGTGGAATCGGCCATACAGGATGCAGGGCTGGAGCTTAGGAAAGTAGGCCATGTGGCTCTGGGCTCAGGAAATACCCCGATGGACCTGGGAGATTACCAGACGGTGAGCGACTCGTTTCTCAGAGGACCCGGCGGAAACCTCGGGACGGACGCCAGTTCATCTACTGCTTGGTACAGGGCTGAAGCTCTAGCCAAGCAGGCAGCACACGTGGTAGGCACAGCCCATGATGCGCTGGATCTTTTGGAAGCTCTGTCAACCGGAATGCATCCCGAAGAACTTACAAGGTTTAGAGGGCCCAAAGGCAAGAAACCCGGCGAAATCCGCCGGGCACTGAGCAAATCTGAACTCATCCAACTGGACCGGCACGGGTACAAGCTTACCGCCCAGGGAGAACTGGCCCTGGACTACCTCAGGCGCCACGCCGCTGAGATCGAGGCTTACCTCAGGCGCCTGCTATGGTCGCTGCCTGCCACAAGCATTCCCGCCCCTGAACGCACAGCTACCGTGCTCAAGCCTGGCAATGCAAGGTCAAGAGGATACGCCCTTCCAAAGGCACGGGGCGATCTTGTGACCCAGCTGGCGGTTGCGGAAACCATAATAGCAAAGGGTACGGCTAAGGGCCCTTTGAAGCCAGAGCACCTTAGGTTCTGGTACACCCGGCAAAAGAAGTCCAGGCCGGTGGTGCTCCTGCTGGATGCGTCAGCTTCCATGGCAGGCAGGCGCATGGCTGCAGCCAAAGAGTTTGCACGGCATCTTTTGGTTACTAGCAAAGAAAAAGTGTGCGTGGTGATATTCCAAGACTCAAGAGTTGAGGTTATATGCGATTTCACCAGAAATCCCCGCAAGCTGGAAGCCGGGCTTTCGCGCATACAAGCAGAAGGCCTCACCCCCCTGGCTAAAGGCCTGGAGACCGTAGGTGAACTTTGCCGGGGCAAGATGATTAAGCCCCTGGTATTGTGCGTCACCGACGGCATCCCGACTGTGCCCTACAGAACCCTTTCCCCCATTGAGGATGCCATATCGGCCGCAAGAAATCTTGCAAAGCAAGGGATACGCATAGGTTGCATAGGGCTTCAGCCAAACCGCAGTTTCCTCAGGGAAATGATGGGTGCTGCCCGGGGATCCTTGTACATAGTTGACGAACTTGAAGCGTCCACCATGGCAGCCATAGCCCGGAAGGAACAAAAAGAATGAAACCCTCAGAAGGTCTCACCTAGCCTATAAATTTCCACTATAATCTCGTAGTAACAGTTTTGAGCCGGTTTGAATACTTTTAGAGCACGAGGTGCTGGGGGAGGAGAACCGTTGGACGCTTTCCGGGAGTTTATACCTGGTGCTGCAAATAGACACAATTATGGCCAAGACCGCAGAGGGCCTCAGAATCCTAGATTGTCTCAAGAAAGGGCTCCTATAATTGAATGCCTATTGAGGTACAGGGATACAGTCAGGTTGCATATGCCCGGACACAGGGGTGGAAAAGGGGCTGACCCTCTGCTCTTGTCCCTGCTTGGGCAAGAAACCTTCTTGAGCGACGTCACCGGCGTGCCTGCTATGGACGAACTCCACGAACCTCAAGGGTGCATTCGTCAGGCCCAGGAACTAGCAGCGGACCTTTTCGGAGCCGGCCACACATTTTTCATGGTCAACGGAACTTCCGGGGCCATCCACACCATGGTACTCTCGGCACTGGACGACGGCGATTACATCATTATCCCCCGGAACATCCACAAGTCCATCTTGTCTGCGATAATCATGGCAGGTGCTAATCCATTATTTGTTAGGCCGGTATATGACGAATATCTGGGGTTTGCCCTAGGGGTTGATGCACAGGGCCTCATCCGTTACCTCCAAACCAATCCAGACGCCCGGCAGGCCAAGGCAGTGCTCTTGGTCAATCCCACTTACTACGGTACTTCGCAGAACCTTAGACCAATATGCGAAGCAGTTCACGGGCAAGGGAAATTGTTGTTGGTAGACGAAGCCCACGGCCCCCACTTTCATTTCCACAGAAACTTGCCTGAGCCGGCTTTAAGGGCAGGAGCAGACGCGGTGGCACAGGGAGCCCATAAGATGCTGGGCGCCCTCACCCAGGCGTCGATGCTGCATGTACAGGGGCCAAGGATTGACCTGGCGCGCACTAAAGCATGGTTTCAACACCTCACATCAACAAGCGCTTCGTACTTGCTGTTGGCTTCGCTGGATGCTGCCAGGCGTCAAATGGCGCTGAGCGGCCCGGAACTCATAGGCCGGGCCATCGAACTAGCAGGCATGCTGAGGGAAGAAGTAAACCATATTCCAGGGCTGTACTGCTTCGGAAGTGAGATCACAGGGCAACCCGGAGTGGATGCCCTGGATCCCACCAAAGTCACGGTAACCGTGCGGGAACTTGGGATTACAGGATATCAGGCTGAGACCTTTTTGAGGGATAAGCTGGGAATCCAGGTGGAAATGTCCGACCTGTACAACATCTTGGTTATCGTGAGTTTCGGGAACACCGAAGCAGACATCCGGGCCCTCCTGGAAGGGCTGCGGTCCCTGCGGCGTGCAGTAGAAGCAGGGGAACTCCCCAGGGACCTTCAGGCAGCTCAACAATCCATCCCGGACCTCCCCCCTATCCCTGAAATGGCGCTCAGCCCAAGGCAAGCCGTGCAGAGCAAATGGGAAAGGGTACCCCTTGAGCAAAGCAAGGGGCGCATCAGCGCGGAGGTGGTCACTTGCTACCCGCCGGGGATTCCCATCCTTTACCCCGGAGAAGTAATCTCACAGGAGACAATCGATTATCTCCGAATCATAAGCAGACTTGCGTTTGGGATTTCAGGCCCTGAAGACAAAACACTAACAACTCTGCGAGTGGTGAGGGACGTGTGAAGAAAGCGCTGCTCAATGCGTGGCCATCAGTAATTTCACACGGCGAAGAATGGCAGTCTGTAATTACCCTGGAACTTACTGCATTGCCTGACAAGATAGAGTTTGAGGAGGTATCAGGAGATGCGGATACCTCTTTGGAACGTGGGTCAGGAAACGCCAGAGGCTTTGCAGCCGTCCGGGATGAGACTTGGAAACCTGCTTATAAGTACAGCTTCACCCTCCACGGTGTGGGTTTGGTTATGGCGCCGGACGACATCTTGGTAGCCGACGGGCTGATAAAGCTGGTGAGGATCCAGCCGGACAACCCAGCCGCACCTGGCAGCCGTCGAGCGCATTATCCTGCCCAAAACCCTTACTCGCCCTGGGAAGCTCAGCCAACCAAAGAATACCCGGTCCAGGTACACGTGGATGTGGTCACCGAGTATCCCCTATGCGAACTTCCTAACGGGAAGCTGGTGCAAATAGAACAGACACCTGGCTTGCCTGCCACGGTGACGTTCCGTTTTTCGCGCAGGCCGCTCAAAGAACTGTTGAGGGGTGTAAGGATAGGTATCGACCCAGGTCACGGAGGCAGGGATAGGGGAATCCGAGGCCCGGTAGATCTCACAGAGAAATACGTAGCCCTTGAGATATCCCTGGAATTGTGCCGCATGCTCGAAGCCTCGGGAGCCCATCCAGTGATCACGCGTACCGAGGATGAGTACCTCCCTGAAGAAGAGCGGGTCAAGATACTCAGGGCAGGCAATCCTGCGTTGTGCGTCGAGATCCATGCTTCAGGCAGCGATGATCCCCTGGCCCAGGTCTACAGGCTTGCAGCAAAACAAGGTTGCGAGGATTCACAACTGCTTCTTAAAGAAATCGCCCTGGCTTTGCGGGAACGGATGGGCATCACGCCTGAATCAGAGACCCTGCCCCCACGCCCTGGGCTTGACATCCCCTGCGTAAGGGTTGAACCTGTGTGCCTTACGTACTTTGCTGACGAGGCTAACTTCAGGGCGCCCTTGTTCAGGAAACGGCTGGCCCAGTGTATATACAACGGCGTCGCGCGATATCTGCATAAACTCAAGACCCAGGCATCTTAGGACGAAAACCGTGCAAACTTCCGAGGTGAGCTTAGGTGGCATACCGCTGGGATGAACAAAATACCGCCATACTGCGGATCCGCACCCACCTTATCACAGACAGAGACGATCCGGCAGATGTAATCCGTCGCTACACCAAAGACATCGCAGCGCCCGGGGATTTGGTGGGGATAGCTGAATCGGTGGTAGCCATCATGCAGGGACGGGCCATCGATCCCAATACCGTAAGACCCGGGATCCTCGCCCGGCTGCTGTCCAGATTTGCCCATCCTGATGCCAGCATTTCAGCGGTGCGCTCCATGGAGATGGCTATACGGGAAGTAGGCGCTCCAAGGATCCTGGCAGCTGCAGCATGTGCGCTTGTAGGCAAAATCCTGGGCATCAAGGGGTTGTTCTTCCGCGTGGCCGGCCATGAAGTGGCCCAGATCGACGATTCAGGCGGCACAATGCCCCCCTTTGAAAGGCACATAATACTCGGACCCAAAGATCCCGATAGGGTAGCCAGGCAAGTGTGGAGACAAACAGGGCTGTGGACCTTGATACTCGATGTAAACGACAAGGGGGCGGTAGACATCCTGGGCAGCAGCCTGCCGCTCAAACCACATCAGGTTGAGTTCATTAAAGGTATCCTCAAGTCAAACCCGTTTGGCAATGACGACCAAAAAACCCCGCTCATTGTCATAAAGTTCTTAAATGAAAGAGCCGGGCAAGTCCCCGGCTCGGTGTAATCTCAGCCTTCATCCACCAAAGGCACTTTCTTGCCTATTGTCTCGAATCTATCCTGATTTCAACGGCTGTATGGCCATCCAAGGCTACCCTTATCACGTCGCCTTTTCTGAGGTCTTCCCAGGTCAAAGCGCGGTTATTGTAACTTACCTTGGTTTCGGAATCTGCAATCACCAGAGTCTTTTCACCCTGGTATTCCACAATCAGCACCGCTGCATAGTCGTAACGGGTGACGCTTTCAACCTTGCCGTAGAGATCTCCGAACGGGATTGGCTGCTTGGTAGCCAGAACTTCTATCCTTATTGCCTCTTCGCCGTCATGCTCCACCGTTACCTTGTCGCCTGTTGCCAGCCTGTCAGGGGACAATTTGGAGCTGCCACGGAAGATCTCGGTGGCGCTACTTACAGTGAGCATCACCTGTTTGCAGTCATCCTGCTTCACGACTATGGTCCTTGTCCTGGCAGTGGCACCGGACTTGATTTCAGCTATGATCCCGGTAGTTGCATACAGCTCGCTGTATTTCTCAAGGATCTCAACTTCCATCCCTGTATCCTTGACCAGTTTGACCTTTACCCTGTCTCCCGCTTGTATCTGGTTCTTGGGCACAACTTCACCCTTGTATGTCACCTTCACATTGGGCGACAGGGTGATCCTGTGGGTTTTGTCATTGCTGTCCCGCACCTCAATATCCATTTCGTCTCTTGCAATGCGGGTCTTGGTGACGATACCTGAAATGTATCTGGTATCCTTTTGCCGCTCAGTGACCTGGATGTACGCTACCTCGCCATCCACAATCACGAAGTCAGCCACATCGCCAACTGCAAGGTCCCGGTAGGCCAATTGGTCCCCGTCGTAATTAATGACCACGTCCTTATGCAAGTTAAGCGAACGTTTCCTACCGGTATCGGTCTCGATTTCCAAGACCCGCGTGTTGCCAGAGGTCTTCTTGGCCAAGATAGTGCCGCTTAAATGGGTGCTGTCGTCCTCAAGTATCCGGATGTAGTAAAGCTTGCCGTCTTGGAATTTGCCGTAGATGACGTCCCCGACTGTAAGCCGCGACGCTGCATATTCGTAGCGCCCATCTGTCACTGTGCAATCAGGCGCCACGGTCAGGGTGTCTGAGCCCTTATCCGTCCTGACGGTGACTACCACTTCACCCTTGCTTGTGGTGAGTTTCGAGATAATCGTACCAAGAATCTCGCCGCTTTTTACCGGCGCCGAACTGCCGCGCTTTACGATGGTAATCAACACCGCCACATCAGCCGGGTTGGTGAGTATCCTCACTGTATCTCCGACCTTGATGTCCTTTACCGAACCGTGGGTAGAGTCTTGCAGGAACACCACAGCATCCTTGGAAATGGGATACTCGTAGACTTTGCCCGAAGCAACCATTACTTCGATGTAGCTGTTCGAGACATCCACCACTGTGCCTGTGATGTAGTAGGGCATTTCATCGGGAAGTTCTTCGTTTAGCAACCTGTCAAGTATGGCAGCCATTTCAGCCCTGGTGACCGGCTTGTTTGGCTGGAATGTACGGTCAGTGTACCCTCTAAACAGCCCCATATCTACCGCCTGGGCAACGTATCCCCAATAACCGTCAGGGATAGCTTTGGAGTCTTTAAACTCCAAGGGGACTTTCATCTTGGCTTCGGCTTCGTCACCGTAACCGCTGGCCCTTACCAAGGCTTTTGCCACCCATGCCCTGGTTGCCGGCTTTTGTGGATGGAGATCGTCCAGTTCCACCCATCCCTCATTTACGGCTACCAGGATGTATCCCAGGGACCATCTTGCAGTTAATGGCACGTAAGGGTACCAAGCGCCGCTTGCGTAGAACCATCCCGGGGAATCGTCATCGTTGAATTGGCCGAAATACCAGTAGTTCTTGAGCCTATTGCTATCCTGCTTGGTTATGTCCTGGTCAAGGCTTACATAAATGCCACTGAATCTCTTGGCCAGTTCCTGCGCTTCATCTTCCAGGCCAAATGCCCTCACCATCATGGTCAGGGCTTCTGCTTGAGTCACGGGATTGTTGGGCTTAAATATATTGCCTTCGTAGCCTTGGATGATCCCGAACCCATGCATCCTCAAGATGGATTCAAGTGCCCAAAAGGATGGCCCGATATCAGCAAAACCCAGCTTGTGGGTGTGTCTTAGCGCCTTCTCCACCTGTTTGACCAGTTTTTCTACCAACTTAGCCACGTCTTTGTGTGGTTTTGCTTTGGCTTCAGCGATTCCGGACATCCCCGCCAGCATTGAAAATGCAAGCACCAGCACCAATGCAGTCCGGAGCCTGAGTTTTTCCGACCTGGACAGCCGGTATCTCAGGATTCTTCCGACAGACAAACTCACCGCCTCCTCTGCTGATTTGCACTTGGGTTGAGGTGGCCTGGGCTAGGGGGACCTTGAGGCAGGCCACGCATCCAAAAATACGTCAAACCCAAGTGCTTTCAGCTATACAATCGACGGGACATCATAGGTTGTGGGATAGGTGTGGCATATTTTACTGTGATTACCTGTTTCTGTTTGTGTCTTCAACTATTTTTCTTCGACTATCTTTTTTCAACTGTCTTTCTTGGGCTATCTTGCTTCACTGCCTTGAAGTTTTTTCACGAGTTCTGTGTAGAACTGCGTGTCGCTTTCACATGCAGCCGAGAGTTGTTCCATGGGGCATAAACCGTCTCCTGCACGGTTTAGGATTGATGGCACGAGCTTGCGGCCTTCTACTACTATGCCTCGGGAGGCGGCTTCTGTCAGCACCGGCTGACTCACCAGGGCTCCCCACATGGCCTCAGCGCCCATAAGAGCTCCCAGTCTGAAAGCGGCAAGCCCAAGCACCCTGTCGCCAAATACAAGGTTGGGATACCGGCCGGCAGTCTGGCCCATTCTTTGGAGGATTAGCAGAGCAGGCTTAATCCCCCTGCCCTTTTCCCTGTCCAACACTTTTCCGTCGGCAACAAGCACCGACGCCCAGCCTGAGTCGATCTGCTCCCTGGCTACTTCCAGACTGAGGGAAATGCTCTTTCCGTCTTGCTCCCTATCTCTTGACCGGGTACCGTTGCTTCGATTTATCTGCTCAAAAGCTGCCATGTAATCCCCACCTTGGCATGTGTTTCACGCTTAGTGTACCGCATCATCTTAGGTTTTGGATACCCCATAGGATCAACTCATCATGGTGCAGTGCGTGTACCATTTTGTGGGACTACCCGCGACGGTGGAGTGGAAATGGTGCACTTCATGCACCATTATTTTCGCTTTCCTCAGGGATTTGGCTCAAAATGGTGTACCAGGTATGCCATTTTCTCTGGCTCTCAGGATTATTTCCGCTTAAGTGGTGCATCACGTGCACCAATCTGTTGAGTTCCCGGCACTTCTAGGGCTAGAATGGCGCACCACTTGTACCGATTTTCCGGTTTGACGGTCTCGTAGCGCCCAAAATGGTATACCACGTACACCGATTTCTGGGTTTTCGGGCGTCATAGCGTCCGGAATGGTGCACCCCGTGCACCATTTTCCCGGTTTTTTGCTCCCACAAGGATCACAATGGTGTACTACGTGCACCAATTTCCCGGTTTACTGCTCCCACAAGGATCACAATGGTGTACTACGTGCACCAATTCCCCGATTCTACGGCTCCCTNNCGCAACAAGAGCTACGACAAACAATGCCAACCCTGACCATCCGTAGAGAGTCGAAGGCCCAAACCTGTCTGAGACCATCCCACCACCTATCTGGGCCACGGGGCTAAGCAGCAGTCCGGCTATGTTAAACAGCGAATTTACCCTGCCGCGCAGATCATCTGGGATCTCTAGGTCGAATTTTGCAAATCCCGGGATGAAAAATCCTTCAACCAGCCCATAGGCGACAAACAAGGCGACTATGGTTAACGTCCCGGACAGAAGGGCAATCAGCCCGGCAAAGAGTGCGCTGAAGCCAATACCCAGGATAACCCAGAGTACAGGATTGCCCCGGGACAACAGCCGGCCGGCGACTAGACAGCCTGCGATGACCCCAATGCTCAACGCGATTTGAATCGCGCCATATCCCTGAGCACCTAGTCCGGTTTTTTCTGCGCTTATTGGGAGAACCATGGCCAGCATTGCTCTATGAGGTATGTTTGTCAGCGCCACAAACACTATGAACCAGGCTAGGAACCTGTTGCTCTTGACGATGTCCAAAGGATCACCCAACAGATTCCTAAACCCGAAAGAAGGCCGGATCGCCTTTACTCCAGACCGGCCTTGGTCGCTATGGGAAATCTGCCCCGCTGCCAGGGCCGCAGCAATCGCCATAGCTGCTCCGGCGGCCATGATGGAAACCCTTCCTATGACAGGGATCAAGAGCGCAGCTCCGCCTGACAACACTGACATGCCGCTAACCGTAATGTGGAGCAGCGCTTGAGCCGAAACCAGAATAGAATGCTCGCTGATGAGCCTCGGGAGTAGGGATGATCTCGCGCGATGGAAAAGCATGTTGAAAACAGTCAACATCCAAGTAAACGAGACAGTTGCGAAAAGCGTGCTCCCGTTACTCTCCCTGGTAAGCAACGTTAGGGCCAGGGAAACAAGCGACGCTCCCAGAGCTGCGAGGATCATCAGTTTCTTCCGGTCGAAAGCATCCACAACGCGTCCAACAAGGGTTTCCAGGATGATCCTCGGCAAGGAGATTGCGCTTATGAGGATGCCTACTGCAGTAGCCGAGCCTGTACTTTCCCAAGTTCCCCAAGTCACAGTGGCTTCCACAGCCATTATTGATGCAGCCATTGCGACACTGGCCAGCCAAAGCATGGAGAAGTCTTTTGTCTTGAACAGCTGCAGATATCCACTCGGCCTCGGTTCCGGGTTCAAGGTACATCACGCTTTCTATCTCCTGCTACAACCAGGGACTACATACCCGCAAGACTGCTTAAGTACATTAGAGCGATAAGGACAGGCCTGCAAACACAAGGCCGGGCAATAAGCCCAGCACATCGAAGTACATTCTAACGCCGCTTACGATTTTCCTTCCGGCGGCTAGCTTCCTCGTAATGATTTTCCCGATAGTAAGGCATGATATATCCGAGGTGGTTTGCTCATGCGAAACCTATGGACCAGGGCCCTTTGGGGCGGAGTTACCGGTATAGCTTTAATGGACATTATCCTCGGAATCGGCAGGAGCGCCGGTCTGGTAAAGCTCAACCTCTTGGGAGGACTGGCCAATCTCGTGTCAGCCAGCGGCGTCGCCTATTCCACTAGCGGTGCAATCTTAGGATTTGTTATCCATTTGCTCGCAGGTGTACTGTGGGCGCTGCTTTTCGCTGTGGTGGTGCGTAACATGCATTCCAGGCACAACCTGATCCTGGGGCTCATAAACGGGCTTGTGGTATGGCTGCTGTGGGGATTGATCTTGCCGCCTCTGGAGATTACCCCTCAACCATGGAGCCTCGGTACCCCTAACACAATCGTGACGCTAATAGCAAGCCTCGCCTACGGTTTGGCCACAGGGATTGCCACCAGTGAAGATCTGCTGGCTATAACATGAAAAACCAGGGGGCTTAAGACACCTCTAAGCACTAAGCAACCTTCCGTAGCAACCTATCTTTACCGGAAAGTGCCGGAGTGGAATCACCGGCCACGTGGTTTGCCTCAATTGGCCCCGCCTCTTGTCGGGCTGCCCTCTTGCCCATTTTGCTCATCTGCATCCCTCTTGGCCATCTTTGCTACTTAGGCCGTCTTGACCGTCTTGCCCCTCTTGCCTGCCTAGGCCTTCTGGCCCGTCTGGTTCTGCTTGACTGAGTACAACGCTCTCTGTCTGTCCGGGCGTGGCTGAACCTGCCCGTGAAGCCCGTCGGCGCACTTTTTCCCATAGCCGGAACCGGTTTGCCAACCAAGCCACTCCCAGCACAGAGGCTGCAAGCACTACCGTAACCATTTCAAAGTTCCGGCCTAAGAACGCCATTGCTTCATCACCCAGGAAATAAACCAAAGCACCCTCAAGGAAGAACCGCCCACCGCGGCCTATAGCCGAAGCAATCACAAACGGCCACAGTTCAACCCTGAAGATGCCGCCAGCCAAAGTGAACAGTTTGAAGGGTATGGGTGTGAAGGCTGCAATCCCCACCGCCCACCCGCCATACTTGGAAAACAGGATCTCAATCCTGGAAACCTTGTCCGGGGCGAAATACTTGTCCACAAGAGGGCGGCCGGCCCTCCTTCCAATAGCGTACCCGGCCAGAGCACCCGCAACTGAAGCCGAAGTTGTCAAAAGCGCATACCAAAAACTCAATCGGGGATTCATCAGGGCCATGGGTAACAGCACAAGATCAGGAGGTATCGGAAAGAATATAGATTCGCAAAACGACAACAAGACTAGGCCTAACTGGCCATATTCCAATATGGCATCTAAAGTCTCAGCAGCGGGCACTGTACTCTCTCCTTAGCGTCCTAGCAACGCGCAACTGCTTGAGGAGACCATGGCATGGTACGTACCTGACCGGCCGAAGGACGTTCAAAAAATGGTAAGCAGGCCTGTAAGCCGGGTTCTGTCGAGGGTAGCCATCTATCTAGGAGAAAGGTTACCCTTTCCCTCAAGCGGCCTTACCCAGGGGCTCGGCGGGCCACGTCATCGCCCCTCTATTTGGCCTTGCTCCGGGCGGGGTTTGCCTGGCCAGCCGGTCACCCGACTGCCGGTAGTCTCTTACACTACCATTTCACCCTTACCCCTGTCCGCCGGTCCCCGCCTTAGTTCCAGAGGCTGGGCATGCCTCCGGTAAGGCAAGGGGAGCGTGACAGTGGCGGTATGTTTCTGTGGCACTTTCCCTAAGGTCACCCTTGCTGGGCGTTACCCAGCGCCCTGCCCTGTGGAGCCCGGACTTTCCTCAGGCAGCCAAGAGCTGCCCGCGGCTACCCGGCCTGCTTACCACAAACAATATAACAAGGCCGGTGGAAGGCGTCAAAGCGTCCAACACGCTTGACATCAGAAATACCGGCTACATAAGTCTACTTCTACACGGCTTCCTGTGTCAACCATCTCGGCCTGTAGTCTCTTTCCTCGGTGTGCTCGTAAACCCTGGTTATCCAAAAGCTGCTGCAGTCTCCAAGAAGCACCGCTGTGTGTCCAGGCAGTGTTGAGTGTCGAGATCTGCTAGCCCGTTAAAATTCAACCTTAGGTGCTTCTTCGGCGCCTTCGGCCATCTCAAAGTAAGTCCTTGGCTCAAATCCCATGAGCCTGGCAATAAGCACAGCCGGAAACTGCCTGATCTTTGTGTTGTATAGCCTGACCTGCTCGTTGAATCTCAGGCGCTCCACTGCAATCCGGGTTTCGGTGCCGCTAAGTTCATCCATGAGCCTGATAAACTGGGCGTCTGCCTTAAGTTCAGGGTAATTTTCGACAATCACCAAGAGCCTTGCCAACGCCGACTCAACTTCGTTGCTTGCCGCCGCCCGGTCTTCAGGGGTTACGGCCTGGTTGAGTCTTGCCCTTGCGTCTGCAATGGCTGTAAACACTTCTTCTTCGTGCTGGGCGTAACCTTTGACCGTGGCTACCAAGTTAGGGATAAGGTCATATCGCCTTTGGAGCTGGTTCTCTACCTGAGCCCACTGCCCGTCAATAGCTTCAGTCTGCCTCACCAATCCGTTATATGTGGAGACAAACCAACCTCCGATGAGTACTACCAACACCAGTACTACTACAAGACCAGTGATACCCTTCTTCATCAGCTTTTCCCTCCCGTTAGTCACCTTTATCAGAGCGGCCTGAGTGAGGTATCCAGCTGCTCCCACTCTCCGCCAAGGCAAGAAATCACTGCATTGAGCATGTACTCAAGCGCGGAAGTCACCACTTCCTGCTTGCTCCGCCGCCACCGCTTCTGCCGCCGCCAAACCCTCTCGGACCGGAAAACCCTCTGCCGGATCTACGGCCGGATCCTCCGAACCCTCCGAAAAACGGTCCCGGCCCGACGTGGGGGCCCGAACCCGGCGGCTGCACAATCGGTCTTGTCCTGTACCGCTGCTCCCTGTTATATCCGCAAACGGGACACCTATACATCCTGACGGCCAACCCGCCTACCGACGGAGTAGCTTCGTGAAGCACCCTATCAGTTATTACCAATCTGGACCTGCACTTAGGGCAGCGCCGCCTCTTCATCGCGAAATACCCTGCAAGCAGCCCGGGCAGGAGCACAAGCCCTGCTACCAGCAGTATCAGCCCGGTTGAGACCCCTGGCCGGACAAACTCGTCTTCAGGGACAATAGGTACGTATCCCTCGGGCGCTTCGATCTTAAGCTCTATGCCGGCGTCGTCGGCTACGTATTGGGCCGCGTTGAGAAGGCCTGCATATAGGCCTTTTCCAAACTCTTCGTTCCTGAAATACGGAATCATGATGTCCAGGCATTCGCCGGCCCTGCCGTCGGTTATCACCGGCTCAAGTCCGTATCCAACCTCCATGCGAAGCTCCCTTTCTTCCATGGAGAGGATCACAAGCAAACCTCTATCCTCACCTTCCTGGCCGATACCCCACTTCTCGTAAAGCTTGACGCCGTAAATCTCGATGGATTCATCGCCATGGTCAGGCACAATGGCTACGGCGAAGGTGGCCCCTGTCTGTTCAAAGACCGCATTTACCAGGGCATTGAGGTTTGCTATATCCGACAGGGTCAATACGCCCACGTAGTCGTTTATGTTCCCCTTGGGTTCCGGATATGTGGCAGCCCCAAATGCACGTGAATCTACCAAGACCAAGATGGCCAGAACCAGGATCAGGGTCCCGGTTAATCTCCCGTGCTTGCCTTTGAATGGCCCATTCTTGCTCCGGGGAAAAGTCATCCTCAGCATCTCAGTCGTCTGCACTCCCCCCTTTCAGGCTGACCAGCCAATGC
>LFST01000052.1:39773-48092 GCA_001513185.1 Candidatus Fermentithermobacillaceae bacterium DTU015
AGCGCGCCGAAAAGCACAAGAATTAAGCATTATGCTACAAAGGCAGAGGCGCGCCGGATGCTGCCGTCATCACGCTTGGGAAACAAGCTTGTGGAGGTCAAGCACGAGGTTGGACAAAGCGTCAGCACGCTTATTCTGCTCCCTGGGTATATGGCGGATATCCCATTTGGAAAACTGCCCCAAGAGGTATTTTGCCCGGTTGTAAAGGGGAAGGAGGTTATCGCTGGAGACTTTAAACGCACCTTTTATCTGCTGAACGCACAAATTTGAATCTGAATAAATCTCCACCTCGTCTATCCCCAGTCTCCTGGCTTGCTCAAGGCCCAAAATAACCCCTGAGTATTCTGCGATATTGTTGGTAGCCTTCCCCAAAAACAGTGCAAATTCCTTTTCAGGAAGACCTTCAACCAGAACTACCGCAGCACAGGCTGCCGGGCCTGGGTTACCTCTGCAAGCACCGTCGATGTATATAGTGGCCTTCATGGAAAAACCTCCCCTGCTCACTACTTTGACACAAACCCGCAGGTTCCTTCAACAGAGACTAGATCCGGCAACAGGTGCTCTTACATCAGCTTTTTATTGGGTATTCACAAATCTGGGAGTGGCGTAACCCAGCCACTCCCCACACAAGGCCCGGGAATCCCGGACATTCTATACCGGGCTCCAGGGCAACCACAAACGCTTGGCTCACGGCTTCTTGGTGACTACAGATAAGGCCATCCTAAGCAGCCCTTTCCTCTGGGAAAAGATGTCCTCGAGGGCGTTGAGCACGTAATCGATCTGGTCCTTGGTCACCGTCAGAGGAGGTTCGAGCCTCATCACGTTGGGATTGTTGAGGGTATATGCCGTAATCACCTGATGTTTGCCCAAGAGCTCCCCTGCTACCAAGGATGCATAGTATTCCTTGGCAAATTCGTTTATCGCACCCGCTGTAAGCTTGTCAAGCAACCCTTCCACAGGCTTGTCGAATTCAAGCCCGATTAGCAGCCCCTTCCCTCTGACTTCCTTGATGGTCTTGTAGCTTTTCTGAAGGGTCCTGAGGCCGTTCAGGAAGTACTCGCCAAGGTCCCGGGCCCGCTCGGCAAGGTTTTCTTCAACCAGTTTACTGATGGTTACGAGCCCCGCCGCACAAGCCCTGGCACCACCGCCGAAGGTCGAAGTATGAAGCACCGCCTTGGAGAGGCCCCCGTAAGCCTTCTCCCAGACCTTTCTGGTAGCCACAGTGGCGCCCAAGGGCATCACGCCGCCCCCTAGGGCTTTGGCAAGGCACATGATGTCTGGCACGACCCCCTCGTGTTCGCATGCAAACATAGTCCCCGTCCTGCCCAAACCGGTCTGCACTTCGTCTAGAATAAGCAGGGTGTCGTGGGCATCGGTCAGCTCCCTTACCTGTTTGAGATAACCTTCAGGGGGAACTATTACCCCGGCTTCTCCTTGAACCGGCTCCATGATAACGGCGGCACATCGGTGCTGGTCCAATGCCTGTTCAAGGGCTCTGATGTCGCCAAAGGGCACTTCCACGCATCCCGGAATCAGGGGTTGGAACGGCGTCTTGTACTTCTCACGGCCGCCTACTGACAAAGCACCCAGGGTTTTTCCGTGGAACGCGCCGGTACAGTGGATGAACACCTGCTTGCCTGTGGCGATCCTAGCCATTTTGAGCGCGCCCTCAACCGATTCTGCTCCGCTGTTGCAGAAAAACGCCATGCTCAAATCCCCAGGCAGGATGGCTGCCAAGTCGTGGGCCAAGGCAGCTTGGAGGGAACTGGCCCGTGCTTGGAGGAAGTTTGGATGGCTGCTGGCCTTCTCCACTCCGGCTAGCACATCCTTGGGGTTGTGGCCGAAAGGCAAGCTCCCGTACCCGCCGAGAAAGTCAAGATAACGGGTGCCGGCATCGTCGTAAACGAAAATCCCTTCCGCCCTAACGAAGTTCTTGTCGAACCCAATGGCTGAAAGCATGGTCTTTAGCCCCGGGTTCACGTGCTTGGCGAACAAGTCGCCTGCTTCTTTCCTGCTTAAATTCAAAGCCTTATCAAGCCCCAGAAGTCCATATGTATTTCTGTCTGCCACATTATCACCGCTTTCCGGTTAATTTCGCGTTATGTAGTTCTCGAAGATGCCGGCTTGGCACAAGGAACAGGTTTGCGCTCACCGGTTTAGCTGTGTGCACATATCCGTGCACGATAATCTTACCCCATTCAAACTGCGGATACAATGATTAGTTACTCACAAGCCGCGCCTATTATGTAACCTTGGTAATTATGTCAACATACTGTATATCAGTACCTCATACCCGTGGCGCGGTTTCTCTCCTCCCCCGGAAATCGCGCCGCCCCCGATTCTCGAGTCATGGCCCCGCCGAGCTTTGTTTTTCGTAGAGTTCTGTAACCACGTCCCTGTTGTCAACATAAGATAGCGTAGATTCTTTCCGACAGGAGGGGTAAAAGTGGCTGGTCTCTCACACTTTGACGAACAGCTGGCGTTCATTATTTTCCTAATCCTGATTCTGCTCATTCTGGGCCTGGAGTGAACCACAGAAAGTCCGGTCAGGATGGGCATGACTTAAGCGCTGTCAAGGCGGAGGTGAAACAGTATGGGCCACTTCCTGTTTGACGATCGGCTGGCGTTCATCGTGTTCCTGATCCTCATCTTGCTCATCTTGGGGCTCGACTAATCGCCTCAAAGGATGGATGCCGGCAGAAGGTGGGCCCCACACCCAGAGAGGCAGCTCCCGGGTAGTCGGGGCTGCCTCTCTTTCACGGTCTTCTTATTGGAAAACTCACAAGTCTTAGCCGGCTTGTCCGGCCGGCAGCGATGCCCATAACGCGAGCCTGCGGCCTGGCCTTAGCAATTCAGTCTTGGGCAAAGCATCCGGCATACCTGTCCCAAAACAGCTTAAGGCCCTGCCGTAACCTGTCCAGATCATCTGTCAATATGTATTCATTTGGCCCATGAACATTGGTATCGGGTCCTGACATGGCAAAGAAGAACAAGTAGGTATCAAGGATGTCCAAGAACGCTGCGGCAATAGGCAGAGTGCCGCCCAAGCGTACCCTTATGGGTTCGCGGCCGAAGAGTTCTTTGAGCACTTCCTCCATCACAGGCAATACAGGATGATCCTCTGGAATCACGTAGGGCTTGGAGTTACCGGGAAATACCCTGACACTTACCCTTACTCCCGTAGGAACATGAGCCTTTATGTGATCTTCCAACAGCTTGTATATAGTCTGAGGATCTTGGTCAGGCACCAGGCGGCAAGTGATTTTGCAACCTGCCCTTGCGGGAATGATGGTCTTGGTGCCTTCACCCTGGAAACCTCCCCAAATTCCGTTGGCATCCAAGGTTGGACGGGTCCACATCCGCTCAGCCAAGGTGTACCCAGGTTCGCCAAACAAGGCGGGTACTCCCAGCATCTGCCTGATCTGTTCCTCATCAATGGGGACTTTCTCAAACTCCTCGCGCTCAGCGGGGGATATCTCTCGCACATCATCGTAGAATCCTTTTACCAGGATCTTACCCTCGCTGTCTTTGAGGCCGGTAAGGATCTCAGCCAAGGCATGAATCGGGTTGTGAATTACTCCCCCTGCTGATCCTGAATGGACATCCGAATCAGGGCCGGTCACTTCTATTTCAATCGCTGCCAACCCCCTGCTGCCGGTGGTTATAGACGGGATCTCCCTTGAAAACATCCCGCCATCTACAGACAACACAAGATCGCAGGCAAACAGGTCCTTGTACGCCTCCAGAATCTCCTTCAGTGAAGGGCTGCCTATCTCTTCTTCGCCTTCAAACAGGAACTTAAGGTTGACGGGCAAAGAGTTTTCCTTTATGACGTCTTCCGCTGCCAAAATAGCAGGGTAGATACCACCTTTGTCGTCTGACGCGCCCCTTGCAAATACCTTGCCATCCCTTAGCTGGGGCTCAAAAGGCGGAGAATGCCACTCATCCAGGGGATCGGCAGGTTGGACGTCGTAGTGGCCGTAAATGAGCACAGTGGGCGCCTTGGAACTGTCCTGGGTCTGGGCTGGTTTTTGGCCAAACACCAGCGGATGGCCTTTGGTCTCGATGATCCTGACATCGTCGATCCCTGCCCGGGTCATTCTGTCTTTTAGCCACTGTGCAGCCCTTGCCACGTCGGGTTTGTGCTCCGGAAGAGCACTGATGCTGGGAATCGACAGAAACTCAATGAACTCCTCTATGTAGCCCACGGCAGAACCCCCTCGCAGTTTCAAACTAGCCTGATTGCAGCTTACCAAAATCATACACTGTATCGCTTGCCCTCACCAACGATTTCGCACCGTTCAAAGCTCGTCCTGCATTCAGCCAAAAGGATACCTTCATCGTAGAAGGGCCAGATATGGGTAAGCAGCAGCCGTTTCACGCCGGCTTTCCGGGCAACTTCACCTGCCTGGACAGCGGTCATATGCCCGGCACTGGCAAACTCGGCGTCCTCTTCTATGGCTGACGCTTCACACAGGAACAAATCGGCTCCCTGGGCGGCACTGTAGAGGCCCTGGCATGGGCGGGTATCCCCGGAATACGCGATTACCTTGCCGTTTGAATCCTCAAACCGCACAGCGCATGCTGGGTATGGGTGCTCTACCTTAAAGAATGACACCTTGATGCTGCCGACAGTAATCTCGAACACCGGTACTGATTCGTCAGGGGCTTCGTTGTGTCCGAGGCCAGGTACTGCTACTGTCTCCACCCCTTTGTATGAAAGCATGCTGAAAGTCCCGGCAGGCTCAGGAGGTGCATACACCGTGATGTGCGGCGGAAGTTGGCGGTAGCGGCCGTCAGGGGTAGCCGCATAACGCAAGGCCAAGAAATCAGATATATGGTCAAAATGGAGATGAGACAGAATAACCGTGGAGAGCTTGGAGAGGGGCACATGTGCTTGCAGCCTCGATGCTACTCCAGGCCCGCATTCAAGGAGAATCCCTGTATCACCTGAACTTAGCCAGTATCCTGAACAAGCGCCTCCGGCAGGAGGAAACGGGGAGTATTTTCCGAGAACCAGAACTTCCATGAGTACCACCTCGAGATTAGCGTTTTATCTATTTTACACTAAGTTCGGTACCATATTATGGCAACCCGTGTTGGCTCAGCAAGCTGTTCTGGTAGTCAAAGATCATCCTGGAGATTTCCCCTATCTTCTCAAACCCTGCCTCTACGTCCTCGTGGCCTTTCGACATTATGGACAAAATATACGGGCGCTCGGCGTATATCACCCCAACGTCATTGGCTACACCCATGATATCCCCTTCTTTATGGGCTACGGTCACCTCTGTAATGTACCTGTTAAGCCCGGTGTTCCATATGGTATTGGCGAGGTCAAACATGAGTTTTTCGCCCTCTGGGTCGGTCTTTGAGAAGTGGAGCGCCGCTTCCATGTATATAGCGTTGTCCCTGGGGGTGGAGATGTTCTGCCCTCCTGGATATACTGTGGTGCCGCCGATTTCCTTCATGAAATTGATGAGGTTGTCTTTGCCAAGTCTGCGTTCGAGCATTTTCCAAGCCACGTTGTCGCTGTGGGTGATGGATTTTTCAGCCAGTTCCCTTATGGTAAACGTATCCCCGTCTTTGGCAGTGTACTGGATGATACCTGCCCCGCCCCGCCAGTCACGGGCAGCGTTGTAGGTCATGGTTTCGTTCCATGAAAGCTCGCCCCGAGACACCAAAACGCTGGTGTAAAGCACCACAGGCACCTTTACCGTGCTTGCCGCAGGTACTTGCAGGTCCGGGTTTACACCGAAAGTCTTACCGGACGTAAGATCTTTGAAGTACACCCCCCATTCCTGACCAAGCTGAGCCAACCCGCTTATGTATTCCTCCACTTGGGCCTGGAGCTGAGTGTAGTCGGGATCCCATTGAGGTGCCTGGGTTTGCTGAGGTTGTTGAGCCTGGCCCAAAGGGCTATCCGGAACATTGATGCTATCACCTTGGTTATCCCCTTCCCCAGGCGCTGCCAGCCCGGTTATGGATTGGATCAGGGCCGTGCATTTTTCCCGGAAAATCTTAAGTTCTGATCGCTGCACAGATATCTTCCACACCGCCCCTGTACCCGGGACTCCCCGGTAAACCTTGCCGTCGCTTTCGATAACTCCGAAATCCACCACGTACATTGATCCGTCGGGACCGAATTTTACGTCCACAGGGTGATTGAACCCGGAAAGGCTCCGGCCTGCCGGGGCCAGGGATTCGTTATAGGCAAACAGTTCATGTTGCCCGGTGTCCATATCCAAGGCGTACACACATCCGCCGGGGATGGAAGGTTTATCAGCCTGATCTGTCGTCTGGTCTGTCCGGCGTGGGTGATCCGCCCGGTCCGTCTTATCCCCCCGGTCCAAACTACCTGCTGAAATCCCGTGACGGAACCCTTTGGTTCCGGCCAGAGCGCAGGAAATATCCCCCTCGCCAAAGGCTGCTACATACATGCGCCGTGAGGGATCGAAGATCTCAGGGGCAAATCCGAATTTCATAAGCCCTGTTCCGGGCTGAAACACCGCTAAGGGTTTCTCAAGTTTGGGATGCTCCTGGAGCAGGTTGGCCAACGGGGCGTGCTTGGCCGACGGCTTGAATTTGGGGTCTGTGATGGATTCCCCGGCGGCATAATCAGGCCAACCGTACCAGGCACCTTGCTTTACCTCATAGACAGGATCCGGTGCGTTAGCGACGGGGCGGGACCCCCTGTCTTGGTAGCCCTGGTCTATGGCAATCAGCCTGCCGTCAGGGGCAAACCCAATTCCAAAGGGGTTTCTCAGCCCCCACGCGTATACCTGCGCATGGTTTTCATTTTCGGAAATCCTGTAGATCACGCCGCTGGCCTGAGATTTCCCGGAAATCTTCTGTCCAGGTGTTGATTGCGTGCCAAAGGGCAAGAACCCTCCGGTTACCGCATTATCGAAAGGATTGCTGGTCCTAGGATCCCGGGAAGTGAAATTCATCCCGGAAAGCACAACGTCCATTGGAGGCACATCGTGCATTTCAGGGAAAGATGCCGCCCAACCTCTCTGGAAGTTGTCCTCACCCACAACCCCTGAATTGGTAACCGTACCATGTCCCACATAGATACTTCCGTCGGGGCCGAAGGCGATTTCGCCTGTGAAGTGGTCCCCAAAGGGCAATCCTTGCAGCAAGTCGGTGCGCGTGAACCTGCCGAACCTGTCTGCTTGCCCCGGCTGGTCCCCGGCCTGTTCCGCAGTAGATGCGGGTTCTCCAAGGCTTGCTTTCGGTTCCGAAAAGTCAGTGCCGGTTTCGATGACCGACACACAATCCCTGTGGGCAATGTAGATTTTACCGTACCGGATTTTCACATCTGTAACCGGGGCGTTAAGACCGTCAACCACTACTTCATATACATCAGGTGCTACCCGCACAATCCTGCCTTGAACCTGCCCGCCGTCCCCTCCCACAGCCGCTATGCCCTGCTCACCTTCGCCAGCACTTACCGCTGCCTCACTTACGTACATGACGCCGGACTCGTCCCAGGTTACCGCGGTGGGAAACGTGAGCCCGCTTATGTACCGCTCTATCCTGTACCCCGGGGGCAAGACTACCCGGGTTATGCCTTCAGCTTCAGTCCGGGCTGACGCCAGGTATACAAGGCACACTGCGGCAAAAATCACCGCCAATGCCGTCAAGAATGTTTTCCTCTTCATGTAGATACCCGTCCTTTCCCTTGCCTTACATCGAGCGCTCAGGCCTAGGTCTTGTCACCGGCCGCAAGCGGCTTAGAATCACCCACTCTAGATAGCGGGATTTAACTCCTCCGCTTAGTATTTGAGGCTCGGGCGGTTCCTAATCCAAGAGGAATACGACCCAATCCCCCGGCAGCCACAAAGAAATCAACATGAGCGGTTTCCAAATCAGAAGAAAGGTGTGCATGGAAAAAGGATGTCCGCGGTTCATGTGGAGATCCAGCAAACACGGATAGGCACACAGGTTCAGCCAACAACCCACAGTCAAAGGGTGGTCAAGGCACCCTTTGACAAACTAAATGTGCGTTTAGGTCTTGAGGAAAGCACCGGGAAAGTGATACACCGGGCAAATAACATCCAAATCATATTAGGAGCAAAGAGAGGACTTGGATGGTGGGGACTACAGGGTTTGAACCTGTGACCTTTCGGATGTGAACCGAACGCTCTACCGCTGAGCTAAGTCCCCACCTCAAATTGTCTTCGTACGAAACAGTATACCAAAATATCGTACGGCAGGCAATCGGATCTCCTCAACGTGTACCAGCGTTTTAGTGGATATGGTGTACTCTGTGGACCATTACTTTCTCTTTCTTCAGGGATTTGGCTGGAAATGGTGCAC
>LFST01000052.1:48123-66144 GCA_001513185.1 Candidatus Fermentithermobacillaceae bacterium DTU015
AAATGGTGCACTCCGTGCACCGTCTCCTCAGCTTTCCATCTTTACAAGAGGTACATTGGCAGACTACATGTACCATTCCTGCAGTCCTACAGGTCAAACGGTTCCAAGGCTCTCTCTAATATTCCCCTAGTATATGCGATGGTCATCCCGTAGTTGGTGATCGGAACCCCTGCAGCTTTGGCAGCTTCTATTCTGGACCACATGGCCCGCCTGTTGAGCATACACCCTCCGCAATGGATTATGACCTTGTATTGACTGAGATCTTCGCGGTAATCAGCACCCCTTTGCCAAGAAAACTCCAGGGGCCCCCCGACTTTTTCCTCAAGCCATCTTGGAATTTTGACCGTACCGATGTCATCGGCGATGGGATGATGGGTGCATGCTTCAGCAATGAGCACCTTATCGTAAGGCTTAAGCCCGGCTAGCGCCCGGGCACCTCTGGCAAGTTCCACCAGGTCCCCCTTATATCTGGCAAACAGAATCGAGAACGACGTAAGCGGGATATTCTGGGGCAATACGGCATCCACTTCGCCAAACACCTGCGAATCCGTGATTACCAAGGCAGGCGGCTGTTTGGAGTTTTCCAAAGCATCTGCGAGATATCCGGTTTTCACCATAACGGCTGTGCAATCGTGATCCAAGAGGTCCCTTATCACTTGAACCTGGGGCAGGATTAACCTGCCTTTGGGAGCCTGCAGGTCCAAAGGGACAACCAAGAATACAGTGTCCCCTGGCTCAAGCAGATCTCCTACAATGGCAGGTTCTGCATCGGCGAATCGGTGATTGATGAGCTGGGTCAGCCTAAGGACAAGTTCCCTGACTCCTTCCCCAGTGACGGCACTCACTCCCAAGACCATTGGTTCAGATGCTGCCTTCCGGGAAGTACTCTTGGCTTTAATCCTGGCCTTTGAACCTGCCTCCCCGATTTCAGGCCCCGCCAGGGGTGGGGCTGGTGACTGGGCTTCCGGCTGGGCTTCTGACTGGACATGTGGCTGGGCTTTCAATTTGGCTACTTGGGCTGCTTGATCGGCTCGCCCGATGATGGCTGCTTGAGGGCCGGCTTGGGTCTTCTGGCTGAGGATCGCTTGGACCTTGGCCCGCACATCTTCCAGACAAGATGCATCTGTCCAAGTGTCTTGCTTGGCAACCACCGTAACTAGTGGTATCGCTTTAGCCATCACCGCCTCAAGCAGTGCCTCCTCAGTCTCCCCAAGTCCGGCAACAGGATCGACTACCAGCACGGCAACATCGGTGCGCTCCAGTATCCTCGCAGCCCTCCGGACCCTTGCCTGTCCCAGATTTCCCTCGTCGTCTAACCCGGGTGTATCGATGAACACCACCGGTCCCGCCCCGGGCAGCTCCATAGACTTGTACACAGGGTCAGTGGTAGTGCCAGGGGTATCGGAAACCAAAGCTATGTCCTGGCCTGTGATTGCATTTATCAGGCTGGATTTGCCTGCGTTACGTCTTCCGAAAATGCCTATGTGAACCCGGTTAGCCCTGGGAGTCCTGTTCAAGCTCATCCTGTTTTCCTCCTCACTGGATCATCCTGTACCAGCTCATACACCCCGCGAGCATCTCGCAGCGGTCGGAGTTAGAAGTACAAATCCCGCTCTCCTGCCTTGATCCGCTCAAGCCTNNGGGATCGCCCTCTCCCTGGTTTCAGCTGATGCGTAGTCGCACAAGTATTCCTGGAACGTGAGGATGGCATTAGGTTGGCACATCTCGTGTATATGGGCACTCTTGGCAAGGCCCATGAAGTTCTCGCCAGTCCTGCCCATACGGTAACACGCAGTGCAGAAGCTAGGGATGTATCCGTCGGGCAGGAGATCGTAGATGATCTGGTCTAAGCTCCTGTGATCGCCTACGTCAAACTGGGGGATGTCTGCCTGGCCGCCTGCTGCCGCCTTGGCGCTGTATTCGCCTACACCCACCATGGACCCGGCGCTTATCTGGGAAATACCCAGTGCGATTACTTCTTCCCTGAACACCGGCTCCTCTCTGGTCGACAAGATCATGCCTGTATAGGGGACGGCTAAACGCAAAGAGGCTACAATCCGCTTGAACTCATCGTCGCTGACAAGATGAGGGAAATTGTCTAGTGAGATACCGCAAGCCGGACGTAACCTGGGGAAGGAAATGGTGTGAGGCCCTACCCCGTACGTCTTATCCAAATATTGAGCGTGCATAAGCAAGCCCACGGTTTCAAACCGCCAGTCATACAGCCCAAACAGCACGCCAAGCCCTACGTCGTCAATACCTGCAGCAAACGCCCTGTCCATGGCAGTGGTGTGCCAGTCGTAATCCGCCTTGGGGCCTGAGTGCATCTTCTTGTAAGTTTCCCGGTGGTAGGTTTCCTGAAACAGCACATACGTGCCGATGCCCGCATCTTTGAGCATCTTGTATTCATCAACGGTGGTGGCGGCTATGTTCACATTAATCCGCCTTATGCTGGAATTGCCTGAAGTGGTCGCATAGACTTGATCCATAGCTTCTACGATGTATTCGATGGGGCAATTGACCGGATCTTCGCCCGCTTCAAGGGCGATGCGTTTATGTCCCATGTCAAGTATTACCTTGACCTCCTGGCTGATTTCCTCCATGGTCAGCTTGCGCCTGGGATACCGGTTGCTCGCCTTGTACCCGCAGTATTTGCAGTTGTTGACGCAATAATCGCTCACGTAAAGAGGGGCAAAGAACACCAGCCGTTTGCCGTAGATCTGCTCTTTGATCTTCCGTGCTGCGCTGTATACCTCGTGTTCCAATTCCGGGTCATCCACCCATAACAATGCCGCCAGTTCTTCTAGATCAAGCCCCTTAAGCTCAAGGGATTTGGCTACAACATCCCTTACGGCTGAAGGGCTGTACCGCTTGCCCGCCTCCAACGCCTCTACTATCTTTTGCTCATCTATGAAAGTGGCTGTTTGACGCCCATTCCTCACCACAGACACTCCTCTCTGTTTCATCAAATCGCCTGCTGACACTTCTACCTGCCGGTATTCGGTATTCCTTCTTACCGATACCAAAGCCGCCTTCAACATCTCCAAGACGCAACTAAGAAGCACCGTTTGCTGATGCAAACCAAGGTTTGGGGCTGTCGCCCCTTCCCGGATCAATCGACATACCCAAACTTCTAAGCATCGCCCTAATGCTTTCTACGGTACCTGCAAGTTCGTCGCCGTCTGACCCGGCTTTGCCGGGATATATCTCATACGAATCCCTGAACACCTTGGGGGTGACGTCGGGCATGATCACGTTGGCGCCGCATGTAAGCGCAACCGCCCTGGGGTCCTTCCAATGCCGGGTCAACTCCTGAAACGCGGGCCCGCCTTTGTCACCCGCCATCTCACCAGCCATCTCACCGAATATCTCCATGACGTACTCCTTAGCCCAGTCAACCCAGCCTCTTGAACCCTTGCCGATAACCCCTAATGCAGTAGTCGCAGGAATGTGGGCCAAAGGCACCATCAAGCGGCCTAATGCCACCGTCCGCCAAGTAGACCGGACAAGGTTTTCGGGGTCAAGGTCAGCGTTAGCGCCCGGGAAAGACTTCCCCAAAGGCGTGTCAGGATGGGGTATAAACGGCCCTATGCTCACCATCTCGGGGTCAAGCTGCTTAAGGAGAATGAGGTCACCTATGACCATTTCCCTTGTCTGGCCCGGTAACCCCAGGATGATCCCGGTACCAATCTGGTATCCCAGTTTCCTCAGGTTCATCAGGCACTCTAAACGCTCATCCAACGTGGTGCTGGGGTTTAGTTCTTTGAAAAGGTAAGGGTCAGAAGTCTCGAACTTCAGCAGGAACCGGTCGGCCCCGGCCTTCCTCCACAATTCATAGTCTTCGTAAGGCCTCTGCCCCACGCTTAAGGTCACGGCAGACCCTAATTGCTTGATAGCTCTCACTACGTACGCTAGGGCATCTGCAGGATAGCCAGGATCTTCGCCTGACTGGAGCACAAACGTGCCGAACTTATGGACTCTAAGTGCCGCTTTAGCCGCTTGTACAATCTGCTCAGGGGTCATCCTGTATCTCGCAAGTCTTGTATTGCTGCGCCTTAAGCCGCAATAGAGACAGTCCTGCCTGCAGTAGTTGGAAAACTCGATGATTCCCCTTACATGAACCGTGGGGCCCACATTTGCCAGCCTGGCATTGTGAGCAGCCCGAAACAGGGCGGACTCGGCTTTGCCCGTATCGGGTGACAATAGCAAACCGATGTCCTGGGGTTCGCAAGCGCGCCCCTGGGCGATCCTTCCCAGCACTTCTTGGTACCGCCCGTCAATTTTGATTTCTGCCTGCCTTCTAACGGTTGTCATAAGCTCTCACCCCGGTGTTCCCACTGCTCCCCCGCAGAAGCCTAAGTCTACTACACTGTGATGGCGGTTCTCACTCTCACCCCAGGGATACTCCCAAGTTTTCCGGTCATTGCCCCAAGTGTGTCAGTGTCCCCATCCACTATCAACGCAATCACGGAAACACCGCGGTCTCTGTAGGGAATGCCCATTCGTCCGATGATTATGTGGGCGTAGTCGCTGAGTACTTGGTTGACCTTAGGGGCGGTCTTTAACCTGTCAGTAACCACAATCCCAACCACAGCAATCCTTCTGGCGTCTGTCTGGGCAGGGCCCTTAGAACCGATATCCTTGTTGCCGTTCATCTTCCACCCTCCTGTATAAATGTGTAAAGCCCGTCGCGAGGACGGGCTTTGATCGGAGGTTAACTCTCAGGTATCCGGTTTCAGCTAATGCTGTAAAATATTGCACAAACGCAGCCTACACAAGCTACGCTCGATTTCGCCAATCGAATCCCTAAAGTTCAGGGACCTTGCCCCTCCCCGCAGGAACATACGCCACTATTCACTTTTCAATGTCGCTGTTGAGTTTTCAATTTGTGAACGCTCTCACAATCACCTTGATTATAACCTAAACTCCCGCCCTTGCCAACTACAAAGCAACCGATTTTGATCAAAAATTCTGCTATCAGACACCTGTACCCAATAAAGACTTAGCGAGGCGCCATATCCGCTGCCGGGCGCCCCGCTACACAATCGGGCTGCCAATCTTACTGTTACCGTGTGCCGCTTAGCCAGCCGGTCTGCTCACCTAGTGAGCTGCGTTTTACTCCGCCGGTGCCTCAGCTTCAGCTTGAGCTTCTTTAGATGCATCTCCGGTTTTGTCCTCTTCTTTGTCTTTGCACTTAAGCTTTTTGGGGACTGCCAAGCTCACCTTGGATATCACATCAGGGAGCCTTTCTATGACCTTGTCGGCTAGGCCCCTGCCTTCGAAGGTGAAGAGCTGTACGTCTCCGTCGTCCCTCACTGCTACTATGGCCAAGGGCCTGAGTACGGCCCCACCGCCCGAACCTACACCTGAACCCGACTCCTTTTCATTTCCGCCCTTGCCGCCGCCTGAGCCAAACCCAAAGGATACCTGCTGAATCGGGATTAGTGTAACTCTGCCTGCAACCACAGGTTCGCCAAATACCGTCTTGGTCGAGATGAATTTCTCAAGCTGAGCGCCCAACGCTTCAATGGAGCTCACATGTTCCATGGTTCCGCCTCCCTTTATTTTTTCTCGATCTTACGGCACGGCCTGCTTCCACGAAACCGTGCCACCTACAAGCCACTTCCCAGATGGCACACCTGGGACCACCTGGTACACCCGGTCATATAACCCATACGCAGCCGCCAACTGGGAGTCACGCTCCGCCCTGCTTCCGTTTGTTCCACCATAGTTGCCTGATCTCAGGTACTAGCATGAAGCGCACCCCGATCCAAAGCACATGTAAAGGCACCGTCCACATGGAGATGCTTCCCTGGACAAGCAGGCCCCGGTCGTGGAAGTTTGGGTGGAGCCTCACCCCGCTTATGCCCGTCCAACCGGCAACAGCTGAAAACAGGCCGAATACCATCCCTGTATGGGCAGGGTCGGAAAGCCCCAACTCAACATCTAGGTCAGCATCTAAGTGGAACGCCTTATACAGTGCCTTAAGTGTATCTATCAAGCCGGTCCTTACAGCCGGCGACAAGTACTTCCTTATTTCATCAAAGTCAATTTTCTTCCCTTTGCTCTTATCCCCAGTCTTCTTAGGCTGGTCCGGCTGGGCGCGGCCGGGCGTTTGATCCTTTGTAGGACCTTGGGACTTGCCGGGAGCTCTGCCCGAACCCAACTGCACCTTTATTCCGGCTACCCGCACCTCAGGGGCTGCCAGATGGCCTACTTGTGCAGAAATCAGCCCCAAAAAAGCCCTGCAACTTAAGGTGAAGGTGCCATCGTACAGGAACAAGGCAACATCACCCAAGCACCCCTCATCAAGCTTGCATGAGGCCTCTTCGAAGTTGTCTTCAACAGAAAGCCAACCGGAAGCCTTCACTGAAACAGGCAAGGCCAGCCCTATGAGGACAGCGGAGAATACTACAATAACCGCCCACAATATGCATTTAAGTGCCACAATGAGGATTATCATTGAGATCGGCCGCTTGCCTCCTCCTAGCTTTGCCTGTCACGGCACATCCGGCCTCACGCATGATCCGCCATCGCGCCATGAGGTTTAAGGTACCTTGCGCCACCTCGGGTGTTCCAGGCACCATCGTTTGCGTATCCGAGTACTAGTTCTACCACTTACACGGGTTTTCCTTTATATGGACCGATCCATCAGGCAGCTGGGTCACCACCACCAGGGGGTTCCCATTTCCAGGAAGAGTACTGATTATAGGCGGCTTTCGGCGGCAAACTGCTGGTTTCCCCCTCACCAAGAGGCAACACTGCAAAAACGTCACAGCATTTATTAGCAGGATAAGCAGCGTGACCTGGAGAATCTCCATAAAGAGATTACTAGATCATGAGGTGTTAACGCAGCAATGACAGAACCCCATACATCTAGACACACAACCAATACTCAAACCAAACACGGACCCAAATTAAGGTCGCAGGGCGCATCCGCGGAGGGAGCCCGTTGCCCGTTTCACGCGGTCTTGTTCGACCTGGACGGCACCCTACTTGACACCACCCAAGCTATCTACGAATCACTGAAGTACACCATCAGACACTTCACCGGAGCCACACCCAAAGACGAGGAACTTCATCCTTACATGGGACTGCCTGTTTTTGAGCAGTTTTCAAAGCTCCTTCCTGGCAGAGCAGTTGAAGCTTGCGAAGTATATGAAGCTCATAACCTGTCCATCCACAAAGACTACGTTAAGCCGTACCCAGGAGCAGTAGACGTCTTGCAGGCGCTTAAGGCAAACGGAGTCAAAATAGCGCTGGTAACTTCCAAGCGGCGCAGGACTGCGACGGTGGGGCTGGAGATAGCAGGTATCACCCATTTGTTTGACGCCACTGTGTTCTGCGAGGATACTCCGGAAAACAAACCACACCCTGCCCCGGTTCTCAAAGCACTGGACCTTCTGGGATGCACTCAAGAGTCAGCCTCAATCAACCAAACATTCCCGCTTAACGTCCTCATGGTCGGTGACAGCCCCTGGGATATAGCATCGGCCAAGAACGCCCGGCGCTTCCTTGAAGAGAAAGCCAAATCCTCAGGCTCGGGACCAAGCCCTGCAGTTCCGGTTATAAAGACTGCAGGTGTTACCTACGGGGCATTTCCCAAGGAAGCCGTAGCAGCTCAAAACCCCGATTACATCCTGGACAGCATATCCCAGGTACTTACCTTGTGCGCGCTAGAAGCTTAACATCACAAACCGGGTTAGGCGGCAAGTCCAAGGGACCTAGGTTGTGAGAGTTAAGCCGCTAGCCACAAGAACCGGTAACTACTAAAGCACACACAGGAAGGGTTGGTGACGGTGGCACGCACACGGCAGGTACATATCCCTGATCCGCCAGATACCCCGAAGCGGGTTGTGGTGGACATGGTTCACGGGGTTGAGATCAGAGACCCTTACCGCTGGCTGGAAGACGGCCGGTCTCCCGAAGTACGGGAATGGACCCTCGCCCAAAATATGAGGTCAAACGCAGTGTTCCAACAGCTCCCTGAACGGCAACTAATAGCGCAACGTATATCTCAGCTAATGTCCCAGGATATGGTAGGTACACCCGTACTCCGGGGCGGCAGACTGTTTTTCACCAAACGTATACAGGGAAAGAATCAACCAGTGCTTATGGTAATGGACCCTGAACAGACAGACGGAAAGCCAGGCAGCGCGCAGGTCCTTGTGGATCCAAACCAACTGAGCACAGCCGGAATAGTGGCACTGGACTGGTGGCATCCGTCGCCTGACGGGTCAATGCTGGCTTATGGGCTTTCAGAACGGGGCGATGAATGGAGCGTGCTCCACATCCTCAACGTGGACACAGGCGAGCTCCTCCCTGAAAGGATCGAGAGAACCAGGTACGCCGGAGTCACCTGGAAACAAGACAATCAGGGATTCTACTACGGGAGATATCCCAAACCAGGTGAGGTGCCGCCTGGCGAGGAGAACTACAACAGGCACATTTACTTCCATAAGTTAGGAACAGATCCCGACAAAGATCCCAAGATATTCGGAGAAGGCCGTCCTAAGGAACTGTCATACGGCACATCCCTTTCAGACGACGGCAAATACTTGCTGCTCACGGTAAGCCACGGATGGAACAGGACCGACCTTTATGTGCGCGATGAACAAGCCGACGGGGCAGAGTTTAAGCCCGTAGTCGAAGGAAAAGACGGGATCTTCTACGGGAAGATCATAGGCGACACCCTGTACATAATCACAAACTTCCAAGCTCCCAGATATAAGATAGCCGTCGTGGACCTCAGCAATCCTGCCATGGACAACTGGAAAACCATCATTCCCGAGTCGCCAGACTTGACCATCGACAGGGTGGAGTTTGCAAAAGGCCATATAATCATATCCGGCCTAAAACATGCCGTATCCCATCTGTACGTTTACACCCTCGACGGTGAGCTGGTGAGGGAGATCCCCCTGCCTACCCTGGGAACCATCACCGGGATCACGGCGAGCCTCGACAGCAGCATCTTCTACTTCCGGTTCGAATCGTTCTTAGTTCCTCCTGCGGTTTACCGGTGCGATATTGAGAAAGATGCTACGCCTGAAGTTGTCCTGGCAAGCGCCGAAGGGGTAGACCCCGATCTGGCAACCATCGAGCAGGTGTTCTACTCCTCAAAGGACGGGACCAGGGTTCCCATGTTTATACTAAAGCGGCGCGGCTTGGACATCTCAAAGGCAGGGCCTGTGCCCACAGTGCTTTCAGGCTACGGAGGCTTCAACATCAGCAGGACACCTACGTATTCCCCCGCAATCATCCCGTGGATTGAATCAGGCGGAATCTACGCCTCGGCCAACTTGCGGGGTGGCAGCGAATACGGTGAAAGCTGGCACAGGGCCGGTATGCTCCAGAACAAGCAAAATGTGTTCGACGATTTCATATACGCAGGTAAGTATCTGATAGAAAACGGATATACCGACCCTGAACATCTGGGCATCTGGGGCCGGAGCAACGGGGGTTTGCTGGTAGGGGCTGCCCTCACCCAGCGTCCGGACCTGTTTAGGGCAGTGGCTTGCGGGGTACCCCTCCTTGACATGGTCCGGTACCACAAATTCCTCATAGCGTACCTATGGTGCTCTGAGTACGGAAACCCTGATGATCCCGAAGCGTTTAAGTGGCTCTACGCATATTCGCCGTACCACAACGTCAAGGAAAACGTATCTTACCCTGCTGTTTACACTTACACCGCAGAGTCTGATACCAGGGTAGACCCTATGCACGCACGGAAGATGACCGCTCTGCTCCAGGATGTATCCTCAAGGACCCCATCCAAGGGCCCGGTGCTTCTGACCGTTGAAGCCGATGCAGGCCACGGTGTAGGCAAACCTGTATACAAAGTGGTCGACGAACAAGCCAACATCTGGGGATTCTTTGCGTGGCAGCTGGGACTGGAGATCCAAGAGCCGGCCGGCTGGTAGGCCCTAAGGCCCGGACTGACTGTATCTGTGGTGAAGACACGACACATGGTGAAGATGCGACACAGGTGTAAATTGAAACAGGCACGAAAGAAGCTTCAGCAAGCCTGAAGCTTCTTTCGTGAGCTTAATGTGTGCTGCCTGTATGCAGTACGCAGTCACCCTAAGCAAGGGCTTGCTTACGCCACTCGCTTCTGGTGATCTTCATCAATATGATGTGCCTTGACATGCCAGGGTCAAGATTTCTTTCAGGAGAGAAATTGAGCCGCCCCACAGGCTTAAACCCCGACTTGGCATAGCATCTCCTGGCCCTGTAATTCTCCTTGTCCACTCTGAGGTAAATCGTCTCGATTGAGTACGTATCGAAAACCCATTTGGTGAAGGTAACCACGGCATCTGTACCGTAACCCTGATTCCAGCGGTCCTTTTCACCTATGACTATCCTCAGTTCCCCTGTATGTACCCGCCAACATATGTTGAGGATTTCGACTTCACCGATAACTTCCCCGTCTAGAGTCTCAATGATAAACGTCCGCTTGTTGGCAGGGGGATTGTCAAGATACCAATCTCTTGCTTCTCGTCTGCATGAAAACTTCTTCCCGGCCCACCTGGAGATTTCCTCGTCCTCGTCCCATTCCAGAAGCCTCGGCAGGTCGTCTTCGGTGACCGCCCGGAGGCGGACCATGGTCCCGGTTAAGACTATGTCTGAATTTCCCGTTCTCCGCAAATCATCGCCCCAAAAAAAATAAGGGGCCACCTCCCTTCGCCACCGCCGGGATAGGCCAAGCCCTGGGTTTTTCAACAAACCTGCACCTAAACCGGCATTTCCGTGACTCAGACCATTTCGACAGACAATGGCGATACCCTTCTGAACCGTGGGTGTAATTTCGGGAAGGAATAACAGTAGCTTCCTACGTTGGGAGGCGGCTGGCTTCCATATCTGGCGCAGGAACAGTTATAACCGTCCGGATCAAGCCCCGGCCGTCCAGCTTGATGCCGCTCTTCCGGCTAGAGGATCCTACTCCGACCGAGAAAAGTACAAGACCCTTGCAGGCGGCCCGGACTCTACCCTGACTTCATGGTCCGGGCCCCATGCCTGCAAGGGCTATATTCACAAATACTGCCGGTCCTGCTATCTTAGCTTACTGCTGGCCGGCTGCCGCCTTAGCCTGCCGGGCTTAGCTTACATGGTTTACAGCCACATCCTGCCCTTGCTGCCCTTGCTTTAGGCCATCTAAGCATGCAAGGGTCTCAAGTTCCGGATCCCTGCCGTCTCTAAGGGCTAACGCGAGTACCTGGTCCATGTGGGATACCAGTTCAATGTCGATGTCGTCCCTCACATTATCGGGGATGTCTTCCAGATCCTTCTTGTTGTCCAAAGGAAGGATCACTTTGGAAACACCTGCCCTGTGGGCAGCCAACACCTTCTCCTTGACCCCGCCTATGGGCAGCACCCGTCCCCTTAAGGTTATCTCGCCGGTCATTGCCAGATCGTGCCTCACAGGTTTGCCTGTAAGCGCAGACGCAATCGCGCATGCCATGGTTATCCCAGCTGAAGGCCCGTCTTTGGGTATCGCCCCTTCGGGCACGTGCACGTGGATGTCCACCTGTTCATAGAAGTCAGGTTCCAAACCAAGGTCTGCGCTCCGGGACCGCAGGTAGCTTAAAGCGGCTTGTGCTGACTCTTTCATCACATCTCCCAGCTGCCCGGTTAGGGTGAGCTTGCCTTTGCCCTTAACCACACTCACCTCACATGGCATCACATCGCCGCCGTATTCAGTTACCGCCAGGGCAAGGGCAACGCCCACCTGGTCTTCCTTCTCCACCTGGCCGTATCTGAATTTGGGAATGCCCAGATACTTGTTGACGTTCTTGGCTGTAACCACAACCCGCTTCTTGTTACCCGCAACTACGTCTTTCGCTGTTTTCCTGCAAATAGTGGCAACTTGCCTTTCAAGGTTCCTTACTCCGGCCTCCCGTGTATACGACCTGATGATCTCCTTGAGCGCATCCCTGCGGATGGTCAGGTTCGTCGGTGTAAGCCCATGCTCTTTGAGCATCTTGGGAACCAGGAACCGGCTTGCAATCTCAACCTTTTCCTCTTCTGTGTACCCCGGCAGGGTTATCACTTCCATCCGGTCCAGAAGCGGCCTTGGAATCGTATGAGTTGAATTAGCCGTGGTGATAAACATCACCTTGGACAGGTCAAAGGGCACCTCAAGATAATGGTCTGAAAATTGATGGTTCTGCTCAGGATCGAGTACTTCAAGCAAGGCCGCTGCAGGGTCCCCTCTGAAATCTGATGCCAACTTATCTATCTCATCCATGAGGAACACCGGGTTCTTGGAGCCTGCAGTCCTCAGCCCCTGGATAATCCGCCCAGGAAGGGCACCGATGTAAGTGCGCCTATGACCCCTGATCTCGGCTTCATCCCTCACCCCGCCAAGAGAGATCCTCACAAATTTGCGTCCCAGAGCTTTGGCTATGGACTTGCCCAATGAAGTCTTGCCTACTCCCGGAGGGCCGACGAAACATAGGATAGGCCCCCTAGGCTTGCTCACCAACTTACGGATGGCAAGGTACTCAAGTATCCTCTCTTTGGGCTCATCCAGCCCGTAATGGTCTTGGTCCAGGATCTTCTCGGCATGTTCAATATCAATGGTGTCTTCCGTAACCACGTTCCACGGCAGCGACACCAGCCATTCCAGATATGTCCTCACCACGACCGCCTCAGCCGAAGCTTGGGGCATTTTCTCAAGACGGGCGATTTCCCGAAGCGCCCTTTCTTTTGCGTCATCAGGAAGCCCGGCTTCCTCGACCTTCTGCCTGAACTCTTCAGCTTCACTGGGACCGTCGCCCTTGTCTCCCAGTTCCTTCTGGATGGCCTTCATTTGCTCCCGCAGCCAGTACTCCTTCTGGCTCCTCTCGATCTGCCGGCGCACCCTGAGGTTAATCCGCTTCTCCAAGCCCGCGATTTCTATCTCCCTGTTGAGCACATCAAGCAGCCTCTCAGTCCGCTCGATGACCGAAACTGTCTCCAAAAGTTCCTGCTTCTCGGAAATCGGGATGGGTATGTGGGTTGTCACTGTATCGCACAGGCGTCCTGCCTCGCTCACCCCGGCAATGGAAATCAGGGTCTCAGCAGGTACGTTCCTGGTGACTCCCACATATTCTTCATACTGCTCCATGAGGGTTTTTACCAAGACCTTGTTTTCGTCAGGCCTGGGGCGCCGTTCCAGCAAATCCTCGATAGTGACCATGTATGCAGGTTCCAGGGCGTCGTAAGAGGAAATCCTCACGCGCCTGATGCCTTCCACTACTATGCGAAGGTTGCCTGACGGAGCCTTGGCAACTTCTTTGATTCTTCCCAAAGTACCTACGTTATATATGTCTTCGGGCGAAGGGTCTGTAATCTCTGTGCTCTTTTGCGCACACATAACCAATTCGTTCCCTGAAGCCCGAGCAATGTCCACAGCTCTTAGGGATTTTGGCCGCCCAACCTCTAGCGAAATGGTTATGCCCGGAAACACCAACACGTTTCTCAGCGGCAAAAGCGGGTAGGACTTCCGAACGGCATCTCTCGCGTCACCCATGTTTGACACCTCCCGCATTATCCTCATCCAGTCTCATCATATTGCCTCAACAAAAGCCTGAGTGACACACAGTATAAACGTATTTCCCGTATTCTCTTTGTAAGAATGGAAGTCCTGCTAGGACGCCTGTCAAAACTGGGAATCCCTGCCAGTTTATACACCTGCTCCTATATTGCCCATTCTTACGCTAAATTTTCCTGCCCCGCTACAAAGTGGCCATTACCACTATAGCCATTAGCTTGTCCGTTTATGGCCCAAGAACTTGTGCGTCGCCACCGGGATAGTTGAGAATGTCACTGTGTAGCCGGGGTGTTATCTTTCCGAGCTGACGTCGTACTGTTGTACATATTAGTTTATCGCAAACCCGGAGCGATTGCTATATAACTTGGGAGTCTGATGCCAGGGGGAAGATATGGAGCCAAAAACAGAACAACCCCGGCACTCCCGCTATAGTGCCGGGGCTCAGGCACTCTAAGGTGTCATGCAGTCTCTTCCTTTGGCCTTGGCTTACTGTCTCCTGCCACCAGCACCGGCGGAGCCTTGGATACAACCACGTCTCGTGTGATCACGCACTTGGTAACTTCGGGACGAGAAGGCAGATCGTACATGATCTCAAGCATTGTATCTTCAATCACCGCCCTCAGTCCCCTGGCCCCGGTATTTCTCCGGCTGGCTTCCTGGGCTATCGCCCGGATTGCTTCTTCTTCGAATTCCAGGCGGACTCCGTCCATCATGAACATCTTCTGGTATTGCTTCACCAAGGCGTTCTTGGGTTCTACCAAAATCCTCACAAGGTCATCGTCGCTTAGGGCATCCAGAGTGACTATTATCGGAAGCCTGCCTACAAACTCAGGGATCAAGCCGTACTTGAGCAGATCCTGAGGTTCAATCTGCGCCAGTATCTCCCCGATGGAGGTGTCCCTGCGGGACCGGGGCTCAGACGTGAACCCCAAGGTCTTCTGGCCGATCCTGTTTTGGATTATCTTGTCTATCCCCTCAAACGCGCCTCCGCAGATAAACAGTATGTTGGTGGTATCGATTTGGATGAACTCCTGATGGGGATGCTTCCTGCCACCTAAAGGAGGCACGTTGGCTATGGTCCCCTCAAGGATCTTGAGGAGGGCCTGCTGGACCCCTTCTCCGGAGACATCCCGGGTTATCGACGGATTCTCAGACTTCCGCGCGATCTTATCTATCTCGTCGATGTATATGATGCCCCGCTCCGCCTTCTCAATATCGTAGTCTGCCGCTTGGATAAGCCGCAGCAGAATATTCTCTACGTCTTCACCTACGTACCCTGCCTCAGTAAGGGTAGTGGCATCGGCGATAGCAAAGGGTACGTTCAAGAACTTGGCAAGACACTGAGCGAGATAGGTTTTCCCAGAGCCGGTCGGGCCTAACATCACGATGTTGGCCTTCTGGATTTCTACGTCGTCGTCACCGTGAAACCTGCTTATGCGCTTGTAGTGGTTGTAAACGGCTACTGACAACATCTTCTTAGCTCTCTCTTGGCCAATCACGTATTGGTCAAGGAAAGCTTTGATCTCTCTGGGCTTGGGAATATCCCGCAGATCGTGTTCAGCCTCTTCGTTCATTTCCTCTGCTATGATCTCGTTGCAGAGCTCAATACACTCATTGCAAATATATACACCCGGCCCAGCGATGAGCCGGTGTACCTGATCTTGATACTTGCCGCAAAATGAGCACTTCAAGCCCTTATGCTCTTCGAATTTGGACATCCTTTCACCCCAATTTACTTAGCCGACTTGGGACCGGGAAGAAGGATCTCGTCAACAAGGCCGTAAGCTTTGGACTCTTCTGCGTCCATCCAATAATCCCTTTCAGTGTCCCTTTCGATCTTGTCAATAGGCTGGCCTGTGTGTTTAGCCAGCAGCTTGTTGATTCTCTCTTTCGTCCTGAGGATCTCTTTTGCCATTATCTGAACTTCTGTCGCCTGGCCCTGCACTCCGCCTAGTGGCTGGTGGATCAGGGTCTTGGCGTTAGGCAAGATAAACCTCCGTCCTGGCGTGCCACCGGCTAAGATTACCGCAGCTATGCTAGCGGCAAGCCCTACGCATATGGTGGATACCGGAGGCTTGATATGCTGAATGGTATCGTAAATCGCCAATCCGGCGGTGACCGACCCGCCCGGTGAGTTTATATATACCGATACTTCCTTATCAGGGTCTTCTGCCTGGAGAAACAACAGCTGGGCTACAACCAGGTTAGATAGCTGATCATCCACAGGAGCCCCTACAAACACGATTCTATCCTTAAGGAGCCGCGAGTAGATGTCGTATGCTCTCTCGCCGCGTCCGGTCTGCTCCACAACCATGGGTACCAGATAACTCACATGCTGCACCCCCAATTTATATGATTACCCAATCAAACGCCCGCTAGCATTTTGTCAGAACTTTCAGCTACTATTTTTATTATACACCACGCGTATGGCCTTAGCTGCCTCTAACGGCTTAACCTCGGCGCCTTTGCCCAAGCTTATTCAGTTTGAGCAGTCTCAGCCTGGGATTCAGGCGCTTGGTCTTTCGCTACTTCCTCTTCCTGCTCAGCTGCTGCCCCATCGGAATCATCCTGGTTTTCAGGCTGTTCTTCGGGCGGCAAGGGAGTACCGGCGTTCTCGGCCGCCCTTGACGCAACCAGTTTCAGAGCCTCGATGCGCATAAGCTGGCTGCGGATGTCATCCAGGGCGCCTCTGATTTCCAAAGTGGTCTTGACCGCTTGTGGAGCCTGGTTCATTTCGGCAGCCAGCCCTTCCACAACCCTGTCGACTGACTCTTCAGATACTTGGACGTCTTCTTTCTGAGCCACTGCTTCCAGAACCAAATCGCGTTTTACATCTTGCTCAGCCTGTTTGTTGAACTCAGCCTGGAGATCTTCCAACGACTTTCCTTGTGCCTCAAGATAGTCTTCCAGGCTCACATTGGCATTAGCCAGCCTGTTGAGGAACCTTTCCATGAGGGTCCTTGCCCGCTGGCTTACCATCACTTCAGGGATTTCGCAATGGGCTTTCTGCAACAGCTCTTCTTCAACTTTTCGGGAATGCTCCTCACGGGCCATTCTCAACCGCATTTCCATGAGCTGTTCCCTTATGTCATTGCGCAGTTCTTCTACCGAGGCTTTGCCCACGTTCTTTGCTATCTCTTCAATATCTCCGGGGAGATGCTTCTCGTATACTTCTTTGACTTCTAGTTCAAATTCTATGGTAGTGTCATCCCCGTCCTCCTCAGTGGAAGGATAGGTAGCTGTGAACCGCTTTACCTCACCCTTGTTCATGCCCACCAAGGCTTCCCCGATGCCCGGGATAAAGGTGTACTGGCGGCCTACTTCAAGATAATTTACATCGTCTTCAAAAGGCATCTTGTCTGTGTCAAGTGACTTTACATGGCACGTTACAAAGTGGCCCGGTTCCAAGGGCTTCTCTTCTTCCATGGGCCTCAGCTCAGCCATGCGCTGTCTTAGCATCTCAACCTGCTCGTCAATGTCTTCTTCTGATACGGCCGGAGTTTCAAACGGGACAGAGATTGAATTGTAATCCTCCAGCTCTACCTCGGGTTTGACATAAACCACTGCTCTGAACCGGAGGGGTTCACCTTCGACGAAATGGATGTCGGAAAACTCAGGATTGTCCACAGGAATGATACCGGTCTCCTCCACAGCCTTCATGTACTGCTCCGGGAGGGCTTCCTGGAGGGCCTCGTCGAAAAGCTCGGCACCGTAATACCGCTTCACCAAACTCTTAGGAGCTTTGCCCCGGCGGAAACCAGGGATGGTCACCTGGCGGACAAGCTTGCGGTACGCACGATTGAGGGCTTCGCCTACCACTTCACTGGGACATTCCACGTCAAGCGCAACTCTTGATCCTTCAAGTTTCTCTGTAGTAACCTTCACAGTCTGGTCCTCCTTACACATCCGTAACGGGATGAACACATCACTTCATTACCCACGAATCTATTCATATCATTTATTGGGCGCAAGTGTAATACAAGCTTGAGTATTTTACCAGAAAAGACTAGAAGAAAAAACAGCAATCACCCGCCACCGGCTATTCCAGATACCAATTCTAAGGGATCTGGCCTGGGTGGGCAAATAGCCTTGGCGTACCCAGAACAAGCTGGTTTGCCGAGCCTCATGTGGTTCAAAATAAACCGCTTCCAGCCAAGGCCTGACCTAGCACTAAACAATACGCTCCTCGGCAACCGGAACTGGCCTTGAATTGTCCAGCACGGCTGAACCCTTGCCCGGAACTGACGGGTCACGCAGCACACTTGAATTGTTGGGTGCAAGAGTGGTGCGAGGGAGGGGATTTGAACCCCTACGCCACTTAAGGCACTGGATCCTAAGTCCTATAATCTTTATTTAATCTAGTTTAGCCTAATTTATAAAAGCCCGATTTTACGGGCTTTTCTAGCTTTTTTGCTGGTATAATTTCCCTGCTGGTTTAGTCTTTTCTAATGTAATTCAATCGTTACTGCATTACAAATTGCATTACTGCA
>LFST01000049.1 GCA_001513185.1 Candidatus Fermentithermobacillaceae bacterium DTU015
AGATAATGGAGGTCAGTATTGCACAGGTTTAGGCCGAAGTGCCGGAAGCAACACACATTACAAAGGGAAGTGATTCCATCATGGTATCCAGAGCAAAAGCAATGGCAGTACTGGTAGCACTGAGCGTGGTAGTGATCCTATCCATGGGAGCGGTTGAAACACGGCTACTCCAGAACCATTTCTTCAACGCTGCGGTTGAACAAGTAAAGGCCAGCGCCCAGCAATTGGCCGGGGCAGTAGTTGAACTTGACGTACCCGCCGAAGACAGCGAAACTTGCCGTGAGGTGGCTGCCTGGATTTACTACAACACAGGACTCAGGGTGCTTATCACTGACTCTGCCAGCACGGTAGTGGTAGACTCATCAGCCGGGGAATCCCTGGCCGGGGAAGTGATTGAGTCGGAGTTGCTCAAGTCAACCATCGCCACGGGAAAGACCAACTCATTTGAACTGCCGGCAGCAGGGCAGGATCAGGTGGCCGTTTCAGTTCCTTGGCAAACAGCGGATGGTATCTCGGGATCGCTCATAATTGTGGGCCCGCTTAAGACATTTGCCCGGGATGCCACGGACCAGATTAAGCCGTTTATCTTGCAAGCAGCAATGGGCGCCATATTGGTCGCGGCAGCAGGCGCGTTTGCCTTGTCCTCCGGCTTATCCAAAGGAGCTGCCTCACAGGCCGCGCCTGAACGCGCTGGGCACGATGATGCTGAGACCGGCAGCCTATATGATCAAGCCCAAGGCAATGCAGGAGAACCAGAAGACCACGGGGACGAAGTAGCAGACCAAACAGGCGATATCGGAACTACCGTAACCCAAACTGAGGAAGAACAAACCGGGTAACTTTAGGGAAGCAAAACCGGGAGTGGATTGGACTTGCCCGCCACCTGATTCACCGGAAACTCGCAAAGAAGACCGCAAAGA
>LFST01000026.1 GCA_001513185.1 Candidatus Fermentithermobacillaceae bacterium DTU015
TCTACTGCATAGAGTCTTCTGATAAGCTGGTACTGATCCACTTTGATCATCTCCTTACCTCCTGTACACGAAGTGGTGGTACCTTCAATGTACAGGAATTTGATCAGAGTGGATCACTTTTACGTCAGCGCTTTCCCCAAAAATGGATCAGTTTTATGTTAGCGTCTACAGGAATAACGGAACTGCTGATATTAATCCACAAACTAATAAAAACATCAGGTTTGGCAGAATACCATCAGTATTGATATACGGATATTTAGGATGCAGCCAAATGAGCTTCTTCAGATCCCCTGATGTAATCAGGTAAAATGGCATCTTATCCGACGAGTCAGGTGATGCTGCATTTAATATAAACAAAACAGACGCAAGCACATAGAAAAGCCGAACATCAAAAATAGCAGGAAGTGCCACTGAGGTAAAGCTAATAAATATGCTGACAGGTAGGACATTAATAATTAAAGTCCATCCTGTCTCCTCAACCCTATGAAAAATGCCCGTTATCTAAACTATCAACTCAACCCTATCTAATTTCAGGCTTATTTTTCGCATAAAAATATACCATCGACATGTTACCATGTACTCATTTTACCTCCTTAGGTCGAGTAGATAACTTAGATGTAATCCCGCAAACCCAGTAAAATC
>LFST01000017.1:0-9647 GCA_001513185.1 Candidatus Fermentithermobacillaceae bacterium DTU015
ATGTCATCAGCCACCGCTTGGATGTTGTCTTCCCCCAAGTATGTCATGTGGCCCGCCGGGTAGCCTTTGACGAACACCCTTTCCCTTGGCAGGTCCGAATGGTCCAAGGTGTAGTACAGAATGCCGATCTGGGTGCAAATGTCGTACCAGCCGTTTATGAAAAACACCCGCATATTGGGCGTCCTACGCATGGCTGCACTTAGACTCTGGGCAGTATTTCGCTCTTTCATCTCATATTTCCACTTTCGCCACAGGGAATGGGAGTTCACAAAGTTCCGATCCGTCTTGATGCCCAGCATGGGGAACACCTCGCCGCAGAGCACCGACTGGAAGAACGGGTTATACTTGCCTTCCGCCGCATCGTCGTAGATACCCCACTTCTCCTCATCCACGAACGGCTCGTACAACGGCCGGGTAATCCGCCCGTCCAAACGGGCCACAGAGCGTCCCTTGTGGCGGATCACTTCCCGGCGGAACTCCACGTCTTCCACAAACAATGCCCGCTTCTCCAGGTACTCCCGGGAAACCCCTGTGTAGTACATGACCCGTTCGATTATCTGTTCCCGTTTTTCTGTCTCCAGGGAGTTGCCTTGATACAAAGCCAACAGGTACTCGGTATCAGCAAACTGTTTAGCCTCTGCGACAAACTCCTCTACCGTCTGGTCAGAGGGATGGTTGTGGTACCAGTTAACCGCAGCCAAGGTCGGGAAAGCCAACACCGCAGGATATATCTGCAGCCCCTGCATAAAATACTTGCCCACAGACACCGTGTTACCGATGAGTATCAGCCCATCGAAGGTGACACTGTAAGCCCGCTCTGCGCCACCGAGAGACCCCATCCCAGCGGCAATGGTAGCCCTTGTACAGCCGTAGCTCTCACCCAGCAGGTATTTCGGGCTCTTCCACCGGTTGTACCGGGCCAGCCAAGCTTGGACGAAAGTGAGTAACGCCTCTGCGTCGGCTTCAATTCCCCAGAACAAGTCTTTCTTGGATTCGTCGATCAGCCGGCCAAAACCTGTGCCCACAGGGTCCACCATCACTATGTCGGCGATATCCAGGAGACACTGGGGATTGTCGCAAGACTCATACGGCGGGAGAGGCAAGCCGTCGTCGTCCACCTCACCGTACTTGATCCGCTTAGGCCCCATCAAACCTACGTGGAGCATCATGGACGACGTGCCTGGGCCGCCGTTAAACGCAAAAATCACGGGACGGGAATCCACATCCTCCACATCCGAACGGAAGTAGGAATACGAAAAGATAGAAGCGATCGGTTTGCCTTCGTCATCATAGAACACGTTGTCTTCGCTTACTGTGTGGAACGGCACTTCCACACCTCGCAGGGTAATCCTTCCCTTGCCCTCAAAACGTGAAGGCACAAATACATCTGTCTTAAGCATCAACCTGCCCTCCTTTTGGTTCACCTAACATGACCTTTCCGGAAATTCCCCGGAAATCCCCCGGGCTTCCCTCTCTTCCGGTCCTGCTTCCGAATCCGTTACGGCTTCCGCCCTGGCTTTTTTCCCTCTTCTCTTCTCGCTCCTCTGCATTGAACCCTTCTAGGGTGACACAGCAAGTGTTTTTCATGAAAAACAGTGAGGGGAATTCTTGGGGTACCCTGTTGACAGTGCGGTCTAAAGCTATTAGACTCAATGTGAGGTCTAATAGCTTTAGACCTAAGTGCAGCGAGAGGCTGCTGGGTGCTGTTCGAGTGCCGACGTCCTGTAGGAGGTAAGGAGCCTTGAACAAATACCGACTGGGCAAAATGGAAAGACGTTTTGCTGAACTCATCTGGGACACTGAGCCCATCAACTCCGGTGACCTGGTAAAACTCTGTGCGCAGCAGTTCGGTTGGAAAAAGTCAACGACCTACACCATGCTCAAGCGCCTCTGTGACCGGGGCCTGTTCAAGAACGAAAACGCAGTAGTGTCCGCCCTGATGACAAGAGAAGAGTTCCTCGCACATCAAAGCGAGCGGTTCCTGAACGAAACCTTTGACGGTTCCCTCCCGCTTTTCTTGGCAGCTTTTTCACGCAGAAAGCGCCTCACCGAAAGGGAAATCAGCGAACTGCAAGACCTCATCGACCGGTACAAAGCGGGATTGAAAAGCCGCGACAGGGGGTAATACCATGGAGACTATGTTCCCCACGGACCTTGTTTTCATCAAAGTTCTGAACATGAGTCTCACGTCGGTCTATGTGATCCTGTTTGTGGTTGCCGTGAGGTTTCTCCTGAGAAAAGCCCCAAAGGCATACTCCTATGGACTATGGAGCGTGGTACTTTTCCGTCTGGTATGTCCCGTTTCTCTCCAAGGTGTGTTCAGCCTGGTCCGTATCAAACCCAATCCTATAGCAGACAGCATCATGCATTCAGAAGGCCCGCAGATGAGCCCGGGCATAGGACTCGTGGACAAGACTTCAAGACCTGTCCTGCCAAGCCAGCCTCCCGCCGGTGACGTAACAGGCATTAGTCCCATCCGGCTATGGGTTTCCATAGCAAGAACCATATGGCTCCTGGGAATCGCACTGATGCTGGTATACGGCGTGGTTTCCCTCATCCGCATACGCTCAAAGCTTACCGGTGCGGTGAGACACCGCGACAACATATACTTGGCCGATCACATCGATACCCCCTTCGTGATAGGCCTTATACGCCCGAAGATATGCCTGCCTTCGGACCTTTCCGAAAAGGAGCAAGAATTCGTAATCCTCCATGAGCTGACCCACATCAAGCGTCTGGACCATATCGCCAAGGTGATTGCCTTCTTGGCACTGGTCCTGCATTGGTTCAATCCCTTTGTGTGGCTTGCGTTCTTCCTTAGCGTCAAAGACATGGAGATGTCATGCGATGAAAAGGTCATAAGCAGCATGGACGCCGGAAGCCGGGTGGAATACTCTCAGGTACTCCTCAACCTGTCCACCGGAAAGAGGATGGTTGCCGCAGTCCCGATTGCCTTCGGCGAAGGCGAAGCCAAGAGCCGGTTGAAAAACGTGTTGAACTACAGGAAACCTGAGTGGTGGGTTGTCGCAGTGGCTTTGGTTACGGTTGTGGCTGTGGTCATCGGCCTGGCAGTCAATCCGCGGACCGGCGACAAGGGCCTGGCTTCAACTCTGCTTCAATACAGAACCGAATATGTGGGGAACGCCCCAAAGGTGGGCGGTATAGTGACCACCCTGGAGTATCCGGCCAACGTGGAATACTGCCATTTTAGTCTTCAGACCGATACCCCTCCCTATTCAGTCACTCTTTACCTCAACACAGACGCAGACACACTGAGGTTCTACTCAGAAGACATAAACCAAGGGCCGTTCTTCAAGAACGCGGTTATCATGCTTTCCTTAATACGCAACGCTGATAGCGTCATGTTTATGCTCGACGACGGCACAAGAACCCATGCGATGGAGTTCACCCGCAGCATGGCTGAGTCGTTTATGGGTGGCAACCTGTGGGCATACTCCGAATCACAAGAGCAGTTTGACGGGTTCCTGGAGACCCTTGATTCCATGGAGATCTGCTTACCTGAATCAGATGGATAGGATGGATGGAAACCTCAATCCAAGATCGAGGACCAGGAAGCTTACCGGAAAGCCCTGGCGGAAGCATATCGCTCCTGCCTCTGTCTTGTCCCAGGCCCGTGGACACCAGGATCAGCTGAGGCCACTTGGTTTGATAGCTCCTCCCATTGGGTTCAATAAACCGCCTCATCAGTCTGAAACACCGCCCGGAAGGTTCAACAAGTTGCCTAACCGGGTTGAACCGGTAGCCAGGTCGGACCTGAGATACCTCCCGTTCCCCGGGGGTTTACTCGCTCTTCTCCTCCCTGGGATTTCCGTTGTCGCCTTCCAGGGTATCATGGTAGACTATGGCACCTGCCAGTGAGGCTTGCCCCGCCTACCTCCTGAACCTGCTGGTTGGAGGAAACATGAGTTCTCCTTGCTGCCTCAAACTAGTACGTGCTCCTTATGTCCAGCACCTGCTTTACGAATCTGCCTGCCTTATCCTTTTCATCGCCTCCACTATTTCATTGAAACGCCCGGTGATATATCCATAATTGTCTCTCCTGTGGGGAACAACGCAGTTGCTGCAATCCTTGATATCGTTCACATAGGTAAACCTTCCGCCGCATTTATCCCCGAGGGCATATAGCGGACAGTAGCAAAACAGGCAATTGAACTCTTCTGGATCAATCCCTGTATGACAAGGGAAAAACTCGCACTCTTTGTTGGTGAAAAACGCAAACGCCTTTCCGTGCCAGTACTCGCGCTGTGGCTGTTGTTGCTGTGACCGCTCTTTATCCATTAGTACCCCTCCGTTTGCCTCCGGCATCTCTGCTCTGCCATCTGTTTCAAGTCAAATCCATTATACTTCAAGTATTTGAGGAAACATGGCTCCACTTCTGCAAATCCATCTTTCATTGGAACAAACAGAATTCTGCGAAGGTCTATAGACTTGCCAGGCGCAACATTTCTTGAACAGAAGTAAGACAAAACAAACATAGTGCCGCGGCATGGAGAAGCAAAGGCGCCTGTGGCAGACCCACAATGTGAGAACGGAGGTTAATTTGCCATGAAAAGGACATCTAACGTGGCCATCTGCCTAGCATTAGCCTTGAGCATCGTCCTTTACAGCACATCAGGGTTGGGGGCAGCAGCTTCGTCGCACATGAGCCACCCAGCACCTACGCAAATGGCCATATCGGCACCAGAGATAGTCAAAACCGGCGAAGAGTTCGTCGTGGAAGTCATGCACGTCATCGACCAAGATCAATCCCGTCCCATAGAAGGGGCAGAAGTGTATCTCGTCCCGAGGTATCAGCCGTATTACACCGGTACCGGGACGGACGAAGAATCTAAAGCTATCCAGCCGCAAGTGATAGGCACGACCGATGCAGACGGAAAACTGGCCGTAGCTGTTTCTGACGCCGGCGACTTCTATCTTACCGTTAAGCAGCCAGGTTTCAACCAGGCATTCCACCCCATCACCGTGTGGGATGCTGAGGCAGGAACCTTCTTCCGAACCAGCAAGTCGATCTACCGTCAGGGGGAACCTGTTGGGTTCTCGTTCACCAACGGGCTCGGCTCGAGCATAACACTCTCACGCGGAGCTCCATGGGAAATATCCAGGCCTGACGGTACCGTGGTGTTCTCCCCTATCTCGATTATGATTATTGTAGACTTGGGCCCCGGCGAAACCCAGACCTGGGCCTGGGACCAGACCGATGATGAAGGTAATCCTGTAGAACCCGGACTATACGTTGTAAACCTTGAGACTTCGGCCGGTAACATGTCTGCCATGTTCTGCATCACCGGGCTTAAGGCAGACAAAGAACATCAAAATCCTGACCCGGAGATGCCGGAACACAATCCCTTCAAGGACGTCACCGGCGAACACCCCTGGGGCGACCCGCACATTCTTAGCCTATACGAAAGACAGATTATACAGGGCAAAAGCGCCGATATGTTCGACCCTGAAGGCTCCCTCACCAGGGCTGAGTTCGTAACATTGCTGCTTCGGGCATGCGGTATTGAACCTCTTAAAGCTCAGGATCTGGCCATAGAGGCAGCCTTTGAGACATCAGATTCGTTCTCTAAGCAAGACATTATGGGAAGGGACATGGTCTTGCTTCCGGAGGACGGCCATTGGGCAGAACCGTATATCCACACTGCAATGGGCCTGGGAATCATCCGGCCGGAAGAGTATCCCGACGGGTTCGGGCCTGATACCCCCATCACACGCATGGAAGTGTGCGTGATGGCAGCTCGTGCGCTGGGCCTTGAAAATGAGGCTGTTCAGAATGCCGGCGCGTTGCCTGGATTTGACGATTACGAAAGCATTCCTCCGACATACAGGGGTTATGTAGTTAAGGCCGTAGAGTGGGGCGTGCTCAGAGGTTATCCTGATGGCACTTTCCTGCCGGGAAACGGCGCCACCAGGCGCGAAGCCGCGGTGATTATCTACCGGCTGCTTGAGCTGGATTAGCACGAGGCTCTGGGACCGGTCCCGTGCAGCGAGAAGCAAACTGCTTGAGCTGGATTAGCAGGAAGCTCTGAGGCACCCCAGACACGGAGACGGTGGCTATCATTTGCTGGCTGAAGTTCGTTTAGCCTGTCTTAACCTGTTTTGGATAGAGCCCTAGGGCTTGAGTTTCTTACAAGAGATATGATGTAGAAGGCCCGGATATACCCGGGCCTTCATATACTATTAACCCATGGCTGTTACCACAATTCTGTCCTAGCCTCCGATGTGCCCTGCCCGGGTCTCTTGATGCTCTTAACCCGCTTTACGGTGTGCTCGCTGTTGCCTCTGGCCTCATGTGTCTTCACATTCTCCCTGCTCCATATCGATTCCACAATGAAGCCAGTTCGTTCTTGACGTTTTCAGTTGTCACTTCTTGGATTTATATGGTAGAATATGGCAAACTATGAAGGGGTGAGTTGAATTTTGACAAATACCGAAAAATTGTTCTTACAGGTACCTACGGGTTTGCTCCAAGAAGAATCCCTCCATCTTGCAGATCTTGCTCTGTATATCCATCTTCTGCTCCACCCAGGCTGCTCCATTAGTGAATTGAGCAAAATGACAGGTCAGGCGAGAAGTACCGTTCGCATTCAAAGCAAGAGACTCGCTGATAGCGGCTGGATTGTGGTCCTCACCCAGGGATCCAAGAAGGCAATGTATCCTACCATATCCGATGAATACCAAGTGCAAATTGCTGAATTGTACAAGGAACAAATCAGATATGTAGCACGGGTCGGGCAAACCCATATGCATGAGTGGCTCAAAATCTTACTTGATGTACCTGAAATACTGGAAAACGCGCGGCCATGGTTCTTACAAAATCCTGAAACGGGTGAATATATGGAGTATGATTGCTACTTGCCCGAACCGTACAATGTGGCCTGGGAATTTCAGGGCCAACAACACTTCAGAACAACAGATATATTTCCTGATGATGAAGCGCTCCGCAGACTTCAAATGCGGGATCTTATAAAGGTAAGCCTCAGCAAAAAACATGGTGTTGAACTGATGATTGTTACCGAAGAGGACTTGAATTACAAAGGTATGCTGGCCAAAATCCCGCCTGGTATCCCCCTAAGATATGTTGATCCAAATGGCCCCCGTGTACGGTCATTGGAAAGCCTCTGCCAGGAGTATGCTGCAAACATCAAAAGAACCATAGCCCGGCAAACAAGACGCAACCGGCAACAAAGTGGGAAACCGGCCATCTCTGAGCCTATAATAAGACACCATGGTTGAATATGAGCCATTGTCTAGGCGGAGGTGGTCAATGCCAGACCAGGTCAAACATGGAATTGCGCGGTTTGAAACCAACCTCTATCCGCAGAAAGCCAAAGTGGCTGATTTCTCACCAGACTTCGACCATTAGTGGTCAGGTTAGGACCAGGTATGATTCGGGTATGGATAATTCTAGACCAGTCCCCATACCGAAAAAGCCTAAGTGGTCGATTCTGAACCAGTTGAAAGCCGCACAAGGCCAACTACAGACCAGCTGCGACCCACAATTGGACAATTCTGAACCAGTCTCGGACAGCAACACCGTAGACTGGTTGGTTCTTGACCAGGTTCTGGTCCGAGGTGGTCAAATGCCGGCCAGGCAGCACTCGTGACTGGTCAATTCGAAACCAGCTTGAGCCGCCAAGAGCCAACAGTGGTCATTTCCGAACCAGATTGCTTCAGGAGCTGGCAAATGCGGGACCAGGTGCAGTCTTAGACTGGTCAATTCCTAACCAGCTCCTCCTGGCTAAGGGGCGGGATGGTTAATTCCAAACCGCCATACAATTGCAACTGGTTGATTCCTAACCACCTTCGGTCAAGAACTGGACGATCTCAAACCAGTTGAGCCCGCCAGGAAACCTGACTGGTCAAATCTGAACCAGTTTCCGCTGGCAAATGGCAAGTCTTAGACCAGGTACGACTAGGAGCTAGTCAGTTTCAAAGCTGCCACTATCTCCAAATCCGCGGGCATCCATCGTAACGACGCCAGGTCCTCCGGATTCATCCTTTATGCAAGTGATAGCCCCCCGCTCTACTGAGTATCTATAGACCTCGAGTACCTATATGACATCCGTCCTGGCCACATCGTAACCGCCATCAACAGCATGGAAGTCTCTGATTTCGTGGTCGGTTTAAGGGGAAAGACTTTTCCAGCTAATATGGACGATACCCCTCGGCATTCGGGTGCAACAACAAGCCAACTCCCTCCCTATTACCCCAAGCAGGATTTATCTTCAAATGGTAGAAAGAGACTACCAGATACTCACCGAGGTTTCTCCATGGCAAGGTTGAACTACCACACTAGGTCTTGGTAAGGACCTGTTACCGGCGGAGGTGTTTCCATGGCGAAAATGGTCCCGGATCTGCCGGCACAGATGATACAAAACGACGGTGAACGCATGTTTTACTTGGCATGCAGGGATCTTCCGGATGAGTACACCGTGTTCTACAGCTACAAGTACCGGTTGGAAGTCCCGCACGNNCTATGTGGTATTCGAGGTCAAGCAAGGAAACATTATGTACGCCAACGGCCGGTGGCACGAGTTCAAACCCGCACCTTCAGGCGCCCGCCGCAGTGAGCACCATACAGAACCAATGGCCAAAGACCCGGTGGAACAGGCACAAAGGGCAATGTGGGCCATCCTGGAACGGTACAAACAAAAGTCGGATGAAAGCAGGTTCCCTCTGCACATCAGATTCGCTTTGTGTTTCCCGGAAACCAAGAAGATCACAGGAGACCTGCCCGACCACGTTGAACCGGAAAGCATTTTCCTGTACGACCACCTCCAAGATCTTGATACACACATCCGGGCGCTCTTCCCCAAACACATAACACCTAACCCGCAGGCTATCCAATTTCTGATAGACAAAGTGCTCGGACCCTCGTTTAAGGTGTTTGCGCTGCTGGAAGACCAAATCCAGATGTTCCACAGCGCAGCCACAAAAGTGCTCACTGAAGAACAGGCCCGGATCCTCGAAGAGACGGAGTTGGACAAAAAGAAGGTATTCTTCGGCGCGGCCGGCTCCGCGGAGGCATTCCGGTGATATATCACCCATGGGGATCCCCTCAAGAGGAGAAACGGATGATTGAACGGGAAATCGGAAGGTTGGTAAGCCAGGGCATCAGGCCAGAGCGGATCCTTATTCTGTCTCCCAACCGCCTGGAAAACAGTTGCCTCGCAGGATGCAAAACNNCGCAGGATGCAAAACCGTAGGTTCATGGCCCCTTGCGGTCTTTGGTGAAGTCTCCCAAAGCCCTCAGGATCAACCGGCCAATGCAGTAAGGTTTGCCACAATCCGCTCATTTAAGGGCTTGGAATCGGACATTGTGTTCCTGATAGGGCTGAAAGCCGGCAAGCGCACGTGCACTGACGCAGACCTCTACGTGGGCGCATCACGTGCCAGGTTCATGTTGCAGGTGTTTCACCATAAAGACATGGTTCCTCCGTCACTGGCTACCAGAACCGGCCAAATCAAGCGTTAACCTGATACCAGAAAGATCCCTCCAATGCTGGGAGCCATTTTGCAGCTGAACAGATCAAACGTTAACCTGATGCCAAAAAGTCCTTTGTGAAGTCCCAGCCAGAGTGTCCTTCTGTCTGCGTCGAGAGCAAAAACCAAGGATTGTACAC
>LFST01000017.1:9678-26905 GCA_001513185.1 Candidatus Fermentithermobacillaceae bacterium DTU015
TTTATGTAAATATACTGCTCTATCCACCGCAACACCGCGCCTCTTACGGGCCATCTGGTAAGGGGGAACAGCAGTACAAATCCTGCAACATCCGCCATGGGCCCGGGCAGCAAAATGAGCACAGCTCCTATTACAATAAGCAGGCCGTCGATGACCTGATTCTTGGGAATTCGCCCTGCCCCCAGCTCGTTTAATGCCTTTCTGTACACCCCAAATCCCTGGACTGCCAAAAGTGCCACGCCCAAGAGGGCCGTGCCGAATACCAGCCCAAGGGTCCGCCAGAATCCTATGTACTTTCCGACGCGGAACAAAAGCACCAGATCTACAATAGGCAAAGCCAGAATAAGCAGGATTGCCACAACCATCTTTTGGTTACCCATTACAAGGTCCCGCAACACATGAAGTCACCCTTTGCCCTGCTCTCTCCGTCAAAGTGCTGTTCATTGGTGTTCTCTTCATTGGTGTGCTCTTCATTGATGTTCTCTTCATCGGTGCGCTATTCCTTGTCGCTCCTCCGGCGCCTGTGTGCGGCATCCGCAAACCGCCAACACAAACCAGGTAGTTTTCCCGCCACACCGTCCGGTTCCAGTGTACTTCCAAGCCAGGCTTTCGGAATCACTCTTTGGGCTTTTGTGTTCCATTCATGAGTATCCGTATTACCACGTACAAGCCGGCCATCATGACAAAGATGATCGTCATAGACACACCGGTAATGCGCAGTGTTTCCCGCAGTACCTCCACTTGACACCCTCCCTAACATGCGAAAACATTGCGAATACAGCAAGCTTATTCGCTTTACTTCGCTTTACGCAGAATCAGTGCCTTACTTCACCAAGGCGAGTATAAGCGCGCCGGCTATCACCGAAGCGATCTGGCCTGCGACGTTTGCACCTACCGCTTGCATCAGCACAAAGTTGCCTGGGTCTTCCTGCTGGGCAATCCTCTGCACCACACGGGCAGACATAGGGAATGCCGATATCCCGCACGCGCCGACCATCGGGTTAATCTTGTTTTTCAAGAACAAGTTGAGAATCTTGGCGAAAATCACGCCGCCTGCAGTATCGAACACAAACGCCAAGAGCCCCATGCCGATGATAAGGAGTGTCCTGGGCTGCAAGAATTCAGACGCAACCATGGTTGACCCGATGGTGATCCCCAAGAGCAAGGACACCAAGTTGGTAAGTTCGTTCTGGGCTGCCTTCGAAAGCCTTTCCAGCACCCCGCATTCCCTGATGAGATTGCCGAACATAAGCGAACCCACAAGCGCAAGGCTTATAGGTGCGACCAAGCCGGCAATAAGCGTGATTACTATGGGAAACAGTATCCTGGTGGTCTTAGACACCTCTCTGGCAGGAACTACAGGCATCCTTATCTTGCGTTCTTCCGGAGTTGTAAGTGCCCTGATCACAGGAGGCTGGATAATGGGCACCAGCGCCATATATGAATACGCCGCCACAGATATGGGGCCTAACAGGTGGCGGGCAAACTTGGTCGCCACGTAAATCGAAGTAGGCCCGTCTGCGGCACCGATGATACCGATAGCCGCCGCTTCCTTGAGGCTGAATCCTGCCAGCCCTGCCATAGCCATTGTGAGGAAAATGCCAAGCTGGGCCGCCGCTCCGAAAAACAACATAGCAGGCTGCTGCAAAAGCGGTGTGAAGTCGATCATCGCCCCCACGCCGATGAAGATCAAAATAGGAAACAGTTCGGTAATAATCCCCGCGTCATAAAGGATGGTAAGGAAACCGCCGGGGCCAACCGCCGACGAACCGGGGATGTTGGTGAGAATAGCGCCAAACCCGATGGGCAAGAGCAGCACCGGTTCGTATTCCTTGGCAATAGCCAGATAGATTAGCACAAAACCAATACCGATCATTACCGCTTGCTGCCATGTCATGGCAAGCAGCCCGTAAAGCAAACCGTCCAATTAAAGCCCCTCCCTTGAGCTTTCCGGGATGGGAAAATAAAAAACCCTCATCCCGTCTCATCCAGGACGAAGGTCTCACTTTTGAAGGCCTGCCGGGCTTTCGCCGTGCTGACGGCAAGGGCCACCCGCCTGAATGCTGTACGCTGAACACATACTTGCCGGCGGGAAGTTACTCCCCTTCATCGCTTCCTGCCAAAAACTCCACATACAACTATATATGGACGACCCCTGTTTATGTCAATACAGAGCTACCTTACCCGTGCCACTCCCCGGTAAACCACTCCTCTCGCCCCATCTACAGTCACTATGTCCCCGTTTTTGAGGAGCTTGGTTGCGTTAACCGCGCCCACCACTGCAGGGATGTTGAGGTGCAATGCTGCAATCGCCCCGTCAGATGTAAGCCCGCCCTGTTCCATGATCAAGGCAGCCGCCTTCCTCAAAGCCGGGACAAACGCCTTGTCTGTAGCCCGGGCCACCAAAATGCAGCCGGGGAAAGCTTTGGACACGGCTTCTTCGCCCGTCTCGGCCACAACCACTTTGCCCGACACCGCCATCTGCCCGATACCCGAGCCTTTGAGCAGCACATCCCCTACAGTCCTTATTTCCATCACGTTGGTGGTGCCCGAAACGCCTTGCGGCACCCCTTTGGTAACTACGCAAAGCGCCCCGTCTTCTATCAAACCTTTTTCCCTGAGTACGTTAATAGCCATATCAGATACATCGCCGGTCTGCCCGTGGCCGGCTTGAGCCCCAGAGAGCCCGGCATCTTTGCTTTGCACCGATTCTTCGGCCGTGCCGTGACGCTCGGCATCCCGGACCTCTTTGGCATCACTTGTGTCCTCCGGTCCTAGGAAGTGTTCGGGCATCTTCGGTCCCATGACCGTCTCCACCCCCCACACACAGGTGAGCCACCCGCAGGTTTCTTCATGCGGGGTGACTGCAAACACCGGGATTCTTGGCCTGAAACGCGCCACCATCCTTGCGGTATAACCTGATTCTGTAGGAGTTATTATGGCAGAAGCACCCAGGGCAATGGCACACTCCACCGCCGAACGGCTCACCGCCTCGGTGACGTTGGCGATCGTACCGCTATACTTGCTCATGAAAGCCTCTGTATCAAGCAACTTCTCAGCCTCAAGTGCAACTTTGGCCATGAACTTAACGGCTTCCACCGGATATTTGCCCGAAGCAGTTTCGCCTGACAGCATCACCGCGTCGGTTCCGTCCAATATGGCATTTGCCACGTCAGAGGCTTCCGCCCTGGTTGCCCTTGGGTTCTCGATCATTGATTCCAGCATCTGGGTAGCAGTGATAACGGGTTTTCCAAGCCTGTTCGCAAGATTTATCATCTTTTTCTGCAATCCGGGGATCTCCTCAGGCGGGTACTCCACACCCAAGTCCCCCCTGGCCACCATAAGCCCGTCTGCAGCTTTGAGGATCTCTTCAAGGGCGTTTACCCCTGCAACCGATTCCACCTTGGCGATGATCTGGGCCTTGGAACCCAGCTCCTCAAGCACACGCCTGACATCCAGCACATCGTCGGCTGACCGGATAAACGACGCGGCAACAAAGTCAATGCCGTGTTCCACGCCGAACCTGATATCAGCCTTATCCTTTTCGCTGACTGCAGGCAGGCCTTCGATCCTCGACCCAGGGACCGCGACCTTTTTGCGGTCTGAGATCCACCCGCTGTTAAGTACCCTGGTAACTATTACTCCGTCGCCGGCTTCCAGGGCCTCTAGCTGAATATTGCCGTCATCAAGCAAGATCAGAGTTCCGGGTGACACAATCTCTGAAAGCTTGGGAAACGACACAGATGCCTGCTTGGAATTCCCTAAGATCTTCTCGGCGGTAAGTACGAAGCGGCTGCCCTCTTCCAGATAAGCCTTGCCGTCCTGGAACTCGCCCAATCGTATCTCAGGACCCCTGGTATCAAGCATTATGCCGATTCGCTTTCCCGCCCGTCTTGCCGCCCACCTTAAGTTTTCCATCCGGGCCCCGTGCTCCTCATGGGTTCCGTGGGAGAAGTTGAACCTGGCAACGTCCATCCCGGCCCTTATCATCTGGAACAAGGTTTCCTGATCGCCACAAGCCGGGCCGACGGTACACACAATCTTGGTGTGGCGCCTCCTTAGGGCCATGTGTTAACCCACCTTTCGTTTCAAGGGAATCCAGCAGACCACAGTATGATCTATACTGTTCCGGGCCAAACCTATTGCAATAGCCGGCTAATCGCCCTTTTCCTCCTAGGTTACGGAGGCCATGGGTTCGGCCCGGATTCAGGTCATGGGTTTTGTCACTTGGCCAAATCTTCAGCCAAGGTATAAACTTCCATATCGATTGGTTTCTCCGCGCCTATTACCTGATCCAGGGGTACTAACTTAAGCTCCGTTCCCGAAATCCCAACCATAACGTTGGAATATCCTTCGCGCAGAGCATCAACGGCCTTGGCGCCCATCCTCGAGGCAAGCAGCCTATCGAACGCCGTGGGCGTACCGCCCCTTTGGACGTGGCCAAGCACGGTAACCCTTATCTCCGTCCCCATGCACTTCTCTATTTCCTCGGCCACCTTGAAACCTTTTGCGGCGCCTTCAGCCACAACGATGATGCTGTGCACTTTCCCCCTGGCTATCCCTCGTTCCAGCTTGGCACATACCTTTTTCATGTCGATGGGCAATTCGGGGATGAGTATGCTCTCGGCGCCTCCGGCGAGCCCTACGGCCAGTGCCAGCTGCCCGCTGTTGCGCCCCATGGTTTCCACCACGAAAATGCGTTCATGGGAAGTGGCCGTATCCCTGAGCCGGTTGACCGCTTCCACCCCTGTGTTCACCGCGGTATCGAAGCCGATGGAATAATCTGTATGGGGGATATCGTTATCAATGGTGGCGGGTACGGCTACCGCCCTGACGCCCCGTTTGCAGAGCTCGGCCATACCTTTGAAGGTGCCTTCCCCGCCTATAACCACCAATCCGTCCAATCCCTGTGCTTTGACCCAGGCAGCAGCTTGGTCCTGGTACTCGGCTTGTCTGAACCGTTCAGACCTTGCAGTATGGAGAATGGTACCTCCCCGATGGATTATGTCAGCCACAGAGCCCAGATCCATCGGGAAGGCTTCACCGTTAAGCAGCCCTTCGTAGCCTCTGCGGATGCCGTAAACCTCCAGCCCCGCCGACAAGCCACGCCGCACCACGGCTCGTACGGCTGCATTCATGCCTGGGGCATCTCCACCACTGGTAAGTACTCCGATTCTCACGTTACACCCTGGCAGTTCCTATGTATTGCATGATAAGTGAATGAGCTTCTCTGGCTTCAAGCCTGGGCACGAGAAGTTCCACGTTTCTGGCCGACTGCTTATCCCGTGAACCGGTCCTAAGCATGACCATAAGCCCTTCTTTTGCCAGCCTGTCTTTCATCTCTTCTGCCTCTTTCCAGTTCGATGCTACATAGATAACTTTCCACACAGGCAGGCCCATGCGCTCCGAAAAAGGTTGGAACTTGAGGGCTTCCCTCCCTTCGCTGATATTATAACGGCTGGAAGCCGCAAGCCTATTATCTCTCTGTGTCTCGTTTGTCGATAGCGATACACTCTCTCGCCAACAGCCTACGGATTCCTTCGTGCTCTTCTATATTCCCCCTTGCCGTCACTATCCTATCCTTAGCCAAGAAGGTCTTGGCTTGTTGCCACACTTTAGGAAACACGATCACTTCAATGGAATCGTACTCATCTTCCAATGTGACGAAGGCCATTTCTTCCCCCGCCCTAGTTATTATCCTCTTGACTTCTGAAACCCTTCCGCCCACCGTCACTTCAGCCCGGTCAGGCACTTGTTCGATGTGGGCGAGGGATACCGTGTGGCGCCTGAGATAGTCTCTGTACTTGTCCAAGGGGTGCCCGGAGAAATACATACCCAGAAGTTCGCGCTCCCAGGCGAGCCGCACTTCAAGCGGGACTTCCTCGGTTTTCAGGCCTTCTTTGCTTACCCTTGCCTTGGGCTCATAACCATAATCCTGGTTATACCTGGGCTTGCTTTCGTGAGAACCCGCCCAAACATTTGGCTTGGTATTCGCAGCAGGCTGAACCGCCATGGGGAACAACGACAACTGCCGGTGTGCTTCCGGAGCCGGTTCAGTCGGCGCCGGTGCCAGAGGCAGGTCTTGCTTTGGCGGTTCAAACCCGCCAAACAGGGACATCTGTGTGTCAGGCTGAGCTACCCTTTGGCTGAGCACTTGGTCCATCTTGTCCAGGTGGCTGAACCTGGTGCCCAACTCGTCTAAGGCGCCGCACCTTATCAGGCTTTCCAACGCCTTCTTGGTGAGGGCCTTGCCCATCCTGAACACAAACGACTCAAGAGACTCAAATTTGCCCCTACGCTGTCTCTCTCTCACGATTTCAGCGGCCACTGCTTCGCCCACGTTCTTGATGCCTCCAAGCCCGTATCTGATGCTGGGGCCGTCTTGGGTAGCTTCTACGGAAAACTCCACCAAACTGTGGTTGATGCTGGGACCCTTGATCCCGATACCTAGCCGCTTGACTTCGTCCAGATATATACCTACTTTGCCCTGCATCCCCCTGACCGAGGAAAGCTGCGCGGCCATAAACTCGGCCGGGTATTGGGCTTTCAGGTAAGCGGTCCAATAAGCTATCAGGGCGTAGGGCGCTGCATGGTTTTTGTTGAATCCGTAATTTGCAAACTTGAGGATAAGATCCCAGATTTCCTGGGCACATTCGCGGGATATCCCGTTGGCCACTGCCCCTTCCAGGAACTTGTCCTGCATCTGTACAAGCAGACCCAGGTCCTTCTTCCCCACCGCCCGGCGCAGTATGTCCGCCTCGCCAAGTGTCAGCCCTGCCACCCTGTGGGCGATCTGGAGAATCTGCTCCTGGTACACCATCACCCCGTAAGTTTCCCGGAGTACAGGTTCGAGCACCGGATGGAGATAGTGGGGTTGGCCGAACCGGGCCCTTATGTATTCCGGGATCTGTTCCATGGGGCCGGGCCTGCAAAGCGCCACTGCAGCCACAATGTCTTTAAACTCCCTGGGTTTCATCTCCTTGAGAAAATCCCGCACCCAGGAAGATTCAAGCTGGAACACCCCTAAGGATTCTCCCCTTGACAGCATTTTGTAAGTGTTTTCGTCATCAAGGGGCACTTTTTGTATGTCTAAAGGTTTACCCGTGCTCTCCTCCACCAGGCGGGTGGCTTTCTGGATCACAGTCAAGGTCCTAAGCCCGAGGAAATCCATTTTGAGCAGCCCCAGGGCCTCCAAGGCTTCCATGGAATACTGGGTTGTGATAACCCCGTCTTGGGTCTTGCCCAAGGGCACGTGTTCCCACAGGGGCTCTTTGCCGATCACCACACCCGCTGCGTGGACCGATGAATGCCTGGGCATCCCCTCAAGCTTCTGGGCGGTTTCGATGAGCATGCGAATATCGTCCCGCTCCATTGACCGCCTGAGGTCCGGCACTGTATCCAAAGCGTCAGCAATGGTGATGCCAGGCTGGGCGGGTATCATCTTTGCAATTTGGTCAGTCTCGGCATACGGCAGGTTAAGCGCCCGGCCCACATCCCTTATGACCGCCCTGGCGGCCATGGTACCAAAAGTGATTATCTGGGCCACCCGGTCATTGCCGTACTTCCGCCGCACGTACTCAATCACTTCATCCCTGCGGTCATCCTGGAAATCAATGTCGATATCGGGCAGACTTACCCTTTCAGGGTTCAGGAAACGCTCGAACACCAGGCCGTGGTCAACCGGGTCTATCCCTGTGATACCCAGGGAATACGCCACCAAGCTTCCCGCAGCAGAGCCCCTGCCCGGGCCCACGGCGATGCCGTGTCGCTTGGCATAGTTGACGAAGTCAGCCACGATGAGAAAATACGAGGAATACCCCATCTTGTCTATCATACCGAGTTCATAATCAAGCCTTTCTTGCTTTACGCGGCTTATGCGTCCTCCAAGCCGCTCAGCCAGGCCTGCCTGGGCTTTTTTCCTAAGATACGACGAGTGGGTTTCCCCGGGTGGAACCGGATAATCAGGCAAGTGCACAGACGACAGATCCAGCTTGACATTGCACCTGTCGGCAATCTCCCGGGTATTGGCTATGGCTTCCGGCAAATCCCTAAAGGCTTCAGCCATCTCCTGTGGGCTCTTTAGGTAGAATTCGTCGCCTTCAAAGCGTAGCCGGTTTGGGTCGTATATGTTAGTCCCCGTCTGGATGGCCAGGAGTATCTCATGATGCCTGGCGTCTGACCGCCTGAGGTAGTGGCAATCATTTGTGGCCACAATGGGGATCCCGTACCGCCGGGAAAGCTCCAAGAGCCCCTGGTTTACCTGTTCCTGAGCCCGAATCCCGTTACGCTGAAGTTCCAGGTACAAATTTCCCTTGCCGAAGATGCCGATGTATCTTTCGAGGGAGGACGCAGCATCCTTAAACCTCCCCTGTCTGATGAGCCTGGGTACTTCCCCATCAAGGCACGCGGTAAGCGCTATAATCCCGCGGGAATACCTGGACAACACCTCATAGTCAACCCTGGGCCTGTAATAGAAGCCTTCGAGGAACCCGGTTGACACAATCTTTAGGAGGTTCCTGTAGCCCTCGTCTGTCTCGGCTAAGAGTACAAGATGATAAGGCTCGTCCCTCAGCCCCCTGTCCTTTATGTGCCTGGAGCCACGTGCCACGTAGACTTCACAGCCGATAACCGGGCGTATCCCCGCCTCTAGGCAGGCATTGTAAAACTCGATCACCCCGTACATGGCACCGTGGTCGGTGATAGCAAGGGCATCCATCCCCATCTGGGAGGCTAGTTTGCACAATTCATGGACCCTGCAAGCCCCGTCGAGCAAACTGTATTCTGTGTGCACATGAAGATGAGTAAATTTGGACATAATTTTTCTCCACCTATTGGAAAGAGTCCGGTTTATCCTTTAAAATGTATCTAAGCACTCATCTCTCACATGGAAGGTGAATTTGTTGCCTTGGAAATTTTGTCCATCATGCAAACAGATATCCTATTCCGCTGCCACGCATTATGATTCATGGCACTGTCCGTATTGCTCCAGAGAGCTCAAACATGAACCTGAATACACCATAAAGGAAGCAACACTGTTGAAGCAACAGCACTCTCCTGAACCACATACGACAAACGCCGAAACCATCGATGAATCAACACAGACACCAACGCAAAGGACAACATGAACACCGGTATTAGTGTCGATCAAGCACTAACATAAGCGCAACCAGCCTAAAATGATCGCGTAACATCTATTCGTCCCGCTTCGGGAAAGTCCCTTCATCAGGCCCAGGCTATTTGCCCGGATGGGCCTGAGTCCTAAAATAACGGCACATGTGTCTAAGAGGACACGACGGGCACTTAGGCTTGCGGGCACTGCATATTTCCCGGCCATGGTGTATAAGCATCAGATGGAATGGCTGCTTGATCTCGTCGGGAACCAGCTGTTCCAACATCTCTTGGACGGATGCAGCAGGCTGTTTTTCGCCCGCGAGCCCCAAACGCCTGGCAATCCTAAGAATGTGAGTGTCCACGGGAAACGCAGGCTTCCCCAAGCCAAACACAACTACACACGCCGCGGTTTTGGGCCCTACCCCCGGCAGGGATGTCAAATATTCCATGCACTCTTGCTTGGGCCAGTCAAACAGGGGATCAAGGGTGATCTCCCCGAAATCCTGCTTCAGTTTGGTAAGCGCACCGCGTATCTTCTTGGTTTTCTGCTTCTGGAGCCCGCCACCTGCCAGCGCAATTTCCACCTTAGCCGGGTCTTCCGCAATCACCATCTCCCATTCAGGAAAGCGGGATTTGAGTTCTGAAAACGCCCGGCCGCTGAGGGTATCGTTGGTAGCTTGGGAAAGGATGGTTGCCACCAGTACATCCACAGGGTTGTCCCGCCAAGGCTCAAGCAATTCCGACTGGGCATCGGGATAAAGATCCTTGAGTGCCTGATAAACCGCCATGATATCGGCCTGTTCCCCGCCTGGCCCGCCTAAGGCTTGCGCTACTCCATTGTGCTTTGCATGTTTTGCCATGTGTGATGCTCCTGTATGAATGTTTGTTCGCCGCCAGAAAGTGTCCCGGTAAAAGTTCAAAGGTCCTATCGTCCTACCTGATCAGCTTGCTTCACAAGCCCGATCATCAATAATCATACATAATAAAGCCTCATGATGCCTAACCCTCTTCCGGAACCAAAGCCGGCCTTACGGTTGGCGCTTACAAAGAAAGGCCGCCTTCTCACAACGCCTTGACGATCTGCTTAAACTGACGCCCCCGCTCTGCAAAGTTTGGGAACATATCGTAACTTGCACACGCCGGCGACAGTGCCACTGAATCCCCAGGGTTTGCCATGGACAAGGCGATGCTCACCGCGTCTTCCAAACTGCCTGCTTCGGCTATTTCAGGTGTTCCCGCTAGACCGGCCTCAGCCCATGCTGTCTCTATAGACCGCCTGATCTTGGGCGCGCATTGGCCAATGAGCACGCTTTTGCACCCCCTGGCAACGATTCTCCGGGCCAGCTGGTCAAAGCTCAACCCCTTGTCTGAGCCTCCCAGGATGAGCACAAGGGAACCCTCAAGCGAATCTATGAGGGCAACGGTCCTGTCAGGGGAGGTAGCAATGGAGTCGTTGTAGAATTTGACCCCGCCTACTTCCCGCACAAACTCGATTCTGTGTTCGATGCCCCTGAACTCTCTTATGGCTTTTCTTATACCCTCGGGATTGGCGCCCATCTGCATGGAAATCAATATGGCGCCTAAGGCGTTGGATATGTTGTGGTTACCGGGGATACTAAGATCCCGCTTGGACGCTACCGCCAGAAGCCCGCTGCCGTCACCGGGGTCGTATAGCAGGTCATCCCCGTCGAGCCATGCCGCGGGGACACGGCTACGCCAGGTGTGACCGGTGCATCCGGTATAGCCATTCTGTCCCTTATGTCCCGTGTGCTCCGGCGCTCCCTCCGGACGCCCGTATATCGAGAAAAATCCCACATGTCCCGGACATTCGGCTGCAGCACTCCTGGTTACAGTATCGTCGTAATTGAGGATGCACCAATGGTGCTGTGACTGGAAGCGGAATATATTTTTCTTGGCTTCTACGTATTCATCAAGATCTTTATGGATATCCAGATGGTTTGGCCTTATGTTAAGCAGCAAAGCGTATTGAGGGCTCCTGCTGCATAGATGAAGCTGGAAGCTGGACAGTTCAAGTACCACCCGGGCATGTTCCGGTATTTCATCGACTTTTTCAATCAGCACAGGCCCGATATTTCCCCCCACGTATACCGGTGTACCGGGCATACTGCGCTCCAACATGCGCCCCACCAGCATTGAGGTGGTGGTCTTACCTGCGCTGCCTGTGATGCCTGCAACAGGCGCCTTGCAGCGCTTAAGGAACAAGTCGATTTCTGTGGAAATTTTGGCTCCCCTTTTCCTAGCCTCAATTACCTGGGGTTGGTGCTTTTTCATCCCCGGGGTAAGGAAGATATGTTCATATTCGGGCAGTGTGTCCAGGTAATCGGGACCCAGCCTCCATGTGACGCCCCTCTGGCTGAACTCCTCATACACTTCGCCAAGTTGTTCTTTGGTCTTGCGGTCGAAACACGTGATTTGGGCTCCCTCGCCAAGAAGGTAGCGGCAAAGGGCTTGGTTGGATTTGCCCATGCCTACCACAGCTACCTGCACACCCTTATACGTTTCAGGCATCTTCCTACCTCCTTGTCACGAAGGCCGGCGCAACATGTCCAACCGTGGCGCCATCAACTTCAGAAGTATATTTCTGTCCTATGCCAGCCAACCCTGCTCCACAGATAATATTATTATGTGCTCCCTGGAGGTTTTTGCAAATCCTCCGGTGTACCATAATTAAGGGGGCAGGTGAGATTGTGTCCAAGAAACCAAGAGGCGGGTTCCTTGCTATAGCAGGGGTAATCTTAAGCCTCGGCTTTAACTTGTTGGGTTCGGCGCTGATAGGCATGTATATAGGATCCCTCTTGGACAGGAACAGCCCAACCAGGATCTACACCCCCATCGGGCTTATCTTCGGGCTTGTGGTAGGGTTTCACCGGGCTTGGATAATAGTGAGGAACATGATGAACGAAAGGAAATAGCAAGGCATTGCCGGGTTGTGCCGGAGTTTCCATCTCCGCGGGCAGTGGGGACGGTGACAGCGGATATGGCTGAATGGGGGGTCTTGCCGGAGTTTCCGGCGCCGCGGGCCCGGTGTAAGGCATACTATGGAGAAACTAAGAAGAAATCGAGCAAAATAAGGAAGAAACAAAACAGCCCGGCCTAAGTTCCAAGGCTCTAGCAGCCGGGCTGCTACTGGGTAAATCCGGAAGGTTCTCCAAAATCACATCCGCATCAGTCAGCGTGTCCAGGCCTGGGACTTAGTTGCCCTGGGACACCTGAGCCCTCATCGGATCGCTCAGCATCTGTCTCAGGTACTTCATCCTCATCCACCAGAGGTGCCCCGGCAAACTGCTTCTCATACAGGGACTTGTACAGCCCGCCTTTGGCCATAAGCTCCTCGTGGTTGCCCACTTCCGCCACGCGGCCGTCTTGGATCACATATATCCTGTCGGCGTTGCGGATAGTCGACAGCCTGTGGGCGATTACAATAGACGTCCTGCCTTCGAACAGCTTCTCCAACGCCTTCTGTATCAAGTATTCAGTATATGCGTCCACCGACGATGTAGCTTCGTCCAATATGAGGATCCGCGGGTCAGCCAGAAGCGCTCTGGCAAACGACAACAGCTGCCGCTGGCCCACTGACAGCCGGGAACCCCGTTCCCTCACTTCCGTGTCGTAGCCGTCCGGCAGGCGCATGATGAAATCGTGGGCGCCTACTATCTTGGCCGCTCGCTCGACTTCTTCATCTGTCGCGTCCAAACGCCCGTATCTGATGTTGTCCCGCACTGTACCGGAGAATATGAACGTATCCTGCAGCACTATCCCCATGTTCCGCCTGAGCGATTCCACAGTCACGTCGCGGATGTCTATGCCATCTACCAGGATTTCACCTTCATCCACATCGTAGAACCTGCACAAGAGGTTGATGATTGAGCTCTTGCCTGCACCTGTAGGCCCCACAAGCGCGATGGTCTCATTGGGTCTGGCCTCAAGACTTATCCCGTGGAGCACCGGCAGGCCAGGCTCATATCCAAACACTACGTTGTTGAACTTGACGTGCCCCTGGACTTTACCAAGTTCAATGGCGCCTTGTTTGTCTTTTACATTGGGCTCGGTGTCCAGGATCTCAAACACCCTTTCAGATGACACGCCGGCCTGAAGGATGAGGTTGTACACTTCGGTGAGGTTCCTGATGGGCCAGAAGAACCTGGTCATATAGTTGAGGAACGCCACTATGGTCCCCACCGTTACCGTTGGGTCGTTCCAAGCCATCCTGAGCCCACCATAGTAAACGATCAGCGCCGAGCCAAAAGCACTGATTATATCCACCATGGGATGGAACAAGGCGTGCAGCCGCGCTGCCTCCAGCTGAGCTTGGAAACTCTCGTAGTTGGTGTCACTGAATTTCTCGGCGTTTAGTTCTTCCCTGGAAAACGCCTGTACGATCTTCATACCTGAGATCGATTCCTGCAAATTAGCGGCAATGTCGGCAATCCGCCGCCTCACCAGATGGTATGCCCTGGTCATCCTGGTCCTTAAGGTCCACACTACCAGGAACAACAGAGGGACTACAGNNGTGACCAGGTCGGTCAAAAGCCCTAGCACTCCAGAAGATATGAGCTGGTTTAGGGATTCGACGTCGCTGGTAACCCGGGACATGATCCGTCCGGCCTGGAGCTTGTCGTAGAAGTCAAGCCCCAAATCCTGAAGGTGGCTGAAAAGCGCCCGCCTCATGGAATACAGCATGTGCTGCCCGGTCCACGACATCACATATCTCTGAGAAACGCTGAGCACTTCAATGAGGAACATGATCCCCAAGTAGGTTAACGCCGTTTTGGACAATTGGCTGAAATCCCCTGAAGGAATGTCCACGTCTATGGCGCGCCGCACAAGAAGGGGCCCTACGGTGCTAAGCAGCGAGATGGCAACAGCCAGGGCCAAAGCCAGCAGCAAGTACCATCTAAACGGCTTGACAAACCGCTTAAGCTTCGGCAGGTGAGAGAAGTTGACATCCTTAAGTTCTATATTTCCTACGTCCAAACCACGAAAGCGTCCCATCAGTTGCCACCTCCTTGGCTTGCTGCTTGTTCATATCCGGCCGGTCCCGATTCGCTGAAATCCACTTCTTGTGGCCTAAACTGCAAGTTGTAAATCGAAGTATATATTCCGCCTTTCTTGAGCAGTTCTTCGTGGGTCCCCTGTTCAGCAATCCTGCCTTTGTCCAGGACTATGATCCAGTCGGCGTTCCTCACGGTGGACAGCCTCTGGGCAATCACAAACGCAGTCCGGTCTTCAAGCAGCCGTGAAAACGCTTCCTGAATCCGCATCTCTGTCTCCACGTCTACGCTGGAGGTCGATTCGTCAAGCAAGAGGATGCGGGCATCCATGAGCAGGGCCCTGGCAATGGCCACCCTTTGCTTCTGCCCTCCTGAAAGTCCCACTCCCCTTTCTCCGATTACCGAATCGTAGCCCTGGGGCAAGCTGGCAATGAAATCATGGATATGCGCCGCTTTGGCTGCTGCTATCACTTCTTCATCGGTGGCTTCAGGTTTGCCGTATGCTATATTGTCTCGGAGGGAAGCTGAAAACAGGAAGGTCTCCTGGGTCACAATGCCGATCTGCCTCCTCAGGCTTTCCAGGGTAACATCGCGTATGTCGATGCCGTCTATCAGGATCCTGCCTTTAGTCACATCATAGAACCTGGGGATCAAGTTTATCAGGGTTGATTTGCCTGATCCTGTGCCACCTAGGATGGCTATGGTCTGCCCGGGCTTGACATCTAGGTTGATGTCGTCTATCACCATGTGCTCGCCGTCGTAAGAGAAGCTTACATTTTCGAAAGTCACCCTGCCCTCTATAGGTGGCATGGGCTTGGCACCGGGCTTATCCTGCACTTCGGCCTTGGTGTCAAGGATCTCGAATATCCTCTCGCCTGAAGCGACTGTCCTTTGGACCATGCTCACCCAGAAGCCCAGCCTCCGGATGGGGCCGAGCAGCCGCCCAAGCCACATGTTAAACGCTACCAAAGTCCCGTAAGTGATATTACCGCGGATCACCTGATAGCCGCCGTACCATAGGATGATGCCGAGGGATATCTCAGTAAGCAAGCGCATGAGCGCCCAGTTGACCCCTGACAACCTTTCCGCCCTTACGTTGCGCTCAAGCAGCGCCATGTTATCCCGTTCGAAAACCTCCAACTCGTGATCTTTCCTGGCGAAAGCTTTTACGACCCGCTGTCCCGTGATGTTCTCCTGCAGCCGGGCTGTAAGCACGGCAAGTTGCTGCTGGATGCTCCAGAACATGGGCCGGATCTGGGTGGAATAAACCTGCACCCGCCATGCCAGGAAGGGAACGGTGATCATCGCCATGAGGGTAAGCTTGGTATGGTGGGACAACATTATGATCAGGGTCGTGGTGAAGGTCAATACTATCGAGACTAGGTTAACCAGCCCGTTGGACAAAAATCTTTGGGCCGTCTCCACGTCAGATGTGACCCTGGACATTATCTGTCCCGTCTGGGCCTTGTCGTAGAAGCTAAAAGACAGCTGCTGAAGGTGGCGGTACAAGGTATTCCTGATGTCAAACACCACTTTCTGCCCTGCCCAGGACATGGTGAAACGCTGGAAGAACTGGAGTACGCCCCTTAGGATAGCTACACCTAGGATGGCAAGTGCACCGTACAACAACAATGAGTAGTTCTTAGACTCAAGGATTTCGTCGATTACCCACTTGATGACCATGGGCTCCAGGAGGTTTAGCGCCGATATTGCGAACACTAACACGGTTGCAACCAGATACCTGTTCCAATAAGGGGCTGCAAACCTGAGGAGCCGCTTAAGAACTTTCAAGAGCCACCCTCCCTCCGGCTATTGCAACTGCATCAATTGTTTTGGCTTCCGATAATATCGTCGTACGAAATATTATCGTACTCAATTATCTGAGTTCTTGCAATGTCAACAAAATTGTCTACTCGGCGCTACCAACGAACTTAGGCGCGGCGCCCCCACCGGTGCTCCCAAGCTCATCTTGGGTTTTGACGCCTTGAATGGCTTTTTCATACCGCTCCAGGAATTGCTGAAGCACCTGGATGTTGTACCTTATGGTTTCCGTCCACACAGCCAGAAGTTCGTTGCCGTCGGGCGTAACCTTATACATCCTCCTGGCAGGCCCTGTGCCTGAGGTGTCCCATTTAGACTCGATCATGCCCCGCTTTTCAAGCCGCCTGAGGTAACGGTACACCATGCCGGGGTCTTGGTTGTCCCCGTACCCGAACTCCTTGAGCCGGGAGATGAGGTCATACCCGTAGGTGACGTTTTCGGTCAGAAGCAGCAGGAGACACGGTTCCATAAATCTTTCAGGCCGGACCACGTTTTCTGCGTGGGCGTGGCGGTGCCAGCCATGATGGTGTTTGTGCCTCTTGTCCTGGTGGCTGTCTTCCGAGAAAGTGGCATCGGTGTGCGGCACTTCCGGCCGTGCTTCGAGCAGTGCTTCGGTGCATGTATCTTCCTTGTTCAGCTGCTCTTCAGGCCGGCTTTCTTCCCGGCAGCCAGCCCTGTTACAGTCTTCTCTATGCCGATCTCCGGTATAGGGGCCTTCCCGGGGCCTTCCACTACTAAGTCTGTCACTGTGTCTATTGCGACCATCATCCTGGTGCCGGTCTTGGCTTTTCATCTCCTCGTAGTCACGAGACATATGATCCCCCCTTCCCGTGGGGAATGAACTTGACAATGAAACTTGATATGTCCGGTGGCAGTTGGTGTGAATGTTGCAGCGTATATGAAGGATTGCTTGCAGAACCGCGGATTTGGTGCCATATATATGTTTTGTACATATATATGTATACCATATCCCGCAGGAAAGTCCTTCTAAGCTCAATTGATTTTTGTGGTCCTACGTTGAAAATAGGCCGCCAAGCCTCACCAGGCCTGGAATCGGCCGGTGCTTCCCGCGTTCCAAGAAAAATCAGCCCGCTTCGATTATGTTCATAAAAGGTCAAACCGTTGTGCGAGCGGAGCTACTGCCAATTACCGGTAATACATACTGTAACCCACATAAGTTGCAGGAACTGAAAGTAGGTGAAGCGAACACTTCACATGGTGAATACAGTCTTGAGTTTAGAAATGGCTAAACAACATACTGAACAGGAAACAGTGGAAGCACG
>LFST01000017.1:26920-32919 GCA_001513185.1 Candidatus Fermentithermobacillaceae bacterium DTU015
GTAGCCCTTTCTGCTTTCAACGAAGCCATTGACGCCTTCAAGAGCAAGAGGCCGGGATTTCTGGCTTTTGCTGCTACTGTGATACGGCGCAGGCTCATCGACTATTACCGGAAACAATCCAGACACAGGGAAATACCCTATTCGACAATGGTGGCAAGGGACGGACAAGGAAATGAGCACGAAGGCTATTTCGACCCATCTTGCTTGACATATACCACGGAAGATTGGCAAGCCGCAGTGGAACGGAAGGATGACATTGAAAACTGGAAGGATACGCTCAAAGAGTTCGGGCTGACCATAGGCCAGGTGGTGGAAGCTACCCCGAAACACAAAGACGCGCGGGAAAGAGCAATGTATATGGCTAAGGTCATCGTCGAAAACGACAAGCTAAGAAGGCAGTTCTTTAAGACGCGCAAGATCCCCGTCGATCAGTTGCTGTCTGCAGTGCCGGAGGACAAACGGGTTTCGCGAAAGACGATCGAAAGGCAGAAAGTGTATATTACTGCAGTAGCTATTGCCATGTCCGGTGATTATCCGAGCATGGAAGGGTACTTTGAGGTTTGTGACTGAAAGAGGTTCTTGGCTGAAAGTGGTGACGTGAGTTGAATTCCAAACAGGGCTTGGTGGTTGAAACATCTAAAGACGGAATTACCGTGCTTACATCCGACGGGCAATTCTTGTTCATCCCGATCAAGAACAGCGTGTACATGGTCGGGGAGCAGATTATTTTGCCCAACATGTCCGGTATTTCAACCACAGGCAGCCACATAAGCAGACGCACCCGTAGCCATGCTGTTTACCGGTTCCTGCAAAAACGCCTCCTCCCTATTGCGGCAGTGGCCTCGCTTATACTTTGCACCTCGTTCTTTGGATATAACAAGTATCTGGAAGCACGGCCGGCAGTTGCATGGGTGACGATTGACCTGGTGGACGCACCCGTCAGCCTGGAACTAGAGGTAAACGACAAAGGGCTGATAAAGTCAGTCACCTGCTTCGACGAAGAAAGCCAGCGCCTGGCAAGTTCCATCAATTTATACATGAAACCGGTAGACCGCGCCGTAGAAGCCCTGCTTAGAGAAAGGCAGGAAGACAAGCAGCCTGAAGTGGTAATCGGCATCATCCCTATGGAAGATCGTGTAGAGGAGAATTCCCTGCTGGACCGCCTCGAGGAAAAGATCCTTAAAGACGTGGAAAAAGCAGCGCAAAAAGCCGCAAAACAAACCGCAAAGACCGCTCAAAAAGTTTCTAAAGAAGCTACCAACGGAGCACCTAAGACAAATCCCAAATCGGGAGGCACATCTGAAAAAGCATACAAGGAAGCTCAACAATCCAAGAACCTTCAGGGCTCCGGGACCCAGATATCCTTCAGTCCGGCAAGCATAAGTCACATCAGGCTTGACAGGCAGACCCGGGAGATTGCCAAAGAGCTCAGGATTTCCGCTACCCGGGCCGTGCTGTGGGCACTCTTCCATGAACTCCGGGAAAGCCGGGGGCAGGCCGGAATTGACCTGCCTGTAGCCAGAGGGGCCCAATCGGCTGATGAATCCGACATAAGTGCAATTAGTGACAAGCTGGGAATTGAAATGGAGTCTGAAACCGTCAAAGGCTCAACCGGTAAGGGCCCTGCGGGCACTGACTTCACCGACAAGACCTCTGGCAAGGGCTCACAGGGCAATGGTCCAACCTTCCAAGGAGCAACCGGCAAACACTCTTCCGCAGCAGGCTCAACTAATGGCACTCAAGCTCTCGGAAAGCCGGCAGGGAACCAGGCAAGCAACAACAAAAAGGAACAACCCGGACAATTCAAGGGCACGGACTCCAAATCCAACGTACCTCCAGGCCAGCTAAAGAAGCCGACAGACTTCAGGGTAAGCATTCCCAAACCGGGCCTTGAGACAATAAAGCAGAAAAGCCAGCAGTTGGATAGTCACTACCTGACCGAGCTTGCCAAGCAATGGGCCGAAAAGGTCAAGCAGGCCCAGTCATCCAAGCCAGGAAATATGCAGAACAACTCGCAAGCAGACAAACAGCAGACAGGCAAGTCATCGGATCACAACCCCGGTAGTGCCAAAGGCAACAACCAACAAGGGAACAGACCTTCCGGCAGCAACCCGGGCAACGTCAAAGGCAACAGTCAAGACGCAGACAAACCTTCCGGCAACAAGGCAGGCAGCAACAAAGGAAGCAGCAATAAGCCATCGAATAATAGCGACAAACCCGGCAATAGCAGAACAAGCCAAACAAAGTACAGTTGGTCCACCCGCAAGTCAGATGCCGGGACACAGCGAAAAACCAATCCTTGGAGCAGATAGCGTACCATCCCAAGTTACACCGGTACATTCATACACCCATGCACCAGCGTCAGCCCCCCAATCCGCCGGCATTATAGTTGAAAAACCAATCCCTGGGCAAACGGGCCGGGAAACATGATAGAATATTGCCTGATACAGAATGTGGGTATATAGGACCGTGCTGTAAGGTCAACCCATTGGTCCAAGGAGGATTCCGGCCTGAACGCGATTCCATCACTACAAGACAATCGATACATTGAAGAAGCCCTTCACAGCAAAGGCACCATGTCCGCCTTGATCCCCGGATTTGAAGAGAGGCCCCAGCAGCAAGAAATGGCCAGGTTGGTCCACGACGCCCTGGCTTCTAAGAAGCACCTGCTGGTGGAAGCCGGAACAGGTGTAGGCAAATCCCTGGCCTACCTCCTCCCCTTAGCCTACTGGTGCCTTACCACGGGCAAAAGGGCCATTGTGTCAACATACACGGTCAACCTCCAGCAGCAGTTGGTCAACAAAGACATCCCCCTGGTCACACAAATGCTTGAGGAGCTGGGCACCCTCAACTACTCGCTGCTCAAAGGGCGGAACCATTACCTCTGCCTGCGTAAATGGGCCAGGGTATACGATGAAACCCAACGCAGGCTGCAGCTTGTACAGGCTGACGAGGAGGAAAAAAAGCTTCAGATGCTGTCTGAGGTGATTGACGAGGGCTCATGGGACGGCGACCGCGATAAACTGCCTTTCCATATACCCAACCAGCTGTGGAGCGAACTGTGTTCTGAAAGCATAAGGTGCATGTCGGGGAAATGCCCCTTCCGAGAATCTTGCTTCTACCAGAGGCACAGGAGGCACCTTGAAAGCTGTCATTTGATTGTGGTCAACCATGCGCTTTTTGCCGCAAACTTGAGAATTGTCGGGGATACTGCAGGCAGCGTGTCCCTTCTGCCAGGGTTCGAAGCAGTGGTCTTCGACGAAGCGCACCACCTAGAGACGGTGTTCAGAGACAGCATGACTTTCAACGTAGGCCACAATCACCTAAGGCGCCTTGCCGACGATACGGTGAGGTTCATCTCACGGGAACCCATGTCGCAACTGCTCTCCGCCCACGAGCGGTCCCGGGTGGAATCGTCCCTTGCCCACTTGTTGGGCCTTATGGACCTAAGCCTGACAGCCTTAGCTCCTGACCTCTTGTACAAGCAGGCCAAGCAAAGAGTAAACCCTTTCCGGTACGGAGGCAGAGACAAGTTCAGGTTGCAGGAACCCGGCAGCATAGATGACAAGATTCCTGAGTCCCTAAGGGATATGTCTAAGCTCATTGCAGAGTGGGCAAGCCTGGACCTGTCAGACGAAGACCGCTTCGAAGCCAATGCTCTTTCCAGGCGTTACTTAGAGATGGCCCAGGTGCTGGACAATCTAAACGCCCTGGAGGGCGACGGCGATGCTTTTGTGTACTGGTCCGAAATGGAAGGCCGCGGGCGGCAAAAACATGTGACTTTACACGGTGCACCTCTTGAGGTAGGCCCCTATCTTGCAGAAAACCTTTGGACGTCGGTGCCTACTGCCATCCTTACGTCTGCTACCCTGTCCACCGGCGGCTCGTTTGATTACATCAAGCGCCAGTTAGAAATAGATGCAGATGAAGCGATTATCGATTCCCCGTTTGACTATCCCAACCAAGCTTGCCTGTGCATACCCCGGGATGTCCGGGGAAATCAACCTAACAGCCCTGAGTATGACGACTATGTGGCCGATATGGTCCTGGAAATCGTTGACCTGGCGCAAGGCAGGATGTTTGTGCTGTTTACGTCAAAGAAATCGATGGAAGCAGTGAGCAGCAAGATCAAAGACCAGATCGAAGCAAAAGGCTATCCCGTGTTTGTCCAAGGCGACAGGCCCCGCCAGACCCTCCTCAGAGAGTTCAAGGACGCCGGAAACGGAGTGCTCATGGGCTTGGATTCGTTCTGGGAAGGAGTTGACGTACCGGGTGATGCCCTGTCGTGCGTGGTCCTGGCTAAACTGCCTTTTCCCGTGCCCGAAGACCCTGTGATGGAAGCCAGGGAGATCCTTTGGAAGGAACGAGGGCTCAATCCTTTTATCCACTACTCCCTGCCCATAGCCACTCTCAAACTCAAGCAAGGTTTCGGACGGCTCATCCGGTCAAAGTCAGACAGAGGAGCGGTGGTGATCCTTGATTCACGCATAATCACCAAGCCTTATGGGGCTTTCATCCTAAAGAGCCTTCCCCCTGCCCGGCTGACTACTGACCTAAATGACATCGCCCGGGCAATATCTCCTGCATGACAAAGACCCGGGGCGTCAGCGCCGCCGGGCCTTGTTATCAAGCAAGCTGTTGGCCTACGCCCCCCTGTACACTTCAGAAGCAGCCTGCAAGCCTGCGCCTTGAGGCACTCTTGCGCCCATGGACACAAGCACGTCCTCAAGTGCAGCCAACAGGAAGAGCACATTGGGCTTGGTGGAATTTGTGCCCATAAGCCCTATACGCCATACTCTGCCCTTGAAGTCCCCAAGCCCGGCACCGATTTCTATGCCGAACTCGTTAAGGAGTTTCATGCGTGCGGGCACGTCTTCTATCCCTTCAGGGAAGTACACGGTGGTAAGGCTGGGCAGGCGGTACTCGGGGTCAACCACAAGTTTCATCCCCATGGCTTCCAGCCCTGCAATGAGTGCCTTTTGGTTGAGCTTGTGCCTTGCCCACCTTGCTTCTAAGCCCTCTTCTTTGATTATCCGCAAAGATTCATTGAGGGCATAGATCATGTTTATGGGCGCAGTATGATGGTAGAACCTTTCGCCACCCCAGTACCTTGAAATCATGGACAGATCAAGGTACCAACTCGGACACTTGGTCTTGCGGTTTCTGATAAACTCGAGAGCCCTTTCGCCCACGGTAATGGGCGCCAAACCAGGCGGGCAGCTTAGGCATTTCTGGGTGCCTGAGAATACAAAGTCCAGCCCAAGCCTGTCTACAGGCACTTCCATGCCACCTAGGGAGGTCACGGCGTCAACTACGATTCTCATGCCGTTTTCATGGGCTAGCTGCGCGATTTCTTCCAAGGGCTGAAGTACGCCGGTGGAGGTCTCAGCGTGCACAATCGCCACGATTTTTGCATCGGGATGTTGCTTGACCGCTAGGCGCACATCCTCAGGATCAACCGGCTTGCCCCAGGGCGCATCCACCCGGATAACTTCGACATCCATGCGCCCGGCTAGATCTGCCATCCGCTCGCCAAACACTCCTGCGATGCAGATGATAGCCTTGTCCCCGGGTTCCAAGGAGTTCACCAGAGCCGTCTCCATGCCTGCTGATCCTGTACCGGAGATGGGGATGGTAAGTTCGTTTTCGGTACCGAAAACATACCGGAGCAGTTCGGTAGTCTCGTCCATTATGGCCACAAAATCAGGATCCAGGTGGCCTAGGGTAGGCTCTGACATCGCCCTGAGCACTCGTGGATCAGGGTTGCTGGGCCCCGGCCCTAGCAACAGCTTGTGTTTAGGATTCCTTGGTTTCATATGGTGCGTATCTCCCTTCGTTACAACTTCTATGTTCCCCTTATCATACTTCCTGCTGAAAGGCTTCTTCACCACAGTGCCTTCTACCCGCCAATTGATCACTGTTTGCTTTGGGCAGGTTTGGCACCGTCACACAAGCCCCAGTTCTTCCAAAGCAGCGCGGATTTCGGCCTTTGCTTCGTC